>NZ_SOCA01000002.1:75710-675710 GCF_004364345.1 Prosthecobacter fusiformis | reverse complement strand
AGGGCTAGATCTTTGACGAGATCTGGACGCTCCAGGACAATGCAGCCACGGGTGTGCTTGGCGGCAGTTTCACGGAAGTCTTTGAGGAATCCGGATTCGTTGAAAACATCGAAAATATCGCGGTCGGTACGGATGTTTTCGGTGGCGAACTGGATGATGGGGCAAGGCTCAAGCCCCCCAGTAGGGCCAATGTGATGGCTGATGCCGGTGGCCATGGGGCAGAGCGCTTTGCCCTGGTGGTCATAATAAGCATCCACGATGGCGATGGGCATCTCTGCCCGCATGGAGGTGACGAAACGGCGGACCTGGGTGATCTGGTCTGGGGTGAGAGCGAGCTGGTCGTTGATCTTGGGGCCGACGGGGCGGTAGGTGTGATACCAAGTGTAGTGGACCCCCATATCAATGAGCTTTTGCAGCCATTCGCGGGTGAGCAGGTCATCAATATTGGTCTGGCACAAACTGGTGGCCACGCCGGTCATGAGCTTGGCATCCAGGCAATTTTGCAGACCACGCAGAGTTTTGTTCAGCACATCTTTTTTGCCACGACGCTCGTCGCTGACGGTGCTGTTACCTTCGACACTGACGAGAGGTGTGGAATTGCCGATTTTGCGAAGGGCATCGGCGGTTTTGGCAGTAATGAACTGGCCATTGGTGAAGACCTGAAAGTAGCAGTCCGGATGCATTGCCAGGAGGTCCAGAAGCTCGGGATGCATGAAGGGCTCTCCACCCAGGAGGCCGAAAAAGGCATTGCCGTGATTTTTGGCGTCGTTGATGATTTTGTTCAGTTCCTCGAGCTTGATGGCTTCGCGAGGTTTATCCACATCCACCCAGCAGCCCTGGCAACGCAGGTTGCATGAATTGAGGATGGAGATGTACAGGAAAGGCGGGAAGTAGGTCCCTTGCTCCATGCGTTTTTTGAAAAGCATGACTGAGCGCGCTCCTTTGTAACCAAAGTTCCAGGCGATCTTTGTGAGGCACTTGGGATCCACAGTGCGCAGCATGCGGGAGGTGAGGGAAAAGATCATCAGAGGGGATTACGGACAGAAGAAGGCAGGAGAGACGACGGCTCTACAGATAACGATGGTGATGAGGAACATCACGCAGGATGAACAAAACAAAAGGCAGCCTTTTGGGAGGCTGCCTTTCGAAAAAATGCGGCGAGGGACAATCTTAGCGGCTGCCCTGCATCATGGATCCATACTTGGCGTTTCCTTCCCACTTGGGTGGACGATTCCAAGGCAGGCTGCTGTCACCCACAGCGGGTGGTGGCACGCGTTCACGACGCTTAGGCTTGTCTGACGCGCAGGAAACCATCGTCTGAGCCAGCACGAGGGCGAGGATGGACTGAAGAATGAGACGGGGGGACATAACGCTCAAGCTACTCAATTTTGGAGTTATTGGTAGAGATTTTCTAAAATGACGCGATCTCCAGGAGCGATGGTCATGCCTTCTGCCAGGGTATCTGGGAGAATATTGGCGACGGTGCGATTGCCTTCAACCGAGACGATGCTGAGCTTGCCCACAGTTTGGGTGCCGCGAGTGACGAGAAGTTTGGTGGCTTCGGTGATGCCTTTGCTCTGACCGGCATTGACGACGACAAAACCCCAATCGCTGTTAACAGCCACGACCTGGGCACTGAGACCGTTGCGATCGAAACCTTTTTTGCGGTCTTCGATCTTGCGGATGAGATCATCCAGTCCTTTGCGGGTTTCAGCCACTTTGGCTTCTTCAGCATCCACTTCTTTTTTCTTCATCTCGGCTGCTGTCTGAAGCTCAGCGATGGCCTTTTTGATGTTGTTCATATCCTCGACAAGTGTCTCGGGCTTGACGCCCTGAGGGAGTTTGTCGAGCTTGATTTTCAATTCGGCCAGCTTGGAATTGCGACCGTCCAGGTCTTCCTGGGCACGCTTGGTATCGTTGTCAGCCTGAACGATTTTGAGCTTCTGGCTTTTGATCTTTTCAGCTTCGATATCCAGTTCTTGTTTGACGGCTTCTGCGTCATTGGAGACCTGGGTAACTTCGGCGACGATCTTCTTAGCAGCATTGAGTTCCTTCAGGACATTGCTGTTAGTATTGGCCACGGACTGGCGAACTTCAGCGAAAGCACGGCCATTTTGATAAGCGAAGAAAGTGGCGACGAGCATCACCACGGCGCTGAGAATGAAAAGGACTTTGGTCATGGGGGAGAGAAAAGAAAAGTTACCTGGAAACAGGAAGGGAAGCCCAGGGTCTTAATTAGCAAAAGGATCGGATGTCATGGATGCACCTGCCGCAGGGGGAGGAGCAGCGCCAAAAGGATCCGAGTTAGCGGGAGCAGCCGGGGCGGCAGGAGCACCGAAAGGATCAGAATTAGCAGGAGCAGCCGGGGCGGCTGGGGCACCGAAAGGATCGCTCATGGCTGGAGCAGCCGGGGCTGCGGGAGCACCAAAAGGATCACTTGTGGCTGGAGCGGGAGATCCAGGAACGGTCGTGTCCATGGCTGGAGTAGCACCTTCAGTCGGGACAGGAGCGCCACCTGTGGGCTTGGCCTCTTCGGAGCTTTGCTTGGCGGCAGCGACGACCATGTCACCTGCGCGGATGGCATTGCCTTCGACCAAAGTCCCAGGAATAAGGTCAGCGATGGCGCCGTGCTGTTCCACATTGCGCACTTTGAGTTTGGCGATGACCTGACGGCCGCGCTTGACCTCAAGATCCGCGTTGGCAAAGACACCTTGGGAATTGCCCTTGCTGAGGATGGCGAAATCCCACTCTGGGAAGTATTGGGAAACACGGGCTGTGAAATCTGGAGAAACAATGCCGCGACGTCCCTGGGCTTCGGTGTCCCGGAGGGTATTGATCTGGGAAACGACGTAATCGTACTGTTCCTTGGCGGAAGCGACCCGCTGATTCTGATTGGCGACAGCGCCTTCAGCATCCTGCTGCTCTTTTTTGAGCTTTTCGATCTGGGCGACCAGTTTTTCGATGTCGCCAGCATCTGCGATCTGTTTTTCCACCGAGGTGACCTGTGCGGTAACCTGATCCAGATTGCCTTTGATGACGGCCATCGCGGCTTCTTTTTCCTGAGCTTCAGCAGTCAGCTTGAGGACTTCTTCGCGAGATGTGTCACGTTCTTTCTGGCTGGAAGCGAGGAGTTCCTGCTTCACCTTGAGCGCTTCATCTCCCTCCACCTTGCGTGTCTGAGCCAATGCGAGGTTGGTATTGGCGAAGGACAAGCGGTTACGCTCCTTCTCGAGGTCCTGTTGATTGAGCCAAGCGAAGCAAGCAGCGCCTGCGAGACAGGCGGCAGAGAGGGCAGATAGAATCTTCCAGACCATGATATTATTGTTGGGTAATATGAATTACGTCCTGTCTTCTACCGAATCTGCGCTTTTTCGACAACACCATTTTTCACATCTGGTGATTTCGTGGAAAAATTATGCTTCAAAGAGAAGTTTTGCCGCTTGTCGAAGCCGGATGTCTGCACTAATCAAACGGTGTCAGGGGCCGCGGATGTCCAGCTTGTGAATCCCGCCAGGTCCTGACGGAAGCAACGGCAGCATGCCTGTCCATGCTGCGGTTCCCTGACACTCCTTTGCTCCATGATGAGCGGGAGTTGCCATGCGCGGAAGGCTCGCCACAGTCGTAGCCCCTTTCCCAATCATGTCGAAATCATCTGCATCCCCTTCCCCAGGCATCTGTTATCTCGTCGGCGCCGGTCCTGGCGATCCGGGGCTGCTGACGATCAAAGGCAAGGAGTGCATCGAAGCGGCCGATGTTCTCGTGTATGATTATCTGTGCAATCCAGAGCTGCTGCGCCACGCAAAACCGGGCACCGAAAGGATGTATGTGGGCAAAAAAGCCAAGGAGCACACGCTGACGCAAGACCAGATCAATGCTCTGATCGTCAAACTGACGCGTGAGGGCAAGGTGGTGACGCGACTTAAAGGCGGAGATCCGGTCCTCTTCGGCCGTGGAGCGGAAGAAGCGGCGGAGCTGGCGGAGGCAGGTGTGGCTTTTGAAATTGTGCCAGGCATCACCAGCGCGATTGCGGGCCCGGCCTATGCGGGCATTCCGGTGACGCATCGTGATCATTGCAGCCAATTGACCATTTTTACCGGGCATGAGGATCCGACCAAGGAGGAGACGAGCCTGGACTATGCCAAGCTGGCCAAGGCGGACGGCACCAAAGTCTTCCTGATGGGTGTGGAACGGATGGAAGAGATCACGGGAAAATTCATCGAAAATGGAGCGGATCCTGAGACGCCGATGGCATTGGTGCGATGGGCAACTCATGGCCGCCAGCAGACGCTTATCGGCACTCTTGGCACCATGGCGGCGAAGGTCAAAGAAGCCGGATTTAAAGCACCTGCTGTCGCAGTGGTGGGTAACGTGGTGAACGAGCGTAAAAACATCAACTGGTTCGAAAACCGGCCTTTATTTGGCAAGCGCATCGTGGTGACACGGACCCGCCAGCAGGTGGGGGCATTGAGCAAGAAACTGCGTCTTTTGGGCGCGGACGTGATCGAACTGCCCACCATCCGCATTGAGGAGCCGCATAATCTCGTGCTTTTCGGTGAACTGGTGCAGGACTGCCATCAGTATGAATGGCTGATTTTCACCAGCCCGAATGCCGTGGATGCATTCTTCAAGATGTTTTACAAAATCTACAAGGATGCACGCAGCATCGGCGGTGTGCGCATCGCGGTGGTGGGACCGGGTACTGCGGAAAAGGTGCGGGAGCAGCACCTGGATGTGGACCTGATGCCGGAGAAAAACTTTGTGGCTGAAGGCTTGGTGGCAGCACTCAAAGAATACCAGAATATGGAGAACGTGAACGTCCTCTGGGTGCGTGGTGAAGAGACGCGCGAGGTCATCGCCAATGAACTTACCGGTTTAGGTGCAATCGTGGATGAGGCCATCGCTTACCGCACCGTGCCTGAAAAGGATGACAATCTGGAAGCCATCTCCCGCGTGGTGAATGAGGGGGCGGACATGATCACTTTCACCAGTGCCAGCACGGTGGATTGCTTCATGAATCTGAACATCGCCATGCCAGCGGATATCAAAGTGGCGAGCATCGGGCCGATCACCTCTGAGGCTGCACGCAAACGCGGTCTGAAGGTGGATATCGAAGCCGAAGCCAATACAATCCCTGGCCTGGTCAGTGCGATCGAGAAGTATTGGAAATAGGCTGATCTATTGTCGGGGCGCATGCCGTCATGCACGGGCATGCGCCTTTTCCTTTATTTGCTGGTGGAGGCAGCGAAAAGTATTTGGCGTTCGTCTTCCGTCAGATCGTCACTGCTGAGGGCAAGCAGGAGCTCGGCGCATTCGCGAGCTTCTTTGAGATTGGGCGAGTCCGGGTGGAGACAAAGCTGCAAGGTCGTGAACATTTCTTTGGCAGTCAGTACGCGCACGGCAGCTTTGGCTACCTGACTGCGCACGGCGAGATCCAATGGCGGGTCCAGCATGAGGCAGCGCAACAGGGATTGATATTCACGGCTGCCCTGAGCGGCCAAGGATGTCTGCCCCTGGACATAATTCAGGGAGTCATTCAAGTTCCCTTTTTTGACCAAGCCATACATACGCTCCAGTTCCGGCATGGATTTGAGGATGCTGGCGATTTCATCCTGCCGAGCTTTCATGTAGGGAGACTGCGGCACGGAGGTATCCACCGCATGGAAGCTATAACCCTTTTCCACAGGAGACTGGGGAGCAACTGACTCGGCGGTGTCTGGCGAAGAGTTCTGGAAAGTCGTCCACCCGCCAGCCAGCATCATGCAGCCGACACCCACGGCCAAGCCGAGGATGAAGTTAGAAAAACGAGGTGCCTTTGAATCTACTGCCGGGGCTCGGGGTTGCCGCTGATCACGCCAGAGCTCCCACCAACAGCGCGGAATGGTGGCCCGGAATAAGTGCAATGAATCATGGTCCTCTGGAAGTAGTACAGCGAGGTGACGCAAGGCATCCAAGGCCTCCTGGCTTTCCCAGTCCCAGTCGTGCTCAGGATCCCGCAGCCGACGGTTCCATAGATGGCGGTCTTCCTGAGGTAGCGGGGCGAGCAGCTGGCCTACACTGACCCACTGGACGGCCTCCTTAATCAAATGCGGATCCACAGAATCCCGCAACAGCGGGCGGCTGGCGGCCAGCCAGCGTGGTGCAGGCCCTGGCCGCAAAATGCCAAGAAGACTGGCCAAAAGCGCCATGATCTGCCCTGCCTCATGGGACAAAACTGGAGGCTGGGCATCCATAAGAGCTTCGGCAAGACGCACCAGTTTATGCGTTTCCCCCTGTCGAGTCCATTGCGTCACAACGACCCGGGTCAGCAGTGCGCATTGATGGCGGAGTTCTGCCACCAGATGCGCTGGCTGGGCCAGACTGGCCAGCCAAAGGCCGCTGTCATCAAAAGTAGCGAGCAAAGCCTGGCTGCCCTGGTGTGCCGCCCCTGGATTCACATAAAGCTGTTCACAGAACTGGGTCATTGAGGCTTCAGAACCTGTCTTGACCACGTAGGAAGCCAGTTCACGCGCCCTAGACTCCAAGTCAGGGTCAGGGGTTCGGTAATGACCCCCGCCCCATGTCGGTTCCGCAGCAAAGCGTTGAAAGTCATCGCTGTATTGATTATCCATCGTATTTTACCGGATCATTCGAACGCTATCTGACCTGGAGAGCAAGCACGAACCTTGCCCATTGCACAACTGCGCTTATTCTAAAAGATGCTTCCTTGGCTGAACAGTGATCGTTTTCCTCTCTACCTCGCCCCGATGGCGGGAGTCACCGATGTGACTTTTCGCGGTCTATGCAAGGATCTGGGTGCAGATGTGGTGGTCACTGAATTCGTCAGTGCGGAAGGTATTCTGCAGCGGGATGACCGGACGCGCCACTATACGGACTTTGAAGATGGCCAACGACCGCTGGGCGTTCAGCTCTTTGGTGCCGACGGGGTTCGTATGGGAGAGGCGGCGAGGAAGATCATCGATTGGAAACAACCCGACTTCATCGACATCAATTTTGGCTGCCCCGTAAATAAGGTGGTCTCTAAAAACGGCGGTTCTTCCCTCCTGAAAAACTGCCCCATGCTGGCGGAGGTGGCTCGTGAGGTGGCCAAAGCCGTGCCCATCCCGGTGACGGCGAAAATGCGTATCGGGTGGGATGCCCAAAGCATCAATGCCGTGGAGGTGGCTAAAATCCTGGAAGACTGTGGTATTCAAGCCATCACGGTCCATGGCCGCACGCGGGCGCAAGGATATACCGGACAGGCGGACTGGGAAGTGATTGGCCAAGTGGCAGATGCGGTAAAAATACCCGTCATCGGCAATGGCGACATCGCCAGCGGGATGGATGTGGAGGTGCGCCGGGCGCAAACAAATGTACGGGGCATCATGATCGGCCGGGCCGCGATGGCGAATCCATGGGTTTTCCAGGAGGCCAAGCAATACCTGGAAACCGGCGTGCATGCTACCCCAGCCACAGTCGAGCAGCGTTTTGCCTTCATGCGGAAGCATTGTGAACTGGCCATCGCAAGGAGCAATCGGGGTGGGGAATTTGAGATCGTGCGCTCGATGCGTTCACGCCTGATGGGATATACCCGCAGCATTCCCGGCGGTAAATTTTTACGCGGACGGTTTGGCCAGATCGGCAGCCTAATGGAACTGGATGACATCCTGGCTGAATATCAACGCCAGAGCCATCGTTTTCACTCACGGCCTGAGCCGGATGAAGATGTGCCGGCTTAAATAAATTGTCCTGCCATATGTCTTGGCAAGGGCCTGCTTCGGAGGCATGATACCCCATGGCCGATGAGACTCCCCCGCCTATACCCCGTGACCTCCATTGCGAATACGAGGAGCGGCCGTTCCGTCATTGCACCCGATGTGGGGAAACCCTGGAGGATGACCGAGGTGGCTTCCAAATTTCCAAGGCCTATAAACAGGGCGAATGCGTGATGGAATACGCGCTGTGTGACCATTGCCGCATCAGCATGATGGAAGAGTTTTCCCAGGAGTCCAAAAAGCGCCTGGCCGAATATCAGGATGAGAATGTGGATCTGCATCGGGGGCTGCATCATTGCTCCGTCTGCGGCATTCGGCGCGGGGATACGGGTGTGGACGATTTTGTGATCACCGGCATCTGCGAGGGTATCAATCTCCTGCACAGCATCATGGTCTGCGGCAAATGTGGAGATGGGATCCAGGAGCTGATCTCCGTCAAAACACGAGATACATGGCGGCGTTTTGTGGATGAAAATTTCCCCGGCCCTCCAGGCGAAGGAGAATACCCAGAGATCGAGGAAACCCCGGTGCAATCTATGGCGGTCTTTTCGCCGCAAGGCTGAGCAAGGAACTGGCACGCCCCTTGCATTCAATCGCACCACATCATGCCACTGACCCGCCACCTCGCCGCAGCCCTCCTTTGCCTTTTTCTAGTCGCTTGCGGAAGCGCCCCGCGTTTAAGCCAGCGCAGCATTTATGGGGACCGGCCCGGGCCCAAGGGATTTAATACTGTCATTATCGATGCTGGACATGGCGGCAAGGATTCGGGTGCGCGTGCTCGTGGCTTAGTGGAAAAACAACTGGCTCTGGATGTGGCCAAGCGGCTGCGCAGTGAGCTCTGGCCCGGCTATAAAGTGGTGCTGATGAGGGATTCTGATTTCTTTGTGGACCTGGATCAACGCGTGGCCAGGGCCAACCGTTATGGCGATGCCGTGCTGGTGAGCATTCATTTCAATTATGGCAGCCGCTACCGCGCCGGGCCGGAGACTTATTACTGGCGCAGCGACAGCTATGCACTGGCCAAACGAGTACAGCGAAACCTTTCCGCCCTGGCTCCTTACGAACGTGATAATGCAGGCCTCGTACGCCGACGACTGCGTCTAACCCGAAATCCTGCCCTGCCCTGCATTCTCGTAGAATGCGGATACTTGACGAATGCGAAGGAGGCAGCCCTGGTAGCGACTTCTTCCTACCGAGAAAAATTGGCTGAAGCGATTGCACGTGCGATCAAGGATCAAGCCCGTGATGGCGATGCAGGCATGGGACCAATTCCACGGCCCATCTACGCGCCACCGAGCAAAGCAGGTGATGCGCGGGGATGAATGGGAGGAGGTTGTGTTTATTCACAACGAGGGGATCTATTCACAGGAAAACGAACCCTCTAAATCCCATATATTGTTTAATGAGTATTAAATAAACACAAGATGTGGTAAAATATTCGCTTCTTGCTTGCTCTAAGGTGGCGAAAGCAGGCACTTTCACCTGTTAACCTTTCGCCATTATGTACCTCAAGAGCCTCACCCTTCACGGCTTCAAGTCCTTTGCGGACAAGACGCATTTTGAGTTTCACAAAGGAGTCACTGGCATCGTGGGTCCGAATGGTTGTGGCAAATCCAATGTGGTGGATGCCATCCGCTGGGTGCTGGGGGAGACATCGGCCAAGGCCCTGCGTGGTGAGGAAATGGCGGATGTTATTTTCAATGGTACGGATAAACGTAAGCCAGTGGGTCTAGCAGAAGTGGTGCTGACCATGGCCGACTGTGAGCAGGCACTGGGAGTGGCATATAACGAGGTGGCCATTTGCCGACGAGTCTTCCGCGATGGGCGCAGCGAATACCGGCTGAACAATACGGTGTGCCGACTGAAGGACATCAATGACCTGTTTTCAGGAACGGGGATTGGCCGACAAGCATACTCCATCATGGCTCAGGGCCAGATTGACATGCTTTTGAGCTCAAAGCCGGAAGATCGACGCATGGTTTTCGAAGAGGCCGCTGGCATCACCAAATTTAAAGGCCAGAAAAAGGAGGCTCTGCGCAAGCTAGAATATACGGAAGCCAACCTGCTGCGCGTGGCGGACGTCATCGCCGAAGTGAAGCGACAGATGGGCACGCTCCAGCGCCAAGCGGCAAAGGCACGCCGTTATCAGACCTTGCTGGATGATGTGCGGATGTTCGACACGCATCTGGCTCACCGCCAGTATAGCGAATACAGCGCAGAAAAGGCCGAATCTGAAAATCATGTGCGCATGATGACGGAGCAGCTTGAGCAATTGCAGCAGCGCCTGCAAACCACCGAGCTAGAAGCCACCGAAACGCGTGAGGCCTATCACTCAGTCGAATCTCAGATCAACCAGCTCCGCCAACAGTCGCAGGAGCTGCGCAGTCAGGTGCAAAGCGCCGAGGGCCGCATCGGGTTTAACAATGAGCGTAACGAAGAACTTCACGGCCGCATCCGCCAGAATGAGGAGCAGATCACCCAGGGGCAGCACCATTTGGAGCAGCAGCGGCAGGAGATGATCAGCGCGGATGAGCAGCTCATCAGCATCCGTGAAAACATCGAGACAAGGCAGATTTCCCTCAATGAGCACCTGAGCATTCACAATGCCATCCTGCCTGATCGCAGCCGGCTGGACAGTGACCGGAGGTCCGTACGGGAATCCATCCGCCAATTCGAAGGCCAGATTGCCTCCGCCGATGCGCGGGCGCAGTCGCTGACCAACCAAATCACTGCGGACCGCCAGCGATATGAGACCCTGGCTCATGACCGGCAGGTCTCCGCCGAGGCCAAAGAAACCAGCCAGATCGAATTCGACAATCTTCAAAAGGAGATCCAAGACCTGGAAGAAACGCGCAACGAACTGGATGAAAAAGCGAAGTACTGCGCGCGCGAAATCATCGAGAAGCGCGGCCAGAGGGATGCCCTCAATGAAGAACTGACAGAGCTGCAACGTGCCGTCACCCAGCGCCGGTCCCGCATCGAGATTATCGAGCAGCTTTTGCAAAAAGGCGAGGGCCTGGCTGAAGGTACTCAGCAGGTCTTGAAAGGCCTGGACAATCCAGAGGTCTATTCCGTGGGTGTGCGCGGTCTCCTGGCTTCCGCCATCGAAGTGGAACCGCGTTTCATCGCCGCCATTGAAGCTGCCTTGCGAGATCATTTACAGGCCGTACTTCTCACTGACAGTGAGCTGGCCTCACAGATACTGGACCGGCTGTCTAACAAAATGCTTGGCAAGGCCGCCCTGCTTCCGCACGACTTCGCCACCATGCGGGCCGTGCCGGACCGGCAACTGGTGCCTGAAGGCGGCATTGCGTGGGCGATTGACAAAGTGAAGGCTCGCCAGGGCGTGCAAGAGCTCACTGACAGACTGCTGAACAATGTGCTCATCGTCGATGATCTGCACACCGCACTGCGTCTGAAAAAGCAGCTTCGCGATGTGGCCATTGCCACTTTGCAGGGTGAATTCATCGCCGCTGACGGCGTCATCCATGGCGGTGCGACGAAAGAAGAAGCCGCCTCCATGCTGCGGAGAGAGGCCGAAGTACGCACCCTGAAGGTGGAGCTGGAAGGATACGAGTATCAGGTCCTGGAAAAGGAAGACGCTGTGGCCCAACTGCGCGCCCAGGTGGAAGACATGCAGCGAGAGGAGCTGACTCTGCGGGAGCAAAGCCAGCGCGCCCGAGAAGGCTTTTCACAACTCACAGGCAAGCTTTCGGTCGTTCAGCGTGCACTCCAGCAAGCCTCCACAAAACTGGAAAGTGTGGAGTGGGATCAAAACCAGATCACCGGACGCATCCAAGCCGCCGAGGCCCAGATCGCCTGGCAGAGGGAGGAATCCACCGTGGCCCAGGAGCAGCTCGAAGGAGCACGCATCCACGAAGGCGAGCTGGAAATCGAAATGGAGGCTTTCCTTCGGCGTGAACTTGAATCCAGCGAGCGTCTCAATGAACTCCGCACCGCGCTAGCTCTGGAGCAAAGTGCCCTGCAATCGCTGGAGCGGCAGAAAGCGCCGATGGCCACGCGTCTGCATGAACTGGAAGCGGCGATTCAGCGCTTCGATTTGGAGATCAATACTTGGCGCAGTCGCATCGAGCAAGGGATGGCAGAAAACGCCCGTTTCGCCGAGCAGGTAGAATCCCAGCGTGGGGCGATTGAGGCCATTGATGAACATTTACAAAACAAGACTGAAGAGCGTGCAGGCGCCTTCGAGCGTGTGACTGAACTGGAAAACCAGCTCGTCCAATTGCGCCAGCAGACCTCCGGACTCAGCGATTCCCGCAACCGCATCGAGGTGCAGCTTACCCGCGTGGATCTGCGCCTGGAAAACCTGATCAATCAGGTGCAGGAGCGTTACGCCTTCCACATCTCGGCCTTTGAGCCGGACTATCACGCGCTCATGTACAGCATCAGCGAGCAGAAGAAGTCACGCGGTCGCGGCGGTGACAAGCGCAAGTCCTCGACCACTGCTTTCAATGAGGCCGTGCAGGAAGTCACTGCTCAAGACACCGCTGAAGAGCAACAGAATGAAACGGAGGAGGCCGACGAATCCTCAAGCGCAGCCACTGACATGCCAGTGGTCGATGCGGATGAAGTGGACCTGGATGCCATTGAGATTCCTGGTGAAGAAGGTCACCCAGATTGGGATTTCGTCAGCGAAGTCGTCGGTGAATTGCGGCAGAAGCTGGAAAGCATCGGCGCAGTCAACCTGGATGCCATTCAGGAATTTGAGGAGCTGGAAGAGCGTCACAACTTCCTCGATACCCAGCACAACGATCTGGTGAATTCCAAGGAAGAACTTCTCCAGGTCATCGCCAGGATCAACGAGACCACGAAGATCATGTTCTCCGAGACTTTTGAACTCGTGCGTGGCTTCTTCCACAACAACTTCCGCGAGCTGTTCGGCCCCACGGCGAAAGCTGACCTCATGCTTACGGATGACACGGATCCGCTCGAGTCTGGTATCGAGATCATTGCCAAGCCACCTGGTAAGAAATTGCAGACTATTTCCCTGCTCTCCGGGGGTGAACGCAGCATGACGGCCGTGGCGCTGCTCTTCTCCATCTATCAAGTGAAGCCCAGCCCCTTCTGCGTACTGGACGAGCTTGATGCTCCGCTGGATGAATCCAACATCTCCCGCTTCCTGAAGATGCTGGACAACTTCATCGATAACTCCCAGTTCATCATCGTGACGCACAATAAGCGCACCATGAGCCGCGCGGACGTCATCTATGGAGTGTCGATGCAGGAATTTGGCATCAGCAAACCGATCGGCGTACGCATGACCACGGAGGATACCCGACCACCGAAGCAGCAAGAGCTGCGACTGGATGCCGAGGTGGCTGCCGAGGAAAGTCATCATGGCGATGAACCTCTGGAGGAAGCACAAGAGGAGCCTGTGCTGGCATCGTTGGCGGGTCTGGCGATAAAGCTACCTGGAGCAATTCAGGAAGCTTTACCTCTTCAAGACCTTACTTCTTTTCGCTCAAGATCTTAGTCGCTTCTTCCTTGCCAATCTCGCGAATGAAGAGATTGCGCCAGCGGATTTCACCGCCGTGGGTTTGCAGCATCAAGGGTCCGGTGGCTGGAAGCGGCTGGGTTTTATCCCAATAGTTTTCCATCTTGGCGGCATCCACCACCAGCTTGTCATTCAACCAGACCCAGGTCACATCGCCAATCTGGCGGATGCGAAAGCTGTTCCACTCGCCAAAAGGTTTATCGGCGACCACCAGCGGATCACGACCTGGGGTTTTCGGTGTGTTGTTAAAGAGGCCACCGGAGCCGAGCTTGGGATGGCGGTCCGGCTTTTTGGCATCATCAGGCTGGTTGATGTCCCAGATCTGAACCTGGGGTGTGCCCCGCAGGTAGATGCCGCTGTCCGCTTTGGCCACGGTCTTGTATTCGATAAGAAATTCGATGTCGCCAAAGGCTTCATCCGTGGTGGCATAGGGACCTGTGCCGACATTTACCAGCTCGCCATTTTCCACATGCCAATGCTTGGCAAATTCCGCGCGCATTGCTTTCAAGGCTTCGTCTTTTTTTGCGTCCTTGAGTTTGACGACGGAATGAGGGTTCAAGCCGTGCCAGCCAGTGAGATCACGCCCATTAAAAAGGGTACGAAAACCGGGAGGAGGAGTCGGTTCGGCACCTGAAGAGGAGAGAGAAATGGAACCCAAAAGGGTGAGAAAAAGAGCGGCAGGAGTGAATTTCATGAAATGAGAAGGGTGAAAACGGATACCGAACCCCGTCAAATGCGTCCGGGAGTGGCCAGGATTCAGCTTTTTGTGTCTGCTGAAGTGAAGCCGTCCAGTTGCACAGATGAAAGGGACGCGCTAAATACACAGCCCTCCATGTCCGCCCCAACCAACCGCATTGACCGCCATTTCGCTGAGCTACGCACCTCCGGCAAGCGCGCTTTCGTCGCCTATATCTGCGCAGGAGACCCGACTTTGGACATCACGGTGGACATCGTGCTGGCCCTGGAACGTGCCGGGGTGGACATCGTGGAACTGGGCGTGCCGTTTTCCGATCCCCTCGCTGACGGCGTGGTGAACCAGATGGCGGCAGACCGGGCACTGAAAGCCGGAGCCACCTTTCCCAAGGTGCTGGAGATGGTCCGCAAGCTGCGCACCCAGTCCCAAATCCCTCTGGTTTTCTTCACGTATCTGAATCCGGTCTATACTTATGGTTATGAGCGCTTCCATATCGACGCCGCTGCGGCGGGTGTGGACGGAGTGCTGGTACTTGACCTGCCCCCGGAAGAGGCTCTGCAAAACGCCGAACTGAAGCCCACGGCAGAATTGCGTCACATTCAGCTTATCGCGCCGACTTCCCCCCGTGAGCGCATTGACCTCATTGCGAAAAACGCGGAAGGCTTTGTCTATTACGTATCGCGTCTGGGCGTCACTGGTGCGCAGGTGGAAATCGCCAGCGGCATTGCCGAGCAGGTAGCTCTGATCAAGGAATCCACGGATGTACCGGTCTGTGTCGGCTTTGGCGTTTCTAATCCGGAGCAAGCCGCAAAGGTGGCCAGCATGGCGGATGGAGTCGTGGTCGGCAGCGCCATCGTCAAGCTTATCGAGAAGAATGGTGCCGCCGCCGATCTGGCCGATCAGGTGGAAGCCTTTGTGAAACCTCTCGTCGCCGCCGTGAAAGCCCTGGCGTAACCTTTTTTAATTCATCACATGACCCTGAACTTCTGGAAAATGAACGGTGCCGGCAATGACTTCGTCATGCTGGACAATCGCGACCTCGCCCTGTCCCTGTCCACGGAGCAAATTGCCCAGCTTTGCGACCGCCATCGCGGCATCGGTGCGGATGGCCTTCTCTGTGTGGAGCCTGCCACTGAAGGCGGCGACTTCAAAATGCGCTACTACAATGCGGATGGTAGTGAAGCTGAGATGTGCGGCAATGGTGCGCGCTGTTTTGGCAGCTTCGTCAACCGGTTGCATGATGGCAAGCTGACACTCGTCCGTTTTGAAACCCTGGCCGGGATGATCTCCGCCGAGTTTGAGGGTGACCAGGTGCGCATCAACATGAGTGCTCCCCATGGCCTGAAACTGGCCACGGATCTGCCCGTCGCAGGTGATGTACTGACCGTGCACAGTGTGAACACCGGCGTGCCTCATGCTGTCGTTTTTGTGGAAGATCTGGATACCGTGCCCGTGAAGGCCTGGGGTGCCGGGCTTCGATATCACGACGCCTTCAAGCCTAAAGGCACCAATGCGAACTTCGCCAAAGTACTGGCCCCAGGCAGCATCTCCATCCGCACCTATGAGCGCGGGGTAGAAGATGAGACCCTGGCCTGCGGCACGGGCATGGTGGCCTGCGCTCTTATCCATCACGAACTGACGGGTGCCCCCAGCCCCGTCACCGTCTTGGTGAAGGGCGGGGATACCCTGCGTGTCGGCTTCACAGAAAATCCCCCCCACGAATACACTGACGTGACCCTCTTCGGCCCTGCGGATTTTGTTTTCCAAGGCACGGTTACGCTATAATCTTTTCCACTCCCTCAATCATGTTCGCAGGAACCCACACCGCCATTGTCACCCCCTTCCGTAACGGCCAGCTCGACGAGGAAGCGCTCAAAAAACTTGTCGATTTCCAGTTCGATAACGGCGTCTCTGGCGTGGTTCCTTGCGGCACCACCGGGGAATCTCCGACCCTGGATTATGACGAGCATGAACAGGTGGTGAAGCTGACGGTCGAATTTGCCAAAGGTCGTGGCATCGTCATGGCGGGCACAGGCTCCAACAGCACCCGTGAGGCCATTGAACTGACGCAAGAAGCGGAGGCTGCTGGTGCAACGGCATCTCTCCAGGTGGCTCCTTATTATAACAAGCCGACCCCGGAAGGCCTGTATCAGCATTTCAAGGCCATCGCCGACAATACCAAGCTGCCGATCATGCTGTATAGTATTCCAGGACGCTGCGGCATTGAGATTGGCCTGGATGTAATCGTGCGGCTTGCCGAAAGCTGCCCGAACATCCGCGCCATCAAAGAGGCAGGCGGTAATCCTGAGCGAGTGAGCCAGATGAAGCAGCTCCTGCCGGGAGAATTCGAAATCCTGTCCGGTGATGACGGCCTTACCCTGCCCTTCATGTCCGTGGGTGGCGTTGGCATCGTCAGTGTGGCCTCCAATCTTATTCCAAAGCAGATCAGCGACATGGTGAAACTGGCATTGAAGGGCGATTACGCAGGCGCGTTGGGTATCCACCAGCAGTATTACCCGCTATTCGCTGCTTTCTTGAAGCTTTCCACCAATCCTATCCCGATCAAAACGGCGATGGCCCTGGCCGGTCACTGCACCGACGAGTTGCGTCTGCCGCTGGTGCCGATGGAGGCCGCCAAGGTCGAAGAGCTCCGCGCCACACTAAAGAGCCTGGGCTTGGTCTAATTAAAAGTGAGAGTCGGGCATTATCCCGCGCAACTTCCATGGCCTAACTGTGTTTCAGGAAACTGAAACGCTGTTTTGGCCATGAAGTTTTTCTCACTCTGCATCTTTGCTTTCAGTTTAGCGGCATCCTCTGCCCTGGCGGTGGAAGCCGCGATGGCTGATCATGCAGGCATACCTGCGGATCAACTGAGCTTTTTTGAAAAGAACATCCGTCCAGCACTGGTGGAGCATTGTTATCAATGCCACTCCGCCGAGGCCGAAAAAGTCAAAGGAGGACTCACCCTTGATACACGGCAAGGCACTGTCTTAGGCGGCGAATCTGGGCATCCAGGGGTGACTCCTGGCAGCCTTTCCGAAAGCGCGATTTATACGGCCATGACCTGGGCGGATGAAGACATGCAGATGCCACCGAAGACGAAGCTGCCGGATGAAGTAATCGCCCATTTTCGCAAGTGGATCGAAATGGGTGCCCCGGATCCCCGTGAGCAAATCATCCCCAATGCCAGCGGAGGCAAGCGTGAGATTAATATGCAGGAAGGTCGGCAACACTGGGCATTCCAAAAACCGGCAAGCTCTGCCGTTCCTGATCTCAAAGATGAAAGCTGGGCACGTTCCACCATTGATCAATGGATCCAGGCCGGACTGGAGAAAGCCGGTTTAAAACCAGCCCCTGATGCAGACCGCCGGACGCTCATCCGCCGCATCGCCTTTGACCTCACCGGACTGCCGCCTACGCCAGATGAGGTGGAAGCGTATGTCAAAGACACATCGCCTGAGGCCACCAAGCGTGTGATTGACCAATACTTGGACTCCTCTCGTTTTGGCGAGCGCTGGGGGCGGCACTGGCTGGACATCGCCCGGTATGCTGAGAGCAGCGGCAAGGAGGTCAACCTGCTGTATCCACATGCCTGGCGTTACCGCGACTACGTGATTGATGCCTTCAACCGCGACAAGCCTTACGACCAGTTTTTGAAAGAGCAGATCGCCGGAGACCTGATGCGCTATGACAACAAACGCGACCAGGCAGAAAAGATCGTCGCCACCGGCTTCCTGGCCATCGGTCCCAAAGGTCATAACAACCGCGACAAAAGGCAATTCACCATGGATCTGGTGGATGAGCAAATTGATGCATTATCGCAATCTATGTTAGGCCTCACCCTGGCCTGTGCTCGCTGTCATGACCACAAGTTTGATCCTGTGACGCAACGTGACTACTATGCGCTGGCGGGCATCTTCCTGAGCAGTGAGACTCTTTTCGGCACTTATCGCCAGTTGCAG
The DNA here is from genome assembly GCF_004364345.1 of Prosthecobacter fusiformis. Classification (NCBI taxonomy): domain Bacteria; kingdom Pseudomonadati; phylum Verrucomicrobiota; class Verrucomicrobiia; order Verrucomicrobiales; family Verrucomicrobiaceae; genus Prosthecobacter; species Prosthecobacter fusiformis. The sequence continues at coordinate 657,788 of NZ_SOCA01000002.1, read as the reverse complement.
AACCAGAATACCAGCACGCTGATTGAGCTGGACCCCGCTGCCGCGCAGGTCTCCGCCCTCGCTGCTCTGCCCAAGGCGGATTATGCGACCCTGAAACGCAATTATGATGAAGCCTTGAATACGGCAAACAACATTCGTGACCAAGTGCGCAGCATGAGTTCAGGGCAACGCGACAACAATGCTCAGAATTTCCTCCGCGTGCGCAGTTCTGCCGATCGGGCGGATGCCATCAAAGCGGATCTCGATCAATTTCATGCGGATGGCAGCCCGCGCACGCTGGCCATGGGCTTGCTGGATAAGGATAGTCCTGTGAACAGCCCGCTGCTGATTCGCGGTGACCTGAAGCAGCCTGGAGACACTGTGCCACGCGGTTTGGTGGAGGTATTGTGCGCTGAAGGAGAACCCCGCAATATCAGTGAAGGCAGCGGACGACTGGACTTGGCTTTCTTCATTGCTTCCAAAGAAAATCCCCTCACCGCTCGCGTGATGGCGAACCGAATCTGGTTGAAATTGATGGGCAGCGGCCTCGTCGCCACTCCAGATAACTTCGGCCTCATGGGACAGAAACCCACCCATCCCGAACTGCTGGACGAACTCGCCCTCTCATTCATGGAGCAAGGCTGGTCGGTCAAACAGATGATCCGAGAGATCATGCTTTCCCGCAGCTATCAGATGGCCTCTGCTTATGATGATCAAAACTTCGCCGTGGACCCAGATAACAAACTGCATTGGAGGATGAATCAGAGACGGCTGGATGCTGAAGCCATCCGGGATGCGATGCTCGCCGTGTCTGGAAACCTCAATCTTTATCCCATTGATGGTTCTCCTGTCGCCAGAGCAGGAGAAGGACGCGAAGGTCTTTTCTCACTTTTTCGAGAGATCAGCACTCAACCTTATAGCTACCGCAGCATCTATCTGCCGATCATCCGTGACCAGATCCCCGAGGTCCTCAGTGTCTTTGACTTCCCCGATGCCAGTCTGGTCAATGGCGAACGGGATACCACCAACGTTCCCGGACAAAGCCTGTTTATGATGAACAATCCACAGGCTCTCAGTGCTGCGGATGCATTTGCCTCCAGGGTGGCCAAACACCCTGGCACGCCATTGGAGAAGCTGACTTACGCCTTCCAACTCGCCTTTGCCCGTTTTCCCACCGAGCAGGAAATGACATCCATCAAGAGCTTCTGGATGCGATTTCCCCAACAAGCCGCAGAGGGTAAGAACACGCCATCGGAGAAAGAAAAAGCGCAGATGGCCACCCTCTCCGCCTTTTGCCAGAGCCTCATCGCCAGTGCTGAATTTCGCTATTTAAACTGATCCTTTGTTAGTCCATTCAAACCTATCGCCATGAATGCTCCATCAAACCGCCGTCAGTTTCTAAAAACGACCTCGAATGGCTTCGGATACCTCGCATTTGCCGCACTGGCCCAGCAGCAGGCCCTGCGTGCCGGATCACCTTTGGCCCCCAAAAACCCGCATCTCCAGCCCAGAGCCAAACATGTGATTTTCCTATGCATGCAGGGTGCGCCATCGCATGTGGACCTTCTCGATTACAAACCCAAACTCACGGCAGATGACGGCAAGAGTGCCCCTGCCCTGGCGGGCCGTTATGGTCAGGCCAAACTGATGGGCTCCCCCTGGAAATTCAACCGCCATGGGAAAAGTGGACTCTGGATTTCCGAATTGCTGCCCAGCCTGGCCAAGCACGCCGATGACCTCTGCGTCATCAATTCGATGACCACGGATGTGCCAGCTCATCCGCAGGCTTTCACCCAGTTGCACACAGGCACCACGCAATTTGTTAGGCCATCGCTCGGCTCCTGGGCTCTTTACGGACTGGGCACCCAGAATGAAAATTTACCCGGCTTCATCACCATCAATCCGCCAGCCAATGCCACCCGCAGCTACGGCAGCGCCTTTTTGCCCGCCATTTACCAGGGGACAAAGATCGGGGGCAATAGCCTTCCTGGCGGTGGAGCCTTTGCCCGACGTTATAACGGAGCGGCAGAGGAGACCAGCATCGCCAATGTCAAAAACGACCGTTACAGTCTGGATACCCAGCGCACCCAGTTGGATCTGGTGCAGGCATTAAACCAGTCCCGAATGGCCGCAGATGGCGGAACAAGTGCGGAAGTGGAAGGCGTCATCGAATCCTATGAGCTGGCTTTCCGCATGCAGGCGGAGGTGCCAAAAGTCCTGGATCTCAGCCAAGAGACAGATGCGACCAAAGACCTCTACGGGATTGGCAACGACAATACGGATACCTTTGGCAAACAATGCCTCATGGCGCGCAAGCTCTTGGAAGCAGGCGTGCGCTTCATCGAGATCACCCATGGAAACTGGGACCAGCACTTCAATCTCAAGACCGCCCTACAACGCAATTGCGATGCCATCGACACCCCTGTCGCCGGATTGCTTCAGGATTTAAAACAACGCGGCCTGCTGAAGGATACACTGGTCATCTGGGGCGGAGAATTTGGCCGCACCCCGCATAGCCAGGGTGATGATGGCCGCGACCATAACAATAAAGGATTCACCCTATGGATGGCCGGAGGCGGCGTGAAGGGCGGCATGAATTATGGCAAAACCGACGAGTACGGATACGAAGCCGAGGAAAATAAAATGCACATCCACGACTGGCACGCCACAGTCCTACATTTGCTTGGCCTGGACCACGAAAAGCTGACCTATCGCTATGCTGGCCGCGACTTCCGCCTGACGGATGTCTATGGCACAGTGGCGTCCGAGATCATGGCTTAAATCAAATGCATGAGGCGGGTAGGGCGGCAATTACAAGCATTGGAATCTTTGACTCCGCTGGATTCCCGCCCATCATCCTCCCCTGTGAAGAAGAAGGGTGCAAAAAATCGAGGTTGCCTCAAGGCGCTGCTATTTCTAGGGCTGGCTGCAGGCGTAGCGCTTTGGATAGCGGGGGTCTTCTTTTTCAATCTGGATAGCAATCTGGTGGCCCTCAGTGTGCGCGATTCGAAAGAGCCACTACTCATCCGCGGAGGTGGTGGGATCTGGAAAGCAGCTCCCAAGATCACCGCAGCGGAAATTCGTCAGGGGCTTATTGAGCGCCATGCGGAACAAGGCATGCGCTGGTCCACCCTAAAGATCAAGCGTGGAGAGGGATCGATGGCAAAGGTCGCTCATCAGATCCTGGGGGCAGAAGTGCATGTCATCACCTTTTCGCCCGAGCATTTCGAGTTCATGACGAGCTACGAAAAGCAGCCTAAGTTTGCTGTTACCACCGCAGCAAACAGGATGGCTGAAGACAATCTGTGGTTTTCCATCACCGCCAATTTCCGTGATCCCAAAGGCAAACCGCTGGGCTGGGTCTGGCATGAGGGGGTGCAGGTCAATGGAGCCTTTCCAGAATGGAGCGGGTGTTTTTTTGTCAAAGGTGGCCGCCCTTACTTCGGCCCGAAGTCCCTGCTGGATGATGTGCCTGGTCCTATTGAGGAAGGCACCCAGGGCTATCCCTCTGTGATGAAAAATCACACGACCTTTTCCTATGTCTCCATGAAGCCAGATCAGTTCTTCGATGGCTCCAAAATCACCTACCGCTCCCTGGCAGGCATGAGAAAGGACGGCACGATCATTTTCATCGTATCCGGCGATGGCGGCGTGATGAATGTGGCTGAAGTCACCGAAATCGCCCGGAAGCTGGAGGTCCAGCACGCGACGCTGCTGGATGGAGGCCGTGCCCTGCAATACAGTATCCGTACGGAGGATGGTCCCTGGCATTTCACCGCCCTGAATACGCGGCTGAAGCTCAATCACCGCTGGTTTGAGCAGCAGCTTTCCCCCGTCTTTATCGGCGTCCGCCGCCGGGCACCCAATATCATCCGCGTTCCGCTTCCTCAGTGAGCTTCGTGCAAATCTCCACTTGCCACGTCAAGCGGGCGCGGGATGGATGAAGGCTCCCGCCACCATGCCTTCGTCACCAGCCATCTCCGTCGTCGTTCCGCTCTATAACGAGGAGGATAACGTCGTCGAACTGCAAGCCCAGATCGCGACCGCCCTGACCGGCCTGGATTATGAACTGGTGCTGGTGGATGATGGCAGCACCGATGCAACCGTGAGCCGTGTCCAGCGTGATGAGCGGGTGCGAGTGCTCGAATTTGCCCACAATGCAGGTCAGAGTGCAGCCATGCACGCTGGCATTCACCAATCTCTTGGCGAAATCATCGTCACCCTGGATGGCGACTTGCAGAATGATCCAGCGGACATTCCGGCCATGGTCGCCAAGCTCCAAGAAGGATTCGACCTTGTCTGTGGTTACCGTGCCAAGCGCAAAGACACACCGTTCAAACGCCTGCAAAGCCGCATCGCCAATGGCGTACGCTCACGTTTCATTGGGGATCATGTTCGCGATACAGGCTGCACCCTCAAAGTGATGCGTCGTGAATGCCGTGAGGCCTTGCTGCTGTTCAATGGCATGCACCGCTTCATCCCAGCCCTGATCCGCAACATGGATTTCCGGGTCACGGAGATGCCAGTCAACCATCGCCCCCGGGTGCATGGCGTCAGCAAATACGGGTTCGGCAACCGCGCCTGGCGGGCCACTTGCGACATGTTTGGCGTGCGCTGGCTGAACAGCCGTCGGACGCGTTACCGTTTAAAGAATTAAAAACAGCGCGCGTTAGGCCACTTAGGCTTGTCTGGTCATGCTTCGGGTAGGGATACAGTCGCTTTAGAATTTCGGCTTTTAAACTTTGCGTCCTGGCGGCTTTGCGTGAGTCATTAGCCAGTCCTTTTTACCATGCCTGCCCTAGATTACCCGCCGCCACTCCAGCGCATGATTGCCCAGATCCGCTCATTGCCAGGACTGGGGCCACGTAGTGCTGAAAGGCTGGTACTATGGCTGATGCAGGACGGCGGCAGGATCGAGCCCCTCATCGATAGTCTGGAAGAGCTGAGTGCCCGGGTTCAGGCCTGTGACCAATGCGGATTCTTCATTGAGCGAGATCACGAGTGTGTGCTGTGTGAGAGCCCGAAGAGGAATCATCGCCTCATCTGTGTGGTGGAGCAGGCGGCGGATGTGCTGAGGCTGGAGAGGTCCGGCGCATTTTCAGGCCTCTATCATGTGCTGGGGGGAAAACTTTCCCCGCTGGATAACATCACGCCGGAGGATTTGCGCATCGACCCACTCATGGAGCGGGTCAAAATCCTAGGCGTGGAGGAAGTGATCCTAGCCGTGGGAAGCGATGTGGAGGGAGAAGCAACGGCCAGTTATCTGGGAGATATGCTGCGGTTAGAGGGAATAGCAGTATCCAGACTGGCGCAGGGAATGCCTGCGGGGGGCGGTTTGGATCATGTGGATGAACTGACCTTATACCAGGCCCTGAATGGACGGCGGCGAGTATAAAGGCAAAAGCATGCGCTTTGCCCTGTCATTACTAAGGGGAAGCAGAAGATGCAATTTCCACAAACTTCACGCTTTCCTAAATTCAGCACTGAACTAATCTCGCCACCGTGATTTCCCAACGCATGTATCTCAGTATTTGGCTCGGCATCCTCATGGGCAGCGCTGGCTGCAGTTCTACGGACAAGAAAAAGGAGGACTTGGCAGAGGTGCGTAAAGCCACTTTGATGGAAGCTGATCCCGTCATTTTGGACAATCCGCTGTCTAAGCGCCTGAACAATCCTTCGACGATGCCCACGGTACCGCCAGCAGGGGCAAAGATCAGTTATTCCCAGGTGAACATCACCGAAAAAGTGGTGGCAATGACCTTTGATGACGGCCCGCACCCCAGCCTGACGCCAAAGCTGCTGGACATCCTGAAGGCACGAAACATCAAGTGTACGTTTTTTGTGATCGGCAAGCAGACAAAGATGTATCCAAACATCATCCGTCGCATGATCGCGGAAGGGCATGAAATCGCCAACCATACCTGGACCCATGCGAGCCTGACCAGCCGCTCTGATGAACAGATCCGCTCGGAGTTGCAGCAAAGTGAAGATGCGCTGGTGGAAGTAGCCAATTATCGCCCCCACCTCATCCGCCCTCCGTATGGGGCCATCAATGCGCGCATCAAACAATTGATGTTCAGCGAGTTTGGTTACTCGACGATCATGTGGTCTGTGGACCCGCAGGACTGGCGTCGGCCAGGAGTGTCTGTAGTGACCAGTCGTCTGGTGAACGGAGCGCATCCCGGTGCGATCATGCTGGCCCATGACATCCATCCACCCACCATCGAAGCGATGCCGGCGATGTTTGATCAGTTACTGGCCAAGGGTTATCAGTTTGTCACGGTGAGCCAGCTTCTAAACATGGAGAAGGCGAATATGCCAGTGGGCATGGTCATCCGGCCAGCGATGGCTGTGGATGACGCAGATCCAGCTCCGCTGCCACAGTAAGTGTGGCGGGGTTTGGCTATGAGAGCTGGGGGTTCAAGGTTAGTGTGGCCGCACCCTCAAAGGTGCGGGTTCCTGTTTAAACAATCCTTGATCCATTCTCCCACATTCTGAAAACCCCAAGACCATGATCGGTGATGAGTATTTCCAGCTGCGCGACCGCCTAAGCGGGGAATTGCACACGCTCGCGGAAGTGATCCGTGACCTGGGCGGGGATACGGAATCCATCGCCATTGCGGAAAACTTGATTGCCAGCCTCAAGGAACCGTTTGTCTTCGTGGTGGTAGGAGAGGTGAATGTGGGTAAGTCCACCTTTTTGAATGCACTCTTCGGCCAGGATTTTTCCAAGACCGGGGTGATGCCGACGACGGACAAAATCTTGTTTTTCAAGCATGGCCCGGTGCTGCAAATCGTGCCAGTCACGCCGACACTGGATGAGGTTCATGTGCCCATCGATATCTTGCGTGACTTCCATATCGTGGACACACCGGGGACAAACTCCATTGCGGATGAGCACCAGGAAATCACAGAGCGTTTTGTACCCATCGCAGATCTGGTGATCTTTGTGTTCAGTGCCATGAACCCGTGGGGTGCCTCGGCGTGGCAGTTTTTGGACAAAGTGCACAAGCACTGGATGCGCCACGTCGTCTTCGTCCTCCAGCAGTGCGACCTGAGAAGCCCGGAGGAAATCCAGGTGATCACAGATTACATGGGACAGCTTTCCCGGCAGCGCTACGGCCAGGATTTCCCTCTTTTTCCAGTCTCGGCCAAGAAGGCTTACATCGCCAAAAACTCAGACGGGAACCAAGAAAGCCTGATGGAGGAAAGCGGCTTCCAGCAGCTGGAGGATCACATCTCCAGCTTAGTAGAGCGCAACGCATCCCGGATGAACAAGCTATCCAGTACCGTCAGGCTGGCGCGGCAACTGCTGACCAATTTGCGGGAGCATGTGCTGCAGCAAACTCAGCAGACACAGCGTACTTCCACCCTAACCCAGGAGTTTCTCACGGAGCGGGAGATGCAGGTGGACCGTACCCTGAAGAAAATCCTCCCCGCCCTGGATGCGACGGAACGTGATTACCATGAGGCATGCGCACACGTGGCGGGGCTGGCCGATGATGTGCTGGCCACACGCCAAGCCTTTAAAAAGGACCCCGCGCTGGAGATGGAAGAGACCAAGCCAGAGAGCCTGGATCATCGCCTTTTCCAGGATTTACAACATCGTAGCGGGGACCGATGGCGTCAGGTCGGTATCATTCTGGAAGAAGACTGCCTCCAGTATGACCGCTTTCTGCACTCGCAGGGTCGCGGCACTCTTTTCCCTGAAGATGTGGTTCTGCCAACCGAAGCCGACCCTGAATTACGGCGTCTCTTTTCCGCACACATAGACAGCACCATCCGGCGGTTTGTCCTGGGATTGAAACTGGATGAAGCGATTGAACCCGGACTGAACAAGGCCCGCAAGCGGGCGCGCTGGGTGCCCTGGCTGATCCTGCCGGTACTGGGCGCAGTGGGCGCAGCCTGGTATTATGATGGCCCCATCGGCGCGGCTATTTCAGCAGGGGGAGGAATGCTGCTGCTAGGCTTTGCGCTGCTGATCGCCCAGTCTGCCCTGAACAAGACGAGAGGTCTGATGGTGGACCGACTTGAAAATTCTACGCTGAAGCTGCGCGAGATGCTCCAGACCCAGGTCGAGAGCGATGTGGAAAGCCTCTTTTCCCGCTTCCTGCCCATGCTGGAGCCCGCACAGAAGGAATGCCGTGAGCGCGAACATCTGCTGCTCAGCCAAACAGAGCGCCTGCAGGCACTGACGGATGCTTTTCTGATTTATCAGCGTGAGCTCAGCCAGTGGAGGTGACCGAATCGTCACTCGCCACCCTTTGCCACTGCCCTATGTTTGCATCCAGCAAGGCTTGTGACTGAACTGCTCCTCATTGACACCATCGGACCTTTTTTCCGGGGGTATGACCGCCGTGTCATCAACTGGTCCAAGATCCCCTGGGACCATGCGGGACGCCAGGGCGCAGCATGGTGGGAGACGGTTTGCCGTGAGTTGAACGTGATCGGCAGGCAAGCTGCGAGCTGGGGATTCAATGCCGCCTCCATGGATGATGTGGCGCACCTGGCGGACCATGAATGGATCGAGCCGGAAGTGAGGCGGCGGATAGCACGATATCGCAGTGAAATGCGGAACTGCTTTCGGGTGCTGGCGCATACCGGACTGGCAGTGCATGTGACCATGGACGTCTTTTCTGCGACACCCGGCTTGCTCAAACGGCTGTCCATCGAAGGCCTCAACGTCAATGATTACCTTACCGCGTTGCTGGACCGGTTTCTCTCTGATTTCCCAGAGGTAGCCGGGGTGATCGTGCGCATCGGTGAATCGGATGGCAAGGATGTACACGACGATTTCCGCAGTCAGCTTGTGATCAAGACCCCTGCTGATGCCCGTGAATTTCTCCAGAAGATATTGCCGGTTTTTGAGAAGCATCAGCGTCGGCTGATCTTTCGTACCTGGACAGTCGGTGCCTATCCCATCGGGGACCTGATGTGGCATCGGGGCACCTTTGCGGATACCTTTAAAGGCATCACCAGCAAGGCATTGGTCGTTTCCATGAAGTATGGGGAGACGGATTTTTTCCGATATTTGCCACTGAACCGAAACTTCTTCCGCACGCCGCTGGCGAAAATCGTGGAACTGCAAACGAGGAGGGAATACGAGGGCTGTGGGGAATACCCGAGCTTCGTGGGCTGGCAGTATGAAAGGTATGCCCGTGAGCTGAAGCAGGCAGAGAATGTGATCGGCTGCATGGTGTGGTGCCAGACGGGAGGCTGGGTGCCATTTCGGCGGCTCGCCTTCATTGATAAAGAGGCTCTTTGGAATGACCTCAATACCTATGTGACCATCCGGGTGGTCAAGGATGGCGCACTCGTGGAAGATGCGGTGCGTGCCTTTGCCAAAGAACGGCGGCTGGGAGATGCAGATGCGCTGCTGGAACTGCTGCGGCTGGCGGATGAGTGTGTGCGTGAACTGCTGTATGTGGAAGAGTTTGCCCAGCAGAAGCTTTTCTTCCGGCGGGTGCGCATCCCACCGATGCTGACGGTTTACTGGGGGAATTTGTTTGTCAGTCACAGCATCCGCAAGCTCCTGCGTTACTTCGTCCGGGATGCCGATGGGGCACTGCGCAGCGCCCAGCGGTGCATGGATAATCTGGACCGGATGATGCCGCTGGCGGAGCGTGCGGGAGTGCCTGTGGCAGACATCGAATACATGCGGGATACCTTTGGCCTCCTGGCCCTGGCCAGGGAATACTACTTCGCCGATGATGCGACGGACATCGAAGAACGCATCCTGGCAGCGAAGACGGCTTATAAGGGAAAGTACAACAAGCGCGGACTGCGTGCACGCTACCGAGTTAAAACGGACTTTAAGCCGCTGCTGCTCAATCCCCGCCACCTGGGCTGGGCAGTGAAGTTTCTGATGAGAAGAAGACGTGGTTACCGGATGGTGGACAGGCTCATCATCCTCAGTGCTCTATCGTTGATCTATCGCTTCATCGCGGCACGCCGCCCGCACTGGATTCCTGGATTTGCATCCAAAAGCGCGATGGGTGTGGACGTGGTGTTTCGCTGAGGATTTGGAAGACATGGCATTTGGCCAAAGGACGATGCGGTTGACTTCGTTTGCTAAGGGCATCCTTCATGAAACTGCCCCTCTTTGCCGCGCTGTTACTGACTTCTCCCCTTTTTGCCACGACCGTGGATGAAGCGTTGGAGGCTGGAAAGAAATGGACGAATAAGATTTTTCGCAATGAAGTGCAAGCACTGTGGCTAGATGAAGATCATTTTTGGTATCGCCTCCAGACGGGCCCCAAAAGTCACGAATACGTAGTGGTGAATGCGGCGACAGGGGAACGAAAAAGTGCGTCTAACGGTCGCGGCATCGGCCAGCCTGAGCAGGAAACTTTAAAAACCTCGGACAGCCAGGAGAACGAACAGGCCTCCACAAATGGCGGCAGTGAAACGGGTATTGTTTTTCATAACCAACTGCGAGAGCCCGTGAAGATGATCTGGATTGATCCGGATGGAAAACATCATGTGTATGAGGAAGTGGGACCCGGGGGAAAGTTTCACCAAAATACGTATGCAGGTCATGTGTGGCTGGTCAGAGACCTTCAGGACAAGCCTCTGGCGGTGGTCACAGCCAGACCTTTTCATCTGGATGTGGAGATTGATGCAATCTCCCCTGTCTTTGTAGGAGCCGAATCCAAGCCCAAAAATCCACGAGCGTCACCCGACGGACGATGGAACGTCTCAGTCGTGGATGGCCGGGTGATGCTCAAAGACCTGCACAGCGGTAAGACGGTGCCGGTGAAAACGGGGTTACCAGGACGCCGTGTCAATGAGGGTATCACCTGGGCACCAGATTCATCCGCTTTCGTTTTTTCCAGTACTGAACAGGTGGTAAAAAGGAAAATCACGATCGTCGATTCTTCCCCTGAGGACCAACTCCAACCTAAACGACTGGAGATTGATTATCCAAAGGCCGGTGACCCGTTGCCGAAACCTCAACCTGTGATCGTTCGCCTCACTGACAAAGAGCCGGAGGTGCAGGCGGCAGCTACAGCACTCTTTAAAAATCCGTTTATTCAAAAAAGTCACTTTGATATCCGATGGGCAAAGGACAGCGGTGAATTTTATCTGGATTACAATGAGCGCGGTCACCAGTGCTATCGCATTCTTGGGGTGAATGCCATGACTGGTGAGGTGCGCATAGTGGTGGAGGAAACCAGCGATACTTTTATCGACCACACACAGAAGACTTGGCGGCACTGGCTTGAAAAATCGGGTGAGCTGTTATGGCTGAGTGAGCGTGACGGGTGGTGCCACCTCTGGCTCTATGAAATCGCCTCTGGCAAGGTCCGGCAGCAGGTCACTAGCGGACGCTGGGTGCTGCGCAAGGTGGAGCATGTGGATGAAGAAAAGCGGCAGGTGTGGTTTCTCGCATCGGGTTTGCGTGAGGAAGAGGACCCCTATCATGAGCATCTGTGCCGTGTGAACCTGGACGGCACGGATTTTATACAACTGACCGAAGGGGATGGGCAGCACAGGATCCAATGGTCCCCGAACAAAAAGTATTTCATTGATGTCTGGTCTCGCGCTGACCATCCGCCGGTGACGGAACTGCGGCGAAGCAAGGATGGCCAATTAATATGCACCCTGGAGAAGGCAGATGCCCGAGCCCTGCTGGCCACCGGCTGGCAGATGCCGGAACGTTTTGTCGCCAAAGGACGGGACGGCAGGACGGACATCCACGGCATCATCATCAAGCCGGCCTCCTTTGACCCTGCGAAATCCTATCCCGTGGTGGAGCAAGTCTATGCAGGGCCACATGGTGCCTTCACGCCGAAGGAGTTTGGAATTTTAAAAAGACAGCATGAGCTTGCGGAATTGGGATTCATCGTGGTGCAGGCCGATGGCATGGGCACCAATCATCGTGGTAAGGAGTTCCATGAGCTATGCTGGAAAAATCTCAAGGATGCCGGATTTCCCGACCGCATAGCGTGGATCCGGGCGGCGGCTGAAACGAGACCCTGGATGGATCTGAGCAGTATTGGGATCTATGGAGGCAGTGCTGGTGGACAGAGCGCGATGCGTGCCCTGCTGGACCATCACGACTTTTACAAAGTGGCCGTGGCGGACTGCGGCTGCCACGACAACCGGATGGACAAGATCTGGTGGAATGAGCAGTGGATGGGCTGGCCTGTGGATGACAGTTACAAACTCAATTCCAATGCCGAAGATGCAGCAAAGCTTCAGGGGCAGCTTTTGCTCATCGTCGGAGAATTGGATGTGAATGTGGACCCGGCCAGCACCTACCAAGTCGTTCGTGCCCTGCAAAAAGCGGGCAAGAGTTTCGATTTCATGCCCATCATAGGCACGGGGCATGGGGCTGCCGAGACACCTTATGGGTCACGTTTGCGGATGGAATTTCTGAAGCGGCATCTCCTCCCTTAAAAGAGGACAATGAAGCACGGATCGAGCTACTTTTTGCCCAGCCACTGCACGCTGATGATCTGCTCGATCTCCATTTTACCACCCGCCTCAGGGATATTTTCAGTGCTCTTTTTCCAGGTGACCTGACACTTCCGGCCAATGAATTTTTCCGGGCTGGCGATCACTTTTTCCACCGAGGCATCCGGCTGAAGCATAAAGAAGGATACGTCTTCCCCGGCGGAGTTACGCATATTCCAGTGAAAGTAATCCCCCTCTTCGATGCCCACAAAGACACCTTCAAGCACCTGCATCGCCTGGGCATTGCTAGCAGCAGCGGATCCTTTCTTTTTCAATACGGTAACGAAAGCAGCACAATTGGAGGTCAGGCGCTCACCTTCAGAGACATAATCTTCTCCATGGAGAACACCGGCATCTTTCTCAGTGGTGAGCCACTTGAAGATGTCACCATCCTTGAAATACAGACGGTTTTCAACACGCTCAGGGGTCTTGCTGAGATGGTTCTTGAAGTAGGAACTGAAGACGAACAGTGGCGCCTCATCCTCGAGGTAAAATTCTTCCACACCCGCACCGTCTTCGTTGGATTTTGCCACAATCTTCACCAGCTTTCCGTCTTCCATCCAGCCAGTCAGGGTGAACTCCAATGGCTCGTCCTTATACTTGCCGGATACCTTTTTGAGGCTCGCCTCGTTTTCGTTGATCTGCTTGTAAACGGCACGGTGATGAGCCGTATCACTTTGAGCTTCGGCAATGGCTGAAAATGCCAGGAAGGCAAGGGCTGGAAGCAATGCGACGGTTTTCATCGGGATATTTAAACGTTATCTGGCGGTGGTGTTTCTGGGGCTGACGATGCAGGAGAAGAACTGTCACTGGAAACGGCTGCCTTCTCCTTTTTCTTCATGATAAAAATGGGTTTTGGAGCCGGAATGAAGCCATTGTTCTGTTTCCCCCAGCCGGTAGTGGACTGGCCGCTCTTAAATGGCCGGGGTGCTTTATTGGTCTGTTTCTGGCTCCTCATGGGCTTACATAGCGGATCTGTTTGATGTCGTCCGCATCCTATCGTTGCGGTGGTCCGCGATTTTGGCAAAGAAAAACCTTCAGCTAATGCCAGCGTATTTCTTTGTTTCAGCCCTACGCCCCGCCCAGACCAAAGCATTTAGATTCAAATCCCTGCTTTCGAGTGGCTGTTGAATGAGAGATGATCCTGCGACAGTGTCCGCTAGTGCATCCTTCCCTTTCCCGTCGCCCGCCAGTCCAGCCCATCACGTGGATCGCTCCCGCGCAACGAGTCGCCTTTGAAACTGCCGGGACGACCGCGCATAGGCTTGCCTCTGGCTCTGGAGGTTGGGTGGAGCGGCTCGGGGATGACGCGATGATCTCCCACAAGAATGATGCAGCGCTGGAGGAAATGGCCAAGGGTTTAGAAAACTGGGCCGTGGAGGCAGGGTGGACACCTGCGCGTGTCTTCACACGTTTTTTGCCTCTGAAGAATGACGAACGCATATCCCCTGCCCTGCGCAGTGGCGACACCTCTCTGCCGCTGACCACCGTCGTCACTGAGGCTGGCATTCGATACGGACTCGACTTCGCTGCGGGCTATAGCCACGGCCTATTCCTGGACCAGCGTGCGAATCGCGCCCAGCTACGGGTCTGGAAACCCAAACGCGTGCTAAACACCTTTGCCTATACTTGCAGTTTCACCGTGGTGGCCGCACTGCAAGGGGCCGAAACAGTGAGTGTGGACCTGTCCAAAAAATCTCTGGACCGAGGGAGGCAGAATCTGGCACTCAATAATCTTCCTGAAACGAAGCATAAGTTCATCGTCGAAGATGCTCTGGACCTGATGCCCAAGCTCGAGCGGAAGGGCGAGCGCTTCGACGTCATCATCCTGGATCCGCCCACTTTCTCCCGCAACAGCAACGGCCGCCTCTGGCAGGTGGAGCAGCACTTTGAAGACCTTCTCAATGCCGCGCTGGAAATCGCCATGCCCAAATGCGCAATTCTGCTTTCCACAAATTGCACCAAACTGGACCCCGTGGCTCTGGAACGCCGGTCACGAATGTGTGCCAAGATCAAGCGCCGGGCAGTGGATTACCTGCGCATTCCTTCGCTGATCGATTTTCCTCCAGGTCACGGGGCCAGCACCCTTTGGATGATGGTTCGTTAATCAGGCGGAACCTCATTTAGGCCACGGTGAGACATACACAGCCGTGTGCGGCAGCAGTGACGAATGTTCGTCATGCATCTCCCTTTGCGCTATTGGCTCCTGGCCGCCTGTCTTCTGAGCTCCTCCACTTCCCTAACCGCCGAAGATAAGACTCCCGAGAGTCCTGTCTCCGACATGGAGGCTGCCACCCGCCTGCAAGTCTTCCTCGACAGAGCCAACTTTGGCCCCGGCAAGATTGACGGGCACTACGGTGGTTTTACCGAAAAGGCGCTCACTCTCTATCGGCAAGCCCAGGGAAAGACGATCGAAACGGCACCCGAGCCAGCCCCCAAATCCCCCACTGAGGAAAAAGGCAAGGAGGCCAAAACCAAACTCCCTCTTCCAGATCTCCAAGACCTGGACGTGGCAAGTGTGGACCCCGTATTCATCGAATATCAGGTAACTGAGGCCGATGTGAAAACCGTGGGTGAACTTCCAAAGGAAATCCCAGACATGGCCAAGCTGAAATGGCTACCTTATACAAGTCTGGCAGAAGCCGTCGCCGAGAAGTTCCATAGCGATCTCGATTTCCTTAAAGAGCTGAATCCAGGCAAGCTCGAAAAGCTCAAGGCCGGAGATACCATCAAGGTGCCCAATGTGGAGCCCTTTGATATCAATGGCGTCAAAGACATGCCACTGCTGGACCTTAACGCCAAACGTGAGGATAAGGACAAAGAAAAGAAGTCCGCAAAGCCCAACAAAAAGGATGACCAAGATGCATCCGACCCTAAAGAAGATAGCGAAGAGTATCCATCAGCCGACCAGATCGTTGTGACGGTGAATACCGCAGACAGCATGCTGCACCTCATGGAAAAGGGAAAGCTCGTCGCCGCTTATCCAGTCACCATCGGGTCGGATCAGACGAAGTCACCCCAGGGCGACTGGAAGGTGCGCGGCATCGCCCGGCTGCCTGACTTTCGTTATGACAAATCATTCCTAACCACGGGTGAACGCAGCGAGGAAACGTTCCTCCTGCCACCGGGGCCTAACAATGCAGTTGGCGTCGTTTGGATCGCTCTCAACAAGAGCGGCATCGGTCTGCATGGGACTTCTGACCCGGATAGCATCGGGCGCAGTGCCAGCCATGGCTGCGTGCGTTTAGCGAATTGGGACATTGCCCGCTTAGCTACCCAGCTCCGCACGGGTGTGACCGTATCCATCCACTAAAGATGGTTCTTTAACCAGCGGAGTCGATCAAGCACCCTGCTTTTTCTTGGAGGGTTTTGCACTCTTGGGAGACTTCGGGCTGGGGGTTCCGCTGGGGCGGTCATTCTCCTTGATCTTGGCGTAGATCTTTTGGGCATAGGCGGAACTCTGTTCCTTGGTCATGTCCGGCTTCTTGGTCATCTGTTCATGGATGATCTTCTTGAACTTGCTGCGGGCATCCGAGGAAAGTGAGCCATAAAGCTCACGCCCATCGTCTCCCAGCAGTGAAGAAACGGAGAGTTTGCCGCCCTCTTTTTTGCCAGAGCTTTTTCCCGCCAGCCGGGCTTTGGGACTGCCTGCCATCTCCGTCCCTGGAGATGACTGATGGTAATGCATGACCAGGAGTTCCGGCCCCACCATCATCTCCACCTGGGTATTGGTTAGATCCGTGCCTGCGACCGCTCCAGTCAGCCTCCATCCCAGGGCATTGGGTTCTTCGAATACGAGGATTCTCTCATTCGTGGCTTTGTTCAGCACGGTGGCAACAGGTCTTCCATTGACGTAGGAGATGCTGGTCAGTTGCAGGGATTCCTCCAAATTCACGGAGCGGGTGAAGGGTGAATGAGTGACCAAATCTTCTGCATACCCCAAGTCCAGTGGCTGGGGCAAATCGGGGTCGGTCAAAGGGGGGAGCTCTTCAGCCTGGAGACTGGCAGTGGTCAGGATCACAAGACTGAGAAAATGAATGAAGTTCTTCATCGAAGGCGTGTCCCTTCAACGAAAGTCATCTCCATCTCTATCATCAGCATTTGGAACGTATCGCCCGCAAAGCCTCACCTGGAACGAAAGATGTCACTCGTCAGGCATTCGACAATCAGGGTCTGGAGGCCTAACTGGTTCTTTTTCACTGCGAGATGGATTTCGTCGAGTTCAAAATCATCGACAGGTTCCATGTGGCGACCTGTGGTATAGGTGAGGACTTGGCGGATGAGATGACGGGTGAAGATGTCTTCGCGAGTTTCGCGGATGATCTTTTTGAAGCTGGCGAAGTCCTTGTATGTTTCACCGGAAGGAAACTCGCCGGAGGAATCCACCTTGGGTGCGGGTTGTTTGCCGTTTTTAGGCTTGGGGTAGGAGCTGCGCCAGCGGCCGATGGGATCAAAGGTTTCGAGGCTGAATCCTAGCGGATCAATTTTACGATGACACTCGGCACATGTTTTATCGGTGCTGTGCTTGGCCAGGCGCTCACGGATGGTAGTGGCACCGGAGATGTCGGCCTCAATGGCGGGCACTTCATCGGGGGGCGGTGGGGGCTGGATGCCCAGGATGTTTTCACTGACCCATACGCCACGGGTAACGGGCGATGTTTCGACACCGTTGGCACTGACCGTGAGCACGCCGGCCATGCCTAGAAGCCCGCCACGACGTGCATTGCCCTTCAGACTGACCTTTTGAAATCCATCGGCAAGACGCAGGGTTTTCTGCTCCGGCAGGTCGTAAAGTTTGGCGAGTTTTTTATCGGCAAAGGTATACTCTGCGTGAAGGAACTGGCCCGCAGAACCATTGTTCTTCAGCAGGTCGGTGAAAAAGAGTTTCACCTCGGTCTTCATGGAGGTCGGAAGGTCCTCGGCGTAATAGCTGCGGTTGGTTTCACGCGGGGGCGGCATGCTGCCCAGGTCGCGGAGGTTTAACCAACTATCGAGAAAGCCGTCCACGAACCCACTGATGCGCGCATCCGCGATCATCCGCTGGACCTGTTTTGCCAATTCGGCTTTCTGTGTGAGCTTGCCAGATTTCGCGACGGCCAGCAGTTCCCTATCCGGTGGCGTGGCCCAGAGGGCGAAAGAGAGGCGTGAGGCGAGATCGTAGGCGCTGAGTGCCTTCTCGGATTCATCCGTGATCTCGCTGAAGTAAAGGAAGGAAGGCGAGCAAAGAATGAGCTTTAAAGCATCCAGCGCGGCCTGGCGTGGCGTGGCTTTCTCGGCAAGACGCTTTTGGTAAAAAGCATCGATTGGCTGACGGTCTGTCTCTGTGAGCGGGCGGCGGTAGGCTTTTCCTGCAAAGGCATGGAGCTGCTCCAGTGCCCGGTCTGGCTGGAAGCCGTCTTTGCCAAAGACGGCGCGTTCCTCTGCGCTGCCGCCCTTTTCAGGCATGGGCCCCTGGATCTTGACCTCGCTGATGCGGATGTGTGGAAGATCCCCATCCCGCAGCAAGTGAGTGCGACTGACACCGGAGGTGCCGGGCGGGATGTTGAATTCATCCTTATAACGCTTGTTGATGGTGACGACGGCGGCGCGGGATTCATACGGGCCGTTTGGGAAGATGAAGCGCGGGGTCTGTCCGGCCTCCAGCCAGACGCGGAATTTCAACTTGGCAGGCTTGTCATCAGGCACTGTACTGCTGCCGAGCAATGGCTCAATGGTCTGCGGATAGTGGATATGGCCACGGGTGACATCCCCAGGAACGACGCCGATGATGAAAGGCTCTGAAAAGTCGATGCCGAAGATGGCATGATCGAAATGAGTATTGCGATGCATGGCCTGCGCTTCCACTTCGATATCGTATAGGCCGGAGACTGGCACGCCTTTGAGAAAGTCTTCAATGTGGCCGTAGCCACCCTGGCGGGTATCCGTGTTCGGCTGCTCGTATAGATTCAGGTAGCGGAATTTAAAGGCCGCTTTGTGCGAGCCTTGCAGTTCTTCGTATTGGACAAAGTTTTTATTAAAGAGCCAGCTCTTCGGCTCCATTTGGGGTTTGCCCAAGCGCATTTCCACCAGCCGGTTTGCTGCTTGAAAATACTGGTCCACGAGAAAGCCTGAAGTCACCAATGACTGACCAATGGTGTCCATGTGACGACTTGTTTTCTCCTTGGGGAAATCTCCCGTGAGACCCAGCGTATCCACCCGGCGACCAAAGAGGGCGGCAAGCGTGTTTTCATACTCACGGCTGGAGAGACGGCGCATCACAGTACGGGCACCGGAACTCTCGATCTTTCCACGGGCTGCCACGGTGCCTTCACGCAATGCACGTAGCATGGCCAGGCGCTCATCATCACCGGGCTGATCTGCCTTTTTCGGTGGCATTTCTTTCAGCGTGAGCTGGTCAATGATCTCCTTGGCGGAGATGAGGTCTGCCTCCGACTTCAAAGGAAGTGCGAACTTTTCGAACTCGCGATCCCCCTTCTGCACATCGGCATCGTGGCACTCCAGGCAATACCTGCCCATGAACTGCTGAACGATCTTTTGCGAAGGCAGTGCGTCCTCAGCCTGCGCAGTCATGGTCAATGCCATCACCGCCATGCTGACAGCGAGACTGGCCTGGTGAAAAAGGTACGTACGCATCAGGAAAAGCGGCCTGTGCTGCTGCCAAAGGAATCTGTCTCCACACCCATGCGCTGGGCGATGTCCACAAAGAGATTGCAAAGCGGCACCTTGTTGATCCCCTCACGCGGCACTTCACGGAACTCGCCATGCTTGTAACCGCCACCGGCCAGGATGATGGGCAGGTCGGAGTTCTTATGCGAGTTAGCATCGCTCATACCGCTGCCGAATAGCACCGAGGTGGAATCAAGTAGGGACCGTTCTCCATCCTGCATTTTGGACAGGCGAGTGATAAATTTACCAAAGTGCTCAATCTGGTACTTCTCCAGAGTGATGAGGTGGGCGATGGTCTCTGGATCATTGCTGTGGTGGGAAAGTCCGTGGTAGGATTTATCGATGCCAAGGTCCTGCGGCAAGAAATCCCCACCGATCTCCAGGGTGGCGATCCGAGTGGAATCTGTCTGCAAGGCCAGGGCGATCAGCTCATAGAGCATGGGCAGATCCTGTACCGGATTGCGGTTGGCCGGTTTTTCAAATGGAGCTTGCGGCTTCGGCTGGCTGGCCCAGCGCTTGCGGAGTTCCAGGCGCTTCTCCACATCGCGGACGGACGTCAGGTATTCGTCCAGCTTATCCTTGTCCTCTTTGTTCACCTGACGGGAAAGGCGATTCGCCTCCCCCAGGACGGAATCGAGAATGGAGGCCTGAACTTTGTTTTCCTCTTTGCGGCGTGCCTGGCGCTCCTTCGAGTCACTGATGAAAAGCCGTTCGAACAATTCCGCAGGCCCCGTGATCGGTGGCACCCGCACACCCGACTTCGTCCAGGCGATCTGGCAGCCCCCATGGATGCCGCCTTCGGACCCCACCGTCAGGGATGGGAACCGCGTCTGAAAGCCCACCTCATCGGCGATGAACTGATCAATGCTCACATTGCCATCCGGGCGATTTTGAGCCTCCGAATTCAACACGCCCGAAAGGAAAGAATGCACGGCGAAGTGCCCGCCCTTCACGCCGTGGTCCAGGCCTTTGAAGACCGTCATCTGCGGGCGGTTTTCCCACAGCGGCTCCAGCAGCGTCGTCTTCTCATAATTGCGCCCTGTGGTGGAGGGAAAAAGAGACTTTACCTGATATCCCAGCAGGTTGCCAATGGCGACAAAACGTGCTGCGCCAGCTCCGGCTCCCTTGGCCGCCTGCACGGCGGAATTTCCGCCGACGGACTTGGCCATGAGCGAAGGCAGCCCCGGCAGCGCGAGGGAGGTGCCGATGGATTGAAGCAGGAAACGACGACGGTTCATAGGGGGATGAGAACTGAGAAGATCATTGAAATACGCTCCTGCCGCCACCGTTATTGCAGCAGACCGCAGCTCTTGAGTGAAACCTACTCACGCTTCATTCCTGACCACCCCTTCGAGCCGGTCCAGGACCTCTTCATTGGCCCTTTCGCTGAGGGGCCGCATCCGTTCAGCGAACTCGGGGGTTTCAAACTCCTGAACCCAGGACAAATGAGTTTGGTCACCCACGGCAGACAGCGTTATCGTTAGCAGATACCAGGGCTTCACCACGTGCTCGATGACGATCTTCACATCGGTCTGGATCTCCCGAAAAATACTCTCGTTGGGATAGTCAGCCCCATTCGGCCCGTGCATCACCAAGACCCAGCGCCCACCGGGCCTGAACTCGAATAGCTCAAACGTATTCGTAAACCCCTTCGGCCCCCACCACTGAGCCAGGCGATCTGGTTGCGCGAATGTCGCAAAGACCGTTCGAGGACTGGCAGAGAAAACACGCTCCGTCGTCACAGCCGCCGAGTTGATTGGACCAGAATGGGTACTCATAGGGTTCAGGATGAATTGATGTTTTTAACGAGTTTCTGCACCACATTCATTCAGGACGCGTTCCCAGGCCACCTATACGAAAGTGTGAAAACTCGAAGCCGTTTTATGGTTTTTTGATTGGTTGGAGAGATTGTTGATTGGGGAAACCGTGGCTTGGGGAATGGGGAAGAAATTCAAATTTTCCCCATTTGGGGATTTCTGGATGTAATCGACTGAATATGAACGCTCTGGGATGGGGATTCCATGGGGATCAAAATCCCCATGGGGGGATACGTGGGGAAATGGGGATGGGAGGGAGAGGTAAACCGATGTCATGGCGGCGTAGCTAAGCCACAGGGCGAATAAAGATCGTGGGTAGCGGAGAGAATGCCAAGTGGTGGTATGGGGGACTTGGGACAAGTGGCGAAAAAATTGGAGCGGGGATGCCGTCGAGGCTTGCTTGAAATGGTAGGTGGGCCTTCGCCGAAATGTGTGCTAACAACAGACCCGCGCCAATACTGCGGCTGAATTCCAAGGATATACGCCTGAAGATCAATATCTTAGGCCGATTAGTTCATTGTTTGCCTGGCAGCTTATTCCCCACCGAGAAGCCAGTCTAGATAAGAAACTACGTACCGATGAATCTATTTGTCGCGATTGCTGTGCTACCGCGCCAAAGGGCTCAAGGCGTTTGCGTTGTAAATGGTGGATCGGGTATTTCTCGAACCTCGTCGAGTGAGAACCATCCACTGTCTTGGATACGCGCTAAGGCCGCAGTGGTGTCTGATGACCAGAGAACAAGTGCCAGCGTTTCCCGAGCACGGCTGCAAGTGACATACAGGAGCCGTAAAGTTCGATCAATGGTCGTTTCCTTCCCAATACCCGCATTGTCCTTGTCCGTATCGCTGAGATCCTTGCCACCAAAGATCTTATCGTAGGAAATGAGAAAGCCGCCAGCTGACACATCGTCCATCACAACCATGACATCGGGATACTCGGACCCCTTAACGACCTGATGCGTGGCGAGCACGGAATTACCGGCGAGGTAATTGCGGTACTTCTGCAGCTGAGGCCAAGGAGAAGCAAAAAGCGCGCACCAGCCCCGCCGCATCCGGTCTAGTTTCGACTCCTCTTGGCCTCTTGTGGGTGCAGTAGGCGGAGCGGACTTGTCCGCATGAGCTTCCAAAAGGCGGTGGTCTATCTCAAAGATCTTTGCCGTCAACACGGGTGCGATTATCTCTCCAATCGTGGAGGCAGGGTTGACGCATGCAACACCAAATTCCCTAATGCCCTGAAGAATCTCGGCAACTCGGCTTGCTCTAGCCACCGCGTCTCCGGGCATGATTTCGAGGCGACCGTGCCGCCGTAGAACCTCCGTGAGCTTGAACTCGTCGATATAGCCGTCTCTACCCACGCATAGTTCGAGTTCGGCAAGTTCATTCAGCAGGAACTTTGCGACGGCAGGCCCCTTATTTTCGCCACTACCCGAAGGTGCTGCAGCATTGGGGTCAAGTAGTGCCATGGCACCATAAACATCAAGGAACGATCCTCGCATCGCGACAAGCTTGTGTTCCAGAGCGAGCACTTGGTGCTCGCCGTCGTTCCATGCAGCTGAACCACTCTCAACGCGCATTTGATCGGCGCACCAACGTTCGCCAAGAACCTTGTTCTCGGAGGAGAGAGAGGTGCTCCCGACAAACAGCCGTACCAAGCCACCCGTCTTCTCGGTCCTCCAATGCTGTTCTACGCCGTTTGCCGGTTGGGTTCTACCCTCTAGCTTGGCAACCCAGATGCGGTTGATTAGGGTCACGATACGCTGCTGGCTCCGATGGTTCATCTGCAGTTCGGGCGTCGCCCAGTTTGACGGCACCCGACTCGGGAGGTCCGAATGGCCGTCGGTGTAGATCCGCTGACGATGGTCGCCTAGCAATCCAAGAGTCAGACCGCTACCCCTCGGCTCTGCCAAGCCCATCAGAGCATCCAGCACGCCTTTCATTGTATCCTGTGATTCATCGATAAGAACGATAGGATAGCGATCCTTCAGGATCGTTCGAAGGGTTGGTCTGTTGTTCAAAAGCCAGGCTGTCGCGTCGAGCACGTTATGGTGAGCAAGTGCTCCAGGGCCATGCGACTCGCGGTCAGGATGGTAGATGAAGACTGCAATTGATCGAATCGCTTCGATCTCTGCCGTGATCTCATCGAGATCCCGCTGCTTGACCGGGGTGATACCCCTTGGCTTTGCAAGCGCTTCGAACCTTATCTTTTCAAATTGAATTTCTTTTAAGGCAATGAGCGCCGCGCGGATGTCATCATTGAACCCGCTGATAAGCTCCCAGCAGAATGCGTGGATCGTGGAGACCCCCACTAAACTATTGTCCCCCAGGCGACCATTGATCACCGCTACCGCGTTTTTCGTGTAGGTGATCACGCGTATCGAACGGCCGTACATGCGCAAGCGCAGAGCAAGCTGGCCGCCTTTCTCGTGCTCCACGACACCAGTCATCCGGCGCAACACCTCTACAAGCGTGCGGGTCTTTCCAGAGCCTGCGCCTGCGAAAAGGAAGTAGCTGCGAGGAGGATCTTCGGTGAGATAGCCGCAGATTTCTTCAACAACCCCGGCATCTCGGTCGTTGCTGGGAAGGATTAGATCGGTACTCATTTCACGAGGGCTTGATTGGCTCAAGCTGTGCTTGCAACCACGTGAGGGCTTTCGCGATATACGATGGGCATGCAACGGGCTCATTCAATGAGACCATTTCGAAGATGCTCGTAGAAAAGTCCCCTTTGTCGAATGACTTGTGCATGAGGGTGTGGAGCGAATTAAGAAGAGTTGGAACATCTGTTTCTCCCGCGACCATCTTCGCTACGGAGCCCAGTGCTCCAGTGGGCGGCTTAATTGGTTGTCCCTTTTCGTCGCGTTGCTCTTCCATGAGACTTCCAAACCATGGCAGGTTTGTGAGAACGAGTGAATCTTCAAAAGTGCTGGGCCAGCACCCCGCGGCTGATTCAATTGGCAACTGCCAAGCAAATCTAACAGAACAATCCGGAGCCTCTTGCCATACCATCTCCGCCTCGGTAGGCTCTTTATAGTTGTCGAGTAACTGTCGTTTTGGATGCCAGTCTCGCAGGGTTGGATTGCCGCAGTGGAGTCCAGGTTGTCCCGTGTTTGCAACTGCAACGAGCTTCTTGGTAGGGGTGCCATTATTCTTTGGCTTGCCGTCCCTTTCTTCGCAAGGATCGACATCAGTAATGATGACCGTCGGAATTCGCAACTTTTCGACAAGGGGCTTCAGTCGGTGGGCATGACTTCCACCAATGTCGAGGAAGGAGATGTACCGGCTGTCCAGCGATTTAAAGTCCCGCTCAATGAAAAGCGGTACCAACATTCTCTCGGCGACTCCTTCTACAAAAATAGCCGCATTTGCAAACAGCAAATCCGTGTGCTGAACGCGGAAATAGCGCTCAGCAAAAATTCGAGTCGCATTGTCGTTCCCAAAGACTTGTCCCAAATTGACCACCTCGGTCGATGGCATGAGATTGTTCTCGCCCCTTGCAACTCGGCGAACATATCGCAATCTGTCAAAGCTCTCCGCATGAGCGAGGTGGCTCGAATGAGTGCTTATCAAGAGCTGACTCTTGAGATCTGATTGATCCTTTTCAGTCGGGCTGATCAGTTTGTGCGCCTTGTCTGCAAAGATGCGTTGCACCTGAACATGGAGGTGCGCCTCCGGCTCCTCGATCATCACTAGGTGAACGGGTGCAGGGGAATCCTTTTCAGGTCTCAGTCGGGCTGTTTTGAACGAAACCAACTGGTAGCTGAGGGATTGAAGATTCTGGTAGCCGAGGCCGATGGAATACTCCGGCAGGAGTTCGTCAAGGGAGTCCGGGCGCATGCTGTATTGGACTGCTGTTCCATGATCGAGCAGGTCAGCCGTTTGGATGCGCGTGCGAAAACGAATTTCTTGGGGGTCGTTCAAGCCGGGATAGCCGAGCATCTTCACTTCCTCTACGGAGTCAGCGAGAGCGTCCCGAATTTTTTTGTCCAAGTCTAGCTGAGCGTCAGCGACGGCCTTGATAAGGTCAGCGCGATGTCCGTGCCCTGTGCTGGTAACATTGAAGTGTTGACGTGCAAATTTCAGCAGTTGTGTTGAGAACATTCCAACCCGATGAGCCCCGACAGCGGATCGTGAATCAGCCTCTTCTCTGCCAAGTCCCCGTTGGGCCGCGACGAAATCAACGCATATCAGTTTCTTGACTTGCTTGCGATCCACCGAATCGGCCCCGGGGGGCAGAACCTGCCTTGTATAGCTTTCAGAGGCGTTCAGTGGATTGTTATCCGCATTCAGCTTGTAGGCACGGACTTGCCCCAGTTCGAGTGGTTCGCGTAGCCAGAAGTCCAAAATGTCGATGGGCCAAGCAAGGGAGTCGTTTCCCATGTCTTTGACTGGTGCGCGTGCGGTCGCATAGGTCCAAGCAAGCTGCTTCAGGGCGTCAATGTCCGACGCTGGTTCCAGCCTCAAACGAAGTCCCACAAGTCCGCCGTCCCAACTGAGTTTTGAAAGAAAAGGAGAAACATAGTGATACATGCCAGCTTCTGCGTGGAACCAGAGATCCAGGGAAGGCATGCACAAGAGAAGCGTTTCGAGTTGTGTTTGCCAAACATCGTCAGGTCCTCCAACTGTTAAAGGATCTTCCGTCAGATTCTCCCAGGTTTTACCAAGCGCCCGCAGTTTAGGCCACACAGACAGGCTAATGTCGAAAGCCCCAAAGGTAGTGCTATCAGCGAGAAAATGGCGTATTGCTGATAAGATGGATGTCTTACCGCTATTGTTGGCTCCGACCAGAATCGTGGTCTTCTTATCTATATCGAGTTGTACATGGCCGAGTCTGCGAAACTGGCTAAATTCCAAGAAGCGGAGATAAATATCTAAGGACATTGTAGAATATTCTTCATAATCCAGCTTACACTGTGGAACGCTAGCACAAAATTTACCGAATTAGATGTCCGCAGGGAGTAGCTTAGGATACGCCCGAAGACGGGTCCATTATGTCGGCTACCACTAGCCATCTTGAGCCTCATATGTTGCGGTATTTCTCTAATTTCAGCCCCGGATGGCATTCACCCACCTCGAATGGTGGCTTGGCTTTGAAAAAGACCTGATTAAACTATTGCAGGAAAGGTGGACCCCATCCTTCGCTCTGCGAGCTTCGGAGGGCATTCTTCGCCTCCTAAAGTCGGACTTCAAATCAAATAGATGTAGGGCATAAATGATGCACCGGAGTTGCAAAGATGGCGTGCCATTCGAAGCCGGGCGGGACAAGATCAGCCCCATCCTTCGCTCTGCGAGCTTCGGAGGGCATTCTTCGCCTCCTAAAGTCAGCGAAGAATGGCGGAGAGGGTGGGATTGCCGTGCTTCGCGTGGCTTTCCGAATTTGGCTTCGCCTGGAAAAGATGCCCTCTCCTTGCTCCCTTTGTTCGCCGCGGTGGACTATTCTAAGATCGAAATGGTCTCTCTGAATTCCCTGATAACGCGAATTTACAGCGACATTCCGAGCAAAACGTAACTAATCTCGGGTTTTGGAGCTCTCGCCTTCTCTCCAAGGCCCTGATTGTCAGCAGTTTTGGACTCCAATTCCCGTGTTCCCTGTTATCATAAGTTGCAAGGGAAATCTGTCTGAGTTCTGCGAATGCATGAATGCCTCGATCGTGCTGACCCGCCTGCCGAGCATGACCATGCCATCAGGTCAAAGACGTCACGCCAAGAGCCTGGGCAGAGAACCAGAAGCTGAAACAACGAGCCGCGTAGCTCTTGGCACACTTCCGTCAACCTGGCTTCAGCAGGCGCTTGTCTTGACGGATAGATGCGCCAGTTGAAACGAACTTGAAGCCGTGTATGAAAGAGTCATACAGCAAAGACCCAGCCAGTCATGCTGGCCAGTCTGTGAGGACTGCTCCGAAGCGTTGACAGGGGCAGACGCAGGCGAGATATTGAGCCCCGATATACGCTCTCCCGGATTGCCGACGCTGTTAAGCGAAGCGGAAGGCTACAATGCCCTGGTCGCCGAGGCGAGACCGCCGGGTCACCGGCGTGGTCGCAGACCCTCAGCATGTGTCGAAGCTTCAGGTATCGGAACTGGGAGATCGCCACGGAGCAGCAGCGCGGTGCCGCGCGGCCTCTCACGCTCCAGCATGCAGGTGACGAACTGCTTCGGCGTGCCGTCCTCCTCATACGCGGCGAGGTGGGCGCGATTCGTCTCCAGACGAAGCCGCGTGCGCACAAACTGGGCAGAGGCGAACTCGCGATTCTTCGTCAGCTCGGCGATGTGGGCCGCACTCTTCGCGATGGCGGTCTCCAAACGGCTGCGTTCACGCGGCGAGAGGGGCTTCAGCGCATCGGGCTGCTCCGCTACGGCGGGCAGTGCCACGAGCGTGCTGGGGTTGTTGTTCTGGATGACTTTGATCGTACCAAACTTCGTGTCCGTGCTGCGGAAGATGCCCACCAGCGCGTAGTAGTCGCGCTGCGAGACGGGATCGTATTTGTGATCGTGGCAGCGGGCGCAGGCCATCGTCATGCCGAGGAAGGCCTGGCTCACGGTGTCGATCTGCTCATCCACGACATCCATCTCAAACTGGAGCGGATTCTTTTCGATGTGCGACTTCGGCCCGATGGCGAGGAATCCGGTCGCGATGAGCAACTCCGCCCGCTGCTTGTCATCGCGTGCCGCAAACAAATCGCCCGCGATCTGCTCGCGGATGAACTGATCAAACGGCATGTCAGCATTGAAGGCCTTGATGACATAATCGCGATGCCGCCACGCCTGCG
Source organism: Prosthecobacter fusiformis (assembly GCF_004364345.1). Classification (NCBI taxonomy): domain Bacteria; kingdom Pseudomonadati; phylum Verrucomicrobiota; class Verrucomicrobiia; order Verrucomicrobiales; family Verrucomicrobiaceae; genus Prosthecobacter; species Prosthecobacter fusiformis. Next base: position 630,103 of record NZ_SOCA01000002.1, on the reverse strand, counting down.
GATAGGCGAAATCCGTCTCCTTGCCACTGCTCTCCGCATACCGCGCCACATCCAACCAGTGACGGCCCCAGCGCTCGCCAAACTGCGGCGACTTCATGAGTTCATCGATCACCGCCTCGATTCGCGACTCGCTCGGTGCCGCGAGAAAAGCCTGCACCTGCTCCGCTGTCGGCGGCAGGCCTGTCAGATCAAGATGCACGCGACGAAGCAAGGCCGCAGGCTCCGCATCCGCCACGGGTGCGAGGCCCTTGTTCTCCAACTCCGCCAAAACAAAGCGATCTACCTCCATGAGCGGCCAGTTCGCGTTCTTCACCACTGGCGCAGGCGAGTCCTGCACCGGCTTGAACGCCCAATGATCCATACGCGCCTTCATCTTCTGCTGAGCGGCCACTGACTGGCCCTCCGGCATCGGCACGCCGCGCTTCACCCACTCCACGAAGTTCGCGATGACTGCATCGCTCAACTTTCCGCCATGCTTCTCCGGCGGCATTTTCAAATCAGGATCATCATGCCGCAGAGAGGCGATGAGCAGACTCTCCTCCGGCTTTCCCTTCAGCAAGGCCGCCCACGCATCCAGTGCCAGCCCGGCCTTCAGCTTGTCTGCCTCCACACTGTGCCACTCGTAGCAGCTCGTGATGAGCACCGGGCGGATGTTCTTCTCAAAGAAGGCGAGATCGGCATCGGTAAAGCGGACACTCTTTGTATGTTGAAGCTGTCCTGACATCCAGGTTGCGGCTAAGCTGGTCGCTGTCCGGATGCTGTGGCAGGTCGGATGGGACCGACCTGCCACAGTGCGTCAGCGTGAGCTTGCGGGCACTCTTGGCCCTTTGAGGCCGTCGGACAGCATAGCCGCTCTGACGCCAGGACAGACACTAACTCGAACAGTTGATTGAGCAATCATGGCGGCCCAGGTCCCCATGATTAGCTCGTATTTGCAAGGAAGAGTTCTCGTTAACCATCCATCCCCACCGCCATGAATGATGCTCCTAACCAGACGCTTGTCCACATCCATCCGCCCGAACAACTTCGGCATCTCCTCCCGCGAAATCTCGTCGCTCCCATCCCGGTCCAGCTTCTTGAACCACGCAGGAGGTGAAGCAGGCACTCCAGCCTGCTTGGGTGTTGTCGCCGGCACCGTCTGCGCTGACACCGGCATCATCGAGGTACCGAGGACAGAGAGGAGGAAAAGGGAATGGTTCGCAGTCATGGTCACAAAGGTTGTTCCCCGGACCGGCGAAAGGTGGACAAAAGAATGGAAAAACAGAATCCTGTAACGCTCTCCCGTATCATCTTGTGAACCAAACGCATTATGCCCAACCACACTTCATCATACGCCAGTCAGGCCGAATTGATCAGGGCGGTCATAGCCCAGGAAAAAACTGCTGAGGAGGAGTTCTTTGAGCTTGTCTGGGGCATTGTGAACGCACACGCACACTCTTGGGGGGTGCGTCCATGCGATGCCGAAGACCTCGCCTCCGAAGTCGTGGTAAAGGCACTGAACCGCTTGCATCGTTTCAAGGTGAAGCGTGCCAAGCTCAGCACTTGGATTTTTGTGATTGGTCGTAACCACGCCTATGACATGCTCGACAAGGACAAAAATGATCCGCTTCGCCAAGAGAGCCTTGAATTACAGGCATGGATGGAGATTGGAGGCGAGGACGCGGTTCTTCACTTTGATGAAGTGGCCGTAGAATCCCGACCGGAAGTTTTTGATCGGTTGGATCAGGCTCTCAAACAACTTGATCCATCAGAACGCGAGTTGTTGCAGCTGTCCATTAATGCAAGCCAAACCGCCGCACAGATTGCCCCGCAGATGGGAATGTCCGTTGGGCAGGTTCGCGTTCGCAAACACCGCCTTCTCGGTCGCATGCGTGATCTCCTGTCTGCTTGAACTTTGCACTTCTTTCAGCCCAAACCCTCCATCTTGACCTACTATGAACAATAATACTCAATCCCATGCCATGGATGCCTTGCTCATCGAGCGGCTTGTCCTTTCCACCACCGCTCATATGAGCCAACCCAAACCTACGGAACGATACCTTGAACGGGCAAGGACGGCCGCCCGGTGCGCAGCCGAATTACGTAAACTGGACGCCGCTGTGCATGTTGCTGGTTTTCAGGCACTTTCACTCCCTGACTATCTTTCCTCGGTTGCTCTGCATGCGCAGGTGCGACTTTCCAACGTTATGACACCCGGAGCTAAAGGCACATCTCCCGCTTCAGTTTGGATTAGCCTAGCAAAATCTGTTGGAATGGCAGCCGAACGGATCCGACTTCACCTTCGTCTATGGGTGGCGGAGAATCTTACCGTCCACCAAGCCGTCCAAGTCTTGGCAAGAACTGGTCACAACGGAGGCTTTCGCCATTCTAACCCGCTTGGGGGCATGTCGGAATCCCAAGTTTCAGCTCAACTTGACGTAATTGAGGCCACATACACCCCTGAAGCCCGGACTCAACTGGAAGCCTGCCTCGCAGAGTTAGAACCTGCTTTTTGATCATGACCTCACTCCCTCATCTTCAAGAAGGGATAGCAACCTCCCAGGGCAGGTTTTCATTGCTCCGCGAAGGCCGCGATTCCGCTTTTGAAGGGCATGCGCACACTCTGATGCACATGTTTGCAGGTGCGCTCGGCGTGACGGCCCGCCCTGGACAGATCGTCAACAGAACACTAGTCTTCACGATTAATCGTCCGAATGTGGCATTGCGGGGCCTTGGTGCCGATCAAGTTTACATCCTGATTCTCGCATCATGCGATGCTTCGTGGGCTAAGGCAGACTCTTTGTTCTGGAAAAAAGTCGAGAGCGCGGGGGACATGCCGATTATTCTCGCCTGTGGTGATGAAGAGTATGAACTCGCAAAACATCGAACAGCCGGGCGACTCGCCCTTGTGCTACAGCCTGCAAATATTGCAGAACTGTTATCCTCACCTCGTCCCATTGAGACTCTGAAGCAATTGATCCGTTCCCAATTCAAGCCTGGACAGCTTCACCCGTTTGACCATCAGCGACCGGCTGTGGATGCCTCGTTTCGTGGACGCCATGCAATCTTGCAAACACTCCGAGATAATCCGAACACAAACTTTGCCTTAATCGGTCCTTCCATGATGGGAAAAACGTCATTGGTTAAGCGTCACTTGTCCGCCTCATCAGGTGGAAATCGGGATGGCCGAGGCGTTTATGTGGATCTATTCGCCCGACCGGTCCAAGACCTCGCGCTTGCCAGAGCGATTCGAATGGCCATTGACCCTAGTTTGTCAGCCTATCACGATCCGGCCGACTCATTGCCCGATTTCTTGGCAAAGGTAAAGTCAAGACTGGGCGGGCCTTTCGAAATCGTCCTCGACGAGACGGATAAACATTTGGACCTGCCTACGATGGGCGTGCTCATTCATCTCGCCGTCAATGGACTTTATCGCATGATTCTCGTTGGTCGCTGGGGCTTGATGAAACATGCTGTGCACTCGAAAGACGACAATTTTATCAGGTTGGAAGCTGCCCCAATGCCGCCGTTGAGCATTGATGAGGCCATGGAGATTATAGAGCGCCCGCTAGTAGATATGGGCTTCGATTTTTCGTCTTGTCGTCATGACTTTCGCAATGCGATCCACAGGCTTGGACGCGTCCCTGGACTCGTCCAGGAATTGGGAGCATTTTTCGTCGAGGAAGCCGGCAGAGCCAGTCCCTCAGAGGCGTTGCGCAAGGCTCTCAACAGAATCATCTCAGCAACACGAATCATTGGGTTATTGAACGATTTGTCTTGTGTCGAGGCGCGTGCGGCAGCTCTGCTGTTTGCCCACTCGGCAGAAAAGGGAGGCGAGGCAGAGCCTCTTTGGCTTAAAACTCAGTTCAAAAAGCACGGTATTGGAGTGGGAGTCGCTCGTTGCATCGAGATTTGCGACGAACTTGTTATTCATCACCTCCTTGGCTATGAGAGTGGTGTTTACCGGATGGCGCGATGGGACATCGTTGCGGAGAGCCACCAGCAACGCTCCCGATTTGAAGCTCTGTTAGAAGAAGAGTTGGAAGGAGCAAGAACCAGTTCGCCTCTCTCATGAAGCCCCACTTTGAATATTGCCTGATTGGTGACCAATCTACGCGGAAGCTCGACGAGTTGCTTGATCGCGATTTGAGCGCTGTAATCATCGGGCCGCCTGGTGCAGGCAAACGTTACCTGCTTGAACTCATTAATCGGCTCCGCGAAAAACAAGGCAGGGAGCCGTTCCCAATAGTGGCCTTTGCGGGACCTAAGTTAATATGTCGAGAACACGTCGTGGCTCAGGCTCTTTCAATAAAAGGTGATGTGAAGTCTTGTGATACGATAGAAGAGTGGTCGGATGCGGTGAGACAAAACTACTCGCCCAACCACCCGCTAAGGTTGTTCCTGACAAATTTGGATGGAATCTCCAAGACGCTGGCTCATCGCGTGCTTAGCAGCGTTCAGAGCCTTGTTAAAGACAGGGTGCTGATCACGGTCGTCACCGGAGAGGGAAATCTGATCGATCTCGTTGACGGCAGCCCCACGTCAGCGTGGAGTTGCGCTAATCAACTTGTGGTTCATTCGCATGACCGCCGCCATTTTCACCGGTTTTTGACCAAGCGCATGAGGCAAGCACGCCTTCAATTCCCCAAAGCGCTGAACGAGGCGCGCAAGGTCTTCCATGAGATTTTTCAGAGAACTGGCGGAGATGTGTCTCTGGCTCGTGCAGTGTTCTGGAGTATCGGAGACAAACTGAACTTTCATTTCGAACAACCAGGATTGGTTCCGACACGCATTGGATTGGGGCATCTACCTGTAAAACTGACTGATACACATATTGTTCCAGTCGCAGGCGTCGTGCCCTTTCGCTACGGTTGTCACTGCATTCTCGCTGCAGCGAAAGAAGCAAGTCCGGTCGAATCTAACAGGCTATCTTTGCACTCCGAGAGAGAAAGCCTCGCAGTGCTGGGGGATCTGGAAAAATTGCTATGGACGCACGAGCCAGTTTATGTCGGCGAGGAACCCCACCTGTTAGAACTTGCAGGCTTCGCCCGGCGTGAAGAGGGCATGCTTAGATGGTTCAGCCCCTATACGGAATCTTTCGCCACCGACTATTTTACGAGACGCAGCATCGGTGACCTTTATGCGTTTGGACATGACTGGGGCAACGCCTACCGCCTCTACGAGGAACTTCCGTTTGAGGAAAAGGTGCGCCCTCTCTCCGACAGCGATCACGTTTCTCTCATGCGACTTGTGGATGGTGTCGCGATACGCTTTCACCGCACAATAAGTGAGGCTACAAATGGTCATGGTGAGGCAATTGCTAACTTGCGTTATCAATTGCGCCAGGCTTTGAATCATCTCACAGGTATTCCTAATGAAAAGATCAGCTGCTGGTCACTCGATTGGCAGGAAGCATGGGTCAAAACCAGCCAACTTGGCGATATTGAGCAGCTACCCCAGCCTGTGCGTTCAATATGGGCTTTGCTTGCAACCAAACCTGAAACGAAAGAGGAAGAGTTTCACTCCAGCAAAGATGGATACCACTGGGTTCTTTGTCGTGATCACGATGGAAAACCGGCTTCCGCTATATTGATTGATGGCAGGGACGACCCGCTGCATGAACACCCGCTGCGCACTAGTGCTATCCAGCGTATTCTCCGGGGATACAGGCGGGCTAGGGAGAGGCGGCTTTTCTTGGACAGGGCGCTTCGAGAGAAGGCTGAGCAGGAGATTCTCAAGGTTTTCTGGAGACTCACTAAGGACGCAGCCTGGGAGACGGATTCTGTGCTCTCTGCCATAGCGCCACCAATTCTTCGTTCACTGCGTTCGGTCAGCAGAATCATCTACTTAGCGATTAGGCACCCTCAGGCTGAGGGCGAAACCCTTTCACCTCTTTTCGATTCGTTGGCACCAGGGCTCAAGCGAAGCGACTTCGTTCACATACCGATCCCATCTCATTTCGCTCAATTGTTGGGTATCAGTGGCCAAAAAGGCATTCTGCTTCCAGCCGATCGCGTGAACAGCGTTCTACGCCAAACCCGACTGAGTGCCTTCAAGAGAGAGGTCGCGTGCATTATGTTGCCGGATGTCAAAGGCATTCTCCTTTTGGAGAGCGCAGAAAATGAGGTATTCAGTCAGGCAGATGCTAGGTTTGTCTGCAACTTGAGTGAACGCATCAAACCTAGTTGGGATCAGGGGCTTCGTCTCAAGCTGCTACAAGAGAGCATTGAAGCCAATTATTCGCCATCGCTCCTTCTAGATCGCAACCAGCGCATCCTATTCGCCAATCAGAGAGCTTGTGACTTGCTTGAACTACGGCTCTCCGTTCCAGGATGGCAAACGGAGCCCATTTATCTTGATTCTCTTGAACTCACGCCAAAAGTTCGCGAAGCTCTCACTCCTTCAAAAGTAAGAGAAAGCCGAGAGGAAGAGTGCATCACTAGCAGGATGAGTGGTGTCTGGCTGAGGGAGTGTCATCCACTGTCAGACAAAGAAGGTGCCCCTAGGGGGTGGGTTTTAACTTTTCGAGATCGCGCCTTTCTCTACAACTCCTTTGAGTTGATAAGAAAGCTGGAGGGCATGAACAATTTCTCGGCTGCTCTGGAACTCATTTTGGCTGAGATCAAGAAATGGCTTCGCGTTGAACATGCAAAGCTGCGATTTTATCTTCGCGACGCTGAACGCCCCAATCGGCTTGTCGGAAAACTCTCTCTTGGACTCAGTTCAGAACACAAGCAACGTTTCATGGCGGGGGAGGTCTATTTCGACGACGATGGAGCCGACAATGAGACCGCTTGGCTTTGCATCAGGAAACGCGAGCCGATCGCACTGAGATTGACTGACGATGGCCAGGCTGATCGTGAGGGCAGCACATTAAGAGGATTAAAGTATTATTGCATAAAATGGAAATCTCAGTTTGAAGTTCTCGAACGCAAAAAGGGCGACATCTCCATTGATCTGCCGCTGCTTTCAGAAAAAAGCGTCTTAGGCAAGTTGACGATCAATTTCTCCGCTGATGCGGTCGAAGAATTGCCCGCAGAGTTGCCCAAGCAACTTGGTGCATTGTCCGTGGTTTTGGGGGGATTGCTCGATAGAGTTAGCCGGGAGGAGATACGACAGAAGATGATCGTCGTGGATGCCCATGAACAGGCGCTTCGGACGACCGCCCATAATTTATTGAGCCAGATCAGTCCATTTGCCGCCTTTATAGCCCGTTACCGTCTCCGCGAGGCAAAGTTGCCGGAACTGAAACCCATAAATGATGATCTTGAAGCATTTCACGATCAAGCGCGCAATTCTGTGCGAAGACTTAAAGATCGAATCGGTGAAGTCAGACTTCATCTTGAGCAATCTGACCTTTCAAAGATTGTCGAGGGAGCACTCCGCATCGTCGTTACGAACGACGGGCAGTGGTGCTGGGAGAGCATCCCCCGGCAAGTAAATGGACTTTGGGACAGGAATCACTTGGCGAATGTCTTTATCGAGCTCGCATACAACTCACGTGATTTTGTAAGGAAGGATGCAGAATTGAGTATCGTCTTGTCATTACAGTCGGTCTTTTTGAATGATCAAGAGTCTGTCGTTTTGCGCTATGCAGACAATGGCTGTGGTGTGGCAGGGGATATTAAAGAGCGAATTTTTGACGGAAGATCTTTTCGCAACGCGGCAAACACTAACGGGCGAGGGTTAGGACTTGCCTATGTTCGGAGAGTCATTGAGGCGCACGGTGGAAGTGTTCGCGAAATAGGGGAGCTTGGCAAAGGTGCCGTTTTTGAATTTGTTATGCCTGTACGCACCTCCATGGAAAAGATGGGATTAAATGCAATGAACACATGAACACACAAGAGTCACTAACAAACATCTCAATTGTATTGCCTGCCTTTCGTCTTCTGATGGTCGAGGATGAAGTTATCTGGCGCGATCAACTAATGAAGTTCTTGATCGACTTTGCTGGGAGCTACTACGATATCCAATTCACACTTGCCCAGGATGCCGAGTCAGCAATGTCGCTACTCAGGTCAGCCGTCGAACAAGCCTCACCATACGATGCTGTTTTACTGGACTATCTTCTCCCGTCCATCACTGGAGCAGATCCTGTGAAAAGCACTGAATTGGGTAAGTATTGTGTATATCAGGCGCTAGCCGGCAAGCCTCCAGCACGTTGGATAGGGCAAATCACTTCATATTCCGACGATCCTGACATGGTAGCGCTCTGGCCGAGTTCGGATCATCCGATTCCTTTTCGTGGGGGACTTTACACGAAAAAAGCATCCGACCTCCCTCTGCTAGCCAAAGACTTGTTCTTTCCTGAGATTAAGGAGCCACTGGCAAGCGAGTGGCTACCCGAAGAGTTGGGTGCCGTTGAGATGCCTATTGGACGTAGAACAAGCAATACTCCGGAGGGATTCAATATCTACAAGTTCATTCATCGGATGCACACTGTCTGGCCCGCTTTGGACGAACCGACACGCGGCAGGGCCTTGGAACTGTTCGACATTGAGCCAAATGACACTCTCTCAACCAAGATTACGCGCATCGGATTCCGGGCATTCAGTTGCTGGGATCGTTCCACCAAAAACTAGCTGTCCCCATGCCACCCAAAACCAACAACAGGCAAAAACGGTGCCATGAGCGTGTTCGCCATGTCACTTCAAGCCTACCCTGGCGTAGCAAGCCAGTCAGTAAGAACATCGAGATGCGCTTGGTGCCAGAGAAGCCCGACGCCGGGGAGTATTTGATCAGTTTCAGACCACCGTCCAAATGGAATTCATATCCAAAACTGCTCCCTGAATTCCATTCTCAGGTTTGGATCGGTGTGCGAGAAGAACTGGTGGTGGCAGCGAAGGACGTCCTGAGTAACTGGGGGGCTGCTCATCTTGGACTCCTTTCGGAGACGAACGGCGTCAAGTTTGAGCTGCTGGTTGTCATCGGTCCAGTCATGAAGTTCGTCACGGGTGAAACCAGTGAGGCGTTCACAATGCCGCATTTTAATGATGAGCGAGACTGCTTCGAGTTTCTGGTCTGCATCGAGTTGCCCCAACCTCTGCGTTCGGTCGAGCAAGAAAAAGATTGGCTGTGCTCGGCATTGACCCACGAACTGGAGCACGTTTGGCAGTTCATCGCATTGAATGACACCCTCATGGAGCCACACTGGCTCTCTCTGGCAGAAATGAGTGCAGTCTTTGCAGAAGTTGGCGCAGCTAAAAATACCGCTTCGTATCTTGATTATGGACCTGATTTCCTCCGCTGTGCTCCTCTTGGAATCACCGGTGTGGGTAACATTTCCCGTCTGAGTCCGAGTCCATACTGGACTTTCCCTTTCATGGAACATTTGGAATCCACCTGTCAGGGGATTCACCGCGAAATCTGGTGCAGACCCGGAATGAGATCAGGGCCTTCCATTTCAGATACGAATACCGCCGCGTTGACGAAGGGGCCGTGGAAAGCCCTTGATGTCATCCTGAACGATAACCAGACCACCCTGAAGAATGAATGGCTGAATTTCTGCAAGACGCTGATTATCCCTGTCCCTGGGAGCACTGCGGAGGCCATAGCTCGTCGTTTTCCACCTCGGCTGCCGAGCCTTCGGATAGAACTGAGAGTTGTACCGGGGGAAGGCAACTTGGAATGGGAATGTAAAACTTGGCCGCTGAGTGTTCACTGGATACAAGTCAGTGTGGAAGCAGGAAGTCACTGGACGCTGACATGGGAAGCCTCTGGTTTTAGCAACAGTGCAGACTTGGTCGTTTTGATAAAACCATACGGTATGCCTTGGCAAGAACTGCGTGGGCAGACTCTTGAGTTCAAGGAGGGCTCAACAAACTGGGATGTCCTTCTTGTTGATGCAACCGTCCTCGACATGTCAAACCTGCTGGGTCATGAACTTTATCTGGGGACTTCAGATCCGAATCTAAGAGTGACGTTTACCTCTGCTTGCGCCTAGTTGGTGAGTTGATGATATACTTCATGAGTGCGTGTCACCTCAGTGTCGCCCCTCTCAGATGCTTCTCAAACCAAGCTGTCTCTACTCGCATGGCTTCCTCGAAGCCTTCGCGATAGATGCCGTAGTGTGTGATGCCTTTGACGACGTGATATTTCGACGGCACACCGCGAGCGGCGATCTGCTTTTTGCGCATCGGCTTCGGCGGAGCTGAAGCCGATGCTTTTGGCCGGGTTCGCCCGCATGTTTGAGTATCGCTCCATTTTGCCGGTAACCGTTACGCCAAGCGCCATGGGATAGCGGTGGAATCGTAAATCTCGTAGCGAATGAAGTACGACGTTTATGAGTGTGACGTCGATGATCTTGAAGACAGACAAACGGGGGCGTGTGAGGCTGCCGCCGGAGCGCCGGGAGGCGTTGCTAGCCGAGTTTGATCGCAGCGGCCTGAGCTTGACCCGGTTCGCTGAACTGGCCGGGGTGCGTTACTCAACCTTCGCCACCTGGCTCCAGCAGCGCAGGAACAAGGCGGGGACAACATCCCGGGACCAGGAGATGGACAGGCCCGAGCCGGTGTGTTTTGCCCAGGTGCTGGTGGACGCAGGCTTGCAGCCTGCCCCGGCCTTGGCGGGTGCATTGAAGGTGTTGCTGCCGGGCGGCGCGCAGATGGTGATCACAGATGCCACGCAAATCCCGCTGGCGATGCAGCTTCTCAGTATCCGTCAAACGCAGCTCCGCCCCTGGGAGCTTGACAGTTTTGGCTACATTGAGGCCACGCAGGTTTTTGCTTGCGATTGGTTGAGAGCACTTTGTTCAGCCGCCCAGGCTTTGGGGGTGAGGCGGTGGACGGTCTGATTGGTCTCTGAGGGCAGGCGGGTGAAGAGGTCTGTGAGATAGGATTCGGCGTTGATGCCTTCTCGGTGACAGTTGCCAATCAGCGTGTAGAACACGGCGGCGCGTGCACCGCTTTTGGCGTCGCCCATGAACAACCAGCAGGTCAAGGACATCACCCCCAAAGCCTGGGCTGAGATGCGAAAGCTTAAATCAATCGTTGATCCTCCGTCTCCTCTTCAGGAACATACACAGCTGGATTTTCCAGATGAAAACGATCCATCCATGACGCAAACGGTGATGTGAAATAGCGAACCAGATCGCTTGGGGAGTAAACCACACTGCCAGATTGTTTTCTCATGAGAATGGGAGGAGACTGATTGATGATAAACTGGATGGCTGCGCCGTGCTCAGGAGGGCAAAGTCTGCTGTAAGAATGCAGGCAAGGTTTTGCGGATCTCGGAATATTCATCAAACCCGAGTTCGGAGTGGAGAATCATGTGATCGATCACCGGGCGTATATAACCGTCCAGCTCCACAAATAGCTTCCGCCGGTCTCTGGGATTTGGGATCAGCGATTCGATCCGGTCACCGATATGAATCACGCGGGTGCGCAGGCCCGACTCGATTTTTGAAACGGGGTCTTTATTTGCGGTTAGTTCACGAAATCGTTCGAGAACGGAATTATAGGAGGCTTGATCTGTCGCGACGTAACGCGCAATGACTTTCTTGACCTCCACCATTTTTGCATAGCCGCTGGGGAAGGCTAGAAATTCCAACAGTGAAAGTGCCTGAATAAACCGGTTAGTATCGCTGCTGGATTCCAGCATGGTGGCATAGAGCGTGAGTGCGTGATACACGATCTTGCCTACCTCCCCTTCGCCTGGGAATCTTTGCCACTCGGGCTGTCGCAGCCAGATGCCGATTCCGCCTGTGAAAGCGAATGGGAATGCTGCTCCCCCGTAGATTCGGGACGTCTTTTTCGCGGGATCATAAACGAGGCAAATACTCATGGCCGGGTCCGACTCCGTCTGGCCCGCCCGTGCAGGAATGGCATGAGGCTTTTCCAGTTTGCAACTGTAGTAGCGCACAAAGTTGAGGCAAACCTTGTCCACCTCTTCTGAAATGCGGCGAATGAGATCGAGATGAACATCGTGATCTGCTTTCGCGATGAGCTGAGGATTCAGGGTTGCGGGAAAAACCAGCAGTGCGTGCTGTCTGAGATTGCCGAGGTTCGCTCCCGCGTATTCGGACAAGCGCATTGCTCGATCATGATCATCTGGGTCTGCCACTTGGTCTAGATGATCCAGGCCATCGAGATTTGGCGTGCCAGGAGGGTAATAGGTGATGCCGTTGGGGTAGTGAACCGAGCGGTCACTGATAGCCCGATTCAGTGGCATGATGATCAGTGTAATGCCCTGATCCGTGAAGAAGGAATAAGCTTTCAGGATGTCTCCACGACACTGGGCTGCATAAACCTCGTCTGTGCGGTCATCTGCCCAATCTTCATACCTTGGTCCGATCTGGAGAGCAGCGATGTTTCCTCTGGCTTGCTCTGCAACAGCGGCTTCATCGGTCGGATCAAGTTCTGCTGCACTCTCCTCTTCGGGATAGGATTCAGGAAAATCGGTCGGGCCTACTCCGAGTGTGCAGGCGAGGCACCAGTGTTCACAGCACTCGAAATTGGCAAACGATGTTACACCTCCCGCCCACTCCCAAGGTTCATGGGCGTCGATGGTGTATTGACACTTGCAAATCTCACATTCTCTGACCAAGGCCGATTGATAGGGGCTAATGTTCAGATCGTCGAATGATGCCCGATGGAAAGGTTTGCGTGCCATGGTGATTGAGCGGTCGGGCTGTCTTCATATTGTGGGCAAAAGCCCCACATGCCGGAAGTCCTCGGCGATAGGCTCGGTGCGCACGGAGTTTCTCTCAAAGCTTTTCAGTCCCACGGCACTGCCGCCAGAAGCCGGGTCGTAGGTGTCGAGGAAGAAGGTGGACAACTGATGGCACTCAGGACACTCCAAATATTGCAGCAGAGGCCGGAAAAGATGGAGGTTCTTCTGGCGGTCCCGCAGGTACAGGCTGTTTTTTTCAAGGTCGGCCCGTGATGATTGATCTTCACGTAATTGAGCCAGTGCATTGTCTCCTGTGAGGTCCCGGTACTGAAACCGGTTGATTTGTCGGAGTGAATCTAACTGCGTGTCCGTGATGAAAAGAAGCTGATAGTCTGTCAGGAACTCAGTGGCACGATAAACAGTTTCGAGCGACTTCTCGGCCTCCGTGAGAAGATTTGCGGAGACGCTGGCCGGTGCAATTCGTCCATGGCTGTCATCGTTTCGCAGGGCCATCAAATGCCTGATCGCTTGCTCCCAAGTTCCATTGGCACTGAGTTGTGTCAATTCGACAAAGGGACTGCTGCCTTTGAGTCCACGGAATGTTTTGCCTTCATTAACCTCCTCGAGGATGGCAAACCAGTCGCCGAAATTGGTGCCGCTGCGTCTTTGAGAGAGCCGTTTCGCGATCTCTCCAACATACTTGATGGGTTGGCCTGCCGCACGGCTCATTAGAACTGCAATCAAGGCCAGGAAACAGGTGTGGCCTTCCGCAGCTTTCGTGACGGCCCTAAACCGGTGGTAGCGATCAGCGCCTGCTACCTGCAGTTCTCTCCAGACATAAGCCAGTGGATGTGGAAACTGCGTTCGGACGCGATAGTCGAATTCTTCCACCTGCTCGCCTGCCCGGTGTCTTTGGCGGGCTAATTGCCCTGCGTTCAAGAGGCGGCTGCGCGATCCATGTGCGGTTGATTCAATCAATATGGCGTTGGATTCCTCATCAATGTGGCTAATCCACTTTGTGAAGGCCATTCTGGCGTCGTTGAGCTGTTGAATGCTGGAGACAAGTTCCTCATCTGCGATAGGCACAGGGAATTCACACAATACATGGGGCGACACCCGGTACCTACCTGCCATGCTGGACATCACCTGCTTGGCGTTGCCCAGGCGATGGGCCAGCGGAGAACGGAGAAAACTCAAAAGCACCTGACGCTGTGCAGAATTAAGGCTGGCATGGGGACGCACCACAATGACGGAGTGCCCGAAAGTAACTGGCCGCCCATCTCCTTCAAAAACTCCCACGACAAAACCTGTGTCTCCCTGATAAATGCTGCGAATGCAGAAATCACCATCTTTTAGGTAGTGCCGAACAATAGCCGGGCGGATGTAAGGCTGAATATCAGATAGATCCACCCGCCCATCTCGCGTGATGTCGGCGGCACGAATCGTAAGTAGGCCGACCTCGCCATTTCCGGGTAGCTGGTCTGGATTGCACGGTCTCAGGCCCATTAATACATCGGCAACAGATTTCAGCGCTACGCGCTGACCAAGCACCCCGATTTCCTGGCGGAGCCTTTCGGTTTCCTCTGAGTAATAGTCATGGCTGCATGGATAGCCATCCTCTAGTTGGCCCTTATAGACGTAGCCTAAACGGTTCTTTCCAGCCGGCTGCTTGATCAGTGATTGCAAAGCGGACGCCAGACGTTGAGGAGGTTCAGCAAGGGCTTCAGTCGTGATCTTGAAAAATCGAATGGGGCCAGGTTGTCGTCGAAAGAAGACCGTGGTAAGCCGGACCGCACTGTGAAACGGAAGTCCCAGTGCCGCAGGCACGTCATCGTGTTCATGCTCGATCACGACTGCGCTGTGAGCTGGAAAGAATTCTTTGCGCCAGGAGCTGGACCGTAACGAACTCAAAAAGTGCGTTGGAACCAGCATGGCAAGGACTTCGACCTGCCGTCCGTCATCTGTCTGATTCATGAGGGTTTCGGCCAAAGCACCCGCGATATCCAGTCTTCCGAAGCGATCATGCCACTCCGCAGTCATTCTGGGGCCTCCTAAAAGTGGTGGAAACGCGAACACATTTTTTTCTTTTGATATGCCAACCGCCGAAGTTGCGTCATTTATGAAGGACTCTCCGCCCTCAAGGCATTGAATGTTTGTACCCGGAGGCAGAGACGCACTCAGAAAGCCCACCGGCCACGGCTCGTTCAACGTCTCGTTCGTGCCCGAAGATCTTTCGGCTGAGGTCACGAGGGCCATGATCTTCGGAGTGTTGTTGCCGGAAAGGACGCCAAAGGCGGAGGCCAGCAGGTCCCGATAATAGTTCATGAGATTATGGCAGGGTGGGGGCTGATAGGAATTAGGACAAAGGCTGTGGCTGGCCCGACAGTAGGTCTGATTCCTGGCCTACAAAGGACAGATCGGTCCTAAAAAGCAGTCCGCCCGGCTTGGATGCGTCCAGTTGCAGACGCACCGCATCCGATTTTTTTAAGGTGTCGGGAGGCGGAGTGGTGGTCGTAAGAATGTATTGAAACGGACAACCGGTCTTCTCTGTGAACGATTGGTCCAGTTTGGCAACGAAGCGGATGAAACTGTGGTACAGTCTAAGTCCCAAATCAGCTTCCCGTGGACTGTCGTGGATCATAATGCCGGGCAGGTGAGACTTTTCGGAGAGAGAATTGTAGATCAAGCAGCTTAGGTCACCAAGCAAGACCGCCAAGGTCTCCATTGCCTCACCACTCATTGTACCCTTCTTGGTAATCTGAAAATTAAGCTCACGATCTTGGAATTTCACAACCCCATCGTAGGCTGAAGACGGCAACACTGCTTTGGCAGACGCAGAGAAAATCAGCGACAGTAAATCCCTATTGCTATCATGCTCTGCAATCAGCTCATTCAGTGCTACCTGCTTAGCGGTGATACTGAGTTTTAGTTTTTCTATTTCTATTGCTTTATGCTTTAGCTTCTCAAATTTGAGTGGGCTCGAAGCACGCTCTGACCAAGTGATCAAGTCTTCTAAACACTCTTGCAGGTCAGTCAAGAGTCTACCTCGCGTCTCTATTGAAGTTTTAATCTCCTCCCTCCGCTTGGCGAGTCCATCACTTTCGAATTCCTTGGCTTT
Organism: Prosthecobacter fusiformis; assembly: GCF_004364345.1. Taxonomy (NCBI): domain Bacteria; kingdom Pseudomonadati; phylum Verrucomicrobiota; class Verrucomicrobiia; order Verrucomicrobiales; family Verrucomicrobiaceae; genus Prosthecobacter; species Prosthecobacter fusiformis. The sequence continues at coordinate 614,397 of NZ_SOCA01000002.1, read as the reverse complement.
AATGACTCGGTCGAGGCCTGAAATTTGATTTTCAACCTTTTTGCGTTCCGCCTCGCGAGCTTTTAGATCTTCAGGACTCAAAACTTCATTAGGCATCGGTTTCCCCGAAAGAAGCATTTGACGATTTTTTACATGAGCACATTCACCCACTAAAAGGTGGCCGTATCCACACATTAGAAACTTAGCCTCATCAATTTGCTTTTTTGCGGTCTCATGAGCATTTAGCTCCTTCTTGAGTTCTAATGCTGCTCTCGTGTCCACTTGAAAAAGTGCCTGCAGTTGTTTGATTTCACTTTTTATCTGCACGGTCTGTTCTAGGAGATCCTTGGCTTGGGTGTCGATGACCTTGATCTGCTCCTCCTCAGTGTCTTGCTTCTCTCCTAATTCATATGCAGTTTTAGCTGTTAGTCGCTTCAGGTCTGGGAAAAGACCTTCCCCCTGTAATGGAGCTTCTTGGATTTCTGTTCGTCGGTTAGGCGCGTACTTGATCAACTCCTTTCTAAGCTTGTCAGTGAGGTGATCTCGCCAGTATTCAGGTTCGCGTTTCGCTCGTTCAAACTCTGATTCCGCGTTAGCTAGCTGCCTTGAAATTTCAGCGAGACTTTCTTCCGATTTTAACTCATCAGGAAGGAACAGACCCAATGCGACTCGCATGACAAATAGTGGATCCGACTTGGGGAAACGAAAAGATGGCCAGTCAGATTCGCTACGGGACGAGCGCCAATCATGGATATTTTGAAAACGTGCTTCTTGGTCACGAGCGCACCATGCGAGAATATGGCCCCACTGTATGGGCTCGTTAGTTCGAACAACGGTGCCGGTCGGAAAATCATCAATAAGCTGAGCTAATCCGAGTTTCACTGGATAGTTTTCCTGATAGGCCACTTCGCCCTTGTCTTTGATCACTTGTTCCATTGTGCCCCCCTTTAGAACGTAGGAGTTGCGATTTTCACCCAGGGGCCGAAGCACAGCATAAAGCTGCCCCTTCACGTAGAGTTCTGCGGCGACGTAGCCATTCGGGAATGCCTTTTTGACAGCATGCGTGTTAGCTTTGTTGGAGAAGGTCTTTTCCCCGAGAATGTAGCGAATAATCCGGCATAGGGTTGTTTTCCCAGCGCTGTGGCCGGCAATGTCGCCTCCGGCTTCTGCTGACTCTGGCTCCTCAGCCCATATGATATTGAGCCCCTTGCGAAGGGTGATGGTCTCGCGAATGAACTCGGGTTCAGGAACAATTCGGCTCAGAAGGCCGATCTTGTGAATCCACACTTCGGGTGAGGCCTTGATTGGCGACTGCGAAATTTGGGCGAGGATGCTCATGATTAATTGGGTTAAGCCGCAGCGTAGATTTCGTCGTGGATTTTATTGAAGCTGGCAAAGGCGGCTCTTTGAACCGGTGTGAGATCGTGGTGATTCCTGATCTCGTTGAGATTTCGGACTACCGCGAGAGCCAGAACAGCAATCGCGCTCTTGGCACTGGGCAGGGATTTTTGAACCGTGATGAATTCCGTCCCCTTGCAAATGATCCGTGGGGTATTTTGGTCGACCGTGACCGCTTTACGGTGCTGGAGGTAATGGAGACATGTTGACCATTTGAGTCCGTCCCTCCTGGCCATATCAGCCTCTTTTGAGATGGATTTTAAGAGGCGCTTGTTTTCCGGTGTCAACCCTGGCGAGAAAAGAGTGTCACAAAGATTGACATCAGTGATGAGGATTAGTGCATCGAGATGATCGGATGCTGAGATAGCGTCAGACCAATCGAGCATCGCCAAAGTAATGGAGCAGAAGAAGCTGTCTGCCAATGTGACAGGATAAGACGAAGCAAATGATGCCATTGCAGGTGTTGCGGGCGTGAGCGCAGGGACATTGAAGATGTCGAGGTTGAGTTGTGGTTCCTGAGATTTGGTTGCTTTGCTCGTCGATTTGGCGAATGGTGCAGGTTTTGCATTTGCGGATCCTGAATTCCTTTGGTCTTCGGCGCGGCGGTGATTGAGCGTGAGAAGGCGTTTGAGGAGTTCTTTGCGGGCTTGGGGGGTGATGGTGTAGCGGGTGCGGTCGTTTTCGGGGAGGGTTTCGACTTGTTGGAAGTCGTGGGCTAGATCAATGGCGGGGCCGTCGGGGCCGGGTTGGTGCCAGGCGTATGCGGTGAGAACGGCTTGGTCGAGCTGGCGGTGGAGGGCGCGGAGCTCGATGATGGCGGTGTTAGCTTGTTCAGGGGTGAGGCAGCCGGCGGTGGCGCGGTGTTCAGATGGGACGCTTTCGGCGCGCTGCCAATCGCCGGCCTTGGCGCGCTTCTGGAAGAGCTTGTCGAGGCGCGCGTCGAGATCGGGGGCGTGGAAGAGGTTGTAAATGTCGGTGAGGCCGAGCCAGAGGCGGAGCATGAGGTCGCGGCGGTGCTCGTGATAGCGCTCGCCGATGGCGGCTAGGTCCGGGTCGGGGTGCTGCCACTGCCCGGCGGGGAAGGCGAAGGTCAAAAAGCACTCAGAGGGTGAGTAGTTCAGTCGGGTTTCGAGTGTCCCACTGAATTTCCTGGCCCATATCTCGTGAATCGTCGAGTGAATCACTGAAAAGAGATCCCATCGGTCGCTGGTGAGGACGTATAGCTTGTGAGTGAAAACTATATCGGTGGGAACAGTGGAGAATGACAGGTGCTTTGTTACCACGGCAGCGGCGAAGCATCGATCAAGATTACCAATTCTTGTATATAAACCAGTCGCTCTCTCGGCATATTGCCACCAGCGGTCTTTGCGGGTTTGACGATTTGATTTCTCTCGAACCGGTTTTACATCCCGTTCGATTTTTGCGAATGGTTCTGAGTAATCGCTCGCTCTCTCTATCGGCCAGTCTCGAAAATTGATAATCTTTCGTTCGGGCTTCTGATCTGGATAGCTGTTGATTTCTTGGCCATTGAGAATCGGAAAAATCACCTCCGCGTTTTTAGCAGAATTCTTCAGCAAAGTGTCTGCCACTTCGTGAGAGAGAAGAAAACCTTCTCCGAGAAAGATCGAACCTTGGAAGATTTTCTTCTCATTCTCTTCGAGTTTCACAGGCTCGCCACCGTCTTGGGAGTCCTCGAAGAATGCGCTGATTAATTCCACCGATTTGCCGTCGAGGTAGCACTGAGACTTCCAATTGCCGCGATGAATGGAAACGATGGAGACGACGAGATTTGCAACGCCCGGCCATTTAATGCCGCGCACAGCCATGTTGATGGTGCCGCCTGCGGCAATCACTTGTTCCAAGCCATCCTTCCGCACGTCGCCATCCTTGATCGAGTTGGTGGTGATGAAGGCGGTGAAGCCATTGGGGCGAAGAATGGTGAAAATACGGCGGAGAAAAAAGACGAGTAATTCACTGAGTCCGGTGGGGGCATATTGCCACTTCACATATTCGCAGAAGGCATGGCCGTAGGTCCCGCTGAGGGCTTGGCCGCCGAGGTAGGGAGGGTTTCCCAGAATGCAGTCGAAGCCGCCATTGGCGATGATGTCGGGGAATTCGAGGAACCAGTGGAAGGCTTTTTTGCGTTCGGCGAGTGCCCAAGCTGATGCGGTGGCCTGGCCTTGCGGGGTGTGGCCGGCGAGGTAGTGACGGAAGGTGGCGTCTGTGATGAGGTTGGCTTTGTTGCCGGCGGTTTTCGGTTGGTAGAACTGGGCGACGGGGATGGCGGCGATCTGGCCGAGTAACTCGGCTTCCTGGGATTGGGTTGTGGCGTAGCGCTGTTTCTTGACGGCGATTTCGGCGGGGGTTTGCTCGGGCATGGCGGATAGTTCCGTCATGCGAGCGAGGACGGCGTCGAGTTTCTCCTGAAGCTCGGGAGCAAGCATGAGTTGCTTCTGGCCGGTAATTCGTTCCTTGCGTTCGGCTCTGTTGGTTTTCCGGAAGGCGGCAGCGATGTCCTTGTCGTCGCCAGGAAGGGTCTTGAAGGCCTCGTCGGGAATGCCTTTGTCGAGTTCGTCGCGGGTGACGAAGCCGACGATGGCGTTGCCGCATTTGATATGGTGGTCGAGGAAGCCGATGGGTTCGCCGGGGACGTGGGCTTCCAACCAGAGGGCGACTTTGCAGAGTTCGACCGCGAGGGGATTGAGATCCACGCCGTAGATGCAGCGCTTTATCACATCGCGGACGGCCTCGCGGTGGGCGGCGGGGCTGGGTTGGTCATCGCCGGTGCGAACAATGGCGAGGGCCATGCCGATGCGGCGGGCGGCGGCGAGCAGGATGTGGCCGGAGCCGCAGGCAATATCGGCAACGCGGAGGGAAAGAAGGGCAGCGGCTGGATCGGGTTGTTTAAGTTTGTCCGCGATGAGGTGATCGAGGGAGTGCTTGAGGAGGGGCTGGACGAGTTCGTCCTCGGTGTAGTGGGAGCCGGTTGCAGCGCGGTCATCACCTTGCGCGAAGGCGAAGTGCCATTTGCCGTTGATTCCGGTCACGCGGGGTTTGAACTCTAACAGGCTCTGATAGACGGAGCCGAATTCCTCCACATTGAGGGCACCGTAATTGACCCGCATGAGCTGACGGGTGACTGGATTGGTGAAAAGGGTGAGCTGGCGGAGAGCCCCGAGGAAGGTGGCGTTGTCGAGCGAGCAATCTTCCAGCACCCCGAGCGTGCCATGATTGAAGAGATCGCCACCAAGCGGGGCGACGCCGAGTTTGAGCCCCCTTCCCGATTCATCCACGAGGCGGAAGAGGGCGATGAGGGCTAGCCAGGCATCACAGTGGCGAGCGTCGCCGAAGTGGGGCTTTTCGGATAGGCGGCGCAAGCGGGTGAGCGAGTAGCCGAGGTCATAGATTTCAAGGAGACGCTTGTCGGTTTTAGGGAGATGGGCGAGGCCGCGTTCCTCAATGACCATGAGGAAGAGAAGGCGATAGATGAGGCGGAGGAGGTGGGTGTAGAAGTCGGCAGCGAAGCGCTCGTGGGGATCGTTAGCAGCCAGATCCCGGAGGTGGTGGTTGGCCGGGTGGTTGAGCATGCCGTTGGCGAGATCGAGGATAACGCGATGAACGGCGGTGCTGAGGCCGTCCCGGATGCGAGAGCCGGAGTCGAGGGAGTCCTGGTGATAGATTTCAATTGGTGCCTCGGCGACGGCGTCCTGCCGAACGGGCATGCGGGAGGCATGGAGCAGGCGGTAGAAGAGGGCGAAGTCCGCAAATAGTTCCTCAGTGAAGATGCGTTCGAGGTCGAACTCGATAAAGGTGAGTTTGACGAGGCGGGGGGAATCCCTGAGCAGGCGGATCAGGCGGCCGTTAGAAACGATGCCGTAGAGGTGCTCGGTGAGGTTGAGGTACTCCTGAACCAGCCCATGTGGGGACATGCGTGGGGCGTTGGGTACGGTGCTGCGGCGGTCAAGCGACTCGTGCCAGCCGATGAGGTGGACGGGGAGTTGATCACGCGCGGGATCGCGGTGGGAGATGCGGTAGGTTTTTCCTTGGAGGATCTCTGAATCGGCAAGGTTGAGCTGGTAGCCGAGCAGGCCTAGCAGAGGAACGAGCCATTGATTACGGGTCTCAGTGGTGCCGGTGGCTCCGGGTTTGAGCCGGGAAATTTTCACCTGATAGACGGCCCAGAAGGCGCGGGCGGCGGCCCAGGCATCGGCGATCTCATCCTTGACCTTGGTGGTGGGATCGAGTCCGAAATCCCTGGGCATCTGATGCGAACGCTCCCCCCGCTCAATAGCATCGAGGATGTCAGCAGAAAGGATGGAGCCTTCAAGGCGGATGGAGGGGTGAAGCATGGGTTGTCAGGCAACAATGGGCTGATTGCGGAAGGGGATAGAAGGATTCTTCATGAAGTCCTCATATGTGAAGTGCTTTGCTAATTGATTGAGTGAGACGGTTTGGCGTGCGGTAAACTTATGAATTTTCGCATCAACATTTGTGGGAACAGTCTTGGCGATTACGGCGTTGGGACGAATTTCCCGCAGCACTGAACCGGGTCCCGCATAAACCAGCGTGACACGAGAATCCGCATCTTCGAGGCGGAAGGCAATAATGTGTTCAGGCTCCGAATCGAACCATATACCCGTTGATTCCCGACGGATTTTGATTTCAACGGACTCAATTGTTCCTTTCGATTCGAGCGTGCCATCGTGACCCGTTCGATGGGAATCATGCAGTTTGATCGCAAAAAAGTGCTCTGCAATTGCCACGCCAAGATCGCCAACAAGATGACCATCAAGGGTGAATCTGAGGAATTCGTGGCCAGCAGATGCTTTGAGCTGTCTGGCAGCTTCTCGAACCTTCTGCATAGGCTTCGAAAACTTGTCGGGAAGCAACCATGTAGAGTTATGGATGTATGAACGTGCCATGAATTGAGGAGTGATGAATCAGTTTCCTTGCGTGGGCATGAGCACGTAAATGCCGAGGACGTCCATGGGGAGGACGGGATAGACAACGCCGAAGCGTTTCTTTTCGACAAGACTAGAAAAGCGTTCGTGGGCTTCGACAAGGTGCTGGCAACGCTGCTCGGCGAGCTGGTCAAAGGCGGGGCGAAGGTCGCTCAGAGTCTCAACTCGATCGGTGATCAAACGTGCGGAGCGCTCTGGCGAGAAATCACCTGAGGGCGTAGCAGTTGAGAGTAGTCGCTGAGCCTCTGAGGTGGATAAAAAGTCCTGATCATCCAAAGAACCGCGATATCCCCAAAGCAGCATTTCCTCGGCCACGAGCTGTTGTCCGCTAGCGCGCTTTTCCTCGATGACATTCCGACAGCGGAACATGAGGAGTGTGGTGGGTTTTTCCACAGCAGTGGTGCGGAGCACGGCGGTCCGTGCGGCACGGCTGCGATGCCTCTCGATGCTGCGGGCGAGAGTTATCTGGCAAAGCTGCTCGACGAGGGGATGATTGCGCCCGAGGTAGATGTGATCTTCAGGCGTGGGAGACTCGAAAGACACCTTCACGGAAGCTTTAGCTGGCAAGAGTATCTTAGCGCTTGGTGGCAGGTTGGCCGTGTAGAGCAGGTAGCCATTTATCTCGCGGTCAATCTGCACGCCGAACAGCGAACGTAGTGCCACCACCACATAATTTTCCACAACTTGAGGGGAGCCTATGGCCTCATCGTTTTCACGAAGGTCTTGCTCGATCTCCTCCGCCTTGATGGCGTGCTGGGCGAAGATGGAACGGCTCTGGCTGGCACGGTCAGCGGCCTTTTTGTATTTGTCGGAGACTTCGAGTTCGAGTTTTTGAGCCTCGTTGAATTCCTCGAAATTGAATTCGATCTGATTCGCGTCCGACCGCCTGGTGCTGATTTTCCTGTCGGGATTGAGCAGCAGAGACTGGGTGATGGTGTCGATGATGCCTTTGCTATCCTCGGGGAACGGGACATTGATGCCTGTGGCTTTTTTGATTTCGCGGACTTTACGCAGAATGACGTCCAGCACGACGCCATCCACGGCGCTGTCCTTGGAGAAGAGGAGGTAGGCTTTCACTTCTTTGGCCCGCTGACCAAAGCGGTCCACACGCCCTTCACGCTGCTCCAAGCGATTCGGGTTCCAGGGCAGATCATAGTGGAGAACCGCAGTGAAGTGCTCATGAAGGTTGATGCCTTCAGAAAGGCAGTCGGTGGCGATCAGGGCCCGCTGAGGGTAGGCACCCATGGCCGCAATGCGGTCGCGGCGGACTTCGTCAGGATCTTCGGAGGTGACGACTTCAACGGCAGCTTTGGGAAATTTTTTGGCGAGCAATGGCTTAAGCTGCTCGCCCAAATAAATTGCTGTTTGGATGTAGCGGCAGAAGATCACTGGATAAAAGCCTAGCTGAAGCCAGTCTTCAATGATCATGCGAGCGGCTTCTAGCTTGTGATCAAACCTCGGCCCTGTGAGGCTGGCGAGTTCCTTCTCGAACTCCCTCATTCGGCGTTGCTGAGACTCAGACCAACCAGTGCTCTCGACCACCTCGACCGGGGCAAGATCGGACTCGTGTCCCTCAGGGTGATCGTGGACGGGGCTGGGATCATCTGCTTCGATATCCGGCAGGAGGTCATCCCCGAGCTTGGAACGCCGAGCCCGGAACATGGCGACACCAGCCGCCGGACTGGACATGACGCCTCGCAGGAGGCCGAGCGCTGTCCAGTAGTGGACGCGTCGCTGGCGTTCGGAAGATTCATCGCCAGCGACGAGGTTGCGTGCGAAGTCCAGCACCTTATCGAAGAACGTGAGGTAGGGTTTTGACAGGTCATAGTCGAACTCGCCAGAATCGCGTTTTGGGAATGGGGTGTCTTCATTCATCCAGCGCTCAACGTCTTGACGACGACGTTGGATAAAGTGACGGGCAAGCCGCTGACGCTCTGGCTGAGATGCGGTAGCGACATCGAGATTTTCAAAAGATGGATCTACTAGGCCGAGTAAAGAGCCGAACTCCTCCGGCTTTCCGCTGTGGGGGGTGGCGGAAAGCATGATGAGGTGCTGGCCCTGCTTGGCCGCGATTGCTTTAATTAGAGCATGGCGCTGCTGCTGAGAAGCGGCGGCTCCCTGTGGGCGGGCGCAGGTATGAACTTCGTCCACGATCACCAGCTCAGGACATTCATTGATGAAGGTAGCCTTGCGGGAGTCTTGCTTGATGTAATCAATCGAGAGGACCTGAAACGGGTAATACTGATAGACGGATGTGTCTCCCTGGATTTCGCGATCCAGACGGGCCTGCGTATTCGACCGAATGACCACGGCCTCGACGCCGATCTTGTCGCGTATTTCCTGTTGCCATTGGTCACAAAGATGAGGCAGACAGACGACAGCAAAGCGGCGCATTTTGCGGCGGTCCAAAAGCTCGCGCACGATCAGGAGGGCCTCGATAGTTTTACCGACACCGACATCATCAGCGACGAGCAGACGCACAGTTTCCTGACGCAATGCCATGACCAGGGGCACCATTTGGTAGCTGCGCGGGCGGAATGATATCCTGGCAAGAGAACGGAATGGCCCCGCGCCGCTGCGAAAGGCAAGACGGGCGGCATCATACAGCAGACGGGCGCGGGCAAAGTCTCCGAGATCATCCTTTCCTGGACAAGGAAACTCGGCATCACGGGGAGTATCGGCACCTTCAGCCAGAGGAAGGAAGATGCCTGTGAGTTCCTCATCGGAGCCACCGAGTGGCTTGACCATGAGAAGATCGGCATTCTCCGAAGGCTGCACGACCCAGTCGCGTTCACGGATGCGGACGAGTGTGCCGGGCTGTCGGGAGAGAGTTTGAGACATGGCTTGCTAGCGGACTTTTTTGAAGATGTCGGGGTATTTTAAGACGAGTGCAGCGAGGTCGTCTTTGTAGTGCCAGATGATGACTTCGTCGCCTTTGTTGCGAATTGCTTCTCGTTTCGTATGGTCATCCTCCATGACGCTGTTCTCATCGTGCGGTGACCCATCACAGAAGACCCAGGTGTCGGGCGCGTAAAAGAAATCCGGGCGGATATACAGGCCTGGGACACCTTTTTGGGCGGCGTCTGGAAGGCGGCGGCCATGCTTGTGGATGAACTTCAGAAAGGTTTCCTCCGTGGAGGAAGTCGGGTCTTTGTCCTTCATCAACTGCTCGAACTGCTGATCGTAGCTGAGATGGCTCTGCGAAGTGCGCACCTCAATGGTGCAGGAAGCCATTTTTTGCAGGGCATCCTGAATCAAAAAGCGGTCGAGCGTCAGGTGATGAGGCTGATTGTAGTAGCTGAGAAGGTCATCGTAAGTCGCACGCTCGGTGTGTGTCGCATCCTCAAAACGACACAGGCGGATGGCCTCGGCGACCACAAGCTGGAAGGCATCCTTATCTGTAGCGAGTTCAGACAAGACACCGAGGCTGCCTTCACTGGCTTCATAGAGAAAGAGGTTGGGCGTGTCGCTGCCTCCCATAGGCTGACTGCCGAGTTCGGAGGATTCGATCTGGAAGGTGTTCTCAATGGCACGTTTGAGCGCATACATGAGTGAAAGTACGCCATCGCGGTTCAAACCCAGACTTTTGACCGGCTCGATGTATAGGGCATCAGCGGTGGAGTGGGTTTGAATCAGGACGGAGCGGATTTCTTCTTTCGAGGGTTGATCCTGATTTGCGCTTTTCCAGAAGCCTGTATTCAGGCCCAGGGGAAATCCTTCCTGTTTGCGGCCTCGGTCACGTCGATTGAGCTGAACCAGGCGAGCGGCAGGAATAAAGGCGAGATTGAGTAAATCGTCAGTACCCGACCTGACGACTGCACGCTGAACCCGAGACATGTCACCGTCGGGAACGGAAAAGTAGGTATCGATCTCGAAGCCCAAACGGCGGCGTTCCTCCTCCTCGCAGGTGATGTATTCCCTGACTTCGGCTTTGCATTCCGTCAGCGGTAAGACATCTACAAAGTCTTCGCGATTCTTGGATTCGGTAAGATCCACACCCGTGAAAGGACAACAATTGAGCATGCTCTCCGTGTCACTGAGCCAGTAGCCCGAGGACTTGCAAACACGAACCGTGCGGAGCTGAGTGGCGATCTCTGGCTGAATCACTTGGTTGATGCGATACTTCGCGCCGCTGTGATAAATAATGTTTCCGGGGCCGAATTCACGCAGGGCGATGAGGCGAGGGCGTGAGATGTAGTCTCCACCATCTCCTTCGCTCACGAAAACACGGACGGGAAGACGCGTGAAGTTGTAACCAGGAAGGAAGCCCTCGGAGGCTAGATAGCGGAATACATAGAACTCCGTCATTTCCGTGCTTCCTCCGGAACTCTCGTTTTTCAGGAGTTTAAGTTGGATTGATGCCTGATCCTGAAGGCGCTTTTGCTGCTTATATTCATCGCTGCCGAAAATGAGCAGCCCGCTCTCAATGCTTTGCGATGCTTTGGTTAGGCTGGCTCGAGCCTCCCTGTATAAGGTCCGCCAGCGAGTGAGCGCGGCATCAAGAGAATTGGGAATACCGGTGATGTGCTTGTCCAGCCATTCCTGGGTAAACCAAAGCTGTGTTTCAAGATTCGCGTGGAGAAGGCCAAGCACATTGCGGAACTGTTTGGTAATCCGGGAACGGGTAGGTTCATCAAGCGTAAGACGGGCACGAACATCGGTGCGCATTTGCAATTGCGGATGCTCGACTTCCAGAATGTCCGTCACAGAATCGTGAAGTTGCGGCAGGCCTACATCGGAAAGAACAAAGGCATTGAGGTGGGATTCGAGCAGTTCTCGATTGGCAAGGTCCAGGCGCGGTGCTTCCACGGAACCTGAGACGAGTTTCTCGCGGTTTTGGAAATAGTGCCGGTCGTGAGGCGAATAGGATGAGCAATAGGTGAAGACCAGCGCTGCCTGTCCACTGCGTCCAGCACGTCCGCTGCGTTGAGCGTAGTTGGCCGGATTCGGTGGAGCATTGCGCATGTGAACAATGCTAAGGCTGGAGATGTCGATGCCTAATTCCATGGTGGGCGAGCAGAACAGGGCACTGATGGAGTCAGCGCGAATCTTAGACTCATCAGCCGAGCCATCGGGGAGCTTCCATTCAGCGCGGAACTTCTCCTCACGCTCGATACGAGGCTCATTCTTTAGCTGCCCGGTGTGGTCGGCACCGACGAGGTTTTTCAGAGCGGAAAAGTCGGTCAGATAGAGAGACTGGAAGAAGTTATTGGGCTTTTCTCCATATTCTCGGTAGCTCCGCAGTTTCACCTCATCACGACGCACCGTCTTTTGGTCACCTGCTCTCCAGAGGATGTGATCGAGTTTGAGCTGATAGACAGAAACTTCTGCATTGGATTCCGAACGGGCCTTACGGGTGATCAGGTAGTCCGCGCGGCACAGGGCATCCAGTAAGGTGGCAAGAAATTCGTCATAGGCATTTCTGTCCACCACGGCTTCAGGGAACTGTTCTTTGATGAAGTGTTTGACGTATTTGCCGAAGGCGCTGGCAATGCCCAAGGAACCGCTGCGATTTTCCCGCCGGTGCAGCTTGCAGGTGCGCAGAATGGTGGGACGAAACACATCCGGGCCTTCAAAAGTCCAAGGAGCACGGAGTTTGTCTTTGAACTCCTTGTCAGCCTCGATTAGCGTGGAGCTTTCCAGCAGCGTTTGGCTGTAAATCGCATACTCTAAACGAAAGTAATCGAGAACATTTCGAATGAAGAGAGCACGCTTCTCTGGCCCGAGATTGCAAACGTATGGCACATTGGCCCAGCCCGGCTCATGGGCTGCGTTTGAGTCGAGATGTTCGTAGTCAATGGTCAGCAGAGCGCACTTCTCCAAATTGGGCAGAATGACGCGCCAGCCTCGGCGAAGATCGTGAATGGCTTGATAGGCAAGGTAGCGACTAAAGACCTCTTCGTATTGAGTGCGGACGGCAGGAAATGGATTCAGGTCTGACGAGTGGGCATAGCTGGCAAAGTTCAGTTTCAACTCGCAGAAAACAGCTTCTCCGATTTGCTTGTAATTGAGAGTTTTGCCAGGAGCCGTGGCAAGGGCGCGGGCAATAGCTGCGCGGACGCGGACAACACGGATGAAGTCGTTGAAGTGGCCAGCTTGGAGAGCCGCATCCTGACGATTATCAGTAAAGCTGAGTATCTTCTGATCTTGTAGGGGAAATTGCCGCGCGGACATCTCTCGTAGGACGAGAAAAGAAGTGATGGTGGTCGAAGTGCTGCGACCTTCATTGCCAAGGGTTGTCAGCTTGGTGCGCTCGTTTGTGTTGCCATCGAAGAACAATCCGGCGGTAGGATCGAAAAGAAGTCCCTTGGGGGCAGAACGCATGAACCACCCCATGAGTGGAAGGCTCACCTTTCCGAACTCGACACGTCCTTCAGCATCGTAGGACACCTGCATGGGCATTCGCTCGGCATATTCCTTCTTTACGGTCCCTGCGTCGAGATTTTGAATCCAGGCAGGCGGAAGATTCTCGAGATCTTCAGATGGGTTCCAGATCTCTAATTCACCGGGGATGATGTAGCCAGCGACATGATCTTCGCTTTGCGATTCCGGAGTGTTGAAATCGCGAGGGAGCAACCTGCCCGTCTTTGTGTCGTGGAAAACGCAGATGTACGTTTTGCCCGAGGCGCGGCTGAAGACGTGGGGAAAGATGAACCGCTCACCTGAAGGGTCGGAGTGGTGAACGCCGGGTTCGAGTGTGATGAAGCGGTCTCCAGGAATGCCGAGGGTGGAATAGACGGAACCTGTCTGAGCGAAGAACTGGTGGAGCCGGAACGGGAGAATGGTGTAGCGCTGGCCAGCTTTTGCTAGCCGAAGATTGATTTCACTGATCCACAACAAGAGTGCGGCAAGATGTGAAATGCATGCCTCCACGTCCTCACCGCTATCTTCGGCAAGCAAAGAAGCGATGTCTCGAAGTTGGCGGGGAGTGCCGCGTTTCAGTCTCCCACCCGATTCGTGGTCAACACTAAGAGCGATCTTTCCTTCCAGCCAAAGGGCGGTTGGGTAGGTCATTAAAGCTTCAACGCCAGCAGCAGTCGGTATGCGCGAATGGACGGCTTTTGACAGCTCCACAGCCTCTGGGGTAACGCCTGACCCTGGTAATGACCTAGCCAGTGTTTCTCCAATGATTTGATCTGCGGTGAAAGGCTCGCCAAAGATCTGCTCCGCGACTGATGCCACTGCGACTTTTTGATCATGATAGCTGCCGCTGGAGACCATCGTCGCCGACGTGCCAATGGTCGTTATCGGGTATTTGCAACAACCACGAATTCGCCGGATGAGCATTCCAATATCAGCTCCCTGCCTTCCTCGATAGGTGTGGAGTTCATCAAAAACCAAGAAGCGCAGTGAGCTGTAGATTGAGTCCCGGATCCCACGCTCGCCGTGCCGAGTCAGCAGCAACTCCAGCATCATGTAGTTCGTGAGAAGGATGTCTGGTGGTGAGTCGATGACTTGCTTGCGAATTTCGGATTTGGTCTGTCCTGTGTATGCAACAAACTTGAGCGGGAAAGGTTTGCCCGTGCTAGCTTCATAGGCTGCGGCGAGCTTCTTCAATTCCTCTTCCTGGGAGTTGATGAGAGCGTTCATCGGATAGACCAGGATCGCCTGCACACCCTTGCCTGCGCCGGAGCGAAACAGATGATTGAAGATGGAACCCAGATAGGTCAGTGACTTGCCTGAGCCCGTGCCCGAGGTGACGACAAAACTGCTTGGCTTTGCCCCCAGCCTCATCGCCTCAATTTGATGAGAGTAGAGAGAAAATCCGCTAAAAACCTTTCCACCCTCAGCGTGCAGCATTCCATCATTGACCAGGGTTTCAATGGAGCCATTCTTCTCGAAGGAAGGGTTGAACTGAATGAGTGGCTCAGGCCAGAGTTTCCCTGTTTTCAGTGCTTCCTCGACTTTGTACCGAATATCGGAGTCGTGAATATCGATGAAGCTCTTGATGTAGTCCTGGTAGCCTTCCAGAATTTTGGAGTGAAGGGAGAGAGCGTCCATTTGCGATTTTTATGTGCGACTGGTGGCCAGCATTTGCGTGTGATGAGACATTCATAGGGTTGCCGCCTCGCAATTTCGACAAAAACTGCAAGAATAGCAGCGACCCGCTCGAAAAACTGCTCAATTTTAGACGCCGTGGTGGTCAACTCCGCCCAAAGAAGCCTTACAAACGAGCATCCTCTCTCAAAGCCCTTGGGCACAGAAGGGGCGAAGCCTTTTTATCCACCGCGAGCTGATCTTGTCGTCGACAACATGGAAATCTCCCGAGCTGGAACATTTGGTTGCCAAACACCGCCTTGGTGGGACACAGTTAAGCAATTCTCTCACTGAACTATGGGACACGTGCCTTGGAACCCTTCCGATGACTCGCCGTTGGAAGGAGGTCATCCGACTGCTTGCCGAGGATGCAGGGGTGTCGAAAATTGCTGACGCGACCATGTCAGCTGCGGACAAGGCGCTGGAGCGAATGAGCAGTGATCCCAGAATTGCACATGCAGCTTGGCTGCTTTACCCCCACACGCCTCTCTGGCCGATGTGGAATGCCCCGAAAATATTGCTACAAAAACAATCCAAAAAGGTATCAATGCTCGTCTGAAAGCGCCTCTGAAACACCTGTCCCCATTCAGATTCTGGAACATCCCCACGCTCGGGCACCATGACGAAGGCGACGTGCAAAGGAATGTCCCGACCTCCTTGCCTGATTGTGCTGGTGAGAATACCTCCGGTAGTAGCGAGGTTTTGGCGATGCCATTGCGATTCCCTCACCGGGTAAATCAAACCGCAGCCCCCGACATCAAAATGGTTCGTGGCCTGTCCGACGTAGGTGTGCAGTTGGAAGAGATCTTCTCGATTCACACCGGGGCTTCTCCCGTCGAAATGAAAGTTCTTGTATTTGACATCAAACACAAAAGTTCGGCCCTTATGCTCAAAAACGAGGTCCGGGATCAGCGCTCGGCGGGCGTGAGGAATGCCTGGGGAAATGGACCACTTGCTTGTCGCTTTGTCATGCAACTGCATGCCCGCTTTGCGAAGCAGCTTTCGTATGAAATACTCAAACAGCATCGAGACATCAAACAGGAGAGCGCTGGTCTGATTGTTGTGACCTACATCGGCCAGATCACCTTTCAAGATGCGCTTGGCCAGGTCCATGACCGGATTGTAATCGGCATAGTAAGGGTTTCGGATGGGAGGTGCTGCAAGCAGTGTTTGCAGAGGATGACGACGACCTCCTGTGGCCGTCTGGAAAGTCTGCTTGAGAGAATGCAGGCCGTGAAGACCTGAGCGTGCATCCAGATCCTCAAGAGTGCGGGCTATGAGCTGAGTTGCTGGATTATTATAGCTGTGCTCGCGGTAGGTACAGGCAAAGCGAGCCCTCGACTGATTCAAATGGCAATCGATTGGATCCATCCGTCCTCGCACCTGCGTCAGGGATTCTTTGCGGGTTTCATACGATTTCGGCATTCCCAAGCGAAACGCCTTCTTCAGCTTGATCAGCCAAAAGTAATTCAGCAGCCATTCGTAACCTCCTTTGGCCGTTCCACCCTGTTCTGGGATCTCGGCAAACCCATCGGCGTCTGCGATGATGTAGCGGAGGAACTCGTCGCCAAAGCGGCTTGAGATGCGGAGGGTGTGGCCTCCCGACTTGATGGAGCCAATGAGGTTTCCTGTGGTGAGGCTGAAATTCAGAGGATCGAATCCACTCAGGGCGATCAACGGATCATCCGTGTTGTGTTCGTAGTCAGCCTGTGGAGAACGCAGAACAATGTTAGCTGGGTCGATCTGGAGGTTGGCAGCGCTTTGCAAAAGTGGCCACACAGCCGCTGGATTATTCGCAGTGCGTCCCTGTCTAATCTCTACCTTTTCTTGACGCCATCCCGACTGGAAGACTCCCAGAACTGCCTGGTGATGCGTGTTGTCCACCAAAGTCCCGTCGCTCAAGATCTGGCTCAGTGACTTGATCACGCGATTCCAAAAGCTTTTCTGAATTCAGGCATGAGGCCCTCCGCTCGCCCCGATCCTCGGAGATATTCTTCAAGCAGGGGTTCGATGGAATCCTCCCAGACTCTAGAGCGGACTTCGCTGCAACTCAGCGTGTTGGGATACCTGAGATTCATCAAATAGGCATGCCCAATTTCATAGTCGGGACCGAGGATATCCGTTTGCCGGATCGCTCTATTCAAGGCCTCCAGGTTGTCTGCAAGCTTTGCCCACGGCCTTGATCTGTTTGCCTGCAAAACATCCCGCTGAGTAAGATGATACCGAAGAGTCGAGATGTCAGGATCAATCCGCTCCCAGCGGAACCGGCGGCGGAGAGCGAGGTCAAAACTCTCCACGCTGCGGTCAATGGTGTTCATGGTGCCAATCAGATAAACATTGTGCGGGATGAAAAACCTTGGCCCACCCGCAGTGTTAAGCATGGTGCTCTCTCCGGTATTCAAAGCGGCGTACTGTGTGGAGATGGCTCCTTGAGTCCCCCGATACTCAATGCAGAGCATCAGTTCACCCAGCACCCGTGAAAGCTCGGCCCGGTTGATTTCATCAATGATGAAAAAGAAAGGCGGAGTGACGTCCGCAATCTTCACCGAATCATCCAAGGTGGCAATGTTCTGCCAACTCGGATGCTGTAAGGATCCTCCAATGTGAGGCTTCAGTTGTCCAAGGGTCAACTCAGGCCACTTCGCGGCCAAATCCGGCCCATCACCGGGAATCTGGTAAACGTCAATTTCCCAGGCACCTGCTCTCTGACAGAACCGCTTGAAGATGCCATTCTGCAACCGGAGCTGCCAGCTGCCTTCCAGCGTGGAGACGGGACGCAATCCCTCAATAAAATCTTCGTAACCGTAGGAGGGATGGAACTGGACGATCTCGGAGCATTGATCAAACTTCAACTCAGGATCAATTCGCCCATGTTTTTCCTGCCAGATGGAGAACAGGAGCCGGGAGTTCTGTTTGGCGCTGTACGTTTTTCCCGTCCCTGGTGCGCCATACTTCACCACTTGCTTCTTAAGACTGAAGGGGTTGGCGATGTTTTGAGAAAGCTCCCAGACAAAGATGCTCAGCAGCTGTTCAGGGATCTTTTTCGGGTCGTTATCGCTCATCGATATTTCATGGGCAAACACCTCGTGAAGGCAGCCCATCAAGTGGACATTTTTATCATACCAGTCTGCCTCAAGAGCATCTGTCGGCGCGATGAGTTCTTCATTAACCAGCCACGCGAAAACTGTTTCAAAATCAGCCCCGTTCACCGTGCTGCTGACATCACAAGTGCAGGCTGCGAGGGTGCGGTTGATCAGCAGCGGATTCCGGCTGGCTCCATGCTTTTGGCGGACCATCTCCCACGCAGCCGAGAAGCCATCAAATGTCTCGCGGTTCGGAGCCTTGATCATTTCCTCCAAAGCCAAAACGAAGCTGTTCTCCTCGATGAAGCGGAGGAAATTTTCCCAGCTAAGAACCGACTGGCCTCGGGATGAAATGCCGTTTGTCTTTTCATAGATCAGCTGCTTGGCGAATGCCCGCCAGGGATCCTCTGACTCAGCAAAGGCAGTGTTGGTGTAAGCGGAGTGTTCGCGGAGTTTGTGCCCAGCCACCAGTGCTTCACGCACATTTGCCACCTTACGACAAAAATGCAGGTAGTCGAGAAGCCATCCATCTACATGAGGCCGTCGATGGTCGATCAAGTAGGTGTAGAGATTTCGAATTCGAGTAGCACTAGTCACGATAAAGAAGGAGTGGTTGTCTGCTGCCAGGACATGGAGTGGGGTGTTATCCAGACGTGTCCTAATGCGGACATATTGCAATACTTAGCAAGCGATAACGTGTTGGGTGGCAAACCCGCCTCCCGACCAATTTTCCAGTGTTCTCGCCTCCGTCTTCAAGGAGACGCGGGAGAAGGCTGGACTGTCGCAGAAGAGGCTTTCCGAAATTTCCGGCGTGGGAAGAACCGGTATTGTGACCATGGAGGCAGGGGACCGGATTCCATCAATCCTCATCTGCAAAATGCTGGCAGATGGAATGAAGGTGCCACTGGCAAATATTGTGGCGGAGGTTGAGCGCCGATTGAATTCTTCCCGGTGTTGAGCCTGAAAATTCAGCAGCTTGCATCCTTATTGGCTGCCCCTTGCAGCGCGCACTTGCTGAAGAAATGCTGGGATCTTCTTTCCAACCAGTGCGTTCGTTGAGGTGCCGAAGGAGCAGACTCCGTAGCTGTTGGCTACTGAGACTTTCATCTTCACCAGCGGGGCCGTGGCGATGGTCTCGAAGTCGTTGTAGTCGATCATAAAACGGCGGGTGGACCAGGGGCCGTACTCTGTGGTGAGACTGGCCGTTTGAGCCACAATTGTCCGGCCACCGACATTGAAGGCGAGGCCAAACACGTTTTGAATACCGACCACTCCAACAGTGAGGTAAACTTTGTCAGGGGTGGAGGAATTCCAACTGAAGCCCAGAGGCAGCGGTTCCTCACGCATGCTGGATGCTGCGCAAACGGGATCCTGGCGGATGATCGTCGCACCATCAAAATCATCTTTGGTGACACGCACTCCAGGCGTCACGGCTGAGTTGAAGGACTGGCAGCTGGCCAAGATGGAGATGGCGAGCAGAGGGGCAATGAAGCGAGGATGGATGGATTTCATGATGTTGAGCCCAGCGGCTCAAACACATTTAACGCTACTTTCTGTATGTCGAATCAAAAGTAGCAGCGCGCTATTCATTGAGGCTTGGCCTCGCTCTCAAAAAACTCCCGTGAAATCGCCCGCAGTCTTGGACGCGTGGTGAGGCAGTTGCGTGAAGAGAGGAGTCTGTCCCAGGAGGAATTTGCGGTGCTGACAGGGCACCACCGGACCTACATCGGCTTTCTGGAACGCGGAGAGCGTTCGCCCAATATTGAGACGGTTGACCGCATTGCTCGTGCTCTGGAATTGAAGGCGTCTGATTTGCTTCGGGAAGCGGGGTATTGATCTTTCCATGCCATCAAGATTCAGCTTCTGAGTTGGGCTCAGATCAACCGGAGAGCTGGCCAAGAAGGTGCGTGTGAGTAGCCTCAAGGGGTGTCAGAAACAACAGCTTGTTATGCCGCTTCGATGATGCGTTTTCAGCCATAAAATGCTTGCATTTGATTGTCGTTATGATTCTATCTGCGGTCACTGAAATCTTTGTGCGGCGGTGCCCATAAAGTTTCTCATTAGGCTCGGCGGTGCCAGCCAGGGCGAGATGCCCGTCATTTGATAAAATGTGACGTCAGACCCAAATGAAAGCGTGCCAGAATTTTGGCGGCAGTGCCCCAGAATTCTCACACGGAGGCGGCAGTGCCCCTCTGTCGGGAGAGAGACCCGAAATGTGAGACCGGAAGAGTTCATAAAGGCTGATTGAAAGCTGAGATCTAACAAAAAAAACGCACGCGATGCCGTGCGCATAGATCCACACCCTCACGCCATGGAAATCCCCCGTGGAAGTCCATGCCCTCATGCCAACGCCAAATTATTATGTATTCCCATCTCTCCATTGAAACCATCCCTGTCGCCCAATTAACTGCCCATCAGCACAACCCTCGCAAACACAGCAAGAAGCAGATCCGCCAGATCGCCGACAGCATCCAGACCTTCGGTTTCAAAGCGCCTGTCCTGGTGGACGCGAACAGCCGCTTGATCTGCGGCCATGGCCGGGTTGCCGCCTGCAAATTGTTAGGCATCGACCAAGTCCCTGCAATCCGAGCTGATGACTTGGATGACAGCAAGATCCGCGCTTTCATGATTGCTGACAACCGGCTGACGGAAAACGCCGAATGGGACAACACCTTGCTGGCAGAGAACTTCAAGTTCCTCTCTGATCTCAATCTGGATTTTGAACTTGAAGTCACCGGGTTCGAGTATGGTGAAATCGAAAATCTCCTCTCACTGGACGAGGATGGTTCATCGGAAGAGCCTCCGGTTCCAAATGCAGATTCGCTTCCTTCCATCACCCGACTTGGAGATGTTTGGCAACTTGGCGAACACCGCATTCTATGTGACAACAGCCTTGACCATGGGTCTTATAAAACCCTGTTCACCGGCTCCGAGAAAGCCTCCATCATCTTCACCGACCCTCCCTATAATCTCTCCGCCAGGGACATCGGCAAGGTCTGCGAAGCCAACCATGGTGACTTTGCCATGGGTGCGGGAGAGATGACGGCGGCAGAGTTCCAGGCATTTCTCGAAACGGTCTTTGATCACCTATCATCGTTTTCAACCAACGGTTCCATTCACTACATCTGCATGGACTGGCGGCATGCTTTTGAGCTGGTTGCCGCAGGCAAAGCCGTGTATTCAGAATGGAAAAACCTGTGCGTCTGGGCCAAGAATGCCGGAGGCATGGGCACGTTTTACCGCAGCCAGCATGAGCTCGTTTTCGTGTTCAAGAACGGTACCGGCAAACACCAGAACCACTTTGAGCTAGGCCAGCACGGGCGTTATCGCACGAACGTGTGGAATTATCCCTCGGTCATGCATTTGAAGGACAGCGACGGTGACAAGGGTGGCAATGAAGCGCTCAACCTTCATCCAACCATCAAGCCTGTGGCCATGATTGAGGATGCACTCAGGGATTGCTCACGTCGCGGGGAAATCGTTCTCGACCCGTTTCTGGGCAGCGGCAGCACGCTCATTGCAGCCGAAAAGACCGGTCGCATCTGCCACGGGATTGAGCTGTCACCGCGCTACGTGGATGTGGCCATCACACGCTGGCAGGAATGGACCGGCAAAAAAGCCGTCCATGTTGAAACGGGAATCACTTACAAAGACCGCAACCTCCTCTGATGCCGCCATGAACTCGGAAGACAAAAACAACAGCGATGAAGAAGTGGGCTATGGCAAACCGCCAAAGAAGTTCCAGTTCAAAAAAGGCCAGTCAGGCAATCCGCTTGGCCGACCCAAGAAAAGGAAGAAAAACACAGAGATCCTCAACGAAATGCTCGATGAAAAGATTTCGGTGAGCGGCAGGCTCATCACCAAGCGTGAAGCGCTGTTCATCTCCATCCTCAATGATGCAATCAAAGGAAAGGCAAGTGCGCGCAACACGCTCCTATCTATGATCCAAAATGAAGAGGTCGAGCTGGAAGACTTCGACGAAAACCTGGATGACCAATTGGCATTGCTTGATGCACAACGTCGTTTCGCGAAGCGCGGAAAGGAGGAACTATGACTGAGTCCCAATTGATTTACAGGACACGCCTCGACAGTTTCGTCGACTTTGCATTCCGGGAGCTTAATCCGGGAAAAAGTTTCCTTCCCCACTGGCATATCACGCTCATGGCGGAGCTCATTCAGACGAGCTATCAGGAGACTCGGCACGACAAGAGACGGCTGATCTTCAACCTGCCTCCCGGCTATCTGAAAACCCACGTTTGCTCGGTTTCGTTTCCTGCATGGCTTCTGGGACGAGACCCGAAGAAATCAGTATTGATCCTTTCTGAGCATCCAGAGTCAGCTCTTCAAATCCAGGAACTATGTGCTGAACTGATGAGTTCCAGCCGATACCGCTCGACTTTTCCCAGGGCTGCCATCAAGAGCAGTTCAAAGGCGGTTGAGCTGAATTACGGCGGAGGCATCCGGCATGCTGGCGTGGGATATACCTCGTATCATAAGAAGAGCGACATCGTCATCATTGATAACCCGCAGAGCCTCCATGGCCTGGACAGGTCCCGCCCGGAACAATTCGCGGAAATCGAGCGGCTGTTGAAAAATCCGAAGGAAGGTGTGGTTGTAATGGCTACCCGTCGGCTCGGTGAAAATGACTTGAGTGCGTTTCTCGCCCGGAAACCTGCCTGGACAAAGATCGCGTTACCTGCTGTGGCTCTCAAGGACAGGATCTGGCCTTTCCCGCCGGAAATACCTCATCAACAAAAGGCAGGTGATCTGCTGCACCCCAGCCTCGAAGGCTGGAATGACCTCGAACGTCATCTGAAGGACATGGGTGGGGAAGCGTTCAGCTATCAATATCTGCAAGGCCTGTATTCACCCTCTTCCGACCCGGTGACTGAGACCCATGAAAAGGATGGCAAGACTTATATCAGCATCAGCGAACCCAGCCCGACCAAGGTCACAATGAAGTTTCTGAATGACCTGCGGGCACAATCCAAAAACAAACCTCTCTGTATGACTTGATGTTAGGCTTCAGCGGAGCTGTGTGTCTCTGGACATGCAATCCATTGAAAAACTGGAGACATTAACGAAAGACGAACTGCTGGACCGCTGGCGCAAACTGCCCGGCAATCAACCGCCTCCTGCACGCACGGACCGTCTCCTTCGGGAACTGGCCTACCGCGTGCAGGAGGCGGAGCTTGGGCGGCTCGACAAAAACACCACCGTGTCTTTGCGCCGCCATATGACCGAGTTTGAAAAGTCAATTCAAACCCGGAAAACCACTGCTCCTGAACCCAAGCCAGTTTCCAAGATCACGCTGGAAACAGGCTCGGTGCTCACCCGCGACTGGGAGGGCAGGCGCATCACGGTCCAGGTGACCGGCCCACGTCAGTTTGTCTGCGAAGGCGAGCCCTATAAATCCCTGAGTGCGCTGGCCCGGAAGATCAGCGGCCAGCATCTGTCGGGACCTTTGTTTTTCGGACTGACGGAGAACCATCATGGCTGAATCAATCAAACGCTGCGCCATTTATACCCGCAAGAGTTCCGAAGAGGGGCTGGAGCAGGAATACAACTCTCTGGATGCTCAACGGGACGCTGCCTCGGCTTTCATCCGCTCCCAGAAGCATGAGGGTTGGAAAGCGCTGAACGAAACCTATGACGACGGTGGGATTTCAGGGGGCCACATGGACCGACCGGGCCTTCAGAAACTCATGGCTGATATCCGATCAAGAAAGATTGATGTCGTGGTGGTTTACAAGGTGGACCGCCTTTCACGTTCGCTAGCTGACTTCGCCCAGCTCATGAAGCACTTCGACGAACACGGAGTCTCTTTTGTCTCCGTCACCCAACAGTTCAACACCTCCAGCAGCATGGGCAGACTGACGCTCAATGTTCTGCTGTCGTTTGCCCAGTTTGAGCGCGAGGTCACCGGAGAGCGCATTCGCGACAAGATAGCACTCTCCAAACAGAAAGGCATGTGGATGGGCGGCGTGCCTCCGCTGGGTTATGATGTCCAGGATCGGAAGCTTGTGATCAATCCGGCAGAAGCAGAAACTGTCAGGAAGTGCTTTCAGGTGTATCTTGAGAGTACCGGGTTGATTGAGACAGTGCTTGAACTGAACCGGCAGAACTTGGCCACCAAATCGTTCGTCAGTCGCAAAGGCAGAGTTCAGCAATCCAAAGCCTGGGTGGCCAAAGAGTTGCACCGGGTAATTTCCAATCCCGTGTATCGAGGGCTGATCCGGCATAAAGGCCACGAATATCAGGGCGAGCATGAAGCCATCATTTCCACCGAGCTTTGGCAATCTGTCCAAGCCAAGCTGCGTGAGCATCAGCCGGACTACCGAAAGATCGTGGGGCATCGCAATGAAACCGCCATCGCCAAAAGCCGCCTCATTCATCCGCTGAAGGGCTTTCTCTTCGGCCTGGACGGTCAGGCGTTGACCCCAACCTATACCAACAAAAGTGAAAAAGCTGCCGATGGGACCAAGACACGAAAACGCTATCGCTACTACGTTTCGCAGCAGGCCATCCGCCAGGGCTACGATTCTTCTCCCCTCAAGACGCTGAATGCCACGCTACTGGAGGAAGTGGTTCGCCGCATGCTTTTCCATTCGCTGCCAAGACTCACAGACTTGGCTGTATCAGCTGACCTCACTGTTGAAGAGATCCGTCATCGGCTTTCAATGCAAGCGCGGCATCTCGCCGGACTCACCACGCCTGTTGAATATGCCCGGTGGATCGAAGCACTTGCCCCTAAGATCATCGTTGGCCCAGAATCCCTTACCATCCACATCACCACCGATTATTTGTCAAAACTGGCTGGAGCCCCTCCCGCAAATGTTGCCGAGCTAAACACTCTGCCTGCTCCTATTTCCACCAAGGTGACTCAGGAGGGAAATAAAATGATCCTCACGGCATCCGTGTCCTTCAAGCCCCAGCGTGGAAAATGCGAGATCATTGATGGTGAGACTGGCAAGCCCATCACCACACGAAGAACCGCCCCTAATCCGGCTCTGATCCAAACTATCGCCCAGGCCGAGTTTTGGCGAACCGAACTCATCGAACACCCGGACAAATCGCTCCAGGACATCACCGAGCGACATGGGATCAAACCTGCCTACGTGAGACGACTTCTGAACGCGGCCTATCTGGCCCCAGCGATCAAGCGGGCGATTTTCCAGGGCACGCAACCAGCCCATCTCCAGGTGCAGGACCTCCTGGCAACACGCTCACTCGACTGGAAACAACAACTGAGTGACCTCAGGTTCGAAAATGAGAACCCAGCCTGAGCAGGTGCCCTTCGAAAAAGCCTCTCACAATTCCTGAAATCCGGAAAGTGTACAACGACCTGAATCAGTTTGAGAGACGCGAGAGGGAAATGGGAAAGAGGAGGTGGTTTTCCATCCATTATCTCAATCTGAGAGAGCCACGAAGCCGCGTGTTTGCGGGGAAGCGCGGGTCTGAAAGTGTACTTTCTGGTTTGTCTCTCAGAAAGTGGCGGAGAGGGTGGGATTCGAACCCACGGTGGGAATTACCCCACGCCAGTTTTCAAGACTGGAGCCATAAACCACTCGACCACCTCTCCTGATGCGTTCGTGGAACTGAAGGGGGATTTTAAAGCATCTTGGCGGGTTGAAAAGGGGGAACTTGGGTTTTGATGAAGTTCCCCGCTGGAAAAGCGGGGCTAGGAGGCGGCGGCTTTTTTTCGGGTGGCTTTGGCTTTTTTCCTTTGGGCCACCTTGGTGGCTGGAGGGGCAGGCTCATCCAACTCCTCAAGCTGCTGTTTGAGCTCGGCGGCACGGGCTTCGAGGGCGGCGAGCTTGGCGGCTTTTTCGGCGCGGGTTTTGAGGATGCGCCGGAGTTGCGGCCAATACTGCCGATCCAGGATGTAACCGATGCACTTGGGCTTGCCGCAACGGCAGGGGTGGTCTTCCCAGGTATCGAGACCGAAGCCGTAATTGAAGGAGAGTTCCTCCCCCTCCGGGATGTTGCGCTTGGAATAGATCCAGATCCGGCCCCGGGTGATGAAGGCTTCGCAGTTGGGCTCGCAGGAGTGGTTGATCAGGCGGGCGGTGTTTTGCGCGGTGCTGCCGTCCAGGTCATGGGTCTTGTTCAGCGTGAAGATATAGACGGCGGCGCCGCCTGTCTTGGCGGCCCGGGCGGCGAGGGCATTGCCACGGCGCTCGCTTTCAGCCTTGGTGATTTTTTCACCGGTGTATTCGATGATGGGCACTCCCTTGGGGATGAAGGTGCTGGCAAAGATGCCGCGCTGATGAATGGCGGAGCGGCGGACGATCCACCATTTTTGAGGGGAGGCTTCGGGCATGGGGCGATGTGCAGCGGATGTGATGCCGATGCCACCAGGAAAGTCAAGGGCAGCTCAGTTTGCTGGCTGGGCTCCAGGCTGGGCGGCCAGGGCGGCTGCGGCGCGAGCTTTGGCGATCTCGGACTTGCGCAGGATCTCATCCGGGCTGGGCAGGGAGGCGAGGACATCCATGGGGATGAAGCCATCGCTGACGAGCTTGGTGAGGCATTTTTTGCGTTCGTCGAGAGCCTTGTCTGGGCTGCGCTCTTTGCTAAAACGGCTTTTGGCGGCGGCACTGCGGTCCTTGAGCGCGGAGTAAATATCCCCGCCGAGGAGGGAGGAGATGTCCACTTTCATCTTTTCTCGCCCGTGATCCGTGGCGCTGACCTCATCGCCATTGATGGGGCCTGCCTGATACTTGGGAAACATGATGGCCACCTCTGGGCAGACACGGGAGCAGGCGGGGCAATTGGTCTTGCAGTTGTCGTTATTCTGCACCTGGATCTTGTTTTCCTCGCTGACGCCATAGACATCGAAGAGGCAAAAGCTGAGGCACTGCATGCAGTTGGTGCAGCGGCTGTAGTCGATAACGGGGAACCAGGGCTTCCATTTGCCGGGTTCGTTCATGGGTTTTTGCCCACGGGTTTTGTCCACGAGGGCGACGATGCTTTCGGCATCCAGATCCGTGATGTCGCGGGCTTCGATCTGGATGCGGCCGGTGACGTCCTCCAAGGCAGGTGCCTGGCGCTCTGGAAAGGAGCCCAGGAGCAGGAGGGTATGGTCATCCTGGGGGGCGGAGGTCTGGGAGCCGGAGGTGGTCACGCGGGCGACGGCATAGCCTTTGTCCAGCAGGGCGGTCATGACTTTCAGCCGGGCCTCAGCAGGCAGCGGAATGGCCCCTTTGCCTTCGTATAAGACGACTTTCAGCGGGCGGGCGGTGTGAGTAATCATGGGGGAAATTTATGGAGGGTTCAGGCTGGCTCGGCGGTCATGGCCAGGTCTTCCGTACGCAGCATCTGGCGGGTGATTTCTTCAGCGGTGAGGCTGCGCATGTTGAGGATCTCCGTCCCCTCTGGCAGGGGGGCACCGGCCTGCTGGAAGAGACCGGTAACGGCGCGTGGATAGCAGGCGGCGATGCGCAGCCTGCCACAGCGGGCCAGCTCTTGAAGCCGGGGGTCCCGATGGGCGGTCATTTCACACAGGTCTGAGACGGTTTCAAAACTGGCGCCTGAATCACAAAGCTGCTGCAGCACAGCATTCTTCACGCCCGAGGGGACGACCTGGGCATAGGCGCAGCGGCAGTAAAGGAGGGTCGGGGTGTCAGACATTGTCAGGGGGAACAAGGATAACGGACGAAATGACAGAATATGACCGTCAATCTTGTCTTCTGACGATAACACCCGCAACCGCAGCTTTCCAAGCCGGACCGTACGCTGCGATATAAAAATCAAAAAAAGAAGGCAGGAGAGGGTGTTCTCCTGCCTTCCATTCATGCTGGCGGGGCCAGGAATCAGAACTTGATGACGGCACCGGCCACGAGGCCGAATCCAGGCTCATTGGAGCCCGAGCCTGCGTAGCGATATTCCTCATCCAGCAGGTTTTCCAGGGCGAGGGTGACGCCGATGTGTTCCGTGATCTGCCAGCCACCGCGGAGGGTGATGATGTTAAAGCTTGGATTGCCGTCAGGAGGCACGCGCTGGTTATCGCGCTGATCAGCGGAAGTCAGGTTATCATACTGGGAGTGGGACAGGCTGACGAGCTCCGCCCAGACGCGGCGGTTTGTGCTATTCCAGCGGACGCCGGCACGGCCCATCCAGGGGACCACGCGGCTGGCAGGTTCGTTGCGGATCGTGGGGTCATTGGCCCGGGGATACTGGTCCACCTCGCCCTCCGTCCAGCTCACATGGCCGAAGACGGACCAGTTGTCATTGAAACGCACTTCACCAGCCAGCTCAATGCCATGGATGAACCCTTCGCCCGCATTGGATTTGATGACCGAACTGCCTCCAATAGGACGACGGATGATCATGTCATCGATCTGCGTATAGAAGTAGCTCAGGCTGCCGCTGAAGTAGCGGGTATCCGCTTTGAAACCGATTTCGTAGTTGATGTATTGCTCCGGGTCCAAACCTGGGGATGGCAGCTCAGTCTCACCGCTCAGGTTGGTATCCAGACGTGAAAGGTCAGACAAGTTCGGCGCACGAAAGCCCTGGGAAATACCGGCGAAAACCTTGAACTGGTCCTTCGTATCCAGATCCACCACGATCCGGCCACTGGCGGAGAAATTCGTCCAACTGTCACTGTAGGAATCCACAACCCCAGCGGATGGAGCATAACGACCGATGTCTGCCGCCGCGTAGGTTTCACGAGCACCGAGGAAGAGATGGACACGGGAGCCAAGGTCCACTTCATAATTCAGGTAAGCACCCAGGAGGTCATAGGTGGAGTCATCGCCCACGGGTCCTTGGATGCCGATGGAGTTTAGGGTGCCGTTTCGACGGTAGCGCTGGCTGCCACTGCTGACGGAGTCGCGGTAATAGTCCACGCCATAAATAAAACGGCCGATGGAGGTGTCACTTTGCAATTGCAGGTCTAAGCCCAGGGTCCGCAATTCCACCTGTGAATAGTCAACCCGATCTGCGGGTGGGGGAACTCCCGGCTGATCATATCTAATCCGGTGCTCATACTCGTTCGCACTTTGCAGGGATACCGTCAGGCTCGCGGCATCAATGAATCCCGCCAGATTATCTAAGTTTTGGCCTTCCAGCCGCACATAGGACAGGGACCGCTCCTGGTCGTAAGCTCGTTTGGTGTCAGTCCCCACCCTGGTTCCCTGCCAGGAAACGCCTTCCACAGTCTGATGCGTGCGCCACGCGTCGTTTTGCCGAAGCTGTTGATGCACTGCTGTGAGCGTCCAGTTCGCATCCAGAGCCACATCAAGACGGATGTCATAGGCCCATTCATCATAGCCAGTTTCTGGCTGGTCACCCAGGCCGGCGGCATGGACATCGCCAAAGGATTTCAGACTGGCCCCCAAGTGCAGGCCCCAGCGTCCACCTTCACCAAACTGGAACTCCTGGCGTCCCATGTTGCTCTCCTCGGCGGTGGACCCACGGTACGCGCTCAGGCCATGGAAAAAGAAACCCGGTGCTTCATTGCGGAAATTGGAACTCTTGGTGAAGAGATTCAACGTGCCGCCGATGGCATCGCTACCGTAAAGGACCGACCCCTGCCCCGGCACAAGCTCGATGCGGTCAATGGCATAGGAATCAATGGTATTCCAATATTGGTTAGGCCCATCGCGGAAGGTGGAGTTGTTGAAACGGATGCCGTCAATCAGCGCCAGGTTACGAAAGCCGGTAAAACCGCGAATATAAGGAGAGCCTTGGGCATTAGCCGTCTTTTGCACATTCACACCGGGCAGTTCCTCCAGTGCCTCCGGCAGGCTGCGCACCTGACGTTCCTGCAAATCCACGGAGCTGAGCTGGCGGACCTGCGCAGGGGCCTTGATGGCCTCCGTAGCTGTGCGCGTCGCGGTCACAACCACTTCAGGCAATTCAGCCGGTTTTGATACGGGGGTTTCTCCACTGGCCGCAGCAGTCTCAGCAGGTGCTGGCGGGGGAACGGGATCGGCAGCATGGATCCCGGTAAGACCGGCCAAGGTCAATAGGGTGGTAGCAATGTATTTTTTATGCATGGGAGATCCGCAAAATGCTAAAATGCGGGTGTGTTTGTCACTCCCACATGGTCATTTCATCCCATCAACAGGCGACATGAACAAAATGTGGCCACCCATGATTGCCACTGAGCTGATTTTAGACATTCGGTCTTGCCATGTGGTCAGGCTCACAGAGGCCTGTCGTAGATCCTTTCAAACACCGCATCTGCGCCTTCTGCGATGCGGTTCGGGTCCACAATGGTGATGCCATCTTCACCGAAGCGGGCAGTCACGGTGGCCCCCTTCCCTTCATTGAGATATTTGAAGTTGAGATCCCTCACCTTGGCCGCAGCATCCACTAGGGCACAGGTGATGCGGGCCTCTTCTGCCGTGGGATAAAGATCCGACACAGCATCACGGCTTTCCTTGGCAAATTTTACCCGGCTGATGGCTACCAATCCCACCGTCAGGCTGTCCACACCGTAGCCGATGTATCCTTTGCTCCCATCAGGCCGGGCGACATCACGGGTAAAATGGTTGTTACTCGTTCTAGTGCCGCCGCCTTGGTTCCACCAACGGAAACCACGATACTGCTGGTCACTCTCCACTTTGCCATCCGCCCCCACGATTTCATGCCCCTGATTGACCGGGCCTTCGAAGTCCGCCGGGGTGATCCAGTTATTGTGGAAATTGATGCTCATGCCGTTGTCAAAGTCCACACGCACCTGCACGGCGTCGTAGGCATTGATGCCATCGCGGATCAGGCGTTTCTTTTGGCCTACGGCGGTGAGGCTGACCGGTTTCGACTTATAATAAGACCAGATGAGGTCCGTCCAATGCGGGCCGACATAACTGAAAGGATCGGAAGACTCCACCCACTTAAAAGTGCTGGTGCTGACTTCCAACGGCTCCTCCAGATAAGCGGTGCCATAGAGGGGAGCACCGATACGGTTTTGTATGTCATCCCGTATGCGCAGGTGGTCAGGGTCATAGCGCTTGTGCATGTCCACAGCCACGATGCAGTTCTTGGCCTTGGCAGCGGCGATGATTTCATCGGACTCCTGGATGCTCAGGCACATGGGCTTTTCAGTCAGCACATGTACTCCTTTGGCCACAGCGGCCAAGATGGGTTGCGTATGCAGATGATCCGGCGTGGCCACAGCCAGGACATCCAGGTCTGGAAAATCGCGAAGAATATCCTCCCATGGCGCATCTCCGAAATAGGTCTTGGGCTCGTGACCGGTCCACTCTTTAAAAGCAGCGGCGGACTTCTGCGCAGACTTCTCTGAACGGGTCGCCACGGCTACGAGGTCGAACTTCACGGGAGCCAGGTCACGCGCATACTTGTCCAGCCCCACACGGGCCAATTGCCCAGCAATGCCGAAGCGCTGCAGGTCTGCATACGCACGAAGGTGGACATCTCCGCCGAACATACCGGCACCGACGAGGGCAATCTGAATGGTTGGTTGCATGCAGCAAGTCAAAGCAGCGGCAGAGACTGCGCAAGGAGTCAGGTCAATATCGAAATGACCAAGTTAAGCCCTCGAATGACCCTAAAGACGTGATATTTCACAGTCCATTATTATATGGCTTCACTGATTAATATCAAAATTCGTTCATTTTACAGTGAATTGTCATTTATTTGTGAAAAATACGAAAAATCATATTGCCGACTTTTTGTGAATAAGCTATAAATACCATATTCCAAGCAAGAAGCACCTCTGGGGCTTTCCAGTTGGAAGACAGCAGAACCAACAGCCCAATAACGAAACACATCACTATGAAAAAAGTAAAGCTCACCACCTCCCTTAAGGCTGGCTTCTCCCTTGTGGAAATGCTGGTCGTGATCGCGATCATCGGCATCATCGCCGCTATCGCCATCCCAAACATCGGCTCCATCAACGACAGCGCCAAGAAGGCCACTGCTCAGCGTAATGCTCAGTCCGTGGCTTCCATCATGAACGCTGCTTTAGCTGCTGGCTACGTCCCAACACCTGAATACACTTCTGGCGCTGAAGTCGTTGCGGCCGCAGTTGCTGGCGTTGAACCAACGAGTGGCCCGTTCCGCGGCAAGAAGTTCATCGTCCCGAATATCTCCGCTGAAGACCAGGCAGCAGCCGCCGCTTACCTGACCTACAATACCGAGGATGACGCCGTGTATTATCAGGCTGACGCTCTCGCCGTCGAAGCTGAAGAATAGTAATCTTCGCTTAATCGCCCGGCGTTTTGCTCAAGAGACCGTATGTGATTCACATCAGATCTCTTAACATGGGCAATTCATCATCCGTCGGGGTTCCATTCCCCGACGGATTTTTTTTGGATTCTTATATGAAAGCACTGCCTATCAAGCGTCTCCGTCCAGCTTTCACGCTTGTGGAAGCTATATTTACAATTGCCATTATTGGCATCATGGCTTCGCTTGCAATCAGTGCTATTTCAAATGGTGCGCGTGACTCGTATCGCATGGTGGCCAGACAGCAGCAGGCCGCTGTCCAGGAGGCGCTCAATGCCTGGATCATGTCGCAGACGCGAGTCTCTGCGGCCAATGGACAAGAAGGTGTCCAGGTCCAGTCCATGGAAACGATTCGCAAAACCTACAATTCCCTTAAAGTCACGTCCGCCCGTTTTGCCAAGCTAAAGCCCGACCCCAAAAACGCCGATCCCAACAAACGGGCAGGCTTTCTGGATGAGGCAACGATCTTGCACTTTGAAGAATACAGCAAGGACCTTGGCACAGACAAATTGAAGTCCGCAGCTTTGGAAGGCTCCCGGCAATATCTTTCCCTTCCCGACTGGGCTGAATATGACGAGCCCAAAGTCGAACTGCTGGATGACTGATCATTCCACACTTTTAGTTAGCCCGCACAAAAAAATGAATTCCGCTCGCTCAATCTTCATGAACCGTGGCTGGAAACGCTGCCTGGGATTTTCCCTGGTAGAGATGATGGCCTGCGTTTCCATCATCGGCATCATCGCCTTCATGGCTATTCCCTCCATCACCCGGATGAGGTCCGACGGAGAGCTCAACCTGGCCATTACTCGGGCGGAGGCGCTTAACCTGGCCCAGTCCACTTTCATCCAGGTCAAAGGCCGTACGGAGGCCGCTCAGCAATGGAACAAGGCCGGCGCCAAAAATCATGAAGGCCGCTACAAACTGCTGCGGGAATACATGAGCTATGCAGAGCCGACACTAAGCCAGTACATGCCTTCCGGCTATGCGGTCACTTTTTCAGAATCGATCACCAGCATGACCAAGGCAGGGCTGACCGGCCCGACAGGCAATATTCTCTATTGAACGGAAGTTTATGAAACTGCCTCGGCTCATCTCTGATCACGGCAAGCTTGCCCGTCAGCGCACTTCGCGCTCACGGTCAGGTTTTTCTATGACAGAAATGGTCATCTCCATTGCCATTTTGGGAGTGCTTGCGGGCATCATGATGATGTCTCTAGGCGGCTCATTATCAGCGAGCAAAGAAACCTTGGCCGTCACACGAGTCGAGAAGTTGAATTCGGCCCTGCATCAGTGGTCCATGTCCTATCCAGAGATGTACTTCCCGGTTAACGATGGTGGCGTGACGGATGAACTCATCGTCCTCCGCGATCTCCAGTATCGGAACCCCAATGAAAAGAAAGCTACGACCGGCTCCCCCTACATGCCGCCGCAGTATAACCCGAAGGACTCGTCATCCGACGAAGACTTCCGCATCCGTTGGAATGGCCGCAGCTTCGAATTGTTGCGTCCAGGGCAGGCCGGAAACGGCTTGTTGATGGTCTTTGATGGCTCCGACATGACGGAGCCGGTGAAATTCGATGAAGACTATAAACCCGGCAGTTTCTAGCTGCCCCCCCGCCCATGTCTGCCCATCTTCTCACGCCCCCACTTGCTTCTCAATCCTTTGGAGAAGCAAGTAATCTGCCTAGCGGGACAATTGACGCCAAGCAGGCGGCCATCATATCTATTGAGGGACTGGCGCTGCAAAACAACATGCTGCCGGTCAATTTGCTCCGGGAAAGCTGCTCCCCGGAGGCGGAGCGCATTGTCAGAAAGTTGGGCCGTGTACCTTATGTGGCTGATCCCTGGCTGCCGGTGACGATGGTGGGACCGCTGCTGGTGATGGCTCATCACAATCCACGCGCTGGGGATACCTGGGGAGTCCCCCCTTTTCTCACTCTGCGTATTCTCATCACGCCAGAGCAATATCAGAAAACACGCAAGGACTTGGTCCAGCGTTTTGGTCAGTTGCCCATTGCCCAACAAAACGCGCTGGAAAATGTGCAGCCGCCCCGCTTTCCTGACCTTGGCCTGAGCGGTACCTTCGAATGGCTGCTGGAGCATTATCCCTTTGACCCGGCTGAAGTCACCAAGATGCGCGGCTTTTACGAAAGCCAGAAGGAAAAAACGGCAACCCTGGAGGCATCCCACTTTAACTCGGTTCAGAGAAATCTCGGACCCGCGCTCCAATATATGATCAGTGGCGGCCGCAGCCTCTGTTTTGCCGCGAGTGAGGCCCAGCGCCAGACTTTCTTCCCGCTTGCCCTGCTGGAGCGTCACACGGTCTATCCACTTTACATCGGCAAAAATGCCGTCTTTCTCCTCACCGAACAGGAGGATTGTTACTCCTTTGAGGATGAGTGGCTGTCCATGGGTAATGCCGCCGTGAAAATCATCCCGGTGCTGGCAGACCCCGCCGCTATCCGGGAAGCGATCAACCGCGCAGGCGCCACCTTTGACCCGAGCGGTGTGGTGAAGATGGACAAGTCCACACTCACTGCCTCTGTCACGGGCAACGAGAACGTTGTGGACATCATGGCTGAGGACATGGCCCGCATCAATCCGGCCAACCCGAATCATACGGCTGAAGAGTTGGTCCAGTGGGCACTGTTCACCGCCATCCGCTGCCGGGCCTCGGACTTGCATCTGGAGAAATTTTACAATCTGGCCCGCTTCCGTGCCCGCATGGACGGGAACATGAAGACCATCCTGACGGCTCCAGAATCCCAGTTGAACCGATTTGTGGCGCTGCTGAAAAATTACGCTGGCATGAACCAGAACCGGCAGGAATGCCAGGATGGCCGCTTCGGTCTCAGCATTGGCCGCAGGCGCCTGGATGTCCGTGTCGCTGCTGTGCCGACCCGCCTTGAATTTCAAAAAGTCATCATGCGCTTTTTGGATAAGCAGGACGGCGTCAAGCGGCTGGCAGATTTCAATCTTGGCCAGCGCCAGATTGACATCCTTAATCGCACTATGACGCGGGACCAGGGACTCATTCTAGTCACAGGTCCCACGGGCTCGGGTAAGACGACCACCCTCTACGCCTTGCTCAACAGCGTTAACGACGACAGCGTCAACATCCAGACCATTGAGGACCCCATTGAGTACGAAGTGGAGGGCATCAACCAGACACAGACCAATCCCCATGTAGGTCTCGACTTTGCCAATGGCCTCCGCTCTCTCCTCCGTGCTGACCCGGACATCATCCTCATCGGTGAGTCACGTGATGCTGAGACGGCCAATGCGGCCGTGAATGCCGCCCTCACTGGTCACCTTGTGCTGACCACTCTGCATGCCAATGACAGCCTGCGGGCCGTATCCCGGCTCATGAGCATGGGGGTAGAAAAGTATCTGCTGGCAGATTCGCTGGCCCTTTCTCAGGCACAGCGCCTCGTCCGCAGGCTGTGTACCTTTTGCAAGCGACCCATGACCGTGCCGCCGGACGTACAGGAGCTGATGGCCAAACAAAATGTGATATCACAGCCACTCACCCAGCCCATTTATACTCCGGTCGGCTGCCAGGAATGCCATGGCACAGGCTATTCAGGACGGGTAGCCCTCATGGAGCTCAACGAAATCAGCACTGAGCTGCGGGACCTTATTGAAGAAGCTGCTCCCATGTCCGCCATGCGCGCCTGTGCTTTTAAACACGGTTTCTTTTCACTGTATCAGGAGGGGCTCCTGCAAGTGATCGCAGGCCATACCAGCCTGGATGAGATCAAATGCCTCGCCTACACCGCCGCCTAACCAACGACTCATTCTCTCCCGAATATGTTAACTGCATCCTCCCAACCCCACCGCACCCATGGACGCATCCTGGTCGTGGATGACGAGCACCAGATGCTCGCCGTCACGAAAGCCATCCTCAACGCTCACGGCATGGAAGTCGTCGCCACGGATTGTGGTGCCCAGGCTCTCCAGCTTTTTCAGGAGTCCCTTCAGACACCGGACCGCTTCTCAGTCGTGGTGCTGGACCTGACCA
Source organism: Prosthecobacter fusiformis (assembly GCF_004364345.1). NCBI lineage: Bacteria > Pseudomonadati > Verrucomicrobiota > Verrucomicrobiia > Verrucomicrobiales > Verrucomicrobiaceae > Prosthecobacter > Prosthecobacter fusiformis. The sequence continues at coordinate 578,725 of NZ_SOCA01000002.1, read as the reverse complement.
TGCCCGGCGGCCTCTCGGGTTTTGAAGTCATGGAGCAGCTCCACAAAGTGGACCCTGACCTGTGCGTCATCGCCTGCAGCGGCTTCTTCCAGGAAGATGCACGTGACCTCTGCCAAGCCATCGGATTCACGGACGTCCTGCAAAAGCCTTACACGCTGGAGCACCTGGTGGCCACCGTGCGCCGTGGACTTGCCAAAGATCGGGCGACTCATGACACGCCGGCATGAATTTGCGTTTCTCAATAGCCGCCCGTTTCATGGTGCTCGGCCTCGTGGCCGTGCTTATTGGCGTTTGCGTCACTGCCGCCGCGTTCATCTGGCAGGACTTTCAAATCCTGCGCATGGTGCAGCGTTCATACATCGGTGCCATCGTCCAGGCGGCACAGACGGAGTTGCATGCGCAAGGCCTTTCACCGGCTGAACTTATCAGTGCTCCGAAGCAGACGCAGGATTCCATCATCCATTTAAAAATGCGCCTGCAAGTGGTGGATGTCCCACCCTTGGTGCAGGACCTTGGGCTGCGGATGGAAATCGTCGGCCCCAATGCTGTGGCTGGCCTGCCGCCGGTGCACAAGTCCCCCTTTGTCATCGTACATGATACGCCCCTCGAGTTTCTCCCCACAGAACCCGATACCGAGCAATTGCAGGACATCGTTTACCGTGTCATGGCCGGTTCTTCCGTGGTTATTGGCGATTCCCCCGTGACCCTCCAAACCAGTTTGGACCAGCCTCGCGAGTGGCTACTGGCAGGTGCCCCGTTGATGAATGCTGAAGGCCGCATCGCCGGCGTTGTCATTGCACGCCAGCCACAAGTCCACATCAGCCATTTGGTCACTCTCCCTCGTCTCATGGTCCCCATTCTTGGGGCCAGTATCGGCATGCTGCCTGCCATCCTTGGCTTTTATCTCGTCGGCCGCAGCATAAGCCGGAAGACAGCTTCACTGAAAGAAGGTTTCGATGCGCTGCGCCAGGGCCACCTTAACTACCGATTGCCCGCCCAAGGCATGGATGACCTGGATGCTCTGCAAGCCCAGTTCAATTCCGCCATCTCAGGCTTTCAGCAGGAGGAATCCCGCCGCCAGCAAATGGTCGGTGAGTTTCAAGCTGCCCGCAAACAGGCGGAGGTAGCCACCGCCGCCAAAGGTGATTTCCTGGCCAACATGAGCCATGAGATTCGCACCCCAATGAACGGCATCATTGGCACGACCTCCCTCCTCATCGAGATGGGTCTGGACCATGAGCAGGAGGAACTGGTGCGCATGATCCGCAGCAGTGGTGAATCGCTGCTCCACCTCATCAATGACATCCTGGATTTCTCCAAAATCGAATCTTCAAAAATGGAGGTCGAGGACCTGCCTGTGGAAATGGAAAAACTGCTGGCTGAGGTGGCGGATGTCTTTTCCTACCGCGCAGCCGAGAAAAAAATCGAAATCAATTTCCACATGGATCCTGCCCTGCCGCGCATGTTCCGGGGTGATTTCCAGCGTATCAAGCAGGTGCTGGTAAACCTAGTTGGAAATGCCATCAAGTTTACTGAGAATGGTGAGATCCTCATCCTGGCCCGCCAGGTGAACCGCAAAACGCCGAAGGGTGACGTCGCTCACCTCCACTTCTCCGTTCGGGATACAGGCATCGGCATCCCGCCGGACAAGATCGGCAGCCTGTTTCAGGCCTTTACTCAGGCGGACAGTTCCACCACCCGCAAATATGGCGGAACCGGCCTCGGCCTGGCCATTTGCCGAAAACTCTGCCGCCTCATGGGCGGAGAGATCAGCGTCATTAGCGAAGAAGGCCAGGGTTCGGATTTCTTTTTCGAACTTCCTCTCCGCATTGCCCAGGACGATGCTGGGCGTGAAGAGGAAATCGGCTGGATGGCCTGCATTAAAAACCAGCGCATCATCTATCACAGCCCGCACACGACCACTCAGCAGATTCTCCAGCAGACCCTCCAGCAATGGGCCGTCTCCGCCATCCCTTTACCCACACTCCCCAGTTCACCGGCAGACCTGGCACGTGAACTGGACGATTCCGCCGTCTTCATCCTGGATGCCAGTGAGCATACGCCTGCTACAGCCACGGCCATCATGCAGGCTGCCACCAGCCAGGGAACCGGCCTCCTCGTCCTACTGCCTCTCACATTGTGGAAACTCCGGGACCAATTTGTACCCGTCGGCTATGCCCGGTTCGTAAAACTCAGCAAGCCAGCCAAACGCCGCGAACTCCTACGCAGTCTGGCTGAGCTTGTGCAAATGCCAAAGGTCGCTCCCCCACCAGCGGCCCCTGTCCTACAGCAGCCCGCGCTGCGCCCCCCGACTCATCCCTTCGCTTCTCCCACGCCCTGGGGTGCCCCGCCACCACCCGCATACGCCCCCGCCATGGCACAACCAGACCCCAACCCTGCGTGGCTGCACCCACCACCGCCGGCCCCGCCCACGCCACCGGCTCTCACCAGCTTTTTTGACCAGTCCGCCGACGATCTCCCGTCACAAACGCGTGCTGCCCAAGCTGGTCATGATGCCCACATTTCACCAGAGACCAACCGTGCCATCGCCGTGGCAGCGACGGCAAAGGGTGACAGCTTTGCGCATATCCATCCCGCCCGGATTCTGCTGGTCGAAGATCAGCCTCTCAATCAAAAAATCGCCACCATGCTGTTGCAACGCCTCGGCTATGCCCAGGTGGATGTGGCCAACAATGGGCAGGAAGCCGTAGAAATGGTGAATGCCAGCACTTACGATCTCGTGTTTATGGACCTGCAAATGCCGGTCATGGGCGGCATCGAAGCAGCCAAGGCCATCCGCTCCAATTTCCATCTCAAAAACCAGCCGGCCATCATCGCCATGACTGGCCATGCCCTCACCGGTGTCAAAGAAGAGTGTACGAACGTTGGCATGAACGCCTTCCTCACCAAGCCGGTGAGTCTGGACGACTTCCGCAAAACCATCCCTCCCTGCCTGGAAAAAGAGGCTGCTTTGAGGCCCATGCTCCTTTGAGAAGCCCTGCATTTCCCCCGTCGCTTACGCGAACATTAACCGTCCAAGGACGACTGACATCGTCAACCCTACAAAGTCTGCCATCAGCCCTGCCGCCAGCGCATGCCGGGTATTGCGGATGCTGATGGAGCCAAAATAAACGGCCAACACATAAAAAGTCGTCTCCGTGGAGCCAAACATAATGGCTGCGGTGTATTTCAGATATTCAAGAATGTCTGTCCGCGCCAGCAGCTCATTGAGAATGCCCAAAGAACCGCTGCCGCTTAGTGGCCGCATCAGCGCCATCGGCAGCAGTTCCACCGGAAACGACACCAGATTCAGTATCGGTGTCAGTACATGTTCCAGCAGCAGCAACGCACCGGAGCTACGGAAAATCGCCAGCGCAGCCAGCATCGCCACTAGGAAAGGCATGATGCGCGTAGCCACTGCAAAGCCCTCTTTGGCACCATCCACAAACTCCTCATAAACCTTCACTCCACGTGCCAGCGCGATCCCCATGGTGATGACCAGTAGCAGCGGAATGGCCACCCCCGAGGCCCCATTCATTAGCCTACGGATGAGTCCCGCCGCAGTCCCCGCTTCCTCAGTGCCTGCCGCTTGTGCAGTCGCCTTGGCGGCGGCAGCCCGTTGATCCGCCGCCTCCAGCACCTGCGTCAGCCCCGTCGCATCCAGCACGGACTGCCTCACGCTCGGCGCAGCCAGCTCCAGCACCACACCACCCGCAAAAAGCACCAGCAATACCGTCAGAAAAAGCCGCCCCCGGGAGGTCATTGAGCGATTCTCAACCTCAGGCTCCTTGGCTATACCTTCAGGGTCTTCAGACACCACACTTACGGGTGTTGGCCGAATGCGGAAAGCAGGCAGGTTTTGCAATGCCTTGGCCGCAAAAATAGCCGTTAGTGTCGTGCATGCCGTCGCCAGGATCGTCGGGAAAATAATTTGATAAGCCCCCTTCACTCCCGCAGCGCTCAGATAATTGATCACTGTCATGGGAATCAGCGTGAAGGCTGCCGTATTCATCGCCAAAAAAGTCACCATGGCGTTGCTGGCCGTATCCTTGTGCGGATTCAGCTCCTGCAGGTGGGTCATCGCCTTCAGCCCCAGCGGCGTCGCATTGTTCCCCAGCCCCAGCATATTTGCCGCCAGGTTCATGATCATGGCACTCATCGCCGGATGCTCACGCGGCACATCGGGAAACAGCCTTCTCATGATCGGGGAAAGGGCTCTTGCGGCGAAATCCAGAAGCCCCGCCTTTTCCATCAGCCTCATCACCCCCAGCCAAAACATCATCATACCGGCTAATGGCAGTGCAATGTCCATCACAGCCATTTTGGACATGTTCAGTGCAGCCGTAATGACACCATTATCGCCAGTGAAGCGCCCTAGCAATCCTGCCACCAGCAGTCCTATCAGTATAAGGGAGGCCCAGATATAATTCAGCATGCGCTGGAAAAGAATGCTGATGGAGTAACAATCAACCTGGATCTTTTCAAAGATAAACACCGTATCCATTTGTTACCCTGTCGGTTTTTGCACCGTATCCCCCCTCAAATTATGCTTTCCACCATCCAAGCCGCCAGCATCCGCAGCGGATTGAGCCCGCATGTGATCCGCATCTGGGAGCGCCGGTATGAAGCGCTCACACCTTCCCGCACCGGCACCAACCGCCGCATGTATTGTGATGAGGAGATCGAGCGCCTAAAACTCCTGCGGGAACTGACGGAAAATGGTCACCGCATTGGCAACATCGCCCGGCTGGAAAAAGCCCAGCTTGAGCACATGCTCAAACAAAGCCTCACCCGCACTCTTTCTGCCACCGCCAGCTTCAGCGTGGATGCCACCGCCCTGCTGGAGACGGAGGAGCACTTTGTGAAACAGTGCATTGAGGCCACCATGGCCTATGATTCAGATCGCTTGCGCCGCCTCCTGCAGCGCGCACGCATCCTCTTCGGCCAGCGTTGCATGGTCCATAGCGTCATCTGTCCGCTCATTCAAAAAGTCGGCGAATTTTGGCAGGCAGGTCAGATCCGGCCTAGCCATGAGCACATCGCCACCGCAGTGATCCGGGAAATTTTGATGACACCCCTGCCGGGGAATCAAGTCGCCCCCTCCGCCCCTGAAGTGGTCATTTCCACACCCATTGGTGAGGTGCATGAACTCGGGGCCTTACTCGTCGCCTCATCTGCTAGGGACCTCGGCTGGCGCGTCACCTATCTGGGGCCCAATCTTCCCACAGAAGAGATCGTTGCCTGTGCCCGCGCTCGCAAGGTTCGCGCAATAGCACTCAGCGTCGTCTATCCTGATCGCTGCCCCGTCATTCAGGAAAAATTGCGCAAAATCCGCAATCTAATGCCTGAAAAAATGGCACTCATTGTCGGTGGCCGCGCCGCCACAGGTTATGCGGAAAGCCTCACGGATTTAAAGATCCACTGGGCCAGGGACCTCGGTTCGCTGGACCAATTGCTGGTGCAGCTTTCCTCCAGTGCCGCAGTCTGAGGTTTGACACACGAAGGCCAGCCGCTACGCTCGCGGCCCGACCATGCACCTCTACCGGACCACCCAAGGCATCTACCTGCACACCGCCACCTTTTGGTATCATATCACGGGTATCGATTGGGACGCGCTTTACAATGTGGAGGATATTCACGCCTATCTGGAACAGGTCGCCTCCACCAGCACGGCCGTTCCCGCACCTGCACCAGAAACCCTGCTGGCCCCCATTGGCACCCAGGAGGTCTGGGCCGCCGGGGTGACTTACTGGCGTAGCCGCACTGCCCGCATGGAGGAAAGTAAGGACACAGGCGGCGGCAGCTTTTATGACCGCGTGTATGCCGCCGAGCGCCCGGAGATCTTTTTCAAAGCCACCCCTCAGCGAGTGGCCCATCCTGGCCAGGCCATGCATCTGCGCAGCGACTCCAAATGGATGGTGCCAGAGCCGGAGCTCACGCTCGCCATCAACGATCGAGGTGAGATCATTGGTTATACCGTCGGCAATGACCTCTCCTGTCGCGACATCGAAGGCGAAAATCCTCTTTACCTTCCTCAGGCGAAATGTTTCAAGCTCTGCGCTGCCGTCGGGCCATGCATCTATGTCACCCCGGATCTCTTGCCCTCCTCCACCCTCATCGCGGTGAAAATTGAGCGCGCCGGTGCCGTGGCCTTTGAAGGAGGTGCCACACTGGATCAGCTCAAGCGCACCCCTCAGGAGCTGGCGGGGTTTCTCTACCGCGACAATACCTTCCCCACGGGTGCCCTGCTCATGACCGGAACCGGCACCGTCCCCGGTGACGAATTCACCCTGCACAGTGGCGATGTAGTCAGCATCACCATTGATGGCATTGGCACCCTGGTAAACCCCATGGGTTGATAGATCGCCGCCCCTTTTCACTGAACTTTTAAGCTAAAACCACACCCCTTCCCTACCCCATGATCACAGGCCACCAACTCATTGCCGGACGCGAAGCCCCTTGCGACCACGCCCCCTTCCACGCCACTAATCCCGCTACAAATGAGGCCCTGGAGCCCGCTTTCTGCGAAGCCACGCCTGCCCATGCAGACGAGGCCCTGCGTGCTGCCGATGGTGCCTTCGATGCTCTGCGCACCGCCACCCCAGAGACCCGCGCCCAGCTTTTGGAAAATCTGGCCGAAGAAATTCTGGCTCTTGGAGATGCCCTTCTTGATCGCGCCCATGCCGAAACTGCCCTCCCCATGGCCCGCCTGACTGGCGAGCGTGGACGCGCCATCAACCAGTGCAAAATGTTCGCCGCTTTGCTCCGTGAAGGTTCCTGGGCCGAGGCCAGCATTGACCGCGCCCAGCCTGAGCGCGCACCGGTGCCCAAGCCGGATGTCCGTCGCGTGCTCCTTCCTATCGGCCCTGTTGTGGTCTTCGGTGCCAGCAATTTCCCCTTCGCTATCGGCGTGGTCGGCACGGATACCATCTGTGCACTTGCTGCAGGCTGTCCTGTCGTCGTGAAAGGTCACCCTGCCCATCCAGGCACCTGCGAGCTCCTCGGCCGCGCAGTCATCAAGGCCCTACGCAAAACAGGCCTGCCAGATGCCTGCTTCTCCATGCTGCACGGACGCAGCACCGAGATCGGTATTGAGCTCGTCAAACATCCCCTCACCCAGGCTGTCGCCTTCACCGGCTCATTGCGCGGTGGTCGCGCACTCATGGATGTGGCTGCTGCCCGTCCTCATCCTATTCCTTTCTATGGTGAAATGGGCTCCATCAATCCCGTTTTTGTCCTCCCGGGTGCCCTGAAGGACAATCCGGCCAAACTTGCCGAGTCCTACGTCGGCTCCGTCACCATGGGCGTCGGCCAGTTTTGCACCAATCCCGCCATTGTTCTCGGCCTGCAAAGCCCTGAGCTGACCGGGTTCGTGGAAAACGCTGGCCAGTTTGCCCAAAAGGCACCTCCCCAGTCCATGCTGCATCGCGGCATCTGCGAAAGTTATGATGCCGGTACCGCCGTCTGGTCCACCATCAACGGATTGCAACTCGCTGGCCAATCCTCTGCCGAGCCGGACAGCGATGCCACCCAGGCAGCCTGCCGAATTTACACCACCACCCTGGACGTGCTGGAATCCAATTCCGAACTCCGACGTGAGGTCTTCGGTCCCTGCTCCATCATCACCCAGTGTCCTACTCTGGAAGACATGCTGAACTTTGCCCGCAACCTGGAAGGCCAGCTCACCGCAGCCGTCCACGGCACCGCAGAAGATCTGCGCGAATACGCCCCGCTCATCCGCATCCTGGAGCGTAAAGTTGGCCGCATCATCTTCAACGGCTTCGGCACAGGCATTGAGCCATGCCCTTCCATGCATCATGGCGGCCCCTACCCCGCCGCCAGCCATAGCTTCTACACCAGCATCGGCACCGCCAGCATCTACCGCTTTGTCCGCCCCGTGTGCTATCAAGGCTTCCCTGATGACTGCCTGCCGGAAGCACTGCAAAACGGCAATCCTGCCAAAGCACTGCGTCTGGTGGATGGCAGCTACACACGCGACGCCGTCTGATTCTACTCGTCACTTCGTCCGGCTGGTTCATGACCAGCCGGATAGAGTGCCTATCGACTGACAGCTCACTTTACATAACCGGCAGCCGGGGTGCCGTCTTCTGCCAGCTTGCCCGTCGTCCAAAGCAGTGCCCGCGTGATCAAACTCATGTAACGAGCATCCGCCACTGTGTCGTTATTGTGGCCGATCGTGGTGCTAAAAACACGCGTCTTTTTCTCACCGTATTCATTCGTCCAGGCTACGACAGCATTCGCTTCCGTCGCCTTGGCATTAGGATCAGCTTTCTCACCCTTCTTCACACGGGGCATTTGCATTTGGCGGCCGCTGGCCAGCGGCTTTGCACCCAGCATTTGGAGATTGTTATACAGTTCCTCATTGATCGTCGTCCAGTTTTCCAGGCCCTTCGTGATCGGGTGGGACGCATCCGTGAATGTGATGTCAATCGGCGACTGTGGACCATGGCCCGTGGACTGAAGACCAATAAATTCATACCAGCCCGCATTGTCACCACCGGCGGCGACAGGCTCCTTGAAATTACCCCAGCGGTAGCTGTGCATGGCGCAGTGCAGATTCAGCGCTGGCACGCCCGCCTTATGCGCATCCAGGATGTTGGCCACATACGCAGGATCGGTGACATCAGCCGAGCATTCATCGTGAATGATCACATCAAAGTCCTTCGCCCAATCCTTCGCTTTATAGATTTCAAAAGTCGCCTTGGTTGTCTTGTCAGGATTGAAAGCCACATCCACCACGGCATTCAACCGGGACTCAATCCCTTCCTTCAGGATAGACTGCTGCTTCTCATAATCATGGCAGCACCCACCGGCGACGACCAAGATACGCAGCGGTTTGACATCAGCATCTGCCGCCTGGGCAAAGAACAGACCCGCAGCCAGTGCGAGTGTAAAAAGGGGAACAATGAGTTTCTTCATGGTGGATTGGTTTAGCCAGACTGAAACGTCTTGGCGAGACCAAACTTGCGGTACAGTATTCATCACTCTCCGAGTGATGCGAAGCCCAGATATAGTACTCATCACTCTCGGAGTGATGCGAAGCCCAGAAAATCGGTTTCCCTCAAACTCAACATCGCTCCCCAATAATCTCTCCAAAAAACTACCGCCCCCTCTCACTTAAATTCAGGATAAAACGGATTGTGCCGCTTCTCCTCGCCCACCGTCGTCATCGGACCATGACCTGGGCAGATCACCGTTTCATCCGCCAGAGTGAAAATCTGTGAACGGTTGGTCGCCAAAGCATCCGCAAAAGACACTGCTCCACCGCCCATGGAACTCGCAAAAATAGCATCGCCCACGATGGCCACAGGTTTGGCCAGACCTTCCACAACATACGTCGTCCCCCCTTTGGAATGCCCGCAGGTCGTACGGGAGCTGATCGTCAGCCCACCCAGTTTCCATTGTGTACCAGGGGTAAAAGATTCCGCAGCAGGATGCGGCTCCAGCTCGCTGATGAGTATCACCGGAGCCTGAACAGTATCGATGTCAGCCACATGGTCAGGATGCGTATGGGTGAGGAACAAATAGCGCAGGTTTAAACCCAAAGTCTGGATTTGATCCATGATCGGCTTCGCACTCGCTCCCGTATCAAAAACCGCCGCATCCTTCGTTGCCGGATCCCACACCAGGTAAGCATTCACCGTCATATCATGATAAGGTGTATTGAACTGGGCCAGCCCCTCCATTTCCACCGGCTCAGGATACCAGGCATGATCCGACATCTCAGCCAGCGAAGGCCCATGCAGCCCCAGTCCCGCAGCCAGCTTCATCAGAATTGAAGCATCCGTCGCCCCTTCCTTCGTCGCTTCCACCGCCGCAGCACTCACGCCCACCTGGTCTGCCAGCGTTTCATTGCTATACCCCAGACCGCGCTGAGCCTTGCTGATGACATCATTGAATAGATCTTCGAGTGGAATGTTCATGAGTGGGGGAAGGAAGAAAAAATCTATGCGAATAGACAGGATACGAATGGAATTCCCATCCGGGCGGTGACGCGGGGTGTTTTAGGCAATTCGGGCTTTTTTGGCAGCGCGCTCCTGCCACCAGAAGCAGAGGCAAGCCAGGACAAACACAGCCTTGATGCTGTAGCCTGTGTTCAAGGCAAGAGTAATGCCGTCCGTGAAGCCATAGCTGTGCAGACCGATGCTGAGTTGGTTCACCCCGAACCAGCTAAACAAAGTGATGGCACCGAGAATGAGCGAACAAGCATGCAGACCCACTTCGCGGATATAACCGCCCATACGAGCATGCAAAATAATCAAGCCCATGAGCACGATCATGAGAGCCCCATTTTCCTTGGGGTCCCATCCCCAGAAACGGCCCCAACTATCATTGGCCCAAATGCCGCCCAATACTGTCCCGACAAGGGAGAAGAGTAGCCCAAAGCAAACAATGCCATAGGTGATGCGAGTGAGTATCCGCCGGATGTCCACCGTTGAAGGACGGCCTCCAAATTTTTGCAACATCACGAACACCACCACCATTGCCCCAAGAGCATAAGCAATACCAAAAATCAGCGTCGGTAGCACCAGCAAGTAGGCCACCCACCCTGCGTTTTTCTTATCTTCCCAGGCCACACGATACACCACATAAAACATCGACAGAATGGAGCCCATCATGGCTCCGGCATAACCAATATTGATACAAGTCACGTGAGTGGCCAGCCAGAAATTGGTGATCAGCACCGCCTCTAGCGTGGGCATGGTATCCTGTGCATCCAGGGCCATGAAGCGGTTGGACAAAAACATCCCTAAAGCCCCAATAAACCCGGCCACTAGCAGCCCGATCCCCTGCTTGGTGATCCTCTCAAGGATCAGCCCAACCGTGGCAATGGATGCCGTGATGAACAGAATGGTCTCATACAGCGTGGCAATGGGTGGCCGCTCATTGATGATGCAGCGCTGAGTGATCCCCCAGATGTTATACCCTACGGCCAGGATCAGCGTCACCCAGGCAATCCGGCCTGCCCATTTAGAAAACTGGGTCTGAGGAGCCACCAAGCCGATAAAGGCGATCAAAAATCCCAGCAGATACCAAACAAGCGCGTTCGTGAAGTAATCCGTTTTGTAATAGCTGACCTCACGGTCCACATGCTTCAGTTCACCACGTTTCTCAGCCTGGGCACGGACGTCTTCCACAAAGCTCTTAACCGCTGGCTTGAATGTTTCCGCTTTCAGGCTGGCGCTATACAAGGCGTCCTTGGCACTGGAACGGCGCAGGTCTCCTTCAGAAAGCGTGCCCTGCATCAGAATGGTGATGGTCTGTTCCACCGTCATCCAGGTATCGTTCTTTTCATCATCTGGCGGCAAAAAAGCCAGCGTCTTACCCGGACGCAGCGTGGTATTGATGAAGAGTTCCAAGATATTATTGCTCGTCTCCTGGCCCAGCGCCTGGAGCTTTTGATCTCGAATCATCGGCCCCAACCTTGCTGCCAGATCCCAAACGGTGATATTGCCGCTCCCAGTCAGTTCCTGGGCCGCATCCGCTGGCAGAATGCCAGACACTTCTTTTTTCCAGTCAGTGCGCGCAGCCGTGAGAAAATCACTGACCGCATCAAAGTCGAAAAAGTTTCGCGCCAGGTCGATGACATTGCGCTGCACGCCTGTGCGGTCTGCGCTATCGATCTCGCTGTAAGACTGAGCGCGTGTGATCAGCTCCTCTTTGCCTTTGACAATTTCATTCCAGGAATAGCGATCCCGCAGATCCTTCGGATCCACGCCGATCTCCCCAACCGCTTGGGAATTGTCCACGACGAACAATGGCAAGTCCCGGGCAATGTCCGGGCGAAACCAACTGAGCAGCAGCCACTCGATAGCCTTCAGTTTCTTCACATCGGGCAGCAGCGGATGATCCACCTTGATACTCTGTTTGCCGTGCAGCCTTAGAAGCAGGAAGCGGGCATAGGTATCCAGCGGCTTCACCCGCCCACCTTCCTGCACAGGCAGGGATTGGAACAACGCCACGACCTCTTTATCTCGCAGTAACGCAGGATTCGGCAGTGCTGCAGTGACCGTAGCGACAGGAGCCGGAGCTGACTCAGCAACAGGCTGCTGGGCATTCACAAGCCCGGTCATCAGTGCGATGAAGAATAGAAAAAATTTCATGAACAAAAAAGAGTTAGGCAGCCTTCGGCTTGAGCGCACGGTTAAGGAAGCGGATGAAATGCATGACAAAATGGATCAACAGCCCGGCAGCCACGGCAACGCAGCTCCACAAAGGCCATTGGTCTGAAGGATTGCTAGCCACCGTAAAGACAGACTGCTCCCCATTGGCGCCACTGCTAAAGCTGGCCTGATACACCACATAGCCCTGGTCACGCACAGGCACGTTCATCGTCACCACCATCGGATCTTCCTTGCCATTGGTGATCTTGGTAATGTGGCTCGTATATTTCTTGGCTTTCATCGTCCCCGGATGCAGTTCACGCTGGAAATCCTCTAACCGGATGGCAAACGGCAGCTTCCATTTCATCCGTGCGAGAGCAATGGTGTAAAGGCTGTCTCCTGCCTTCACTGTATAAGGCGCAAAAGCCCCCTCCCAGAGAATGGCCTTCTGTGGTGCACCAGGGCTTTTCACCAGGATTTCCACAGCGGAAACGTTGGCTTCATCTTCCTTCGCGTGTTTGACAGCTTGAATCCTATAGCCATCAATCACCCCGGATTCTTCTTCACCAGCCTGCACGATGTTAGCATTGCGCTGATAGCCGGTGACCTGAATTTCAAAAGGCATATCCTTGGCAAAGAAATCACGTGCTTTGCCCGGAGACAGGTCCGCAAAGTGATTCATCGGAATAACCATTGCCGTCTCATCGCCTTTACCTGACGCATCAAAACGGCGCACTTCAATGATGCGCTCATGATAGCTCTGATACTGGTCGCTGGCCTGACCTTCAAACAGGGGCATCGCCCCTTCGGTCTTGTAGAGGAAGCTCACAAATCCAGCCACCAGCATGAACATAATGGCCAAGTGGGATATCAGCACCCCGACGGTGCGCCATCCCTTGCGGATGCGGATGACTGCCCCACAGAGCATGTTGAAAAAAAGCAGCACCATCAGCAGCCCGCCACCTGGCAGTGGAACAGGCAGGACCACACCATAAATCTTAAAGTCGTGGATCAGCCCCCATGAATCAAAATAAAGGCGCTGGCTGTCCAGCAGCCCCATATCTTTCTGGGCCAATGTACCCAAAAAGGTGATGAGCAGCAGGAAACTGAGAATAATGACCGCCAGACCAAAAGATGACAGCAAGTCAAAAAGGCGTACGGGGAGACTTTTGTTTTTTTCAGACATGGAGAAAAGGATAGTTCAAATGCCTTGAACGGTTACTGCTGGGGCATGCGCAGACTGAGGGAACTGACGAACTGGTCAAAGGCGGGCGTATTTTCCTCCACCAGCTCCTTCGGACCCACCATTTTCACAAACAGGCCGGCATCGCCCAAAGCGGCGACGATGCCCAACATGCGGTGATCAGGTTTGGCTTCAGTGGCCCCGACATTGGTATAAGCACCGTCCACGGTTACATAGACGCCTTCAATCCCCATCAAAGTTTTCTTCGGCAGCGTCGCCAGCTCTTCTTCGCCGATCTCCGGCTGCCCCATCTGCTTGCGCCAACGGTTCACATTTGCCAGCACACCCCCCGCTCCGCCTGGAAGCATGGACAGGTAGCATTCACCTTCTTTGTTAGGCCCAAAGGTCAGATTTACCGGCCGCATCTGGCTCCGCTCGGCGCGTGACCAGCCTTCAGGTGTCTCCCACTGCAAGCGCTCATCACCAAAACGCTCCTGCGAATAAGCATTCAGTTTTGGCTTGGCCTCATAAGAGGAGATTTCACGTGTTTGCGTAATCTCCATCCGTTCGGTGACGCGTTCACAAGAAACGAATGCGAACGAACAGGCGGCAAGAGCGAGCGTGTACCTAAGGTAGCAAGCTCTGGGGATAAAGGCAATCATGGTGGGTATATGATAAACGAACGAACGCCGTCCGGCTTTGGTTCGCACTGGATCGGCGTTCAAATGATAAGGACGGACCCGGAGGTCCAAGGACCTCAATCGGCTTTGGTCGGTGGGGCTTTGGGCTTGGCGGCGGGCGGGGTGTCCGCCTTGTCCGCTGCCGCAGGTTTCTTGGCTGTAGGCTTTGCAGCCTCTTTTTTCGGTTCGGCCTTCGGCTTGTCCTTCTTGGCATCGGCCTTCGGCTCTTCCTTTTTCATTTCCGGCGCTGGCGGTGGTGCCGGAGGTGGCGCCGTGAGCTGTGCGATCTCAGCCTCGCTCAGTCCCACATTGACTTTTAATCCGGGGAGCTGGCCCTCCAACGCCGTCGCACCAGCCTTGGTCACACCCGTCTGCCAGACAAAAAGCTTCTTCAGACCTTTAGCATTCGCCAGTTTGGCAATACCAGCATCCGTGGTTTTAGTCCCGTACAGATTCAGGTATTCCAGATTCTGCAGCACGGCCAGCTTCGCCAGCCCAGTGTCGGACACCTTGGTATTTTCCAGGTGCAGACGCTCCAGCGCCGTCATTTTGGCCAGAGTATCCGCTGCCTTATCCGTCACCTTGCTCCGGGCCAGATCCACCCAGACAATCTGCGCCGCAATCGGCTCCAGCAGCGCCAGTTCCGCATCACCGAACTTGTCCGTCGCATTGATCACACTCAGACGCAGTTGCTCCGTATCCTGGGCCAGCGGCATCAGGGAGGCGTTCAGCGCCTGGATCTTGGCGGTGATTTCAGCCACCTGCTTCTTTTCAGCATCTGTCAGCGGTTTGGCCTTCGGTTTTTCTTCCTTGGTCACTTTCGCCGTCACCTTGGGTGCACCACCACCCAGCACCGCAGCCAGCGCGGATTCCACGTCCGGCGTGGTTTTCATAGAGGCCACCGTCGCCGTATCAGATGCACCGCTTTCGATCCACCACTTCAGCAGTGCCAGCTCTTCTTTGCTCACCTGCGGTTCATCGGTCGGTGGCATGTGGTCATCGTCATCTTCCGGCAGCTTGATGCGCGCCAGCAGGAGGCTCTCGTCCGGCTTGCCCGGCACCACATTCACATCCCCTTCACTGCCGCCCTTCATGATGGAAGCGAAGTCATGAAGCTGAAGCTTCCCTTTCTTCTTCTCCGCACCGTGGCAGCTCGTGCACTTCGCTTCCATGATCGGGGCGATGACATCCTTATAAATGACCGCTTTGGCAGCGATTGCAGGATCCAGCTTGCCCGTCACCGCAGCAGGCGCGGCTGCCGGAGCCGGGGCCGCCTCGGCAACAGGGGCAGGCTTCGCGGCAGGTGCAGCTTTGCCCAGCACCACAGCCAGCGCCGGTTCCACTTCAGGCGTCGGCTTTGCCGCTGCCACCGTCACCGTATCGGACGCTCCGCTGGCGATCCACCATTTCAGCAGCGCCAACTCTTCCTTCGTCACCTGCGGCTCATCACTTGGTGGCATGTGGTCATCGTCATCTTCCGGCAGCTTGATGCGGGAAATCAGCAGGCTGTCGTCCGGCTTGCCCGGCACCACATTCACATCCCCTTCGCTGCCACCTTTCATGATGGAAGCAAAGTCATGAAGCTGAAGCTTCCCTTTCTTCTTTTCAGCGCCATGGCAGCTCACACACTTCGCTTCCAAAATCGGCGCGATGACATCCTTATAAAGCACTGCCTTGGCAGCCACCGCAGCATCCAGTTTGCCAGCCGCAACCGGTGCCGCAGCCTCCGTAGCAGCCGCACCTGCAGCTGCCTCAGCCACCACAGGTGCACTGGCGATAGCCACCGGCTTCGCATCATCTTCCGCCGTCCATCCTGTATTGATCTGCGCACCAGGCAGCTTTCCCTTGAGCTGCGCCACACCGGCCTTGGTCACTCCTGTTTGCCACAGGTACAGTGCCTTCAGTTTCGTCAGCCCAGCCAGCTTCTGCGCGCCGGCATCCGTCACCTTCGTATTGTATAAATTGAGGTATTCCAGCGAAGCCAATCCCTTCAGGTGATCCAGCCCCGCATCCGTAATACCCGTGTTTTCCAGATGCAGTTCCTTCAGGTTCTTCATCTGGCCAATGGCAGCCAGCCCCGCATCCGTCACTTTTGTACGGGCCAGATCCACTGAGGTGATCTTATCAGCCGCCGGTGCCAGTGCAGCCAGACCGTCATCGCCAAAGTCCTTGGCCACGTTCAGCGCCGTAAACCGATAAGCCTTCCCATCCGCCGCCACAGGCATCAGCGATGCGCCCGTCGCATTCACCTTGTCCACGACAGCTTTGAGCGCCGGATCCGCCGCTGGGGGTGAATCGGCAGCACCGGCGATGGAAGCCAGGGCCAGAAAGCAAAGGAATGAAGAACGGAATCGCATACGTGAAAAAGGGTTGGCTAAAGAAAACGGTGAATGTCTCGCTGCACTTACGGCTGTCCTTTCAAAAGACCATCGACCGTCACCTGCGTTTCCGCAGGGAATTGCGCCTCACTGACCTTGAGCGTGTTGGAAGCTCCCTGCTGGACCCACCACCGCAGCAGCGTGGTTTCCTCCGCCGTCAGTTGGTCCTTACCCGTAGGCGGCATATGATCATCATCATCCTCGGGTAGGTCGATGCGCTGGATCGTCAGGCTTTCCGCAGGTTTACCGGGGACAATGTTGCTTCCATTTTCACCGCCCTGCATAGCCATTTCAAAAGTGTCCAACCGAAGGTCGCCCTTGGATTTGTCCTCATTGTGGCAGTTATTGCACTTCGCTGCCAGGATCGGCAGGATCACATCGTGGAAGACCAGTTTCTCTGCCACAGCAGGTGATAGTCCACCAAGCGGTTTCGCAGGTGGTTGGGCCACCGGTTCAGACACCGGCACCTCACCCGGAGGCGGATTTGGCAATGGCGCAGGAGCCGGATCAGGCACCGCCGCAGGCTTGACCGGCTTCGGTTTCTCCACAAAGCTCAGCATCCAAGTCTCCATGCCCACTATCTGGCTCTTTATCGGCTCCGGAGCATGCAGGGTCAGGAATTTACTCCCGTGGGACATGTTCCCGCCGAAATGAGCCCCCAGGCCCATGATGCCAAAGGAAAGGAAAAACACCGCCCGGTAGGCATGCAAGAGATCAAAATTCCCCTGCCCCATTGCCAGCAGGCGGATCACCAGCGCAAGTAAGACCCCCGCCGTTCCCACCAGCGCCAGCGTCTGGTGCAGCGTGAAATTACCCCCTTCATACCCACCTTCACGCGAGAGCATGATCCCCGCCAGCACTGCTAGCACCGATCCCGCCGCTCCGATCCACAGGATGAAAAGTGCCCCCAGTCCCATCGCCTCCTCACCTTTCCGCGTCAGGCACACCAGCTCCATCATGCACAGGACCATCAGCGCACCCACCGGCAAATGCAACAGCACCGGATGAAAACGCCCCACAAATAGGACACTCCCAGCCACATCTTCAGTCGGCTTTTCATACAGCGGAGGAAAGACCAGAAGACCGATCACAAAACCGACGATTAACAACAAAGTGGCCACCCAGGTGCCAGCGTAGGACTTGGGGGTACCGAAATCATTGGAGGAATAAGACATGGGTGGGTGGAATGAATGCGCTCTCTAGCTTAACTTATCAACGCTGATATCGCTCAGAATTGTTCATCAGACTCATGCCTCATCGTGCAGTTTCCATGTCCAAATCAAGACTTTGGTGCACCTGCCGCAAATTTTGTACATCCCGGCACAATCCTCACGCACAGATCCGCCTCACTGAAGGTCGCACCATCGCCGCCCCGGCACCATGATAGGGACCATGGACACACCCTCTTCTCTCTATGACCGGCTGGGAGGAGCAGCCGGGGTCGAAAACCTTGTCGAGGCCTTTTATATCCGCGTACTCGCAGACCAGGAACTCGCCCCTTTCTTTCGCGATAGCTCCCTGGACCGCCTGCGGAAAATGCAGACCGAATTCTTCAATCGCGCCCTCGGAGGCCCCGTCGTCTATTCAGGCAGACCCCTCGCCCACGTCCACCATGGCCGCGGCATCACCCGTCATCATTTCGCCCTCTTCGTCGGCCACCTCCTGGAGACCCTCAAAGACTACGGCTGTGAGGACAAGGAAACCGACGAAGTCATCAAGCACATCAATACCTTCGCCAACGAGATCACCGGCACCTCTTACTGACGCCCCAGCCGCACATCCATCCACACCGCCGCCAGCAGCACACTCCCCCTCACCACCAGCTTATACTCGGGGGAGACAGACATCAGCGTCATCCCGTTTAGCAGCGTCGCCATGATCAGAGCCCCGGCCAGCACACCCATCACCGTCCCCCTGCCACCACGCAAGCTCACCCCGCCGATCACACACGCAGCCACCGCATCCAGCTCCATCCATTCCCCGATGTCCGTCGTCGAATTGCCCGTGTAAGACGTGAGCATAAAGCCCGTCACCGCCACAATTGCACCCATGATTGCAAAGGCTCCGATGACCACCCGCCCCACCGGCACCCCAGAGACCAGCGCCGCCTCCGGATTGCCCCCGATGGCGTACAAATAACGCCCAAACGCCGTGTGCTGCGTTAGCAGATACACACCCAGCGCCACTAGCCCAAAAAGGATCGCCGGCAGTGGGATCCCGCGAAACTGGTTCGTTACGATCACAAAAAGCATCACGGCCTGCGCCGCGATAAAGACCTTCATAAAAGCAGCCTCCCCGCTTTCCGTTTCAAATCCGCTCGCCTTTCTCTGCCTCCGCCCCAGGACTGTCGCCACCACCACAGCGGCGATCACACCCACGCCGAGCGCATAGCCCGCCAGCGGCGGCAGATAATACGTGCTGATCAGGGAATACAGATTCGTTTGGCCCCCGGCCACCACCGGCACCGTCTGGTTCTGAATGACCAGCCAAAACAGCCCGCGAAAAACCAGCAAACCCGCCAGCGTCACAATGAAAGCCGGGATGCGCTCCTTCACGATCAGCACCCCCTTACCCCACCAGATAACCAGACCGGCCACCAGTCCGATGCCCAGCGCCACAGGTGCAGGCAAGCCGACCTTCGTTGTTAAAACCGTTGCAATCCCACTGAGTAGGGCCAGACCGCTACCCACAGACAGGTCAATGTGACCCGGCAGTATAACCAAAAGCATGCCCATCGCCAGCGTTGCCGTGATGGATAGCTCCGTCATCAGCAATGACAGGTTGCGAGAGCCTAAGAAATTAGGCTCCGCCACCGCAAAAAATCCACAGATCCCCAGCAATGCCAGGGCTATCGAAAAGTCACGTATGGAGGCGGTGCGGGTCATGGAGAGCGTCAGGAAACGGATTTTCTACCCGTTTCTTCGGCGCACTCCAAGACAAACATCCATCCACTTACGCCACAGATCAGCCTGCGGAGGAGATCTCAGCTTCGGTGCGCTTACGCTCGCGCTGACGCTGAGCAGAGTCCAGCGTGCGCTTGCGCAGGCGGATGTTCTTCGGCGTTGCTTCCACCAGTTCATCCGGAGCGATGTATTCGATAGCGCGCTCCAGGCCAAACTTCACCGGAGGAGTGAGCTGGATACCCTTATCACCACCGGCTGCGCGGAAGTTCGTGAGCTGCTTGCTGCGGCATGGGTTGACTGGGAGGTCATCCGTGCGTGGGTTTTCACCAATGATCATGCCGTCATAGACCAGATCACCAGCCGTGACGAACAGCTTGCCGCGCTCCTGGATGGTATCCAGAGCATAAGAAGTGGCTTCACCAGCTTCGGTGCTCACCAGCGTGCCCGTGCTGCGAGTCTGCATGTGACCGGCGTGCGGTGCGTATTCGCGGAAAAGGTGGCTGTGAATACCATGACCACTCGTCAAGTTCATCAGTTCGAACTCGAAGCCGATCAGACCACGGGTCGGGATGTAAGCCTGAAGGGTCGTGCGACCGTTCTGGGCGTTCATGTCTTCGATGCGGCCTTTGCGCTCGGAGATCGTCTTCATCACACCGCCGAGGTAGTCATCCGGCACGTCGATGTAAAGAGTTTCAAACGGCTCGCAGATCACGTCGTCAATGCGCTTCGTGATCACCATTGGGCGGGAAACCAGCACTTCGAAACCTTCACGGCGCATTTGCTCCACCAGGACGGCAATCTGCATCGCACCACGAGCGCTCACGTCAAAGATACCAGCCGTATCCGTGTCATTCACAGACAGGGTCACGTTCATCTTCTGCTCGCGCTCCAGGCGGTCCTTGATTTTACGGGAGGTCACGTGGTCACCTTCACGGCCGGCCAGAGGGCCGTCGTTCACCGCGAATTGCATCACGATGGTCGGAGGGTCGATCGCCACGAATGGCAGCACAGGAGCATCCGCTGCACCCGTCACTGTCTGGCCGATGTCCACATCTTCAAATCCGGAAATACCGACGATGTCGCCAGCGCCGCCTTCCACGGAGTCGCTGGTGGTCAGAGTCGTGTATTGGAAAACTTTGGTCACTTTGATTGGCGTCGGCTTGTCGCCCGGGTTTTTGCCCTGGAGGAAAACTTTGTCACCCATCTTCACCGTGCCACGGGTCACTTTGCCGATGGCCACACGACCCACGAAGTTGTCCCAGTCAATGTTGGAGACCAGCATTTCAAAGCTGCCTTCCAGTTCAGCCTTCGGTGCCGGGATATGCTCCACGATTTTTTCCAGGAGGAAAGTCATGTCCTTCTGCTCGCCTTCAGCCGTGTCGCTCACCCACAGGGCGCGGGCACTGCCGTAAACGAAAGGCGCATTGAACTGCTCTTCCGTAGCTTCCAGTTCCATCAGCAGTTCCAGCACTTTATCATGCACTTCATCAGGCTTGATGTGCGGACGGTCCATCTTGTTGATGAACACGATCGGCTTAATGCCCTGCTGCATCGCCTTCTTCAAAACGAAACGCGTCTGCGCCTGGGGGCCTTCATAGGCGTCCACCACGAGCATCACCCCGTCCACCATCTTCATCACACGTTCCACTTCGCCGCCGAAGTCGGCATGTCCCGGTGTGTCCACAATGTTGATGATGTTTTCACCCCAGTGAACGGAAGTGTTCTTCGCCTTGATGGTGATCCCCTTCTCCTTTTCAAGGTCCATGCTGTCCATCGCACGCTCGGCGATGGCCTGATTTTCACGGAAGTTGCCGCTGGCGCGAAGCAGAGAATCCACAAGCGTAGTTTTGCCGTGGTCAACGTGAGCGATGATGGCGATGTTCCGGATCTTTGAAGGAGGGGTCATTAGAAGGGCGTATGGGGGAAGGGGCGCGGAGACTAGCAGGTTTCACGCCTTTGGCAAATGAGCGTTTTGTTTCAATCTCCCCAGAGATCCCCGATTCCCCACCCCAACACCCTCCAGAGCCTTAAAAAAATCTTTCTACCCCAAATCTTTTTACCCTCTCACCATCTCAAATCGCGACCTCAAATCTCAAATCTCAAATCTCAAATCTCAAACTGAGCACTGAGCACTGAGCACTGCCCCCCCTGTCCCCATGATCCGCCCCCTCCAGCAAGACGATGCCCTCCTGGCAGATATCACCAGCGTTCCCGCCAGCGAAGACCGCCTCGACCTCTGGTGGCTCGGCCAGAGCGGCTTCCTCGTGAAATGGAATGGCCACTCCTTTTTATTCGATCCCTACCTTTCCGATTCCCTCACCCATAAATACGCCGCCACGGACAAACCCCATGTCCGCATGACGGAACTCTGCCTTTCCCCTGCCCGGCTCACAGATCTCACCTTCGTCACCGCCAGCCATCTCCATACCGACCACCTGGATGCAGAAACTCTCATCCCCCTGGCCCAGTCGAATCCCGGCCTGTCCCTCTTCCTTCCCGGCCCCATCATCCCCGAAGCCCAGGCCAGACTTGGCGATGCCCCGCTCACTTATTTAGAGCTGAATGAAGCCGACCAGTACCAAAACGAAGCCCAAGGCTGGTCCATCACCGGCGTCGCCTCCGCCCACAATGACCTGAAGACCGATGACCAGGGCCGCCATTATTACATCGGTTTCATCTTCCGCTGCGGTCCATTTACTCTCTACCACAGCGGCGATACCCTGCTGCATCCGCGCCTCATCCAGAGCCTGCGTGAATTTCAGTATGACCTCATGCTGCTGCCCATCAACGGCAACAAGTCCGAACGCCGCGTCGCTGGCAACCTCAACGGCACCGAAGCCGCCACCCTCGCCCGCGCCTGCGGGGCTAGGCTCGTCGTCCCCTGTCATTACGACATGTTCGAATTCAACACTGAAACCCCCGAAGAATTCATCCAAGCCTGCACCCGCCTCCACCAGCCCCACCGCATCCTCCAATGCGGCGAAAAGATTACCCTTAAGGCAAAGTAATTCTGAGCTTCAGCTCACCGAGACCTCCCATCACAGGTCTGACAACCATCTCTTCCTGCTGGTGTCTGTATCGCCATGCAACCTGCCTGCTTGCCAGCGCTTATAAATAGGATGATACTAAACATTATTATACATCATATCACAATCCCTTCTCATCCTCCTTTTTCAGACATCATTAAACACTGCCATTCATACTTTCTCATTATGAATATTATGAAATATCCGGCATCACTCGCCGCCACGGATCCCCCCCCGTCCCCGATGGGGATATGTTTCCCCATGAAATCCCCATCGCCAGCCATTTGATAACCAACGCCTTGCATCAGAAAATCCCCACATGGGGAAAAAATAAAACGACATCCCCATTCCCCATCCAGCTCATTCCCCCTTCCGCCCGCCCATAAAAACCATATCTCCCGTGGCGCTACCAAACCACATTTCCACCCTCAAACACCTACCCCTTAACGTTTTTAAAATAGACCCACAACCGCCACTTCATCGCCCTCATGATCTCCTCCACCCAACCAGCCACCCGTGACGATGTCGCCCGTCATTACGACCAGCTCGACCGCTTCTACCGCGAGATCTGGGGCGATCACGTCCACCACGGTCTCTGGATCACCGGGCGCGAAACCAGTGAAGAAGCCACTCGTAATCTAATGGACGCCGTCGTCGCCAAAGCCCGTCTCTCTCCCGGCATGGAACTCTGCGATGTTGGCTGCGGCTACGGTCACACCTCTCGAATCATCGCCACCGAGCAGCTAGTGAAAGTCACAGGACTCACCGTCTCTCCCGCGCAGCAGCGTTACGCCGTCAGCGCCACCCCGCCAGATCTCCCCGCAACATTTCTCGTCGAAGACTGGCTCCACAACGAACGCCCCACCGCCGCCTTCGATGCCCTCATCGCCATCGAAAGTACCGAGCACATGGCCGACAAGGCCCGTGTCTTCAGCGAGGCTGCCCGGGTACTGAAACCCGGTGGCCGCATGGTCATCTGTGCCTGGCTGGCCAATGAAACGCTCAAGCCCTGGCAACACCGTCATCTGATCGAGCCCATCTGCCGGGAAGGCCGCATGCCCGGCCTCGGCACACAGACCGAGTACACCAGTTGGATGACCAGTGCCGGGTTCCAAGTCGAAGACGTCCAAGACGTTAGCCCCCAAGTCTCCCGCACCTGGCCCATCTGCGCCTGGCGTTTCATCCTCCGCACCCTCCGTCGCCCCAGCTATATCCGCTTCCTCCTCGACCCCAAAAACGACAACCGCATCTTCGCCCTCACCATGCTCCGCCTCTGGCTCGCCTACCACACCGGCGCCATGCGCTACGTGATCTTTTCAGCCACTAAAAGCTGAAGAAAGGGATTATCCATCGCCGCCCAAAAAAACGTGGAGCCGGTCTCCCGGCTCCACGCTTCAATTTTAAGGATGCACTTAAGGTTAGTCAGCTTTCACAAAGGCCAGCATGGTCTTCAGCATGATGGTCACGGAAAGAGCACCGGCATCTGGGAAACCGAGGCAGGCTTCACCCAGGGTCTTGGCACGGCCAAACTGGGCGATCATTGCTTTGCTGGCTTCCACACCCGCTTCCGCCGCGGCCACGATGGCCGTGAGGGCTTCGGGCAGAGGCTGGCTGGCGACTTCCTTGGCCTTGTCGGCGGCAGGAGCCAGGGCGTCAATCATGGTCTTGTCACCCGGCTTGGCACCGCCCCGCTTCATCACGCCTTCCAGCGCGGCTTGCAGGAAAAGGGACAGCCCCTCGGCATCCAGGGATTCGCGGCCTGTCACAGCCTTACCACCCGCGCGATAAACCGTACCAAAGAGGGCACCGGAGGCCCCTCCCATGCTGCTCATCATCGCCGATCCCGTCGTCACAAAGACCTGCTCCACACTGGCGGCATCCAGAGGTTCCAGCTTCGCCTTCACCTCCTCCATACCGCGCTTCATGCCCAGGCCATGGTCCCCGTCACCGAGGTCACGGTCAGCCTGAGACAACATCGGTTCAGCCTCAATGATGGCATCCGCCACCTGCAGCATCATGAGCCGCACTTGATTGGGTGTCAGTTCCATAATGGTCACTCCTTACTTCGTGCCCTTGGTCTTGAGGTCGTTGTACATCTGGAAACCCTGTTCAGGGGTCAGTCCTTCATGCACCACGCCACGGACGGCCTGCATCATGCTGATCGGCGCATCGCTCTGGAAGATGTTGCGGCCCATGTCCACTCCGTTCGCGCCCTGCTGGATCGCGTTGTAGCACATGCTCAGCGCTTCCAATTCAGGCAGCTTCTTGCCGCCGGCAATCACGATCGGCACGGGGCAGCAGCTCGTTACTGTTTCGAAGTCTTCTTCCGTGTAGTAGCACTTGACCACGTTGGCTCCCAGTTCCGCCATGATGCGGGTGGCCAAGCGGAAATACTGTGCAGTGCGAGCCATCGCACGGCCCACGGCGGTCACACCCATCACGGCGATGCCGTAACGGCTGGCAGCATCCACCAGGTCGGTCAGGTTCTTCAGGGACTGGCGCTCGTAAGCGCTGCCGATGAAGACCTGTACGGCCAGCACGCTGGCGTTGAGGCGGATGGCTTCTTCAATGTTCAGCGCGGTGCTTTCGTTCGAAAGAGGCTCAAAGCCCGGGCGGCCAAACTTCACCTTCTTACCGTCCAGTTCGCCTTCCCACTCTTCAAACGGGCTGACCATGGAAGTACCGCCGGAGGCACGCAGTGCGATGGCTTTCTGAGTAGAAGCCGGGATGACGCTGCGCTGGATGCCACGGGTGAGCATGAGGCAGTCAGCATAAGGCTCAAGCGGGAGGATGGTCTGGTCCACACGCTCCAGGCCAGTCGTAGGGCCCTGGAAATAACCATGGTCAAAGGCAAGCATCACCGTACGGCCGTCCTTCGGATTGAAGACCTTGCTCAGGCGGTTCTTGAGACCCCAGTCATACTGGTGGGAGCCCTTCAGGAAAAAGCCAGGGGCTTCCTGTGGGATGCTGGTGAAGTATTCCTTCTCTTTCTTGTCTGCTGCGCTGGTGCTGATATCGGCCATAGTTTGGGTCGGGTTGGAATTAAGGGCGGATATGCTAACCAGACGGGTCTTGTCATCCATACCACCGTTGGCTAGACTTGTGTCGAATTCCGCAATCTGCAATGGAAAAACCCGTTCTCAGTCTTGTTCCCCCTGGTGCCGCCCATCGTGTGGTTGGCAACCGGGCCGTCGCCCTCCCCGGCGTGACCGTGGACATACTGACGACCCGCAAGATTGAGCTGGAGCAATGGGAACTGCGCCGTTTCCATGACCCCTACTGGCGATTATACTGGCCCTTGGTCGCGGGAGGTATAGTCGAAATCGACGGTCATGAAACAGCGCTTATACCTGGCAGCGTTTACCTGATTCCCCCGCATACCACCTTCAGCACCCGGACCAGCCAGCCCTTTGCCAAATGGTATGCCCATTTCAACCTCGGCCCCCTGGCGGATCGCGCGGCACCCGGCATCTATAACTATCCCATCACGCCGGAGATGCGCCTGCTGATGCAGAAGCTGACACTCCCGGCCAGTGAAAAGATCCGCTTCCCCTGGCTATCCATTCTTTGGGTGCTGGAGGCTGTGCAGTGTCTGCCAGCCAAGGTCTGGGAGCAGCAGCGCCTGGATGCCCGTGTCCTTACGGCGATGGAGTTCATGAACACCCACTTGAGTCTCAAGCTGACGGCGGAGCAGATCGCCAAATACGCCGGGCTGAGCGTGCGAAATTTGAACCACCTGTTTCAGCAGGAACTCCAGCAGGCCCCCATGCGTGTGCTGCTGGACTATCGGCTGGACGAAGCCTGCCGTCTGCTCCGGCATGGGGATACCAGCATCGACGAGATCGCCGAGCAGTGCGGTCTCATCAACCGTCACTATCTCAGCCGCATGATGCGGCAGTATAGAAACACCTCCCCTGCGGCCTATCGCAATGAGATGCTTTAAACACGGCCGAGGATCAGCGCAGTATCAACTGAGGCCACAAGATCACCATTCCGGGCAGAGTATTTTATAACACCATGAAGTCCCTTCTCCTGCTCCTGCTGCCACTGTCCCTCCATGCGGCACGTTTTCCTGAAAAGACGCCGGATTCCCCCGGCGCCCGAATGCTGGATGGCTACATGCAGCAGCAGACAACCGACATTGAGGAAAAAGGCGGGCTCAAAGACATCCAGACAGCCGAGGACTGGCAGGCCAAAGCCCCTGAATACCGCCGTCAACTCGCTGAAATGCTGGGCCTGGATCCAATGCCTGAACGGACCGCCCTGATGCCGACCAAGACCGGCGAGGTCAAGGGCGACGGATACGTCATCGAAAACATGCACTACCAGGCCGTGCCGGGGCTGTATGTGACCGCCAATCTATACCTGCCCGAAAAGGTTGAGAAACCGCTGCCCACCATTCTATACGTTTGCGGTCATTCGAATGTGATGAAGGATGGCGTCAGCCTGGGTAACAAGACAGGTTATCATCATCACGGCATCTGGTTTGCCCGCCATGGTTATGTCTGCCTCATCATTGATACCGCACAGTTGGGTGAGATTCGCGGTGAGCATCATGGCACATTTAGCAAAGGCCGTTGGTGGTGGTTTTCACGCGGCTATACCCCGGCCGGGCTGGAAGCCTGGGCAAGCATACGCGGACTCGATTACTTGGAAACCCGGCCGGAGGTGGACAAGACACGCTTTGGCGTCACCGGACGCAGCGGCGGCGGTGCCTATTCCTGGTGGGTGGCTGCGCTGGACGACCGAATCAAGGCGGCCGCCCCGACCGCAGGTGTCACGAACATGCGCAACCATGTCGTGGACGGCTGCATCGAAGGCCACTGCGACTGCATGTTTTATGTGAATACGTATCGTTGGGACTATGACCGTCTCGTTGCCCTGGTAGCTCCGCGGCCACTGCTCATCTGCAACACGGACAAGGATACCATCTTCCCCATTGATGGCGTCTTCAGCATCTATCAGAACGTCCGCCGCATCTATACGTTGTTAGGGCAGGAAAAGAACATCGGCCTGCAAGTAGCCGAGGGAGGCCACCTGGATCTGCAACCTCTCAACAATGGAGCCTTCCACTGGTTCGAACGCCACCTCAAAGGCGCCAATGCCATGGCTGTGCTGGATGAAGGCGCAAAAAAATCCCTGGAGCCTGAGGTCCTCAAAGTCTTGAAAGAGATTCCCCAAGATCAGAAAAACACGGCCATCGACGAAACCTTCGTCCCGAAGGCAACACCGCCTTCTCCTCCCATAGCCAAGGCAGACTGGGACAAACAACGCGATGCATGGATGACAGCGCTCAAGGACAAGGTCTTCGTCAACTGGCCAAAAGAAGCCCCTGCCCTGACCATGGCCAAGGAGAATAGCATTGAGCGCGACGGCATCCGCATGACCGCCTATGACTTTGAAACCGACCACGCCTTCCGGCTCCGCCTCTACATCGCCCATCGTAAAGGCCTCAGGCTAGAAGACCTGGACCTGGTCGCCTTGAATGTCCTTGATGGCCAGGGCTGGCAGGATTTTTGCAACACCTATGAGTCCCGGTTCTCCAAGCTCATCGAAAGCTTCCCGGTCACAGAAAAGGATGAAAAGTCATTTGAGAGCGAGAAGAAGATGTTTGAGACCTTCAAGTGGGGCATGGCCTATCTGTGCCCGCGCGGCATCGGACCGACCGAATGGACAGGCAGTGAAAAAGCCCAAACCCAAAGACAGCGCCGGTTCTACCTGGTCGGCCAGACGTTGGACTCCATGCGCATCTGGGACATTCGCCGCGCCGTGGAAGGCCTGAAGGGAATACCCGGTTTCGAGAAGACACCTCTATGGCTGCAAGCCCATCGAGACATGGCGGCGAATGCCCTTTACGCCTCTCTATTCGAGGAAGGGATTACACGGCTGGACCTCCATGAACTGCCGGCCAGTCACCAACAGGGACCAGCTTATCTGAATGTCCTCAAGTTCCTCGATATCCCCCAGGCCGCCGCCATGGCCGCAGAGAAGACGCGGGTCATTATATATACGGGAGACTCCACCGCCTGGGAATACCCGACGAATACCGCCAAGAATCTCGGGTGGCCCGAGAAGCAGTGGAGCATTCGCAAACCAGTACAATAATCCTCACTCTCCGAGTGAGGCGATCCAGAATAAAGTCCGCCCGTTCTATCAATACCCGAACCCAAGCCCCTCACTCGGAGAGTGAGGAATACTGTGCTTACCCGGCAATGAGGTCTTCGAGGTCACTTTCGAGAAGGCCCGCCATGAGGGGGGACTGATCATCAATAGCGGCTTCGACGAGGCCGCGCTTTTTGGCCTGGAGAGCCAGGATACGCTCCTCCACCGTACCCCTCAGGGCGAGGCGGTAGGCGGTGACGACGCGCTGCTGGCCGATACGGTGGGCACGGTCAATGGCCTGGGATTCGACTGCCGGGTTCCACCAGGGATCCATCAGGATGACATGGTCTGCTGCCGTCAAGTTGAGCCCATAGCCACCCGCTTTGAGGCTGATCAGGAAGACACGGCAAGCCGGGTCCGTCTGGAAGGTTTTCACCTGCGCATCGCGGTCTTGACTGCTGCCGTCCAGGTAGGCATAGGGGATCTTTTCCTCGCCTAAATAATCACGCACCAGGCGTAAATATTGCACGAACTGACTGAAGATGAGCACCTTTCCACCTCCATCAATGATGGACTCCAGCCGCTGCTTGAGCATCGGCCACTTACCTGACAGATCATCCCTGTCGAGCTTGCCGATGGTATCATTTTGAAGGCCAGTCAGACGCAGGTCACAACAAGCCTGACGCAGACGCAGCAGGACGGTGAACATCGTCATCTTGGCCCCGCCCTGGCCGGAACGCTTGCGGGCAGCCTTGATCTCCTCGCGGCCCTCTTCCAGCAGGCGACGATAGACCTCGCCCTGGGCGGGGCTGGGGTCACACCAGAGGACCTGCTCGATCTTGTCCGGCAGGTCACGCAGGACTTCGCGCTTGGTGCGGCGGAGGAAGTAGGGGCGAATGAGCTTCTTGAGGCGCTCGCTAGCTGCTTGTCCTGCCGGGGTGCCGAGGGCAGTCTGGATGGGCTGGTCGAAGCGCTCTTTGAAGTTTTCCCGACTGCCAAGGTATCCGGGAAGAAGGAACTGGTAGATGGACCAAAGGTCGCGGGTGCTGTTCTCCACCGGGGTGCCGGTGAGGGCAATACGGGAGTGGGCACGGAGGCCCCGAAGGGCTTTGGCGGCGTCCGTATCAGGGTTGCGGATGTAGCTGGCTTCATCCAAAAGGATAAGGCTCCACATTTGCTTCTTAATTACTTCAGAGTCCCTGACTATTAACTGATACGTGGTAATTATCACGTCGAAAACGTGCAGCTGATTTAGCACCTCGTCGCGCTTATTGCCCTGTGAAATGGTGACTTTAAGGTGATGGGCGAAGCGCTGGAACTCAGACAGCCAGTTCCCA
The DNA here is from genome assembly GCF_004364345.1 of Prosthecobacter fusiformis. Taxonomy (NCBI): domain Bacteria; kingdom Pseudomonadati; phylum Verrucomicrobiota; class Verrucomicrobiia; order Verrucomicrobiales; family Verrucomicrobiaceae; genus Prosthecobacter; species Prosthecobacter fusiformis. Next base: position 548,991 of record NZ_SOCA01000002.1, on the reverse strand, counting down.
CAAAGAGACTTGGGGCAGACGATGAGAACAGGTTCGTGTTTCACCTGTTTCTCGCGTTTCAGTAACAAACTAGCAACCAGTGCGATGCTCTGGACGGTCTTACCGAGACCCATTTCATCCCCCAGCAGACCACCCCGCCCGGCGTGAGCGAGGGAGGTCATCCAGCGTACACCCAGAAGTTGATAAGGGCGCAGGCGTGCCCCCAGATCACCCAAAAGGCTGAGGGTGTCTTTCTCTTCGGGTAAGGGAGCGGAGGCCTCAGAACCTGGCAGGAAATAATCCGCATGGAGGGCGCTAATGCGGGCACCATCGGGGGTGATCTGGAGAGGGACGTCTTTGAGGGTATCTTCAAATTCCTCCACTTCCTGGAGATCCAGCAAATAGCGTTTGCCGTTTTTCCCCTGAACAGATCTCTGGCCGGAGCGGACCAGACGGAGGACTTCCGCACGCGGCAGGCGGAAACCATCGGGTGACTCGTATCCGAATTCCATGGCCAGCCAGTCCGAACCGGCACTCCCGCTGCCATCCGCCGGGATTTGACGAACCTGAGGCTGGATGCGGCCCACGCTGCGGGTGGCGGCGCGCCATTTTTCCCCTTCCACGATCCGCAATTCATGGCGGAGACGGGGCAGCTCTGAGGCATAAAAACGCATGACGTTATCCTGGCCACTGAGCCGGAAAACTTCGGTATCCGCCGTACCCAGCTTCAGGCCTGCGGATTTGAAACCCAGGTATTGGAGACGGGCCAAAAGGCGGGATTCTCCATGTCTGTTGGAAACGTAAAAAGTGCCAGGGGCAGCAGGGTCCTGAATGGGAAAGAGCTTCTCCGTAGCAGCAGAGGTACCTTTGGAAGTGATGTTCCAGCGCAAGCTTTGGTATTCAGCGGAAAGGGTCACATCCGCCGCCTGGAAGGAGCCATCCAGGTTCAGTATAAAAGTGCAGGGCACCGGGGCCACATGGAAGCGCTCCAGAGCTGCGCCGCGCGTCTCCACCTGGAAGACATCCGCCAGCGCATCCCGCTGGGCGACCAGCCAGGGAAGAGGGCGGCGGGCAGGCAGTCCGGCCAAGATAGTGGCCACTTCACCTTGGATAGGAGGCAGCGGGAAAAGACTGCCCGTATCCCGGCAGGTCCACCACCCAGCAGGCTGGTTTTTGAATAAAGGCCCCTGACTCGAACCTTCCAGGCTGAGCTTTACTTGGTCACCCTCTGCCTCGACGAGAAGGGCCATGCGCACAGGATCTGACGCAACTCCCACAGGGGTACCGCCGCCGGAAGGCTTGCCAGCAATGATGCGCGGGTGCCCCGCCAGCAAAGGCAGCAATTCGGCCAAAGCTTTGGCATTCAGGGACATGGGGACGCTTTGCCCTTTGACCCCCTGCTCTGCCAACCAAGCGGCCAAAAGAGATTCTTCCGCATCGCCTCCTGGCTCGAACTTGGCATAGGCTCCGATGGGTTCGCGGACGATTCCCTGGAAGAGGGTATCCGGCAGGAAAAGGGTATAGCGGCCGGGGACACGCAGCGGACGGCGGCTGGCTGGAGAAGGCGCTACGACAGGAGCCGGGGCCGGAGCTTGGGATGGTTTTCGTGGGTCATCCCGCGTCCGCGATGGAGTGGCGGATCGTGACGCAGGACTAATATGCATCAGGGCAACGGCGATTGAATGCTCACAAATCATGCCGCGACGGGCTGCCGGACAGGTGCAGAGATTGTCCACATCACTGCGGGTTTTAATGCGCAGGCCGCAGGAAAACTTCATTTTACCGCTGCCTGCTAGGCCACGCACGAGGGTGGCCTCTGCAGTTTGCAGTTCCACAAGACCGGCATCAACGAGGCCGCGAGCGGCCTTCATGGCCTGCCAGCCACCGATTTCTCCCAACCATTTCTCCGTGAATTCCATTTCTTTCTGGCGCGGGGCATGGTTCCCGTTCAATGTCGTCCGTCAAGGCAACTTATGCGGATAGTCGCGATCACCAATCAAAAGGGCGGAGTGGGAAAAACAACCACCGCTATCAACCTGTCTGCATGTCTCGCGCAGCGAGGTGTGCGCTGTCTGCTCATCGACCTGGACTCCCAGGGCAACGCGACCAGCGGCCTTGGCTTGGCTAAAGAAGAAGGCGGCAGCATTTACTCCGCCCTCGTGGAAGGCAGTGACCCGCACGACGTCATCCGCAGCACCCGGCTGCCCAACCTTTCCATCATTCGCAGCCATCAGGAACTGGCTGGTTGCGAGATCGAACTGGCCCAGCGTGGCAATCACCTGACCCGCCTGCGGGAGGTACTGGACATTCTGCGCCATTCCAACCATTTCGACTACGCCTTCCTGGACTGCCCCCCTTCCCTGGGCGTGCTGATGACCTCAGCCCTAGCAGCAGCGGATGAAATGCTGGTCCCGATCCAGTGCGAATACTTCGGACTGGAAGGTCTCTCTAGCATCGTTCAGGTCGTGCAGCAAATCCGCGACTGTGGGGTGAATCCGAACCTGCTTCTGGAAGGTATCGTGATGACCATGTACGATCAGCGCGCCAATCTGTCCAACCAGGTGGTCAATGATGTGAAAAACTACTTTGCTGAGGTTATCTATAATACCATCATCCCACGCACGGTGAGATTGGGTGAGGCCCCCAGCTATGGCAAGTCCATCATTGAATACGAGCCAGCAGGGCGCGGGGCCCAGGCTTATAATGCCCTGGCTGAAGAGTTCCTGGCCAGACGAGCGGCTAAGTAGCTGGACTGAAAGGGAGTCTCCAAGGCTAACTTAGGCAGTCTAAATGCATTTAGGTGTTCTAAAGAACATCTTAGTAAAAAAATGTTAAGCCTGCTAAATATTTAGTTGGCACTTATCGTATGGAGACTATAATCGACATTAATTATTATGATTCGTCCCGCTCTCCCGATTGCCCACTTGGCGGAAGCAAATGGCCGCTCCACAGTCCGGACTTCCGTGTCTGGTTTTGATTTTGCATTTATTATGACCACTGCCCTCACTATTGTGGGTGGGTGCTTCTTCATGCTGGAACTGGCTTCTGCGTATAGTCACGGTCGTGACAGCGCAGCCCTTAAGTTTTTAACCGAGATGACCGTCTGGCTGCCTGCCATGGCTAGCGTCGCCGGGAAATACATTCTACTCTTCCTGGCTAGCATTGTGAACTCCGCTTTGATCGTTCTGCTTGTTCAGAGTCTGCGGAAAATGGATTTCACGTTTAACCGTGTGACTTCACGCAAAGTCTCGGGCGGATTCAGAAACTCTGCCGCCAGAGTGGAAAACGTGCGCGGCAAGCGCACTCATTTCAAGACGCAGAAGGTAACAAATTCAGGTGTGCGCAAATCGAGTCCGTTTTTGCTCTCTCCGGTATTTCGCTAATGTAGTCAGCCCCTGGTAAGAAGCTCCAGAGGTTATTGATCTGTCGTGATTTTCACCTCAGGCTGCTTTCAAGGAGCCAATGGAAGTCGCAGGCACCGGGACTTGGTAAAACGATCTGGTGCTTGGAACCTGGTAGGGTCCAACGCGCGCCGGAATCGTGGTGTGAATGAGGCACGTCTGGTGTCAGGCATAGGCCTTCAGCGTCCCTCCGGGACGCCCTGGGGATTTGCACATCGGGGTCGTCTCTCCGGTGGTTCCCGGCCGCTGCGCGACCTCCACTACCGGCTATTTTCCATGCTCCCTCCGGGAGCGGGGGAAACGCTCCTGTCAAAGCAGCGTTTTGGCTACCCTCTACCATCCAACCGATCCCGTGTGCTCCGACAACTTTTCAATTCCCGTTTTTAGGCTGGATTGCTTTGGTTGTAACTAGGTCGGATGTTAGAACTCACCACGGAAGACGCAGCGAGCGGTGGGAGTTTCGTAGATGACGATTTCACACAGACCGGGGAGCTGGGGGGATAGTTTTCTCCAGAGCCAGGCAGCCATGTTTTCAATGGTGGGGTTTTCCAGGCCTTCGATCTCATTGAGGTAGGCGTGGTCCATGCGGTCCAGCAGGGGTTTCATCGCCTTGCTGATTTCAGCATGGTCGTAAACCCAGCCGATGTGAGGGTCCACCTCCCCCTCGATGGCGATCTCCACTTTGAAACTGTGTCCGTGCATTTGGGTGCACTTGTGGTGGCCGGGAAGATTGGGCAGCGTTTGAGCGGCCTCGAAGCGAAAGTCTTTGATGATGCGGCAGCGCATGGTTTTGGTAAACGAGGCTTTAACCCGCTTATGAGCTCAGGTCAATTGCCCGGCTGAGCTACTGTCTCTTTGGGGGGCATGATGGTGATGCGCAGGCGCTGCACTTTGCCATCCCATGGAGTGCTGTTGGGAAACGCTTCCCGGCTGAGCGGACCAAAACTAAGCCCTGCCGCCATTCCCTGCTGCGGTTGTGAGGGAAAGCCGTTGGCAAAAGGAGTGGGAGCCAGCACCTCACTGCGACCGGGGACGGCCATGGACATGAGCCCGTCCGCATCAATCATGGCGCGGACATTGCAAGAACCGGGCAGCAGCCCGTCACCCGTGATGGAGGTGGTTTTGCCATCTACAAAAATGCTGAGTGTGGGTTTACCTGCGACGAGATGAAGCGCCCATCCCATTTGCCCACTACCTTGTGAAACGAGGGTGCTGTTGGCATCCACGAGCGGGTTATAATCAAACACGGTATCAATGAACAGACCGCGACCTTGAATCTGTGGGGATGATTGCGGGGGGAGTTCATCACCGATTTGGAGCTTGAGGTGAAGACTGCCGTCATCGCTGGGTTTCACACCGATCTGCTCGGCTGTGCGGGAGGCTTGTTTGAACTCCTTGGGGAAAAAAGCGGCGAGGTCTTTCTTCACTGCTTCATGCGTGATCTCCGAAGCCACATTCGTCCATTCATGAGGATCGTTTTGATGGTCGTAGAGTTCCTCGCTCCCATCGGCATAACGGATGTAGCGCCAACGATCACTGCGTGCGGCGTAACTGGCACGATCTCCGCCGCCCATGGTGGTGACGGCCGGGCGTGGGCTTTTGGCGGAGGGATCACGAAGCAGGGGCAGAAGGCTCTGTCCATCCAAGTGCTCCGGGCGGGTCACTTTAACGAGGTCACAAAGTGTGGGATAAAGATCAATGAGAGAAACTGGCTGATCACTGACGGTGTCTTCTTTGGTGATTCCCGGTGCGTAAATGGTGAGAGGAATGCGGGTGGCCTCCTCCCATAACCTGCCTTTATGCCACATCTTCTTTTCCCCAAGATACCAGCCATGATCTGAGGTGAAGACGACGATGGTGTTTTTAGCATTTGGGCCGGAGGCCAGGGCATCCAGCAACTGGCCGAGCATGGCATCACAAAACGCGACGCTGGCCAAGTAGCCGCGCACGGCCTCCTTCCACTTGGCGTTTTTGAGGATCAATTCATGATGACCACCTGGCTTGTCGTGCGTCTTGGCAAAGGCTGGCACATCCTCCAGATCATCCGCCTTCACTTCAGGCAGCCGAATGATTTCCAGGGGAAACATGTCATAGTATTTCTGTGGCACATACCAGGGAGAATGCGGACGATACAGGCCGACCGACAAGAAGAATGGCTTGCGTGATTTTTGCCGTAGAAAACCAGCCGCCCAGGTGGTGACGGCACCGTCATCAGTGAGTTCATCCGGGACATTGATCTGGCCCCAGTCCCAATGCCAGATATTGAGTCCGTTAAAATTCTGCCCTGTGTGTATGGGCATGTCCGGGATCTGAATGCCCGGCTCAGGAAAGCGGGTCTCCCAGGCGGCATCCTGCTCAAAACCGCGTCGGCCACCATGCCAGCCGGTCAGAAGGCCATCCGGTCCGCCATGATTGGCATGGAAGATCTTTCCACCGGCGGCTGTGGCAAAGCCCATGTTCTTAAAATGCTCAGGCAGGGTGGCGCGGTCAGTGAGCTGCACGCTGCGACGCCAGTCCTGCTCATTGCCAAAGACGCCGCTGGAGGAAGGCAGCATGCCGGTGAGCAGGCTGGTGCGGGAAGGATTGCACAAGGCGAAATTGCAGTGCGCATTGGTGAAGCGCATGCCCATTTTGGCCAGCCGATCCATGTTAGGCGTAACGGTCTGCGGATGACCTCCCATCCAGCCTACGTAATCCCGAAGATCATCAGCGATGATGAACAGTACGTTAGGCTTGCCGGCAGCACTGCGTGTTTTCACTTTGGCCGCCGCAGGCGATGCGAGCGGGATGAAACAGAGGCTGAAAAGAAGAAAGCGACCAGGGGCGAACATTGTCTGCACTGGAGCATCTCCATGAGTGCATGCAACCGAAGCGGATGAACCGGATTTTTTGCAATATGGGAATGGATGGTGCTACTGAGTAGCAGGGGATTCACGGAATTGGCAAAAGAGGCAGGGGCAAAAAGAACTCGTGAATCGATTCTAAATGAAATGAATTTAGCCCTTCCGCCAGGAATCATTTATGAGTGTCGTGGATTCATCATTCGCTAAGAGAATGTGCAAAAAGGATGCCTCTTTATCTAATATTTCCTTTAGCACTATGTAGGCATACAAAACGTTGACGATGCTAGATTTTCGCTTACGAGATAAGCTTTATGCTAGATGCCCAACGATACCGTGCAGGCAATCTCCGGGATGAAGTTCACTTCACCCGGAGGATTTTGATCGGCCATCTGCTGGTGGGAGTTTCCGTAGCAGGGCTGATGGTGGCCCATGGGGTGTACCAGTGGGGGATCAGCACCGTATTGTGGTATCTGCTCACCATTCTGCCAATGAAGGGCATGATGGCTGCGGATAACCGCTGTCGGCACCTTTTAGGCGGGATGTTTCTGCTTTATGGCATCACCGGTGGGTACTACCTGACCTGGGTAGTGCCGACGCTGAGAGATCTGGATCAGGCGCTGCTTCCAGCCAGCCTGCTGCCGCTGTGGATGGGCACCATGAACCTGATGTATGCAGTGGCCGGAGTGTGCTTGATGATCAACCGCAAAGTCCGACGGGCCGTGACCGTGGGCTTTTCACTGTGGTAAGGGCTTTTTGACGAACCAGGCGAGGTATTCGCGATTGCCATCGGTGCCCTGGATGGAGGATTCCACAAGGCCACGCCATTCGAGATCAGGCAGGGTTTCTACAAAGGTCTGGATGCGCGTACAGGCTTTGGTGTGAAGTTCAGGCTCGCGAACGATGCCGCCTTTACCGACTTCCTCGCGGCTGAGTTCAAACTGGGGCTTTACCAGAACGAGGGCCTGACCTCCAGGTTTAAGAGCCGAAAGAGCGCCTGGAAGAACGAGAGTGAGAGAGATGAAGGATACATCCGCCACGATGAAATCCACGGCCTCAGGTACATCCGCCGGGACGAGATGACGGACGTTAAAATTCTCCCGGCAAATAACGCGGGGATCACTGCGGAGTTTCCAGACCATCTGATTCGTCCCCACATCGAAAGCATAAACCTTCACCGCCCCGCGCTGCAGGAGGCAATCGGTGAAACCGCCCGTGGAAGCTCCGACATCCATGGCGACGAGGCCATCAACGACGATGCCGAAATGATCCAACGCCCCTTCCAGTTTAAAGCCGCCACGGCTGACGAAACGCGGGGGCTCCTTCACCCGCAGGACAGCATCCTGACGGATGAGCCAGCCGGGTTTGGTGATGACTTCCTCCGCCAGCAGGACTTCTCCAGCCATGATGAGGCGCTTGGCCTGCTCCCGTGAGGGAACAAGGCCGCGCTGAACCAGGGCGAGATCAATGCGAATGCGGGCCATCAGCGTGCCACGGGGGCAATGAGTTCATCCCCTGGCTCCAGAGTCACGCCCGAGGGGATGGAAGCGAAATCCAGATCTGCGACAGCTTCGGTTGCCTCGACAGAATCGGTAACAGTAACTTTGCCAAGGACGGCATTGGCGCGACGAATTTCATATTTCTGACCTTTGGCGATGCCTTGGGCGGAGCCGGCATCAATGATGATGAAGCCCTGTTCGCGAACGACGGTCTTAATCTTCGCCACGGGCTGGGCGGCGAGGACCATTTTTTGCAGCGGGGTGAGGGTATTGGTGGAGATGCCCTGGGCCTCCGCCTCCATGACGGATTTGGGAACAGTCAGGCCGCCGCCAGGGAGGGTGCTGGCACCAGCCATGAGCTCCTCCGGCCGGGGTTCTGGAGAGGCGATGGTCCCCGGGGTAGGCGGTGGGGTGATGGAAGTGGCGGCGGTGGGGAGCGGGATGAGAGATTCCTGGGCTGGGCTGGCGGTCTGCTCTGCCAAGCGTTGCTGCCGCTCAAAGTCGCGCTCTTTCTTGAGACCTTTGATCTCCTGCTGGCCTTCCCAGGCCAGGTAGCCGGTGACGCAAAGTAGGATAAGGGTGAGAGCCTGGGCAAAGTGTGTCAATCGCATGGGTGCATGTAAACGCGGAATGAGAAAACGGAAAAGCGAAATCCTCGCCCCTTGCACGGTGGCTCATGCGTTTCACTATAGAATGCACATGATGGATATCGCACTTTTCAGGTTGCCCGACGGACGGGCGTGGATCGGCCAGGGGCCCTTTGAATCTTTTTCGGAGGCCCCGGAAGGCGGAGGTGTGTTCTACATCAATGATTTTGACCTGAGTGATCCGCAGCCGTGGAAAAAACCGGCGCAGCTTATGGAGATCCAAGCGGATACCCTGGCCCAGGGGGCGGGGTGGAATGGGGCGCAATTGCCACATATCCAATGGGCAAAACCGGCGACGGAGTGGTTTAAGATGGCCTTTAGGAGGATCCGGCGGGAAGTACTGTCCAAGCGGCTGGAAAAAATGGTGCCGGTGCTGACGGAACGGGGGACCATTACTGAGGGGGACCCGGTGAGACTGCTGGAACGCGTGATGACCGCGCCCCCGAATACCTGGGGCTATGGCTGGATCCAGCAGGGTAAAGGATACCTGGGCGCGACGCCGGAACTGCTCTTCCGAGCAAAGGGGAACCGGGTGGAAACGATGGCCCTGGCGGGAACGGCGAAGCCGGGGGACCAGACTGCGTTTTTAACCGATGTGAAGGAGATCGAAGAGCACGAGATCGTGGTGCGTTATCTGACGGAACGGCTGGGGACTCTGGGAGTGGTAGAGCGGGAGCCGAGGGGGCTTTGCCAAGCGGCGAAACTGCTGCATTTCCAAAGCAATCTGAGTGTGACGCTGGACAAGCCCATTGAGCCTGGTGCCCTGGTGCGTGAGGTGCACCCGACGCCGGCTGTGGGCTGCCTGCCGAGGGAGGAGCACTGGCTGGCGCGCCTGCGTGAATACCGTGAGCAACTGGAGGTGCCAGGATTCTTTGGTGCTCCATTTGGATTCATCGAGCCGGGAGAATCCCTGGCCTGCCACATGGTGGTGGCCATTCGTGGACTGAGCTGGAAGGGACATGAGGCGCAGTTGCCATCCGGCTGTGGTATTGTGGGAGGCAGTGCTTTTGATCACGAATGGCGTGAATTGCGACTGAAGCGTGAAGCGGTGGTTTCAATGCTGGGCCTGTAAAACACCCGCTCCGCTTTCTGGCATGAACAATCTCATCATCCGCTCGCTCCTGACAGCACTGGCCCGTATGGGAGTGGCTGAAGTCTGCGTAGCGGCCGGGGCACGCAATGCCCCGATCATCGCCGCGCTGATCGAGAGTGAGGGGGTGAAGCTGTGGAATTTCTTTGAGGAACGCAGTGCTGGTTTTTTTGCCATCGGACGTATCCTGGCAGACCGGGCTCCCGTGGCGGTGCTGACGACCTCCGGCACGGCTGCGGCGGAGGTGCTACCTGCGGCCATTGAGGCGCATTATCAGGGGCTGCCCCTGGTGATCATCACCGCAGACCGGCCCCGGCGTTTCCGGGGTACGGGAGCGCCGCAGGCGATCGAGCAGAAGGATCTTTTTGGGCCTTATGTCTCCGCCTGTCTGGATGTGGAAGTGGGTGTGAGCCTTTCCTGGCCGACGCGCATCGGCCCCCGGCCATTTCACATCAATATCTGCCTGGATGAACCGCTAGATACAAACCTGAGCGGGATCGATTTCCTGGCGCATCACGGCCCCGCCGCCCCTAAATCCCCTGCCCCGCCGCCCTTTGGCCTCACCGGGAAAGCGACCGCCGTCATCGCCTCCGGCCTGAGCCGTGCGGAAGCGGATACCGTGGCCCCAGTTTTGGCCAAACTGGGACTGCCGGTGATGGCTGAGGCGACTTCCAACCTATGGGGACAATGGCCGAACCGGCCCCCACTAAATGCACTGCTGCATGAGGCGGCAGAATCCCATTTCCAGGCACTGAATGCGCAGCAGATCATCCGCATCGGCGGAGTGCCGACGGCGCGGTGGTGGCGGGATCTGGAAACGCGACCGGACATCCATGTGACCAATATTTCCCGCCTGCCCTTCCCCGGGCTCGCACGGACTGAAAATGTGCAGATGCAGCCATGGGCCAGCCTGGCGAACTTGAGCAAGTACCAGCTCCCCCCTGCGCAGGTGGCCGACACGGTGCCGGATATGCACGAAAGCCTGAGCAGCCATCCGCTATCTGAGCCAGGATGGATTTATGAGCTGGCTAAGCATATACCGGCAGGAGCACGGGTCTTTCTGGGGAACAGTCTTCCTATCCGCGAATTCAATCTGGTGGTCAGCGCGATGCAGCCTGAGGTGGAGTTTTATGCGAACCGGGGAGCGAATGGCATCGACGGCATCGTTTCCACCTGGTTGGGAGTCAGTGCGATCGTGCGAGAAAGCTGGCTGGTGGTGGGAGACCTAAGCGCGATGTATGATCTGGCCGCGCCCTGGATCATGCCCCAGCTCCCGCAGGGGAACCGGCGGCTGGTAGTGATCAACAACGGCGGCGGGAAGATTTTCTCACGGGTGGCTTCGCTCAAGCATCTGTCCAGGCAGGCCAAGCATGTGATCGAAAACCGGCACCGGGTAACCTTTGCCCCATGGGCGGAGATGTGGGGGCTGGCCTATCTAAAAATCGCGCATTCGGACGAACTCAAGGATCTGCCGGATGGGCCGCTGCTGATCGAGGTGGTGCCGGATGCAGAGCAGACGGATGCGTTTTATGCGATGATGAAGTGAGGTGAGTAGGCTTACTCCACAGCTTTCAAAAGACGGGCCTTCAGAGCCTGCGCGGCTGCGAGGGTAGAGGCAGTGTCCGGCGTCTCTGGCAAGGAGGTGATAAGGGTGCCGGTTTCCTCCACACGGAAGGCTTTTTTCAGAGCAGCCAGCGTGTCTTCTGACACTCCGCCTGCAACGAGGACCTGCATAAAACGCTCGTCCCGGCTGCGGGCGACGGTGATGAAACGATCCATTGAATCTGGATCAAATCCGAAGGGGACAACGGCTAGGCGAAGGGTGCTGGTACCTGCCTCTCCAGTGATGGCATGGGCGAGGGACATGAGCATGGCGATGGAGCGGCCTTCCGCCTCTGTCCGCGCTGGGTCTCCATAGGTGGCGAGGAGGAGTACAATCTCCCGAGGCCGCTGCTTGCCGGTGAGTTCGACATCCACATTGGCCAGCTCGATATCGCCTTGTTGAAAGCGGGTACGGCGCACCTGATAGCCCATGTTTTCGGCCCCCATGCTGGAATCCAGGTAAGCGGCCACAGCGGGTATTTTTTGGGCATTTGGCTGGCTCATGACATCGCGCAGGATATCGATGTGACGCTGGAGGCCGGCTTCGTTGAGATCGCGACGGAGGGCGAGGGCGTATTTATAACCACGCTCCTCCACCTTTACTTTTTTGACCCACCAAAAGCCGAAGGAAGCGATGCCGAGGACGATGGTACCTGCGGGGAAAATGACGAGCGCGGCGCGGATCCAGCGGCCTTGGGAGGGGGAGGTAAGAGTATCAGACATTTCAAAGAGGAAAGCTCAGGAAGCAGGCTGCCCGCCGAGCTGAAGGAATAAAGGAGGGTGGCCTGCGATGCAATGGGTCACTCCGCCTCACCACCGACACGCATTTTTTGGAAAGGCACGCTCTCGATGACGGCGAGAGTCAAGGACTGGAACTTATATCCATCCTCCTTGGTGCGCCGGACGATTTCTTTGATGGCGGGTTTGTCACTGTGCTCAAGACCTCTGCCCAGGGCAAAGGTGAGCATGTTTTCAGCGAGGTTGCGGGTGAAATCATCGGCCATGTCACGGGCGAGAATTTCGCGAAGCTGAGTCATGTCCTGGAAGGCCTGCCCACGAACGAGGGTCCCTGCGGCATCAATGGGCAGATCTTTTTCTTTTTCGCGATAGCGGCCGATGGCATCGTAATGCTCAAAGGCGAAGCCCATGGGATCCAGGAAGGCGTGGCAGCCGGCGCAGGAGGTATTCGCGCGATGCTCGGCGAACTGATCACGGAGGGTCATTTTGGATTTGCGGACTTTGGCTTCATCCAGGGGCGGGACTCCTCCAGGAGCTGGCGGAGGAGGGGTGCCGAGGATGTTTTCCAGGAGGTATTTGCCGCGCTTCACGGGGGAGGTGCGGGTCTGGCCGGAGGTGAGGGTGAGCACGCTGCCCTGTGTGAGGATGCCACCACGGGGGGTGCCGACGAGGGAGACCTTTTGGAACTTATCCCCCTTAAAATCTTTGAGGCCATACCAGTCAGCCAGCTTCTTATCGGCAAAGGTATAGTCCGCATTGAGGAAATCAATGATGCTGCGGTTTTCGCGAAAAATGTGGTCAAAGAAAAGCTGGCTTTCCTTCTTCATGCTGAAGCCGACCCCGCCCTTCCATTCCGGGAAACGGCGGACATCAGGTGTGACGATGTCCATGTCCCGGATCTGCAGCCACTGGCCCGCGAAGTCTTCAGTCAAAGACCACGCGCGGGCATCACCGATCATGCGCTTCATTTCAGCAGCGAGGTTTTGGCGGAGCTGGCCTTTGGAGGCGAGTTCCAACAGCTTGCTATCTGGGGGGGATGACCAAAAGAAATAGGATAGGCGGCTGGCCAGGCTGTATTCATCGATCAAAGCAGACCCGTCCGTGATGGCACCCACCGGCTGTGGATCACCCCGGAAGAGGAAGGATGGAGAAACCAGCATGCCTTCGAGGACGAAGCGCAGTGCACCCAGGGGTTTTTCCCCTTCCTTCATGGCCAGCGTGGCAAATTCCTGCCACTTGGTTTTTTCATCCGAGGTCATCGGGCGGCGGAAGAGACGAGTGCCCATTTTTTCCACCAATGCAGGAACCGCAGCAGCCTGGATGGCACCGCCTTTATCCAGGGGACCTTCAATCTTAACTTGGTGCACCCAGAGATTGCGGTCAGCCTTGGTGGCAGCCTCATAATAATCGTTGAGGAACCAAATCTGGATTTCGTGGCTTCCTGCGGGAATCTGGGCATCCAGGTTGAAGGTCTGCGGAGTCTGGTTTTTGGCCGTGACCGAGAATGCGCCAACGGTATTGCCCGCGATGCGCACATCAAACTTAGCCGGGTCTTCACCCGCCTGCTGGGCACCTGCTTTGACGGTGATGCGGTATTTGCCCGCACTGTTTATTTGCACAGGATGCTTCACATAGCCTTTGCTGGAAAGACGGATTCCCCCCGTGTCTTTCTGGGCCACACCCTGGCCACTTTCCAGATCTTCACCGGTCCACTGCACGGCAGGAAGCCCGACGGGTTTTTCATTCAAAAGCCAGCGCAGAAAGCGGCTGCCACGTGGGGCCAGGAGGCTGTGCGGGCCTTTGAGTTCCACTTTGTCGAGCACGACATTGCGGTCCTTTTTGCTGGCCTTTGGATTTTTTTCATCGCCCTGGTCATTCAGAAAGGCAACGGTCAATTTGGTTTCGCCAGCTTTTAGGCTGAGGGTCTGGGTAATGGCCTGAAACTCCGGTTTGTCTGCCTTCCAGAGTTGGGTCACTTCAAATGTGGATTCCTCCTTACCGTTGACTTTGAGGCCCAGCTTTGCGTGCTCCCCGCCCACTTGGGTGGCAGCTACATGCAGCGTTACCGTGTAGGTGCCATCTGCGGGCACACCAAAACGCTGAGAGACCTCGGCGTTGGTGAAAAACCATCGCCGCGTTCCATCCTCCTTAGTTTCGCCTTTCTGTTTATAGAACTTGCGACCGACTATCTCCACATCCGCATGGCCTGGAGTGGCTGCATCCATGGCAATGTCTGCGACTGCGCGTGAGGCACGCAGATACTTTTCCATCAGCATCGGGGAAAGGCTGAGCACATCCCCGATGTTGTCATACCCATACCCGGTATCATCCGGAGGAAACTCGCGTGCCGGACGGCTGTCCACGTAAAGCAGGTCCTTCACCGTATTGTTGTATTCCGTACGGTTCAGACGTCGGTAGGTGACGTGGCCGGGGTCCGGTTTCGTGGGATCAAACCAAAAGATGGCATCATCAATCCAGGCCACCATTTCATCCCGCTGCACCAGGCTGGGCTTGTCCTTTTTCTCAGGTGGCATCACATGCGTGACGATCTGCTGGCGCACATGGTCCCAGAACTTCATGTCGCTGCGCAAGGCGGAGTACTCTGTGTATTTGTCGAAGGTGAAGTTTCCCTTGTCCATGCCATCCGCATGACAATCGAAGCAGTACTGCTCCAGCATCGGCTTGATCTTTTTTTCATAGGTGGCCTGGCCACGGGTGGCCAGAGCCTCAGCGGCCGGAGCGGCAGCAGGCAACAGTGACAGGAGAGCGATGGAACGAAGGATGGACATGTGAAGGCCTTGGGGGAAAACCAGTGGCGTAATGAGACCACTCATACTCTATACGTACGCGGCAGCCAGGAGATTTCCCTCCTTGTGAATTGTGCTCAAAACTGCCCATCTTGCACCCCCTGGCTGCCTTCGCCTCCCCAAGTGCGGATTTATACCTGTTTTGCCCTGCGACCTAAAAAAGCCACGATCCCGAAGGCAGCGAGCAGCAATGAGCCGGGTTCTGGAACAGCAATGATGTTAGAATCCAAGGTGACGGCACCATTAAGCGCGATAACCTGCCCATCCACCGTGGCACCGGTGGTCAGAGTATTGCTGGTTAAAGAGATGAGCGTTCCCTCAAACGCCGAGTTTGTACCGAGAGTGGCAGAACTGCCCACTTGCCAGTAAACGTTGGAAGCTTCTGCACCGTTATTTGTCACCACAGCGGACAAGCCCGCCGTCGTCAGCGCGCTGCCTATTTGAAACACAAATAAGGGGTTGATCTGGCCATCACCATCCAGTGTCAGAGTGCCCGTAAGCGCAGCCGTTGAATCAAAAAAGTAAACGCCAGGCGTCAGGGTCAGCCCGCCCAAATCCTGCCCGGTGAGGTCCTGGTCAAAACTCATCGCCTCCAAGGCATTGTAGGCAATCGTGGCATCACTCTTGGCCTGAATTGCAAAGGCATCGCCCAAATGCTGTGTACCGGAATAAGTTCCTGGTGGAAAGCCTGTAATCTCCGTGCCTGGGCTGACTCCCAGATTTCCAGTCAATACGGTGGGGCCGGTATTCGTTACTGTAGAACCGCCCAAAACCGCAAACCCCGCCGCCGCGCCGAGCGAGACGGATCCCTGTGCATAAATGCCTGGCGCACCCGCGATGAACAAACCGGTTATCAGCAAAAGAGCAAACACAGGAAATGTTTTCATGACCATTATTTTTGTATTGTTTTTTGTTAGGTCTAACGGACTGACAGTGGCATGCATCCTTTGGTGCGGGTGAAGCAAGGCAAACGGAGGCTTATCCGTTTAGGCGTGAGGGCAGGAAGGTCGTTGTAGGGATACCTTGGTGTTGATCTTTTAGATCACTGCGCGATTCACTGACTTAATCTTCATTGAAAATAACATAATTCAATTATTCAATAATTACCATATTTATTATTAAAATAATTGAATTTGATGCTTTTTGCCCGATGAAGAGTTGAATCCTACCTAAACCCCAGCAGTTATTGCCATGGCCTATCACCGAAACATCATCTGTGCACCCCGAGGCCTGTCATCAAATGTGACCGAAAGACGAATCGCCCGGTGTAAAAGCTCCAAATATTGGATGGAAGGAATCTCATGCCCTCCTAGAGTGGCGAGGTGTGGCGTGGTCCACTGAGTATCGTGGACAATAAAACCGCGCTCCTTCAGCCGCCATTGCAAGTATGTCAGGGCGACTTTTGAAGCCTGAGTTTCACGGCTGAACATGCTCTCTCCAAAGAAGGCTCCGCCGATAGCGACGCCATAAACACCGCCGACCAGCCGACCGCCCCGCCAGACTTCGGCACTGTGAGCAAAACCAAGCCGGTGCAATTCCTGATAACTGTCCAAAATGATGTCCGTGATCCAGGTGTTTTCGCGGTCAGCGCAGCCCCGCATGACGTCGCCAAATGCGGTGTTCCAGCGCACTTCAAATGGATGATTTCGGAGGTAACGCTGAAACCGGGCCGGTAAATGAAAATCCTCAATGGGCAATATCCCGCGATAAGGCGGTCTGAACCATGAGATACGCCCGTCCTCATCCCCCATGGGGAAAGCGCCATCGCAGTAAGCGCTGAGGAGTTGGACAGGATCTAGCATAGGGGGCACGGAAACAGGTTTTAGGGTTAGTAAGAGCCAGCAAAAAAGCAACAGCACATGCCGGTGCAGGATTGCGCTTCCCGACGATACTGCGGAACGTTACATTTTGCATCTATGGAACTCGATCTCACCGGCCCTCTGCGCGAAGACGCCTACATCATTCTCAGTGGTCTCGTGACACCGCGCCCGATCGCCCTGACGACGACGGTAGACCTGGAAGGCCGTGTCAATGCGGCTCCGTTCAGCTTTTTCAATGTGCTGGGGGACAGCCCGCCCATCGTGGGATTTTGCCCAGGAGACCGCTCACCAGGGGTGCCCAAGGACACGGCCCGCAACATCCGCCTGACCCATGAATTTGTGGTCAATCTGGTGGATGAAGCCATCGCGGAGAAGATGAATCTATGTGCAGCCTCACTGCCTGCCGGCCAGGATGAGCTGGCCCATGCGGGCCTGACGGCCCTGCCGTCCAGTGTGGTGAAAGCGCCGCGAATTGCCGAGGCACCGGTGAGCCTGGAATGCCGCAGCCACAGCATCATCGAGATCGGAGATAACCGGCTGATCATCGGCGAGGTGCTGCGCGTCCATGTGCGCGATGAAATCTTTGACCCGGAAACCTGGCTGGTCAAACCCGGGACCTATGCCCCCATCGGCAGGATGCAGGCACCTGGATGGTATTGCCGTACAACTGATATGTTCGAGATGAAACGGCCCAAGTAAAAGCTGGGATTAACGGCGACGACGCAAAGCAAAAAGGCAAAAGCTCAGTAGCAGCAATCCTGCCCGTCCAGGCTCCGGAACAACCACAAAAAGACCATGGCTGGCAAACAAAGTAAGGTCCCAATAAAACCCAGTGCCCACCAGTGAAGGAAGCTGGAGATAGGAGTTTACCTCACCGCCTAGCGTGGTGTCACTGCTGAAGACAGGGCCACCCGAGAGCAGGCCGGTCCAGTCCAGCAAATTGAAAACCTGTCCGTAGGCATAGTTTACGCCCAGATCCTCCACGATCAGTTTCGTGCCCTCATTCCATGTCAGGGTACCCTGGATGAGAACCAGATCATGATCCCCGAGGTTTCCAGCCACGCTATTATATGTTTCAAAGTTATACTGGCTGGGAATCTGGGAGACTGCATACGCATCCAAATCCGCGAGACCCGTAGGGGCACTGATGCCCAGCGTGATGTTAGCACCGGAGCCGATAGCTGCATTCAAGGTCAGATTCCCTGCAAAGGTGAGGATGCCTTTTTCTAGCCCGCCGTTGGCTCCGGGCCGGATGCTGCCGGATGTCAGTGTTGTGCTGGCGGAGACCGTACCCACACCAGCCAGGATAGCTCCAGAACCTTCGACTGAAGTATTGCCGCCTCCGGTGCTGGAGCCTGAGAGAATTTCCAGCGTACCAGCCTGGACCAAGGTGCTGCCTCCATAAGTGTTGGTGCCACCGAGAGTCAGAACCCCGGAGGTGGTCTTGACCAAAGCAGCACTGCCATTGTATCCAGCCAGACCTACCAAGCTACCGGACTGAGCGTTCAGGGTAATCAGTGCATCCGCCGCGCCGATGCTGCCACCTGTCATGTCCAAGGTGCCGCCATTCAGATTCACCGTGGCGGTATTCCGGTTCAACGAATCGGCCGTCGTCACGATATTACCATTCACGGTAAAGGTGCCCCCGGTAAGGTTGAGGGTACCCCGGCTGGCAAAATTAGGATTCGAATTCAAGGTGCCTGGGCTATTTTCGATGGTGGCCAAAAGGATGGCCAGTTCCACATTTCCACCGACGGTGAAGGTTCCGCCCGCCATGCTCAGTGTGCCCTGGCCGAAGGAACTGATGGAGGTGCTAGTGCCCTCCAGATAACCGATGGTCACCTTGCCAGAGACATCCACATCATTGCTGCCGGAGCCAAGGGTGAGCTGGCCGGTGCTGGTTCCAATGGCAGTGGTGACCCCGTTTTTATAACCAATGGTTAGGCTGCTCAGATCGGCAATAAAAGTTCCGTTGGCCAGATCCATGCGACTGACGGTGGACACGGCTGTATTGATCGCATTGTAACCTACATAGAGCGATGAACGCGCGCCGTCAGCCACCCCCTGCAAGGTCAAAACCCCTCCATCGCGGATCGTGACTGTGCCACTGCCTTTACGGTAACCGACATACATGATCGAAGTCTTCACTGTACTCACCCCTTCACCAAACTGTACCAGGTTGGTATCCACTGTGGAACTAACACCTCCGCCACCCGCATCCGCTATCGAAAAGCTGGTCCGGGCAGTAATGGAACTGTTCACTGGTAAATACAGCGCCCCCCCTGTAGAAGCCAGGCTACCGGTATAAGCCACACCGTTGAATGCCTCAGGATACTCGCTGAAGGATGCTCCTGAAACGGAGGTATGCACACCTACCCTCACGGTTCCCACATTCGCCGTGAAGGAATCGGATCCACGCAGGTCCAGTATCCCATTGGGGCCAGCATAGGAATAAGCCTGTGCATTCAAGGTTATCCCGACGTCCAGCGTATCAGCAACACCACTGCCAACAGTCATTTGCCCGCCTGTAGTTGCATAGTTGGCGATGCTTACATTGTTATAGCCTACTTGAAGGCTTTTGGCGATGATGTTGGTAGCTCCGGCAAAATCAAGTCTTCCCATATTGACCCGGACCGTCCCTACTGAGAGCCCCGTCGTGAGTGTCATGCGTCCTGGGCCAGATTTCATGAGAATGCCGTCCGCATTGCTGATGATGGTGGAGGAAACCGTCAGGTCCGATGCTGCATTGGTGCTGTCATTGATGACAAAAATCCGCTGACCTGATCCGAGATTCAGAGTTCCGCCCGAGATATTAGCCCCCAGGTTATTGTTCGTGGAACTGTAAGCGAGGTGACTGTTTAAGTTCAGCGTGCGCCCCGTGGCCAGGCTGACAGTAGCCGAAGATCCACTGCTTCCTCCACCCAGGAACAAGGCATACGATATATCCTCGGTTGCAGGAAGCAGCATCAAAGAAGGATCTCCATTGAGAGTCAGGTCTTGCATACCCGCGATGTCGAAGACCCCATTGGAAACGGTAATACCCGTTTGAGGAATCACGCTACTTCCGGTTAGGCGCAGTGTTCCACCCCTGATGGTAGTGGTGCCAGTATAGGTATTGCTGCCGCCCAGAACCCAAGTGCCAGCCTCAGTCTTCAGGAGGGAGGTGATGCCACCGCCGGTGGAATCTGGAATGCCGCCTTGAAGTGTATTTGCCGCAGTGCTGGTGCCCGCCAGAGTAAACGTTTTGTTTCCTGCGGTATTAAATTCAATCGCATTTTGAAACACAACTGCGCCCGAACCAGACGCACTGAGAGTAAAAGTACCCGTAGTGCCGGTGAAGCGCAGAACCTTGTCCGTTGTCTCCCCTGCCCCGGCATAAATGAGACCTATATTGGTGGTCGTGGAACCAAGGTCGATGCGGGCATGCGTCCCCACATTGGTTCCTGTAGCACTGCCTGCCATACCGAATTTTTCCACCTGCAGGCTGCCATTGGTGACGGTGGTGAGTCCACTGTATGAATTGTTACCGGTCAGGGTGAGGGTTCCGGTACTGAGCTTGGTCACTGCTCCGGTTCCGGTGATGTCGCCAGTAAAAGTGTAAGCATTCGTGCGGTTAAATTCCAGGATGCCATTGTTCAGCACATTACCGAGAATAGACCCTGTGGCAGTGCCTGCTCCGAGGATACCACCGCCGAGCCGCAATGTACCAGCATTGATCGTTGTACCGCCTGTATAGGTGTTTGTCCCGGCGAGGATCAACATCTGATTTCCAGCCTTAATGATACCACCATTTTGAATGATGGTTTCAATCGTGGCATCATCGTTTCCGTAGAGGGTCGCGGCTGCGCTTTGCACCGTGATCGTGCGGACACCACCCCCCAGATCCAGATAACCGGAATTCGCGGCAGCGGTACTGCGGTTGCCCGTCCCGCTGATGAGGACATCCCTCACGTTATTGCCCGTCATCCCGCCCCGGTTGTTGTTCAGAAAGATGTCTCCATTGACAGTCAACACACCGTTGGCCCCAGTCATCACACCAATGTTGTTCGTGCCGGTTAAAGCGGTGATGGTGAGGCCGCCAATGGTTTCGCTGTATCCATTAAGATCGAAAAGGGAGGCATTATACTGGCGGCTGATGAGGGTGACTGTGGATGCATCATTGATTTGATCGCTATCCATCAATTGCAGAGTTGTGAGATTAGCATTTCCATTCGTGCCGCCAACGGCCTCTATGATGATATTTCCCGCACCCAGAGCTGATCCGAGGCTGGTCTCAAGCTGCACCAAGCCGGCATCCATTCTAAAATCGCCCAGGAAAGTGCCCTGGGTTGTGCCGATGAGTTTCAAAGTTCCCCTGCCCCGCTTGGTCAGGCCAAAATTACCTGTCAGGGTGAGGTCCTCAAGGGTGGCGGTCCGGGATGTCGCCACATTCAAAATCGAAAGTGCTGTGAGATTCAGCGTGCCTCCTTTCAAGACGACGGTTCCTTCCTCGAAGGTCAAGCCCTGGATGTCGTGCGTACCTGTAACTCCAACGGTATAACTTCCAGTCGCATCTGTGCCTGCACTGAAAACGGCGACGTTCCCAGCACTCCACGCCGACAGCGTGCCATTTCCACCTGTCGACAGGCTATTCCAGTAGGTGTTTGTGGTGTTCCATTCTCCCGCAGGGGCGGTTCCGCCCGCTCCGGCGGTGACACCATTGATGTCCCAATACACTGAAGTTTGGGCAAACAACGGGACTTGAGTTAGAAGGAGGAGAGAAAGAGCTGCATGATGAACAGCCGTAGTGATGCGTACGTAGTTTTTTTGTTTCATTTAACCGGGGGGGGCGGCAAGTGAACCAGTCACTGATGAAACATCAGCCTGGACGATGGGGGGATGCTCTTGTTTAAACATCATCCGTGCCAAGCGGAGCATACAGAAGGGGCCTGATCTGATACGAATCCGGCCATGCGATTTGCAGTCATCCCGTCGAGTGGACTGGAATCCGTCAGCCGCGGAAATCCGTATAATCTTGGTAATTCCAGTGATTCGCCTGTGGTAGGCCCAAGAAGAGTTCTTTCTCTTAACGAGAGCACTTGTTTCCAAGTTGCTTGTGAGGACTCCCTTGGCTAGAATCACATTTCAAATTTAAATTCACCTCTGTTTACCCATGAGTCTTTCGCGCCTCCTTATTGCTGCCAGTGCTGTTTTGGTTCTTGCGTCCTGCCAAGGCAGCGGGCGGATTGACGCGAGTTATCCAACTGTGTCAGAACTTGACCGCCTGGACTCCCAGTGGGGTTTGAGCCCACGCACTTCCAGGGGTGCGCCGAAGCGGACCTTCCAGTATTCAGCCCCGCCAGCGACGACCTACAACTCGCCATCCGCCCCAGCGGCTCCTGCCATGATTCCCCCCCGTGAAACGGTGAGGGCACAACCACCCACCCCTGCTCCGCAACTGGATCCGGCGACCGTCAACAGCCTGCGCTAAAATTACGAACGAATCGAAAATACCCTTTTTTCCGCCGTGAAGATCTCCCTCCTTCTGCTGTTTTCGTTGACTTTAGGTCTCAGTTCCCTGTCCGCCCAAGAGTTGGCACCCACGCTCCCGGCTCCTGGCCCGCCCGTGACGCCCCTCCTGCCTGTGGATAAAATGGCAGAGCAGGCACAGCGGGAGCTCTTTGAAGCCACCGAACGCGGGAATACGACCAATTCCACCGATGCCATTCCTGTGACAGGTGGCCCAATCGTTACCAGCAGCGGACGGAAGACCACCTTTGCCGCGCCTAAGCTGGAAGATCCTGCTGGCTGGCCAAAGGATTCGCAGCGGAAACTCGCGGTGATGGAAGTGAGCTTCGGCGGAGCCATCGAAACCGTCATGTTTGAACTCTTTTCCAACGAGACTCCGATGACGGTCTCTAACTTTCTGGATAACTGCGAGACAGGTTCCTACAATGGGCTGGCGTTTCATCGTGCCATCGCCAATTTCATCGTCCAGACGGGCGATCCGCTGACTGCGGACGAAGGTGCACGCGACCGCTGGGGCACCGGAGGTGAATCCAAAACGGTCCCGGCAGAAATCAAACGTGCCCATCGCAAAGGTGCTGTGGCCATGGGCCGCCGGAATGACAACGTCAACCCCTCCCGCAAATCCAACGGCTATCAGTTCTACTTTGCCCTGGGCAACTATGGCTCCATGGACGGTAAGTACACCGTTTTTGGCCAAGTGGTGTCCGGCATCGAGACGCTGGAGAAGATCTCCAACATGCCTGTGGACAGCAATGATTGCCCCATCGCACGCATCGAGATCAAATCCATCAAGGTGATCGATCACAAAGGCCCGCTCGTGGCCAAGGATGAGGATTTTGGGGACAAGCGCAAGTATTCCAAGCCTGCCGCCGCCAAAGGATTTATGGAGCGCATCCTGGAGCGCGTCTGGTAGCCCGGTCCGCCACGCCTGCCCGCAGGCTGTGGCCACTCGCATGAATCCTCCCGAACTAGCACGCCGCGTCATCCGCCTTGAAATCGAGGAATTGGAGCGCCTGCACCAGCGCATTGGTGCCGCCTTTACCACCAGCATTGAGATGCTGCAAAAGTGCCTGGAACAGCGGGGCAAGATCATCGTCTGCGGCGTGGGCAAAAGTGGCAACATCGGCCGCAAACTGGCGGCGACCCTGAACAGCACCGGTGCCACGACGGTATGCCTGGATGTGGGGGATGCCCTGCATGGTGACCTGGGCGTGATCGATGAAGGAGACCTGGCCATCCTGCTGAGCTACAGCGGTGAAACGACGGAATTGCTGGATCTGCTGCCCCATCTCAAACGCCTGTCGTTGCCCCTGGTGGCCATTACTGGAGTCTCCACTTCCACACTCGCTCGCCATGCGGATTGTGTGCTGGATGTGGCCGTGACCAAGGAGGCCTGTCCGCTCAACTTAGCCCCCACTGCCAGCACGACGACGATGCTGGTGCTGTGTGATGCGCTGGCCATGGTACTGCTGGAGGCACGCGGCTTTCAGCAGGCTGATTTTGCCCGTTTGCATCCGGGAGGCTCCCTGGGCCGGGCGCTGCTAACTCGTGTAGCTGACGTCATGCGTCATGGAGACCAGGTGGCGATCATCTCCCCGCAGACCACGGTGCAGGAAGCGCTGCAAGCGATGACCCGCGCCCGCAGTGGTGCGGCCATTGTGCAAGAGAAGGACGGCGGCCTGGCGGGTGTGTTTACCCATGGGGATTTCGTCCGTGCTTTTCAAAAGGATCACGCCATCTCCGCGCATCCCGTCTCCCAATATATGACACCGCGCCCCGTCAGCATTCAGGCGGACAAACTGGCGGCGGAAGTACTCTCCACCCTACAGACCAACCGTGTGGATGACATCGTGGTCATCGACAGCGCAGGCCGCCCCGTGGGACTGGTGGACACCCAGGACCTGACGCGCCTGAGACTGGTCTAACCTATTTTAATTCATGACTGAAACCGAAGAAAACCTGATCGAGCGCAACCTGGGCCCGCAACCGCTGGATTCGCTAATGACCGAAGCCGGTCTGGATAATCATGCCCTGGTGAGTGCCAGCAGTGAGCCGATGACCCATAAAGCCGTACAGCGTGCACGCAAAGGCCGCCGCCTGACGACACACATGCAGCGCCGCATGGCCACTGCCCTCAACAAGGCACTGACCATCCACGGCACGCCACCTGAGCGTGAATGGACCATGAAGGATCTCTTTACCTATTAGCCAAGCCTGCCTGAACCAGCCTTTGGTGCTTGACCCTGGGTGCTGAAGTTCAGACAATTTTTCCTCGTGCTACCTGTCCTTCCCGTCCTCTCTTACTTGGCGTTGCTGCTGCTGCTGGCGATTATTTCCGCCACGGAGACAGCCATCCACATGGCGCGTGATTTGGACAGTCAGCTGAGCTCAGCCCGTGCGGGGGTGGCACGGAAGCTGCGTAGGATTACTGCGAATCCTTTCGCCCAGTTGCACCGCACTCTGCTACTCTCCGCTACGCTAAACCTCGCCCTTGCTGCGCTGGGTTTGCATCTGGTATCCGGCCCGATGCTGGCCCTGGGTTGGAACTCCTGGCTGGCAGCCACTTTGCTGTTTGTGGGCACGGTGATTATTGGTGACATGATGCCCAAGTTTCTCGCCGCCCGCTCGCCAACGGCGGTGCTGGTCGGCAGTCTGCGCTTGCTCAATCCCCTGCGTAGCATTCTGGATCCGATTGCCGCCCTTGCGGACCGCTCCACGGATGTCCTCATCCGGCGCTTAATTCCGCAAAGAGTCAAAATGCGCCAGCCCATCACACGGGATGAATTTGAGACGCTGGTGGAGATGCGCGTGGAGCAAGGGCTCCTGGATGCAGCTGAGGCAGCGATGATCCGGGAGGCACTGGAGATCGAAGGCCTAACGGTGCGTGACTGCATGGTGCCGAGGGTGGATCTGACGCTCATGAGCGCCTTCGACAAACCGGAGAAGACCACGGCTACGCTGGAGCAATCAGCCGAGCGTTACGTCGTGGTGTATGGCGAGACACCGGATGTGGTGGAAGGTGTCATTGATACCCTCGCCTGGAGGCTGGCTGGCCGTCCGGCATGGGCCAATCTGCTGCGTCCTGCGACCTTCGTGCCGGAGACGATGCCTGTTCTGGATGCGCTGGATGCCTATCTCAAAAACACCACTCAGCCAGTGCTCATCGTCGATGAGTATGGCGGGCTGGAAGGCATGGTGAGCCAAGATGAGATCGCCGATTGGCTGCTGTATGAAGCTGCGCCATGGCAGGGCGAGGGAGCTGAAATTCGAGATCTGGGCAATGGGCGCTATTTGCTGGAAGGCGGCACCCGCATTGATGATGTCGCTGCCGCGCTTCACATCTCCTTTCCCGATACAGACGGGCTGGATACGATTGGTGGTCTTGTGTTTAATATCTTGGGTCATCTGCCAAAAGCGGGAGAAAGAGTCCACCTGGATGATGCCGACCTCAAAGTCCGCCGAGTGGTCCGCGCCCGCGTGCAGCAGGTGGAGCTGCGCCTGAAAAAACCCTTTACTGAGGACATTGACCGCCAGTGACCTGGGTATTTCTGCTGATCATTGCCCTGGGCCTTTCATTCGCTCTCTCCGGTCTGGAAAGCGCCATCATCGCCGTCAGCCGCGTGCGGGTGCGCCATGCTGCCGGTGCGGGTGATAAACGCGCTATCCGTCTGCTGCCTTTGGTGGAGGATCGCGATGCCCTACTGGGAGCCATCACGGTGACCAATCACATCACCAATCTGGCGGCGTTTCTCATCATTGCCTGGAAGCTGGTACGCATCAGCGGCCCATGGGGGTATTTCATCGCCTTCATCATCGCGCTGCCCATTTTCCTCATCGGCCTGGAGGTCCTGCCGAAAAAGATTTTCCGCCGTTACCCCTTTCGAAGCCTCCGCACCCTGACACCCCTGGTGCTTTTGGTGGGCTTGGTGCGCCCCCTTTTTCGCGCCCTGGCAGATCCCCGGGCGGAGGCAGCGAGCATCCCAGACCATTCCTTGGGCCGCGATGATCTGCGCCACCAGGCCGAGGTGCTGAGCAAACAGGGCCAGCTTAGCCCCGGTGCCGCACGTCTCATCCAGCGCAGCCTAGACTACCGCAAGCTCCGCACGGCCGCCGTTATGCGTCCGCTGACCCGTAGCATTGCCCTATCAGGTGAGCTGCCGCTGAAAACCGCCCTCATCATGGCGCGGGAGCATGCCGTCACCACCCTGCCGGTGCTGGGGGAGCAAGGCCAGTTTGTTGGCGTCCTGGATCTGGCCACCCTTCCCGCTCATTGCCCGCCGGATCGGCTTGTGCGGCACCACATGCGCACCCTGGATGCGGTGCATGCGCAGGACAGTGCCTTGCTGACCTTGCAGCGGATGAGAAAGCGGGCACGCACTCTGGTTCTCGTTTTGGATGATAAAAATGAGCCTGTTGGGTTGGCCAGTGAAGAAGATTTATTGGACCACCTGATGGGCACCCGCAGCTAAAGCTTCGAAATAGATCCGGCAGTATTTCAGCAGGATTCCAAGGCCCTCGCACGTTATGTGCTGTGCTCACTTGCTATGCGTTGCCGAACCCTCCTCCAGATCGTCATCTGCTTGATGCTTTCGCTTTCCGGAAAGGCGCAAGAGCTGGACCTGGACCGCTTGTATGAGGACAGCAATCTGGCCCCCGTCGGACGGCTTTTGGCCAAAGGCGAGTACGAGCTGTGCGGACGCATCTGCGAGGCAGCGATCCAGCGCGGGATGAAAGCACCCGAGTGGCGGCTCATGCGCGTTCGTGCCTTGATGCTACAGGGCCAGGAAGAAACTGCCCGCGATGAGGTGGAGCTGGCGGTGAAGACCTACCCCGGCAATCTGGAACTGCTCATGCTTCAGCATGAAAACGCCCGCCGCTTGGGTCGTCAGGACATCGCGGATCAGGCATTGTCTGCGGTCAATGAAGCGGCGAAAAGCAAACCTGCTAATGACCGCACTGCCCAGGAATGGGTTTCCCTGGGACAGGCGGCACTGGCTTTAGGCGCCGATGCCAAAAAAGTCATCGCCCAGTACTTCCTCCCCGCTCAAAAGAAAGATCCCAAACTGGAAGCCGCCTATTTGGCTGAGGGTTACCTGGCTCTGCAAAAAGACGATGCCGCTCGGGCTGCGGATGTTTTCCGTGCAGGCCTGAAAGCCCATGGTGAAACCGCCGCTTTACGCACGGGCCTCGCCCGCGCCTTTGCCAATGGTGACCGTGAGAAGCAATTAGAAAACATCGTACGGGCATTAGAATTAAATCCCGCGCAGGCTGAGGCACACCTGATGAAGGCCGAAGTGATGATTGGCTCAGAAAAATTTCTGGAAGCCGAAGCCGCCATCCAAAAGGTAATCGAGGTCCAGGAGAATAGCCCGGAGGCCTGGGCACTCCGAGCGGCCGTCGCACAGCTTAGCGCGGCAAGTCCTGAAAAGATCTCCGCAGCGCGGAAAAAAGGCCTGGAACGCTGGCCACAAAACCCTGAAGTGGACCATATCCTGGGCAGAGTCATTTCACGTTCTTACCGCTTTGCTGAAGGGGCGGCTCATCAACGGCAAGCTCTCAAATTTGCCCCCGGCTATCTGCCCGCGAAGGTTCAGCTCTGTCATGATCTTTTACGCCTGGGTGATGAAGAGGAAGCCTGGAAACTGGCCGCAGAGATCCGCGACCAGGACGGATACAACATTCAGGCGCACAACATCGGTCTGCTAGAAAAGGAGATGAATGGCTATGTGACCAAGAGCTATGACGACTTCATTTTGAAGATGCCGAAGCGCGACTGGCCCATCTATGGTGAAAGCGCGCTGGCCCTGCTGCGTGAAGCCAAAGCCGTGCTTTGTCCCAAATATGGCCTGGAGTTGAAGCGCCCCGTCATGGTGGAGTTCTTCGGTGCCCAGCAGGATTTCGCCATCCGCACCTTTGGCAGCCTAGGGGGCCAGGGCCTTTTAGGGGTATGCTTTGGCACCGTCATCACGATGAACAGTCCGGGCAGTCTCGCCCATGGACGTAACAACTGGGAGTCCACCCTCTGGCATGAGTTCTGCCATGTCGTCACACTCACCATCACCCAGAATAAGATGCCCCGCTGGCTCAGTGAAGGCATCAGTGTCCATGAAGAAAGCCTGCGCAATCCGGCCTGGGGCATGAAAATGGATGCGACTTTTCGCGAAATGATCTTGGAAGATGAGGCGACCACTCCGGTGAGCCAGCTCAGCAGTGCCTTCCTCAACGCTGAAGATGAAGATCATCTGCTCTTCGCCTATTACCAGTCCAGTCAGGTCGTCGCTTACCTGCTGGATCGTTTCGGCCCCGAAGCGATTCAAAATATTCTCAAAGACCTCGCTGCTGGCAAACGCATCAATGACGCCATTGCTGACAACACGGAATCCATGGACCATCTGGAAAAGGACTTTAATAAGAAGCTCAAAGACATGGCCCGGAAACAGTATGGCGCATTGGCTGATTGGAAAAAACCGGAGCCAGACGAAGTGAAGGTCCTCGACCTGGAATCTCTGACCAGTTTCAAAAAGCAAAACCCGAAAAACCTTTGGGCCATCCGCCGCTATGCGGAGGCCATGGTGCAGCAAGAGAAGTGGGAAGAAGTGCTGAAAACTGCGGACCAGCTCATTCAAGTGCTGCCGGAGGATACCAGTGCAGGAGGCGGTTATCAGCTTAAAGCCGACGCATTACAGAAGCTCAAACGTGAGGAGGAGGAACTGCAAAACCTTCGCTACATGGCCGAACACGAAACCGGAGCCATGCCCATTTTCCTGCGTCTCATAGAGGCAGATCTGGCCCAGCAGGACTGGGCATCCCTACAGGCGAACGCACGGCGAGCTATTGCTTTGAACCCTTTTCTGCGCAGTCCACAATATGCCCTGGCGGTATCTGCTGAAGCCACGAACCAGCCGGAAGAAGCCATTAGAGCCTATCGCTGTGTCCTTCAGTTGGATCCCGCCACCGCCTCTCAGACTCATTATCGCCTGGCCCACCTCCTTCAGAAAACGGATGCCGCGCAGGCAAAAAGGCACCTCCTCGACTCACTAGCGCTGGCCCCTCGCTTCCGCGAAGGGCACGAAATGTTGCGAAATTGGGACTGAGCGGCCCCTACCCCGTGAGGATTGCTGCGTTCCGTCATTGCATTACGGACCTTCCATCCGTTCATTCCTGCATCACGCTGGAAGCGAGGCGCCTGTTTCTCCTTCCTGCGTTCATTGTTCGCCGCTACTTACCTCATCATGGATGCTCAGGACCTGCCACACATCGTGATCCGCGCCTGCCTTCAGGTGCATGAGACGCTGGGCACAGGCCTCACACGAGACGCTTACGAGGAGTGCCTCGCCATTGAACTGCGGGAGATGGAAATCCCATATATGCGTGCCCAGCCGCTGAACTTTAACTACCGTGGCCATCAGATCACTGCGGCAGCCACCATGGATTTTGTTATCGAAAAGGCTTTGGTGGTCAGAGTGTTGGCTTGTGATTCCGTTACGGATCATGACCGCCGCAGTATGGAAACTTGGTTAAAGCTCAGTGGATTAAAGACAGGTCTCATTGTCAACTTCCAGGTCCCTGTCCTCAGGAAAGGCATCCACCGCATCTCATTGAAGCGCCGGGACGCAGGTGAGTAATTTCCAGATGCGTACTGCTTCGGGTGCTTGGATCAAAGATGCCCGTGCCAATAGGTAAGCGGGTCATTTATGCATTTGAAATAAAGAAGTCATCCTAGCGCCCCTTCATGCGTATTTAGAAAAAAGAATTGCACCTAACCCAAGATAAGCTTTCCTAAGGCTGTCATTTTGAATTAAAAAACACAGATATTTCTTACTGAAAAAGTGAAGCCCTGGCCCCAACAAACACATATTCTTCAAGATCCTCATGATCGCCTGGAGAACATGTCTGCGGGTAGAAGCAGGGATGAGGGAGACCAGACGGATGATCAGACCTTGGTACACCGTCTCGAACGGCGCTCCCCTTATGATGTAAGGTCTTATCGCAATACCACACCGGAGACGGAACCACTGAGTAATGCGTGGATTGACGGCATTGAAAAGCGGGTGGCGTATATTTACGACATCAAAAAGCAGCGGCTGACAGCCAACGGAATTGCGCTCGCAGGACTGTATGGATATACGCCTGAGGAGATTTCATCCATGCCTGAAGGATGGGATACGGTCGTCCATCCAGATGATCTTGAGCGGGTAAGGGCCGGACGAGAATCCCTTCTGAGTGGGCAAACGGACAGTGTTTCTGTCCAAATGCGGGTGGCCTGCAAGGATGGGCGCTGGGAGTGGATCCAGCATGATTGGCGGGCATTGGAAAGAGATGCCAGTGGAGCTATGATCCGCTCTATCGGCCTGGTGCAAGTCATCACTTCCCTGGCGCTTTCCACACAGGCGCTGCGCAATGAGGCCTCTTTAAATGCTCTGTGCCGCACCCTAGTGGAGGAGTGGGTGGATGGCATTTTTCTTGTGGATGAGGACTGGCACATTCTCTTCGCCAACCAGGGAGCCCTGGATGCTCTAGGCTATACCCAGGCCGAATTGCATGGACGCTCCATTCTTCATGTGATCAGCACGGAGACTGGCCGAAAAAAGGAATTTTCTCTGCCCAAGCCCTGCCAGAAAGTCACATTACGGGGTTCCCATATCCTAAAGGATGGAGGACGGCAAAAAGTGGAGATCGTCCTCCGGCGTCTGCCGGGTGAAAGGGTGCTCATCACCACCCGTGACATCCGGGAGCAACTGGCCGCAGAAGAATACACCCGCAGGCAGGCCGCCTACTACCGGGGGCTGTTTGAAAACAACCCATCCGGCGTCGCTGTCTTCGATACCCACCTTCAAATTACCAAGGTGAATTCCGCGCTCAGGCGGATGTTGGGCTATACGGACAAGCAGCTTGTCCAAATGCGCATCCCGGACCTGCTGGACTCGGTGAACCGTCCTGCCGATGACTTTTGGAAACAAATTGTCGAGCCCCAGGGCAAACCGCAAAAGGACATCGAGATCACACTGAAGAGGCGGGAGGGTAAGAATCTCTACGTTCATGCCGCCGTCACCTTCCTTCCAGACACGGTGCACGAGAGTGGCCAGGGCATCATCATTTTCACAGACATCAGCGCCCGCAGGCAGGCGGAGCAAGAACTGAAAAGACAGTCTCAACTCAATGACACACTGGTCCGGGAATCTGCCGCCATGATCGGCATGGTTGACCTCGAAGGCCGCATCCTGAAGGTCAATCCGGCGGTGGAAAAAATTTCAGGTTATTCCGCCAAAGAGCTTGTGGGCAAAACTGTTTGGGAAAGCGGGCTCGTGGATCCAGAAGAAATCCCGCGCGCCAAAGAACGGCTGAAGAAACTGCATGAAGGTGCCCCCCGCGTCACCGCCATTTCCCGTGGCCGCACCAAGTCGGGGGATCTGCGCATCATCCAGGTCCACAACACCACCACACGTAATGCGGATCAGCAGATCGAAGGTTTTATCATCACCGCCATCGATATAACCGAGCAGCAGCGGCTCCAGCACCACCTGATGGAAGCGATCGAGCAGGAGCAGGCCCGTATCGGCCATGATCTGCATGATGGGGTGGGCCAGTTGCTGACGGGCATCGGCTCCCTGGTGGAGATGCTGCAAATGCGCCTCAAAGAAACGACGGAGCAGACGGAGGCCCGACGCATCCATGAACTGGTGCAGCAGGCTATCCAGCAGGTGCGGCAGCTTTCCCGCAATATGTCCCCGGCAGCTATCCAGCACCGGGATCTGGCGGCATCACTCCACTTGCTGGCGGATACGGTGGTGACTCAATTTCGCCGGGAATGCGAGTTCGTATCCGGCTTGTCCGTCAAGATCGACGACCCAACACAAAGCACCCATCTCTTTCGCATCGCCCAAGAGGCGATCAATAATGCCATTCGTCATGGCAACCCGCAGAAAATTCTTATCAACCTTCAGCAAGAGGATACCGGCCATGCAGTGCTGGAAGTTTTCAATGACGGTCGTGCCTTTGATTGCCAACCCGGCTTCGAAGGCATCGGCCTTAGAGTCATGAACTACCGGGCCACCCTCATTCATGCTGATTTTTCAGTGAACTGCCCGCCTAAAGGCGGTGTCAAAGTAACTTGCAAATTTCCCCTGCTTAACGGCGAGGGATCACCCCAAGCGACGCCCAAAAACAAACAAAAGTACAAACCGTGAAACATAAAATCTACATCCTGGATGATCACCCTATTGTGATCGAAGGTCTGAAGAAAGTTCTCGAGAATCAGGAAGATCTCCAGATTGTCGGCAGCTCCGAAGACGCAAACAATGCCCTCGCGCAAATCCCAAAGCTGAAGCCAGATGTCATCATTCTGGACATCACTCTTAAGGACCGCAGCGGTGTGGATCTGGTGAAAAAGCTCAAGCAGAGCCATCCAGAAATCCACGTCCTGGTTTACTCCATGCATGACGAAAACGTCTATGCCGAACGCTGCCTGCGTGCCGGTGCCATGGGTTACATCATGAAGGGTGAAAGCGCAGTCCGTGTGCTCCAGGCCGTGCGCCAGGTGCTCGGTGGCGGTTTCTTCTTCAGCGCCAATCTTCTTGGCAGCATCGTTTCCGGCGGCGGTCCCCGCTCCGGTTCCCGTGGTGAGCCTGGGCGTATGCTCAGTGATCGCCAGCTCGAAGTCTTTGAAATGGTCGGCCGTGGCTTTGACTCCCACGAAATCGCCGAAAAACTGCAGTTGAGCGCCAAAACCGTGGACGCTCACAAAGCCAATATCCGTCAGAAACTGGGCCTCGCCTCCGCTCGCGAACTGCTTATGGAAGCTGTGCGCTGGGTCGAAAAATAGGATCTCCAGACCTTACGATCCATACATCAACCGCCCGGAGTTTTTGGGGTGCTCCAGGCGGTTTTTTTGTACCCGGATCTCGCCAGTCATATTCGCTGCAAACCGCAGCCATGAAGATACTCTTCTGAATTAAAAGCTGAGCATGCGGCTTATTCGCGCAGCCATTCCAGGAAACTACGACGCCTGTGCTTATGAGGAGAGCCGGCATTGGCCAAACTGCGCGGCGAAGAGGGGGCAGGCTGCAACAGCCCGGCTATCGGGACCGTGGGAGGAGGCGCAGCATGGGCTTCCAGGGGGGCTTGCGTGTCTGCCAGCAATCCAGGTGGTGGGTCAGGGGTAACCGGGATGCTGATGGTATCTGGCAGCACCGCATTCCCTTCCGACGCATCTGGTGGATATACCTCCTCGTTCTCCTCCACTTCGACATAAACTGGGGCGGACTGAAGCAGCATCGATTCCGGCACAGGCTCTGTCAGCGGCGGGATCAAGGCAGGAGTAAACAAGGATGAAGGCGGGATCAGTTCAGCCCGCAGTTTC
This sequence comes from Prosthecobacter fusiformis, assembly GCF_004364345.1. NCBI lineage: Bacteria > Pseudomonadati > Verrucomicrobiota > Verrucomicrobiia > Verrucomicrobiales > Verrucomicrobiaceae > Prosthecobacter > Prosthecobacter fusiformis. Next base: position 515,701 of record NZ_SOCA01000002.1, on the reverse strand, counting down.
TCCATCACCTCGGGTGTAGGCAGCGGGTCCATGAAGGGGTGGGACGGCACACACAGTTCATCCAAGAAACCCGGAGCTGGCGTCATCGAGGCCTCCTGAGGAGAGACCTCATCAGCAACCACTGGCGGACGTTTCCGGGAAGTGACCATCCAGGCCAGCCCCGCGATGATTAACGCTCTACCCACGCGCAGACGTGTGCCCAAAACGGCCCCTGCGGCCATCACCACGGCTATCTTTTGAAGGGGCAGCGGGGAGCCAGAAAGGGTGGAATTTTCCTGTGCAGGCGGGCGCGACATGGCAGCTTTAGGCTACGCGATGAACCCTTGAGAGCAACCTTGCATTAAGCATGCTCAAAGGGGGCTTAATGGCACCCTGATCTTGAAGGTCGTCTCCACTCCTGGCGTGCTGGTCAGCTCAATAATCCCACCATGGGCTTCAATGGTACGACGCACGATGCTCAGCCCGAGGCCAGTCCCCTTGATCTCAGGTGAATGATGTTTATGCCCACGGAAGAATCGCTTGAAGACGAAGGGCAGATCATGGGCCGGAATACCAATGCCATTATCACGAATACTCAGCACACAATGATCCGCAAACCACTCCCCTTTGACCTGGATCACCAAGCCGGGATTTGGGTTTTCCTTCAGTGCATTCTCCAGCAGATTGGTAAACACTTGGTCCCAATAAAAACGGTCACCCGTCATGTGCCCGCCATCTGGAGGGAAGTCCAGCTCCAGGCGGGTATCCCGCCCTTCCAGCATCGGGCCCAGGTGGTCCAAAGCATCCTGCACGCAAGCACGCGCCGTGAATGGCTCCAGATTCAGCGCCGAGGTGCCATTCTCCAGCCGGGAGATGGTCAGCATGTCCTCAATGATGCGAATGATGCGCTTGCCATGCTTTTCCATCACATCCAGGCAGCGGCGCATTCCTGCATCATCTTTGATGACCCCGCTCTGCAACGTTTCAATGTATCCATTGATGAGTGTCAACGGTGTGCGCAATTCATGGGAAGCATTGGCCACAAAGTCCTTCCTCACCTGCTCCGCCAGAGTCTGCTCTGTGATGTCATAAACCATCAGCCAGGCTCCGGCCTCCGCCTTGGCAGGTAGTGGCGCTGCCTCAATGAGATAGTGGCGGGTATTCACCGCGCCGGATCCCAAGGTGGTGCTCATTTCGATCTCCTTTACCGTCCGCCGCTGGTTTTGCAGTGCCGCAAGTACCGTGTCACTCACTTGATGATCGGCGAATTCTTCCAGCAACGTACGACCGCGATGCACTGACGTACGATGGAAAAGATGCCCCATCGTCCGGTTGCAAAATTTGATCCGCTGCTGTGCATCCACAATCACCACGCCCTGGCGGATCTCATTGAGCAGGGATTCAAACAAGCGCCGTAAATACTCCTCTTTGTTGAGGGACTTTTCCGCCTCCAGCAGCCCCTGAAAACGTGCGCTAAGTTTATCCGCTTCAAAGAGCTTCAGACCTGCGGCCTTCGTCAGTTGCTGCACACTGTGCCGCCAATGCTGCTCACGCCGCCAAGCCCAGGCTGAAAGCAGCAGGAGCGCCAAGGTAAGCAGGGTACACGTCATGGATGAATTGAAGAAAAATCGGTCAGGGTCAGTTATTCAGTCGTTAGGCCAGGGGTCAGAGGGATCAAGGGAAAGATGGGCCAGCGGCCACTGCCCTCCCCTCCTTACCCCGCCGCCGGAGCCTGTTAATCAACGGCATTTGCAGCGATGGCAGAAGCATCCGGGATGAACTGATACCCCGTTCCCCGCACCGTAATGATGTGACGGCCAGCTTCACCCAGCTTTTCCCGCAGGCGTTTGATGTGGGTATCCAAAGTGCGAGTCGCCACGTCATCAGAATAGCCCCAGACCTCTCGCAGCAGCTCAGAGCGCGTATGCACCGCCGCCACATTTTCCAGCAGTACAGCCAGGAGCTTGAACTCCGTGGTCGTCAGATCGATCGGGTGCCCGTTGTGGAAAAACTTCATGTTCTTCCGGTCCAGCAGAAAGGCACCCATCTTCACTTCGGACACATGGGTCACTTTTTTCGTACGGCGCAGAATGGCAGAGATGCGCAGGGAAAGCTCCCGTGGGGAAAAGGGTTTGGTCAGATAGTCATCCGCGCCCAGTTCCAGGCCGTTGATTTTATCCGTTACCTGCGCCCGTGCTGTTAGCATGATCACGGGCACGCTGCGGGTGCGGCTATCCGCCCGAAGTCTTTTAAAAGCCGTCACGCCATCCTGCCCAGGCAGCATGATATCCAGCACCACGAGGTCCGGTTCATGCTCAATGATGGCATTCATCACTTGAAGCCCGTTGGTGATGCACACGCATTCGTGCCCCTCACGCATCAGGTGCAGGGTAATCAGTTCCGAAATATCGGGCTCGTCATCAACCACCAAGATTTTGCTCATAGTATGATAGCCGTTTACACAAGAGACAGGCACGTCACCAAGCAGATATTCGTGACGAGTCTGTCACAAGACAGTTAATTAATATAGACATACTGCCTTTCACCCGTGACGTATTCGTCACAATGCACCACTTTGTCAGGCGGCAAATCTGCTATCTTTAAAATCATTCCGCCGATTGTGACATGAGGTTTCTGCTCATCACTGATACATTCCCACCCGACATCAACGGGGTGGCACGAACACTTGCGACCTTGGCCAGCGGCCTGGAAAGCCGGGGTCATCAGGTGGAAATCGTCACCACCCTGGAGGCTGCACCGGAAGCGGAAGAATCCTTGAAACGCCACATCGTCATGGCTATGCCGCTTCCAGGCTACCCAGGATTGCGCATGGGCTTCACCACCACCTGGCAGATGCAGGCTTTGTATGAGGAATTTCGTCCCGATGCACTTTATGTGGCTACGGAAACGCCCCTGGGCATCGCCAGCATCCGCGCAGCCAAAAAGATGGGCATTCCCACTGTCTCCGGATTCCATACCAATTTTCAAACCTATCTCGAAGACTACTCTCTGCCTGGTTTGGAAGCCGTGGCCCAGGGCCTCCTGCGCAGTATTCACAACCAGACCGCCCGCACCCTGACCCCCAGTATAGATACTGCGGCCATGCTGGAAAAATGGGGCATCCACAATGTCGGCGTTCTGGGTCGTGGCGTGGATACAGACCTTTTTACCCCTGCCCGGCGTGACCCGGCCCTGCGCCAGACCTGGGGAGCCGATGAAAGCACCCCGGTGGCCATCTATGTGGGACGTGTGGCTGCGGAAAAGAACCTGGACCTGCTCACCCGAGCCTTCAGCGCCTTTCGCGAAGTCCACCCCCAGGCTCCTTGCGTCGTCGTCGGCGATGGCCCCAAACTCAAAAACCTGCAGACGGACCACCCTGAATTTTATTATTCAGGAGCACGCACAGGCAATGAACTGGCCGCTCACTATGCCAGTGCGGATGTCTTTTTATTCCCCAGCATCACTGAAACCTTCGGCAATGTGGTCCTGGAGGCCATGTCCAGCGGACTCTTAACTGTCGCTTTCGACTACGCGGCACCACGCCTGCTCATCCACCCGGGGGAAAATGGCCTCCTGGCCGCCTTCAATGATGAGCCCGACTTTCTTGAAAAGACCCGCAGCGCCGCCACCGCCTGGAATGACCAGATCCAGCGCACCGCCGCCCGCGAGGCCGCCCACCATCTGGGCTGGCAGCGTGTGATCGAGCAATTTGAGTCCGAATTGCTCCAGGTCATTGGCACTACCCCTCAACACCCGGCTTGACCCGCCTCACTTTATCCGCGTTCTCTCTCCCCATGCCTGAAGATCCCGAAGAGCAGTCCGATATTCCGGCCAATCCGGAGAAAACCAAGACGAAACTGCGTGCCCGCACCGTCTTCATTTCGGACGTACACCTGGGCATGCCTGACTGCAAAGCCGCCCAGGCCTCCCACTTCATCCGCAATATCCAATGTGACAAACTCGTCATGAACGGGGACATCATTGATGCATGGCACCTCAAGCGTCTCGGCGGCTGGAATAAAGCTCATACCCATTTCATCCGCACGGTGCTGAAGAAGATGGAAAAGGAGAATACCCAGATTATTTATCTGCGAGGTAACCATGATGACATTCTGGACCGTTTCATTCCCATCCGGCTGGACAATTTCCTCATCACGGACGAGCACATTCACCACACCCAGAGGGGGGACTACCTGGTCGTCCATGGCGATGGCTTTGACCACGTCACCACCAACCACCCCTGGATCGCGAAACTGGGCGGCATCGGTTATAACCTTCTCCTGCGGGTCAACCGCGCCTACAACTGGTATCGCCGAGTGCGTGGCAAAGACAGCTTTTCCCTCAGCCGCTGGGTCAAACTGAAGGTCAAATCCGCCGTCAGCTTTGTTGGCAAATACGAAGAGCAGCTCCAGGAACTGGCCAAGGCCAAAGGCTGCAAAGGCATCATCTGCGGTCACATCCACAGCCCCGCCAACAAAGTTGTGGGAGATACCCACTACCTGAATTCGGGGGACTGGGTGGAATCGCTCACCGCCATTTTGGAATATGACAACGGCGAATTTGAAGTCATCACCTATGACCAGTTCTGCGAACGCACCAATCGGGAACCCAAGGGCGATGCAGTCGTCGCATTGGTGGATCAGGACGTTAAATTAGGTGTCGAAAATGTCACACTGCCCATGTAGTTTCAGCCCAAGCCTACGCCACTGATGCAAGAGCATATTTTGTCCACATTCGATCACGCCCTCAACCGCCTGCGTGAGCAGGTACTCACCATGGCCAGCATGGCCCGGCGAAATCTCGCCAGCGCCATGCGTGGACTCCTGGAACGCAACAGTGACCTCTGCAATGCTGCCATCGCAGCGGATCAGGATGTCAATGAGCTGGAAAAAGACATTGATCAGTTAGGGATGCAAATCCTTCTGAAATTCCAGCCGACAGCTCACGATCTCCGTCAGGTCATGGGCACGATCCGCGTGGCAAACAATCTTGAGCGCATTTCAGACCAAGCCGGCAGCATCGCTAAACGCGCACGTTCCATCAATCTCCTGCCCGAGATTCCAGAACTGACGTTGATCCAGCCTGTCTATCACCTTTGCGCCCGCAATCTGGAAACCAGTATCCAGGCCTTCACCGATGCTGATGCGGATGCCGCCGCTGCCAGCCGCCTGCTGGACAAAGAGCTGGACGCTGCTGAAAAATCCGTGGACCAGGCTTTGCTTCGCGTCATGGAGGCCCGTCAGGCTCCGCTGGAAGGATACCTACACCTCATTTTCATCGCCCGTTTCCTCGAACGCGTGGGAGATCACGCCAAAAACATCTGTGAAGACACCATCTTCATCGAGCGTGCGGAAGACATCCGCTTCGACAAAAACAAGCGTCAGGGCCAGGCAACGCCGACCTAACAAACGTTTCCCGCCGTCACGAGATTTAGCGTGACTGTCACCTAACAGCAGGCAGGGGAAAGCATCTCCGCCTGCCTCACGGGCCAGACTACTTGCGCACGATATTCATCGCACCATTGATCTCGCCACCGGGTTCAATCGATACGGAGCGCGCTGTCACATCTCCATTAACGGAACCATTCGGTCCGATGACCAAGGACCCGCTGGAAAAGATGGTCGCTGTGACTCGTGCCTGCACTTCGACTTCTTCCGCGTGGATTCCATTGAGGAAGACCACATCGGAACCTTTTTCGATGATGAAACGCCGGCAGTGAACTTCACCGATCATGTTGCCCGTGGCACGGAAAATGGCGTCGCCGCTCGCTTTGACGTTGGCTTCCAAGATCCCCTGGCAGCGGAGATCCTTGCACATGATGCTTTCGGCTGACACTTGGCCACGTTTGCGGATGAGCACGTCCCCACGGGTCTTGATCGAATCGCCGGAAGGCATGTTTACCTCCACATCGTCCAGAGCGATGAGGGCACCGCAGGAAGGACAATGGGTGGACCGCGTCGAGCGGCTGACTTTAAAGGAGTGATCGCACTCAAAGCAGTCAGCATCTTTAAAATACTGGTTCCGGTACATCCCCTCACTCTTCATTTTCTGAAGCGTGCTGGCGCTCATGGGCGCAGGTGCGGGAGTGGGTGGCGGGGAATTGGACTGGGGACGTTTGACGACACTCGCGCCTTCATCATCCGCATCCCGGGGCGGCAACGGTCCCGTGCGGCGGGCAGTGGGTACAGGAGCCACCACTGAAGCTGCAGGAGGTGTCTCCGCTACTGGCTCCCGCTCCGTTTTAGCTTCTTCGACTTTTTCAGAAATGGCTGCTGGCAATTCAGCAGGTTTATCTTCTACAGGAGGTTTTTCACTGGCAGGCACAGGCTCCGGAACAGGATTCGCCTGTTGCTTCAAAAACACCCCGAATCCTCCTTCGGCCGCTTCCTCGTCAGAGACAGGCTGGATCATCTCGGCAGCCAGTGGATCCGCTTTCAGATCAGGAATCTCAATCTCAGGCTCTTTAGCCGTCGTTGGAGTGGTCGCCGGGGCAGGCTTATGAGCCAGATTGGAATCAGCCCAGGGATCAGGCATGCCCACGCCAGAGCGGGTCACACTGGAGGCGGTGACCTTCTTGCGTTGGATGCTCAGATGCACGCCACATTTTTTACAAAATGTGGATACAACAAGACGCGGCTCGTATTGAGCCGCGCCGCAAGCCGGACAGACCACCTCGATTTGATTCTTCGGTGGGACTGGCCGGTCACTTTTAGAGCCGAATAGACCCCGAAACACTCAGCGGTGGTTCTAGTTTAGGGTTGTGCTGGTGCAGGGCGATTGCCACCCAGCGGAGCTGGCTTGGCTGGCTCAGGCTTGCGGCCCACTTTGGAAGCACCCATGAAGGTTGCGCCTTCTTCGATGGAGAGCGTACCTGCTTCGATGTCACCCACCAGGATGGCATTGCTTTTCAGCTCGCAGCGCTCAAGCACCGTGATGTTGCCTTCGACCTTGCCAAAGATGATCACGGAACGTGTCTTGATCTCCCCTTTGATCAGGGCGTTTTCACCCACGGTCAGGCTGCCATCGGACTGGACTTCGCCTTCGATTTTCCCATCAATGATGAGGTCGTGGGAGAATTTGATTGAACCTTTAATTTCGACGTCGTTCGCGAGAACGTTTTTGCTGGAAGTCATGTTGTAAGAGTTTGATGCGCGTTGGGGTTGTGCAGCGGGAACGGGTGCGGAGAAGCTGGGTCCACGATCGGCTGTTGAAGCCGGTGCGGGGGCCTCAGCGCGGCCTGTTTCCTTTTGCCCTTCTGTGGGTTGTCCGATGATTTGCCTGAGCATGGCTTAGTACTATAGTGGTCCTGCGACTTGAGTGTCAACGTTGTGCTGTATTTTTTTCAGTGACAGGTCCGCCCCGTGAAGAAACCGGCTCTGTTCTCCCTAAAGATGCAAAAGGCATGCCAGTACTAACGTTTCTTTCAAAGAACCTATCATGCATCCCGTCGAGCACCAGATTTTGCAAACTCGTCGCGAGTTTCTCACCACCTCCGCCAATGGCATCGGTGCGCTAGCGCTGGGTGCCATGCTCACCCAGGAAGGCCTCATCACCCCTGCCACCGCCGCCCTGCCTCCCGGGATGGATCCCCTGGCCCAGCGTGCGCCGCATTTCCCGGCTCGGGCGAAAAATTGCATCTTCATCTTCATGGAGGGTGCCCCCTCCCAGATGGATCTGTTCGATCCCAAGCCGAAGCTCAATGAACTGCACGGCCAGCCATTGCCGGAGAGCATGACCAAAAACGTCCGCTTCGCTTTCATCAAGAAAGAAACGGCACGTCTCATGGGCAGCCCGCGCAAGTTCGCCAAGCACGGTCAAAGCGGCATGGACTTCAGCGACTTGCTGCCGCACATGGCCAAAACGGCCGATGACTGGCTGATGATCCGCAGCTTGCACACGGACCAGTTTAACCATCATCCGGGCCAGCTCGTCCTGCACAGTGGTCGCGCCCAGTTCGGCCTGCCGACAGTCGGTTCCTGGCTCAATTACGGACTCGGCAGCACCTCCAGCAACCTGCCTGGTTACGTGGTTCTCAGCGCCGGGCGCGGCACCAGCGGCGGGGCCTCCCTGTGGCAGAGTGGCTTCCTGCCCAGTTCGTATGCAGGTGTACTTTTCCGCAACCAGGGAGAACCGGTGTTGAATTTGAAAAATCCGCCGGGCCTGCCGATGAAACTTCAGCGCCAGGGTCTGGATACCCTCATGCAGCTCAATCAGAGCCGCTACGACCAGTTTCGCGACCCTGAAATCGCCAGCCGCATCGCTGCCTATGAGCTGGCTTTCCGCATGCAATCCGCCGCGCCCGAACTCATTGACCTGAAGGACGAAGACCCAAAAACGCTGGAAATGTATGGCGTGGACCGCAAAGATCCGCCCATTAAAGCCCAGCGCGGAGGCGCCCCAGGACAGTACAAATCCTTTGCCACTAACTGCCTGCTGGCCCGCCGCATGGTGGAGCGCGGTGTACGATTTGTCAGCATCATGCACGCGAGCTGGGACCACCACTCCAACCTGGATAACGAACTTTCATACAACGCCGGCATGGCGGACCAGCCCATCGCCGCTTTGCTCAAGGACCTCAAACAACGCGGTCTGCTGGAGGATACCCTCATCGTCTGGGGCAGTGAATTCGGGCGCACTCCGCTGGGGGAAAACCGGGGCGGCAGGGACAACGTTTCCGGTCGCGACCACCATCCCTTCGCGTTCACCATGCTCATGGCTGGCGGCGGCATCAAAGGTGGCCAGATCTATGGCGAGACGGACGAGATCGGCTGGAGCATCGTCCGGGATCCCGTGGACATGCATGACTTTCACGCCACGCTGCTCAATCAGTTCGGCTTTGATCACCTGCGCCTCACTCACCGTTTCCAGGGCCGTGACTTCCGGCTCACGGACGTGGCCGGAAGGGTGATCAAGGAATGGATTGCCTAACCAAAGATTCAATACAACAGGTCAGTCATCCTTGACCAGCGGTGCCTCAACAACCACCGGGAAGGGCGGGCAGAAATTCAGCAGTTCGATTTCAAAGGCATGCTTCCGTTCAGGCTGCACTTCGACGACGCTGATACTTCCATACTGGATATTAAAATGCGCCATGTGCTTCAGCGGCTGGCTGAGCATCAGCGCCAGGATGACCCGGATGATGCCGCCGTGGCAGAAGACGGCCACGCGCTTATGCGGATTGTCCTGCAGGATCTTCAGCAGGGCAGGCTCTACGCGGTCTGCCAGCTCCGTGGCCGTTTCACCATTGGGAATGCCAACGCTGCCGATGATCTCCAGCCAGTCAAAAGAGCTCACGCCAAAGTGCTCCTGCACTCCTTCCCAGCGGTAGCCTGTCCAGTCGCCGAAATCCACCTCACGCAGACTCGGGATGATGATGGGCTTTAGTCCCCGCGCCTCCGCCAGCGGGGCCAGCGTCTGCTGCACACGCAGCATCGGGCTAGCATAGATGGCATCCAGCGGCGTCTCCGCCAGCCAAGCTGCCACCGCCTGTGCATGCTGCCTGCCCAGGGGAGACAGGCCCATGTCGATACGGCTGCCGCCAAAGACATTGTGATAACGCTCCTCCACCTCACCATGACGGATGAGGTTAAGCTGGGTGGGATGATGAAGCTTGGTTTTCAAGACCCGGTTTCATCGCCCACAGCAGCCATCCGTTCAAGTCGCCATGATTTGGAAAAGCCACCTCTCCATCACGGGATCACCGGCGTTTCTTCAAAAACAAATGGGCATACTTCACCGCCCAGTCCTCCGGTAGCCGCAGGGGTTTACCCTCAGGCATCTGCACCAGTGCCAGTGACTGGCGGCAGGTGATGAGCACGGTTTCCTCCCCTGCCCGGCGGATCTCGAACGCCACCCAAAAACGCACCCGCTCCACGCTGTCCAGCCGTCCGCTGATGACCAGTTCATCTCCCAGCGTCGCCGGTTTGCGATAGTCGATCTCCGTTCTTACCACCACCGGATAAACTTGCGTTTGCGCCATATCCCGCAGTTTCATGCCCAGCTTTGCAGCCAGCCGTGTCCGTGCTGTCTCGATCATCCGCAGGTAGGCGATGTTGTGCACCACTCCACCGATGTCTGTGTCAAAAAACATGACTTCCTCGCGCGTCTCGATCGTGGTTGTTTCATCATTCATGGGGGCGTATGGGTTGCCTCTCCCGTTATAAGAATCAGCAGTGCATTGCAACTTTCCTGAGCAATCGCTTTTCTCTCCCTGTCTGTACGAGTAACCAATGGGACTACCATTATGCGCCGCGCCATCTATCCCGGAAGTTTTGATCCCATCACCAATGGCCACCTCGACGTGCTCCAGCGCGCGGCCGGACTCTTTGATGAGCTCATCGTCGCCGTCGCCCAGGACAATGCCAAACAAAGCCTCTTCACCCTGGAGGAGCGTGTGGAACTGCTCATCGGTGCCACGGAACACATCCCCAACCTCCGCGTCATGCCCTTTCAGGGTCTTCTGGTGGATTTCGCCAAGCAGCAGTCCGCCGTGGCACTCGTCCGCGGTCTGCGGGCCGTCAGCGATTTTGAATTCGAATTTCAGCTCGCTCTGATGAACCGGAAACTCGAGCCCAATCTCGAAACCATGTTCCTCATGCCGCGCGAGGAACTCACTTACATTAGCAGCCGCCTCGTCAAAGAGATCTCCCGCCTGGGTGGAAACGTAAATCAATTTGTCCCGCCTCACGTTGTCGTTGCCTTGAAAAAGAAGCAGGCAGCCTAGATTTCGGAAGCTCCTCCCACACTTTTTACCGCACCTTATCCCATGAAACCTTTTCAATTCGATACCCGCAACCTCCCTGTGGAGGGAAAACAGATCACGGGCACCCTTCCCGCCTCTTTCTTTAATCTGCCTGAAGCGGACACCGTCAAAGCCGAATCACCTCTGATTTATGATCTGAATTTCATCAAGGATGACAAGGACATCATCGTCACCGGCAGCCTGGATGCCACCTTCAGTATGGAATGCGGCCGCTGCCTGGAGCGGTTCCAGATCCAGGTGGACCTGCCAGAATACGAGGCCGAAGTACCAATTGAAAAGGAAACAACGATGGACTTGACAGACCTTATTAGAGAAGACATTCTGCTAACCCTTCCGAACTTCCCGCGCTGTGAAGATGGCAACGTTGAACTGCGCGACTGTCCTGCTCAAGGAAAATTCGAACCAAGCGACGAGCCTCTGGTCACCGAAGAACCTGGTGCTGACGGCGGAGTTTGGAATGCCCTCGATCAATTGAAATAGCGACCCCTTCCGAACATGGCCAATCCAAAACGCAGACAATCCAAGAGCCGCCAACGCCTCCGTCAGGGAGCTAACCGCTGGCGCGCACCCGTCCTCAAGACCTGTCCTGAGTGCGGCACATCCGTTCCCGGCCATGTGGCCTGCCCTTCCTGTGGCTACTACAAAGGCCGCCAGGTGCTGAACATCACTGCTGGCGAGTAATCGCCTCGAGCCTGCGCTCACCTTTCCAACCCCGCCTGGGAAACCGGGCGGGGTTGAGTTTTTGCCTATCGTAGCGCATCCAACTCGACATTAAAATATACCCCCCTGAATGTCTGACCTTAAAGAAATTCAGTGGCTTGAAGGCATCGCTCAAAGACCTGGGATGTACCTTGCTCAAGATAGCCATGTATTGCACCGCATCCAGGCATTCGCAGAAGGGCTGAAATGGGCGGCTTTCTTTGAGCAAAATCAATTTCACACCCTGCCTCGAATCTTGGCAGATCTGTCACGGTATATCGGACGAGAGGAGCTTACCCCGGACGGAAACGGCGTAGGCTGGTTTGATGTGCTGTTATCTCGAAATAAGGGAGATGAGAACAAGGCCTTCCAGGAACTGATCGCCCTTATCATCAAAGCTGTTGAGGCTCATGAGAAGACAGCAGTCACTGACTTGGAGCCTTCAGATGTAGATCATGGAAAGCCCTGAAAATCAAGCGTCCCGTGGCTGTACTCGCCACCTTATTCCACGCTGCCGCTTTGACGGTGTCTAGTCACACAACGATGCACCACGGCCAGCAGTTCATTCGTCTCCACGGGCTTGGATAAAAAAGTGTCAAAGCCCGCTGTCATCGCACGTCTCCGATCCTCAGAACGAGCAAAAGCTGTGAGCGCAATGGCTGTGATTTGACCTCCCTCATTCGGCTTCATTCCACGGATTGTCGTGATGAGTTCATAGCCATTCATCACCGGCATACCGATGTCGCTGATCATCAGATCGAAGGCAGGATTCTTGGCCAGTTTTTCCAAAGCTTCCTCCCCAGAACTGGCCATGGTCACCTCTGCGCCCTTGTTTTCCAGCAGGCGGCGGACCATCTCCAGGCTATCGCGCTCATCGTCCACCGCCAAAATGTGAATCCCGGTCAAATCTGGATTTTCAAATTCGGACAACTCCGTCGGCACCACCGTGGCCGGATGAATGCCAGTGGCTGAGTGTGAACCACCATGGGTAATAGGCAGGGGCAAGGCGATGCGGAAACTTGTGCCACGGTTTCGACCGCCGCTCTTGGCATTGATCGTGCCGCCATGCAGTTCCACAAGATTTTTCACGATCGCCAAGCCTAAACCCAGGCCACCGTGCCGTCTCGTCATGGAGGAATCCGCCTGCCTGAAGCGGTCAAATACATGCGGCAGGAAATCCGGCTCAATGCCAACACCGTTATCACTGACCGTGATTTCGACATGTGAATTCACCCGCTCCAATGCCACCTCGATCTTGCCGCCACGCTCGGTGAATTTCACCGCATTGGTCAGCAGATTCCAAAGCACCTGCTGAAGCCGCGCCGGATCTCCCCGCACGGGTCCGGCCATGGGATCCAGGATGCTGACGATGTTCAGATTCTTGGTTTCCACCTGCGGCCTGACCGCATCTATGGAGGCATTGATGATCGCACTTAGATCCACCGTCTGCACATCCAGCCGCACCTTGCCCGCGATAATCCGGCTCATATCCAGCAGATCCTCCACCAGCTTTGCCTGGGCCAGCGTGTTGCGCTCGATCACCTCTAGCCCCTCCGTCAGTTCACCCTCATCCATGTGGCTGGCCCGCAACATTCCGGCCCACCCCAAGATCGCATTCAGCGGTGTCCTCAGTTCATGGGATAGCACCGCTAAAAATTCATCCTTCATCCGGTTCGCATCCTCGGCCTCCTGCCGGGCCTGGCTCTCGCGCACCAGTAGCTCCTCACGGATTTTGTCCCCCGTTTTTCGCTCTGTGATATCAGCGATAATGCCGCTGACATGGATAGGCCCGCCCTGCCCGTCGTCCTCCGCACGCCCCTTGGCCGAGACCCATACCTCGGTGCCTCCAGATCGTTGAAAGCGGAAGTCACAGTCAAAAATGGCCCTTTGCGCCACCGCCTTGCGCAATCCTTCGTTTACTCCTTCCCTGTCTTCCCCATGGATGTGCTCCAGCACTTGATTCCATGGGATTGCAGTCTCCGCAGGCATGCCAAAAATGGCTGCCGCACGCCTGGAAAAATAACACGCATCCGATTCCGCATCCCAGTTCCAGTTACCCAGACCCGAATGGTCCATCGCCAGCGCCAACCGGGCCGATGCCGCCTGCAGCGCCACCTCGGCGCGCTTATGCTCCACGATTTCCGCGCTGAGCTGCCGGTTCAACTTCGCCGCCCCCGGGATCGTCATCGCCATTGGCAGAGCACGGATCATTGCCACGACCGTGAACCATGAAACGCCGGCCGTGATCACCTTCATTAATCCCGAAAAGCGATACCAGGGATGCCAGAACAGCGTCGCCTCCACCAAATGCGTCAGCCCACAGGAAAGAATAAATCCCGCAAAAAGCCAGTATAGCCGGGGGAAGGCCACATCCTGCTTTTTCAGCATCACATAGGACGTGATGGAAATAGGAATGGCCGCATAAGCGCCAAAAATCGCCAGATCAGAAACGACATGTACCCAGCCATGGAAATCACTCCAGCTCCCACAATGCCAGCGGGGCGGAAAGCCTGTGGTGTCGAAGAGTTTGGAGAGTTCCAGCATCCGCCATCGTCGTCGGTAGCGTCCGTTCGTCAAATACCCTGTGAGGACGGATCTTATTTATCCCCCGCTCGTTAGATCTCCGGGAGACATGACCCTGCCTGCCAGGTTTGCAATTCCATCTCCTGCTGCCGTTTTTGAGCCTCCTTTTTGGCACTGCTGCAACTCATCAACATTAGCACCGATCCCACCCCAACAGTCAGGGACAGGCCCAGCTTCAGCAAAGCTCTGGCGCGATTATTAAAGACGGAGTGGATAAAATCATTCATGGCAAATCATCCTGCGGATTTTCGAGAAGGAAAGGATCATCCGTCTTCAGCTTTTCTCATGACGTTATGACGTTCCCCAGAGGTCTCATGCAGCCGGATACCCACCACCGCCCGAACCCCATAAAGCATTTGATCCCCCATTCTCCCCATGACCCTCGAAGAACAGCGCCAGTATATCCTCGAAGGGCACATGTATAACGATCTCACGGTTGAACTCATCCAGGCCAGGGAAAACGCCATCCTGGCCTCGAAGGAATACAATGCCAGTTTCGGTCAGCCTGCGGCCGTCCGTGAGGCCCTCCTCCGCACCCTCCTTTGTCAAATAGGCACCGGGGTCCACTTCGAGCCTGACTTCCGCTGCGAATTCGGCTTTAACATCCGCATCGGTAACAAATTTTATGCCAATTTCGACTGTGTCATCCTGGATGGAGGCCTTGTCGAAATCGGAGATAACGTTTTGTTAGGCCCACGTGTTGGCATCTACACCTCCAACCACGCCTTTGACGCCAACGAGCGCGCCAGCGGAGGGTGCGTGGCAAAACCTGTTAAAATTGGCAACGACGTGTGGGTCGGCGGCGGCTGCCAGATCAATCCAGGCGTGACTATCGGCGATGGAGCCATCATCGGCTCCGGCAGCGTCGTCACTCATGACATCCCGCCCCGGGTCATCGCAGCAGGTGTCCCCTGTGAAGTCCTGCGCGAAGTCACCGAAGCAGACCGCGTTGGATTCCAGCCCTGATTACCTCACTGCTTGTAGATCACCACGACTCCTGTGCTGGGGCCGGAGGGTGCAGAGTCGTTTCCAAAACCAATCGTCTGGAGATTGGCAGCTTCGACACCCGCCTCAATGAGGACCTGCCGCACTGCTTGTGCGCGGCGTTCAGAGAGCGCACGGGCATAGTCTTCAGGCAAGTCATGCGGCGCATATCCGGCGATCAAAAATCGCGGTTTGCTCTCCGGCCAGGCCGTAGCCAGCCCCTGGAGTGTCCTTTGATGCGCCCCATGAAGCGAATAGCTCGTCCCGGAAAATTCCAGCGCCGGACACACCGGTTTTAAAGAGGCCGTCATCGGGCTGACGAATCCCTCTCGTGAACCCAGGGCAAAGACGATGTCCGCCTCCTTTTCCTGAAAAACGGAGGTCACTGTCGTACAACTGCACAGGGTGAGCGCCCCGGCGATGCTATAGATTAAGGCAGATCTCATCGCATCCATCGGGGTTCAGAAATAGCACCGTATCGCGTCAGCACCGCACGGCGCTGGGAGGTATGCAGGTCATGCACATACAGAGTATCATGCTGGGTATAGCACAGGTAGCGGCCGTTTGGGCTCCAGGACGGATGCTGGGCACCGCCGGACTGGATGACCTGTGACTTCCCCTGGGGGTAATCCTTGATAATGACAGCCGCATCCTCTCCCCGTCCTGCCGTGAAGGCTACCATGCGCCCATCGGGAGAAAATTCAGGATCGGTACAAAAGGAGGGACCTGCACGCCACAGAAAGAGCTTCGCCTCCGTCTTCTCCTTTTCAGGCACCTCAGCCACATACAGCCGGGGTCCCCTGCCCCGGTCATCCGCAAAGATGATCTGCTTTCCGTCCGGATGCCAGGAGGGGCTGCTGGGCGCTCCCAAAGTATCGCTGATACACCCCGCCGTGTTCGTACCCAGATCCGTCACAAAGATCTCGGGATTGCCTAGAAAACTCATTACCAGCGCCAATCGTTGCCCATCTGGGGAAAAGGAGGCACCAAAGCTGGTCCCAGCGGTATCCGTCACCGTGCGCTCCCATCCCAGCCCCAGATCCAGCACCTGCACGATGGGGAAACCAGCTTGATAAGCCGTGTATGCGATAGCTCCTCCATCTGGCGACAAGCTGGGCGAAACCGCTCCGTAAGGGTGATGCGTGATCTGCTGGATCTCCTTGCCCTGTACATCACAGCGGTAAATCTGCTTCGTGCCGGAGCGATCACTCACAAACACTAGCCGACTGGTGGAAAGCCCCGGTTTTCCTGTGGCCGCAAAGATGATGTCGTCCGCCAGGGCACTCAGATTTTCATCCAGTCCAGGAGCTGCATAGGTACGCTCAAAAACCAGTTTCCCATCTGCCCGTGTGAGTCGTCCCGTAACGCGCCCACCCACGGAGGAGCCGCTTACGGCATACTCGGCCCCTTCTTCCGTCAGTTGAAATTCACGCGAACTAGTAAGCTCAGCCCCCAGCGTCTTTTTGGCACTCGCACCCGTTCCTCCGGTGAAATCCCCCAGTTGCAGCTTGCGCTGCGGCAGCGACACTACCTGCTTTTTACCCCTGGACGTGCTCAACCAAGATGGCCACGTCACGGCATAGACCGTTGGCTGCAAAAACAGCAGGAGGACTATGATAAGGATACGCGGGCCGGTCATTTACTCGATGTGGAAGTTTACTTCCACAGTGTAGCGGTCTTTTGGGAAACTTGCAGGAAGAGACTCTGAAATCTTTTTTAATTCGTCCGCCGCCGCCATGACGGACTTATCTAAAAGGGTCGAACCGGAGGATTTGGTCATCTTTGTCTCCAGGATTCCCCCATCGCGGCCAATGCTGATGGCCAGCCGCGCATCCCGTTGCAGCACCGGCACTTCGCTGATCAGCGGCGCATTCCATTGCTTGTTCAAACCAGCCTGGAGAGCTTTCAATACCGGATCCATGTCCGCGCCCCCTGCAGCCTGCTTCGCCTCTGCTTCCGATTTTTTCTGCTTCACCACGTCCATCATCGTCATCGCTGTATCGCCATTCGGGCTCAGACCATCTCTGGTATCGTGCATGGGAGAAAGAGTGATCACTTTACTCGTGGCCCGGGTTTCCACCGTCGGGCCAGCCGGATGCACCAGCGGTGTATCCGCCAGCAGGCTCGGCACATCTTTCACCGCAGTCGGTTTAGGCTCCTCTTTTGCAACTACAGGCGCAGGTACAGCCGCCGCAGCCGGGACGGGAGAAGCCGCAGGTGGAGGAACTGTTGTGCCAGTCACCTCCGATGGAGCCTCCAGTTTCAAGCTCGGCATTTGATAATCCGCCGGGGAAAACCAGTATCGCCCATCCTGTGGCAGCCCCACAGGTTCTGGATGAGGTCGTTCCATCTGCCACAATGGCAGCATGCCCCAAATAAGCGCCCCACCCAGTCCATGAAGCAACAGTACGCCGAAAAACACAGCGGCGACAGGTTCCAGGGGCGGTTGCTTGGGGGCGAGTGGCATACGCAGAAAGGACCTCAGGGTTTCTTGGCGTCCACCACCTCCACGGCCGTATGACGAACACCAGCCCGGTTCATTTCATCCATCAGCCGGGCTAGAGGACCTGCTGCAAAGTTCGCAGGCATCTTCACCACCACCCCTAATTCCGGCTGAGCCACGAGAAGCTTCTTCAACTCCGGAAGCAGTTCCGCCCCGCTTACTTTTCGTCCATCCAGCAGGATGCTTTCATCCGGCTGAATGTTCAGTTCCACCTGCGTCGCAGGCCCCTTGGGTTCCGTGGGCAATACAGTCTGGACGTCGGCTGATCCGGCCGGTTTTTCACGCCGAAAAATGGGCACCGCCACCACGAAAACAAGGAGCAGCACCAGCACCAGATCCAGTAGGGCGGTGATGCTCACCTGGCTCATGTAAAGCGGCAGATGCCGCTGAGAGGCACGCTTCATGGGATGGAGGATTTGCTCGCGGGCACCAGGGATTGGGTCGGCGGATTGCTAAAGCCAGGCATCGTCGGTGCCCCCATCGCCCCGAGACTTGGCAGCCCCTCATCCGGGCTGCGATGATCCACAAACTGCCGGTCCAGTACCCCGCTCAGTTCATTGGCAAAGTTATCCAGCCGGATGATCAGACTGCGAATCTTCGCGACCAGGAAATTATAGGCCAGCAGGCTGGGTATCGTCACAAACAGCGCCAGCAACGTGGTCAGCAGGGCTGAGCAAACTCCCGGAGCCAGATCCGTCATCGTCGCCTCCCCCTCCGTCTGCGCCAGCAGGGCAAAGACATCCAGCAGCCCCCACACCGTTCCCAGCAGCCCCAGAAAAGGAGCCACCGCCACAGCCGTCGCCATCAGTCCCAGCTTGGCCTCCGCATGCGTGGCGGCTGTCACCACTGCCCGCTCCATTGCATTCTGTACCGCACTCATTTGCGAGGAGGTGATGCGCCCCGCCCCTTGTAGCCTGCTGTTGAAAGTCCGGCCTGGCTCCTCTTCACCTACCAGATAAAACGCAAGCTCACGGCTGGCCTCATGATACACATGATACATCGGGGACAGCGCCACTCGTTCCCGCGTCAGGTAAAGCGCCAGCGGATGCGCGCTCTCACGGAACTTCCCCATGAAAACATTGTTCGCCCGCCTCGCCTGCGCCAGCAGATGCCACTTCACCAGCAGTACCGTCCAACTGATCATTGAAAATAAGGCCAGCAGACCTGCGATGACGAGGCTGGGCACAGAAATAATTTCTAGCCCAAACTGAAGGCCGGACACCGCAGCGAGAGGAGACAAATGCATCGGAAACAAAGTTACGTAGTTAAACGATCTTGAATGTCTGGCGTCAACATGAGATTCAAACCTGATCAAGGTCGTTAGGGGCTGGACAGAGAGGGTGGCAGGACGCTCTTTCATCATGCCAGAGACGCCTCGCGGACTTGGCACGTGACACTTCTATGCCGCCCCTCTGCCGAAAAGTGAATCATGGTTTTTATGGTGAGGCGAGAGGTTCTAAAATGGCAGGCTCAAGGACCGGATGGGGATTAATTTCGTTTTCTCCCCATTTGGGGATTTCAGGCGTTATCCGTTGATTTTCAACTTTTAGCGATGGGGATTTCGTGGGGATACGTTTCCCCACGGGGGGATGCGTGGGGATTTTGCGGCCTACTGGATTATAAAAACCACAAGTGATGAAAGGAAATGCGTGAGGGTGATTTTTGACACGCTAGGCCAAGGAGCGTCGTGTTATGGATCATTGTTTTATGATATTCTAAAATAGGGAATAAGCAATGAGTTTGGACGAGCCATGCCGAACCCTGCGACAGTGACGACGATCATCCCAAGCCCTGTATCCTCACCCGGGCCGAGTAAAGGCATGTCGTCATCATTCGTCTGGTATCTTTTCCACCACAGGCCCCATTCATCGACAATGGGCAGGTAATCGAGGGTCCAGTGGCGAGAGTGAGCCTATTTTAACCACAGATGACACAGAGGGCACGGATGGGATCAGGCGGAGAGCAGTTCCCCGCGAGAGGCCGCGAGCGATCTCATCGGCATTGAGGGAGCGCCTCAAACCGAGCCGGAGCACAGCCGATGATGCAGAGGACTGATGGGGGTAACAGGGAGCAGTCGCGCGGCTGTGAGGGATCGAGATGCCTATGCTAATGGTTGGTCAGCAACGATTTAAAGGCACGTCGTCATAATTTGCCTGGCATCTTTTTAATGAGCACGACGAGACCGGCGGCCACATGCGGCACCCAAACATTCACGGGCGAGTCCGCGAACCCGAAGAGCCAGGGTGAAAACAGCAGCAACGCGCCGGCCAGATAATCGTTCATCAGATGAATTTTCATGGGGAGCACCTTGATGACCCCGGCTTCATAACGAGTCATCAGACTCTGCACGATGACAATCACGCCGATAAGACGCGGGACGAGAACCGCGGCACCGCCTTGGTCGGCGAATCCAAACAGATTAGGAGCGGCCAACAGCAGCAGCCCGACAGGATAATCCAGCATGCCGTGAACAGAAGTGGGGATCGGTTTCATGATTCTTAAAGGGTTGAAGATCTAGGAGAGCGAGCGCCCCGGGCGTGGCCTTATCCTGGATTCGCCGGAGCGCGGGAGGTGGGCGTATGGATTTCGGGAAACCCCTGAAATCGCTGCCCCGTTCTTAACCGAGGCCTCGCCTCACCCGAGCAACCTGGCCCGCACGATCTCGGTGGAGAACGTCGAAAGGAAGAGTTGCCAAGGAAAAGAAGAAGAGATACCACGCCTATAGTCCCCGCTGACCCCGTCCCCCCCGGCGTTGCCCTGTCCTTAAGGCTTGCCCTGGCATTCGTCCAGTGGGTGCAATCCATTTGTGCAACGCAAGAGGCAGTTCAAACCACCGCTTGAAACCATACCCTTATCACGTTTTAATGTGAGTGTAAGCAGATGCCCCATTTAATTGCCCCTCCTTTAAACGTCGAAGACATCATTCATTTGCGGTCTGTTGAACACGCACGCTTGGAGTTTAAGGCGGTCTGTGACGATACAAACCGGGATCAAGTAGTGAAAACGATCTCAGCTTTTGCCAATGATCTTCAAAACCTTAATGGCGGGTATGTTGTTATCGGCATCGAAGAACAGGACGGGATAGCCGTCCTGCCTCCTCGCGGCATCCCTGAAGACAGACTCGATTTGCTTCAAAAAGAGATAAGAGGGGATTGCAAACGCTTGCTGACACCTGAATATCAGCCTCTTTTTTATCCGGTAATGTTCGAGGGCAAATACCTGCTGATTATTTACGCACCGGGTGGCGATAATCGTCCTTATTCCACTCAAAACCGCAATCAAAAGCAGGCGTATTTCGTTCGGATTGGATCGCAAACGGCCGAGGCTCAGGATGACATTCATCGCCAGCTTATTGAGCAAACCGCCCGAATCCCGTTTGACGACAGGCGCAATCTGTCTTCACGAATTGAAGATATTTCATCAATATTAGTCAGACGCTTTCTCGCCGATGTCCGCTCTGATCTGGCCAGCACAGGGCAGCAGGTTGATGACTTGCTGCTCTATGACCAGTTGAGGTTGCTTGCGCCGGTCAATGGCCACAAGGTTCCCAAAAATGTTGCCCTGATGTTTTTCAATGAAAATCCAGACACATTCTTCCCTGGCAGCCGGATCGAGGTCGTCCAGTTTGGAGACGGGGCAGGCGGTGATTTAATTGAAGAACGGACGTTCAAAGGGCCTCTTCCCCTTCAAATAAAATCAACTTTAGACTATCTTGATAGTTTGGGTGGCAGGCTTCTTCAAAAAACATCGAAGCAGGCTGAGGTTGAGCGCACCGTAGCCTATCCTTACGCCGCGATGGAGGAAGCCCTGGTTAACGCAGTCTATCATCGCAGTTATGACAATGAGCCTGAACCCATAAAAGTTTACCTATACCCGGACCGGCTGGAAATCATCAGTTATCCAGGACCTGTACAGGGAATATCAGCGGAACATTTTTTGAGTGGCAGGACTCTTCCTCCTGTTCCCGCAAGGAACCGCCGTATTGGCGAACTTCTAAAGGAACTCCGTTTATGCGAAAGCAGGGGGACTGGCATTCCTAAGATCAAGCGGAAAATGGAAGAGAATGGTTCGCCTCCACCTGCGTTTGACTTTGATGAACCACGGTCCTTTTTTCGGGTCAGCCTGCCTGTTCACCCGCGTTATCAGGTTATTCATGCGTTACGTGAAGTCGCTCATCTGTGGGCTACAGGAGCCAAGGATCAGGCAATCGCCAGTCTGGCACGTGCCAAGGCGAGCCAGCCCGGCTCCGGTGCGCTGGTGGGCCAGTTCATTGAGTACTGTGTAGCTGCAAATGATACGGAACGCGCACTTGGCGCACTGGATGAATTCGAAAAGCAAAAAAGCCGGACAGAAGTCCAGTTGCCTTACCTGACCTTGGCACGACTTTTGTTGGACCGGCAGCAGATTGAGCAGGCGCGAGGAGTTTTGAAAAGGCTCCCCCCCAGTTCTAACTATCTTGATTTAGTAGAGGCAGCTCTTCTCAGGAAGCGATCAGAAGACTACGAAGATGCCCATCGCCTGTTTGCTCAAGCGATCGCGTTACGTCGAGATGACTCCAAACTCCTTCATGAGTTCGCGCAGACAAAAATGAAATTGACGAGTCGCTACCGCTCCACTAGAAATCCTCAAGGCCGTGAAGTAAGGCAGCGACTAAACAGGGAGGCTGAAGAATTGCTTCGGACCGCACTCCAAAGCAGTGATAGCAACATTCGCTCAGCATGGTGCTGGTTTGACCTAGCCAAGGTTTCTGAATGGCTCCAAAGGCCGGTGGGGGATATTCACGCGGCCTATCAGAAGGCCATCGAGCTGCTTCCAAGCGAACACCGTTTTGAAAAAGCCTACCGCAGATGGAAATCCGGCAGTTAGATTCAGGTTGTGGCCTGTCCCAGGGTCCCTCTGCCTGCGTTTTCTGCGTCATACACCTCCTCCTTGAGAAAACGGGGTCAGGGGAAACGGGGTCAGGCGACATGAAGCCTGATAAATCAAGGGTTCCAGCGGTATTCCCTGGGTAAAAGGCGTTTGCTATAGTGGCGGTGTCATGAGCACTCCAATCCAAACATCGTCACCCGCCATAAGCACCGAAGCCGCCACATTCATCGGTGTCGACTACCACAAAAAATACAGCGTCTGGCACGCCATTGATGCGGCGGGAACCGACCTCGGCAAGGGCCGCATCGAACACCATTCACCTCACGACTTCGCCACACTGGTGAAGCGCTGGCCCAACCCGCGCATTGTCTTTGAAGCCTCCATGAACTGGCACTGGCTCTACGAGGTGCTGGAGCAGTCCATGGCATCGCAACACCTCAGGGAAACGGGTTCAGGCTGCGACTTTTGACAAAAAATCATTTGGCCAGGGTCGCTCGATGATCCTCTTCCATGCCAGAGTTCGGTTTCAGTCCCGATACGCGTTCATCCTTGCCCGTGGTTAATCCCAGTTTCACGCCCGACAGGCGTGCCTTCCTCCCCCTTAGTTTATCCTAAAAACGGGAATGGGATTGAGTTTTTGGGGGGCCCAACTGAGCTACTTGCTGGCGCAGCTCCTCTTGGCGGACTTTGCCGAGCGGGGTGCGGGGGATGGACTTTACCTGGACGGTGCGGGTGATTTTGAGCCAGGGGGGGCTGGCCGCATGGAAGGCGGTGAGGAGGGGGGCGGGGTCGGGGTGGGCGGCCTCAGTGATGAGGAGGAGTTGGGTTTCGGCGCGGGGGTCTGGGAGGGCGAGGAGAACAGGCAGCGCCCCCCATCCTGACTCCCGCGCCAGATTCTCAATCTGCTCCTGCAAAGGCGCCAAATGCACCAGTTCCCCGAGAATCTTCACATAACCCGCATCCCGTCCCTGAAATTCCAGGTACTGCCGCGTTCCATGCATCCACAGGCGCACCCGGTCACGGGTTCGCAGTCCCTCCGCAGGGATCGCCTCCCAGGTCCATTCCCCCTCTTTGTCCTGTCGCGCATAGCCAGGCGATAAAGCGGATCCGCTCAGCACCAGGTGCCCCCCTTCATCCGTCGCCACCTGCCAATGCGGCAGCACCTCCAGTGACTTCACATCGAAGACCGAACCAAAGGGGTTGTAAGGCTGCGTCGCGATCTGCGAGGCCGCCTCCGTCATGCCATAGCTTTGGAAAACCCGCCAGCCCAGCTCCATCGCCGCAGCCGCCAGCGCCTGGGTCATGCCACCTCCGCCAATGATGGCCGCACGCAAAGGGTCCGGGCAGACCACCCGCGCCTGCACCAGATCATGCACCTGCGTCGGCACCAGCGAGACCAGCGTGATGCCCTCTGTTTCGCATAGGCTGGCAAACTCCTGCGGATTCCATTTCGCGGCACTTTCAGTCACCCGGCTGCCGCTGAGGTGGGCACGCGCCAGGATGGAAAAACCGCCCACATGGTGCAGCGGCAGCGCGATGAGCCAGTGATCCTGCGCCGTCACCTCAAAATGCGCATTCACCGCCTCCGCTGAAATCATGAACGCATTTTTGGTTAGCCCCACCCACTTCGGGGTTCCCTCGCTGCCCGAGGTTTGGAAAAGACACAGCCCTTTCAGCGCTTGTGATGTTAGGAAATCCTCCAGCCCCGCAGCCGCCTCAGCCTGCGCCGGGTTGACCGCGATGTGGTTGGTGGAGCTGAACCAGTCCATGTCGATCATATCAATGGCCTCCAAGGCAGTTTTTCCAGCACATCTCCAAATCCGAGTCCGCCGCCGCTGATGTCCGGCGTCATCCAGCCGCCCGTAACCTGGATACGCTCAAAAAAAGCATCCGGCTCAAAGAGATGCTGGGTGCTCAGCCCACAAAGACCGATCCTCTCCCCATGTTCCTTCCTCGCCACCGCCGCCTCATAGGCGGCGAACATCTGCCCCAGTCCATGATCCATCGCAGATGTGAGGACCAGCGGTGTTTCCGGATGCCTTTCAGCCACCGTCCGCCAGTCGCGCCGGGCCGGTTTCACCACCACCGCCTCATAGCCTGAGCTTCCATCCCGCCACCCCTTGTCCAGCGCCAGCTTCACTCCCCATTTAGCCTGGCAGGCGGTCCACAGTTCCGCATCATAAGGAAACGGATCCTCCACAAAATCGAGCTGCCGATAAACACGCACGGGCATGAACTCGACGAACTTTTGAAACGAATCCGCGGTTAGGCAGCCATTGAAATCCACCCTGAATCGCAGCTCTCGATCGTCGGACATGCGCGCGCAGTTTTCCAGAAAGCGCGTCGTTTCGCCATAGTTGGCATACCCCTTGGCCTTGATCGCCAGCCAGCCCTCAGACAGCACCCGTTCAAACTGCGGCATCGTATCCTGCGCAAAACTCCACGAATAATGGCTGCGTGGGATTTCCAGGCCATCGAACAAACTGACCCCCGCCTCACGAGCCGCGCCATCCACCTCCGCACAGCGCAGCGCCATCGCCGTCACCGGAGTCGTCACGCCCTGCGCCAGCAGACGCAATTGCTCCTCAATCGGCGCATCGCCAAATTCCGGCCAGGGATGCACGCAGCCATAACCAGCCCCCACCCGCAGCAGCGCCCCAGGAAAGACTCTCCGGTGCGAGGCCGAATTCAGCGCCACGCCACTGCGCAGCAGGTATTCATAGATGTAAATGGGCGCGTCCAGACTCACAAGGGGATGATGTTTGTCCTGGATACGCCCCAGCAGAACAATCCGGCGAACAAGAGAAGCTGCATGCCACTCAGCGCCAGCAGCCGGTTGTATCCTGGCCCTGGAGGCTGCGACCAGATCCGCAGGATCAAAAACAACCCCACCGGAGCCACCGCCAGAGGCACCGTGAATGCGCGGGGAAAATCATTCTCCCACCAGTATAGACCTGCCAGATGTGCCAGCACGATGAGCAAGGTGATTTCCATCCTGGCAAAGGTGGTGCCAAAGCGTACGGCCAGCGTCCTTTTTCCCGTCGTACGATCCTCCGCCTGATCCCGCAGATTATTGATGGCAATGAGCACCGTGGACAGACAGCCCACTTGAAAACCCGCCACCACACCGCCTTCCAGCCATTCCCCGGACTGCACAAAAGCCGAGCCAAGCACAGCCACGAAACCAAAAAACAAGATCACAAAAAGCTCTCCCAGCCCCCGATACGCCAGCGGCATGGGGCCACCTGTATATCCATAACAAAAGTATAAGGAAGGAATACCAATGACCACAATGGCCATTCCCCGATCCTGGATCAGGGGCAGAGACAGGGCAGTGGCCACTCCCAGCATCAGCCAGGCAGCGGTCATTACCGCCCCAGGAGACATCACCCCCGCAGCCGTGATCCGGCGTGGCCCCACGCGTGCCTTCGTATCCGCCCCCTTCATGAAATCCAGGGCATCGTTGAACCAGTTCGTGGCCACTTGCAGGGCGATGGTGCTGCCGAGGGTGCAAAGCAGCAGCCAGGTGCTCCACTGCCCGCTGATTTTCCACCCCAGCACAGAACCAACAACTACGGGGGCAATGGCGGCACCGAGAGTCTTCGGGCGGGCGGCGGCGATCCAGTCAAAGAGCATGAAGGTAAAAGAAAAGGTAAAAGGGCCTGGGCGTGATCATCAAGAGACAAGGTGAACCGCTTTTCAACTGTGAACGTAGAACCCTTGAAACGAGAAAGAAATCTCTCGCATCCTGTCCAGAGCCGCTTTTAACTGACCCTGCGACGCCACCCCTGTGCCGTCCCCCCCTTTTACAAAGGTTATGTCTTCACTCCAGGCCATCCGTGACGCTCTCGAGCAGTCGCCCGATAACGTCTCCCTCCTTCTGCTCTTTGGCCGCGCCAGCATGGAGCTCCTGCATCTGGAAGATGCCCGCGACGCCTTCGAGCGTGTGCTGGCGCTTGATCCTGACCATACCGATGCCCAGCTCGGCGTCGCCCGTGTCCTTTTTATGGAAGGTGATGCCTCCGGTGCCGCCGTCCGCGCTGAACGTGTCCTCCTTCAGGAGCCTGACAACGCTTCCGCCCATCTGCTGCTCAGCCGCGTCTATTTGAGCGAAAACGACCGCTCCAAGGCCATCGAACATTTTGACCGTGCCGCCCAGATCGACGGCACCATGAGCGACCCTGCCCTGGAACGCGAACTCGGCCGCACCGCCCGCGATGCCCGCCGCACCTCCCCTGCCCCCTCCACTCCCGAGCCACCGGCCAGCAGCGGAGATTCCCTGGAAGATGGCGAATCCTCCCAGGAGTTCTATGACGATCCGTTTGATGAGCCCCCCTATGACTGGCGGCCAGAAACCTTCTTCACCCCAGGTGATCCCAACCGGTTCGAAACCACCTTTGCCGATGTCGGCGGTATGGACGAACTGAAGGAAGAGATCCGCCTGAAGATCATCTACCCCCTGCAATACCCAGACCTTTATAAAGCCTACGGCAGGCGGGCTGGCGGCGGTATCCTCATCTATGGCCCTCCAGGCTGTGGAAAAACACTCGTCCTGCGCGCAGTCGCTGGCGAAGTCCCGTGCAATTACCTCTCCGTCGGCCTGCACGAAATTTTTGACCCCTACTTCGGCAGCACCGAGCGCAACCTCCACCAAATCTTCGAAACCGCGCGTGCCAATGCCCCATGCGTGCTCGTCTTTGACGACCTCGATTCCCTGGCCCAAGACCGCCGCAACGTGCGCGAAAGCCAGCTCCGCAATCTGGTGAACCAGTTCCTCCATGAAATGGACGGCCTGCGTGAAAACCAGCGCGTGCTCGTCATCGGTGCCACCAACCAGCCCTGGTCCCTGGACCCCGCCTTCCGCCGCCCTGGCCGCTTTGATC
Source organism: Prosthecobacter fusiformis (assembly GCF_004364345.1). Lineage (NCBI taxonomy): Bacteria > Pseudomonadati > Verrucomicrobiota > Verrucomicrobiia > Verrucomicrobiales > Verrucomicrobiaceae > Prosthecobacter > Prosthecobacter fusiformis. The sequence continues at coordinate 488,439 of NZ_SOCA01000002.1, read as the reverse complement.
AGGCCATCTTCGTGCAGCCACCGGATGCCGCAGCCCGCGCCCAGATCATCACCCTCCTGGCCAAGGACAAGCCCATTTCAAATCTGAATGTGGACGCCCTCGTCGAAGCCACCGCCGGTTTCTCCGGAGCCGACATGGGCTGGGTATTCGATCGCGCTGCCGAGCTCGCCCTCTCCGCCGCCATCCACACCGGCCAGCCCGTGCCCATCACCATGGAGCTGCTCCTCAACGTCGCCCTCAGCCACACCCCCAGCACCCAAAGCTGGTTTGAAGGCGTCCGCGACCACGCCCAGCAAGTATCCCCCGACGGCTTCTTCAACGAAGTCCGCAAATTCCTCAACGCCCCCTCCTCCAAAGAGCGGTAAGCTCAGAGCGACTCCTCACTTAGACTCCTCACTTAAGTACGGTGGGCACTCCTGGCTGCCCTGAAGTGCACTCGTCTGTCCAGCGACTGCGGCCATTTTGCGCGTCGGCTTGTCCACGTAATACCCTCTGTCCGCCTTCTAAGATACGACGAGCATTCAATAACGACAACTTGTAGCAGCAGGGCACGAGCTAGCTCTCTCACCAAATTAACACTGCACGACACCACTTAAAAGTGGCTCAAACTTCGGGGGCATCCAACCTTTCCATTTCACTTATCAATAGGATTTGTTTATCGCGTGAATGAAAACATTAATATCAGTTTAAGTAGTGTATCGAATCCGATAGGCAGATGTCTGTTTCTTGGAAAGGCAATTGCAAATGTCTCGACAATGTCCGGTCGTGAGTGCCTGCTAATTGCTTCAGACATTTTTAATTTTAAACATCCGCCCACAATTCCCGTGACGATCCCGCTGAAATGCAATGCGGACCTTCAGGGCCTAAGGGATTTATGCGATCAATATGGCATTGTGATAGCATGCCATCAACATTTTCACTCCCTCTATCCGTCAGTCCGCGCGCTCGATCTATCCAGCGCTCGCGCTCAATGCTTGCGCAGGTTGCCCCTTCCTCCAACATTATCGGGCTGCCAGTTCAGCACATCGAAGATCCAGAAAAAGGAGTGAAGCAGAAACAGGCTAAGCGCAGCAGCTAACGTTGCCTAACATCATTCCCGGCCCTTGGTTAAAAGCGTGAAAAGTTAAATTTAAAATTCATTAAAGCATTTTGGAGCGCCAGTTACCATCAATCATTGGTAGAGCACTCAAGGCTCTTTGAATTACACGCGCTCCCGACATCACCGGTATAAGCATATCTCCTGAAAGATTGAGCGCATATGAAGCTTCTGAACTAGCCTTATGACTGCTGACTTCAAAGATCCATATGTAGCCTCCCAGGGTCATGTGATAAGAAAAAAGACCGGCAATTTTATCCCTTCCTCCAACTGGATCCATAATTAAATCCTCAAAGGACCATGATCCCTCAATGAGGCTTATCATCATACATGGATATTGAAGAACATCGCCTGGATCATCGTTCAGCAACATACCTCTCAGTCTCTGAATGTGTTTATCCCCCAAATTGACCGCAGAGAATTGTTTGGCATTTGCTATACCCGCCCTGAAAAGGAGTGACAATTGAAATAACTTAAACTTTTTATATTCTATATCCTTCACTGATCTTAGATCATGTAATTGAGCACTTTGCCTCAGCCGAGGATCAACTCGATCAATGATGCTTACGCCAAGTTCAAGCTTAGGACAAGGTGCTGGCGAATTACCATATAGGACGTCTCGCGCGTATGTCTCCCAAACGCTGAGTTTGCTCTCACATTTCGCACAGAAAAGATACTCTTTAATACCAATCTTTGACTCCCATGATCCTCTCTGAGCTGGATACACTCCCTTCTTTTTACCGCTTTCCCCAGTAGTCGCTAAAATAACGTGAGGTTTAGTTTGACCGGCAGCGCCAGTGACACGGTCACTTTCTACTAGTTTAATAAATAGGTCGGGAACTACATGAGAGTGATTCAAAGCCCTTTCCTCATCGCACAATCCGCATTTAGCTATTTTAGCCGACATTTATCTTGGTGAACCACAAAATTGGCTGAATGTCAATATATCCCTCACAAAAAAGAAAAAAATGAAAAAAAATGCCAGACATACAGTGCTTTAATAAAGCATAATTAATTTTTTCTCGAAGTCCCAGCCACAAGGGAAATGACCTTTAGCATACCAAAAAGAGTGTCCCGCATAAAAAGACACTGAAATAACATCCGCGAATTCCGCTTCCAGCGCTAGGCTAAGTATATCCCATCTTACCACGTTTATAAAAACTGATGGCAAATTATTCTGCGCAACAACGTTGTGAGTTTTAATTTCAATTAATTCTTCAACTAGCGGCTTAATTTCGCGAACTGATTCATTCCATTTTTGAAATTGGTCTGGTGCCTTTTTGGCAATACCTTCAGAAAGCTTGTTAGACATCTCTAGTCGCAAATTTTGCCATTCCAACTTTGCACAGGAAGCAATGGCTTCCTTCCATGATGTTAAAATAATAGCCGACTGCACATCATGGACACCACATTTCGTGAACCATTCAAGGTGCCTCAATTCATTCAAAGTTGCTATTGTTCGCTGATTCATGGGTGAGGGTTATAACTTCTTTTGATTATTCTGCCAGGAAATGTGTGCCGCCCTTCAATCCCGCTGATACCAGAAGACTATTCGCCTGGCATCTTATCCTCTGGTTACTACAATTACGGCTACCGGTATTACTCACCGGAGCTGGGGCGGTGGCTGTCGAGGGATCCGATTGGGGAAGAAGTTTTCAGGCAAAGCTCAAAGTAGGCAAGAAATTACCTTAATACAAAAATCAACTACCCATTTTATCAAAAAGCTCATTTAATTGACCGAATTTATTGTTTTGTTCTAAACAACCCTAATTTAAAACATGATTATTTAGGGTTAGCCGACTTTGGATCAATTTGCGATTGCCTTGGTGCGTATTTAACTGCTTTTGCGGCCAGTGCCGCAACGACTGTGGTATGTGCATCTTGTCTCATTCCTGGAGAGGCTCTTATCATTGGTGATATCGCTGAGTGTTTAGCATGTGCCGCAGGAATATGGGGAACTTACCAAGCATGTGACGCTGCCTTGGCTACTTGCACAGGAGTGGACCAAGAGAAAGCCGACCAGATACAGGGGTTGAAAGATGAAATAAAAGCTTTGGAAGAACGGCTGAGAAAACTTGAAGATAAAATTTTAAATTAATATAGTATTTAACGAGTGAAACTTTCTATACTTATCTCCCTTCTGTTTATAGTTGTGTTGATGGTTCTGTATCGTGATAAACTTCATATAAAAGGAATTGTTTTTATATGCATAATTTTTTTCACACTCTTATGAATTAAATATTATATGATGAAAAAATGATCGATCATTTCAAAAAACGTGAAACCCATAGCAGGCACGTTGCCATGCCAGCCTAACAAAAATTAAAACTCCGCAGCGAGGTTCCTCCTGCGTCGGGCTTCGCTAACTCGGTGCAAAGGCCCAAGTGAGCTTGCAACCTTACCCTCCGAACGCGTCAATGCACGGCCCCTCCACCATCCAGCATTTGTTTGGCTCGCCTGCTCCCCGCAGGTTTGCCCGTTGGGCTCCGCTCCGCTGGCATCCAAAACCCCTCTCTCCCTCCGCGCTTTTCAGCACCCGTTAACAACACTTTAAATAACAAGTATTACCTTGGGCTTCAGGAATATGTATGCGGCCCATGTTATGATACCGGATCAGGAAAAAGAAAAAGATGCCAGGCATATAGTGCTTTAACCTTGCGCTTCAAGGAATGTCAGAAGCTTGGAAGACTATTCGCCTGGCATCTTATTGAGGTAGCTATCCTTAAAGTAGTCGTCAATATTGATTATTCAGACTTTCCGTGTGATCGGTATTGAGAACAGTGACAACACATAGCAGGCACGTCACCCGTGCCAGCCTGACAAAAAATAAAAGACTATTCCCTGGCATTTTATCCCCTTATTATGACGAGAATTTTACGGCTACTTTTCTTATTCACGTTTAAGGCGATAGAGTCCGGGTTAATTATTCTAGGCACTCTAAAAGTTGCCGAATTATTCGAGATCAAAAATCCTATATTTTATCAAGCTGGTGTGTTTTTCGCCTTATTCACCCTACTCCTCCCCCACTATATGCACCACGACTCAATTTTACCTGGTCGAAAACGTAACAAGAAAGAGGAACTGAACAAATAATGCCTATAGGGCACCTCTGGATAGGGTGCATTTTAAAAAAAGGTGCCAGGCATGAATGGCACTCAGTTAAGGCAGATAGTCGTTGATTTTGAGCCCTCTGAGAAGGTGTAAAATATGGGGGTGGCAGGTACAACTCAACACAGGTTTCCGGGTTGCAGAAGCATGGCTCTTAAAACCTGTTTCCTGCCTAACTTCCCCCGCTTGCTCCAGGGCGCACCAAGAGATCTGATGCCTCCCGCCTTGCTTCCGGTTTACAGGATCTGCGCCAGCTCGCGCTGCCGGATCTCTCCTCGCTGCTAGCTGCGTTTTTGCCGCATGCCTTCTTTGCCAAAGCTCCGGGTGCGAAGGTCAGACGGGTGCGCCTGCTGCCTCCGGTCACCGTCTTCTGGGCCTTCCTTTACCAAGTGCTAAACCCAGACATGGCCTGCCAGGAGGTCGTCTCCAGATTGCGCTGCTGGCGGCTCTCCCAGCACCAAGGCAAGGAGGTAAAGCCTGGCAAAAAAGATGTTGGCATGCCAATAGATTTTTTTTTGGGTTCCCAAGGTGCGGCAGAGTTTGATTAGCGGGTCATTTTCACGAGGCGAATTGTTTGCTGAGTGGAATCGGCCTGGGCTTACTTAGATGGTCTAGAGCCCCAAAAAATCGCCCGTTTAAGGACATTTGCGACAATCGGGAAAATTTGTTTTGTATGCAGCTTTATCCAAATGATCACATCTATTGGCATTATTATCCTTGATTAGGGCTCCACGTGCCTGCCATCTTTACTTTTCGCCGGGCATCTTATTCGGATTGAGTTACTCACTTTGAATACAAAGGCAGAAAAATCCCCATAATCATTACCTTTCAATAAATCATAATTAATTTTTTTTCGAAGTCCCAACCACAAGGGAAATGACCTTTAGCATACCAAAAAGAGTGTCCCGTATAAAAAGACCCTGGAATAACATCCGCGAATTCCGCTTCCAGCGCTAGGCTAAGAATATCCCATCTTACAACGTTTATAAAAACTGATGGCAAATTATTCTGCGCAACAACGTTGTGAGTTTTAATTTCAATTAACTCTTCAACTAGTGGCTTAATTTCGCGAACTGATTCATTCCATTTTTGAAATTGGTCTGGTGCCTTTTTAGCAATACCTTCAGAAAGCTTGTTAGACATCTCTAATCGCAAATTTTGCCATTCCAACTTTGCACACGAAGCAATGGCTTCCTTCCATGATGTTAAAATAATAGCCGACTGCACATCATGGACACCACATTTCGTGAACCATTCAAGGTGCCTCAATTCATTCAAAGTTGCTATTGTTCGTTGATTCATGGGTGAAAAAGATGTCAGGCATGAATGGCACTCAGTTAAGGCAGGGGATCGTTGATTTTAGGCCGTCTGAGAAGGTGTAAAACATGGGGTGACAAGTACAACTCAACACGCACTCATGACTGGCATCTTTTCCATGGCCGAAAGCTCATAGCCTTGCTCATGGATAAAGATAGCTGCTTTTAGGAGTGCCCGTCATATCTCAGTAAGAAAGATATGCCAAAAAAAATGTTTAGCAAAAACCAAAACGTTACAAAAATGGCGGCAGTTCGATTTTTACTTCCTATCCAAAGTGTCAATATCGTGAAGACAGGGAAGATAAAAAGCCACGGAAATGCATTTAATGAGAAGTTCATATCCTCTTTGACTGTGTCCAGGATGATCGCTGGCAAAAACCAACTCGATAGTAAAGTGTCATTAAGTCGTCCACCCATTGCAATCAACCACAAGCTAGACACAACAATAACTGCCAACTCAATAAGAAATCGGCGGAGTCTATCTGATTTCATACTTAACTTTCCACAATAGTGTCTAAATCTTTGATAAAATCGCAAATATTAAAGTTTGCATCAATTTTCCCGTTGGAGGCAAGCAAACGCATTCCAAAAATCCATTCCGTATCTATTCACATTGTTATCAGGCTGTGAACTTGGTGCAACCTCGACACCCGCCACTCGTATGTTTCCCCACTTACTCCAAAATGAAAGAAGCCGTTGCTTGCCAAAACCATAAAAGTCGAAGGAATCCTTATTCAACCACGTCTCAGTGCCCGGAAACGAGAACCGGCTAGCCCTGCAAAAAAACCTTCTCGCTGCCCGCGTCCGACAATCGCCGCGCTTGATCCACCCAGCGCTCGCGCTCAATGCGATCCTTGAATGCTAGCCGTCGGGAGAACTCCCGTACCTGCGACTGATTCCATGTCGAAATCTGCTCAAACCGGTACACGCCCATTTCCTGAAGCCGAATTTGCAAAGCCGGTGAAATGCCTTGCAGTCGCGTCAGGTCATCCGCATCCGGCGGCGGCTCTTTAAAAATCAAGCCCAGGGCCGGATCATTTTCCGGGATCACAGGTGACGGAGCCGAAGCCGAGTCCTCAAGATCAGTCTCATCAGAATCCATCATGAAACCGATCTCGGGGCCAATCCCCATCAGCTCAGAATCTTCAGTTTTCGTATCGTCCTTCGCTTCCGTAGCAGGTTCCGACTCTTCCACAGGCACATCCACATCATCAGGCAGCAGGAACGAAAAGGGCTCCACAGGCTCATGGGAAACATCCTTCGTGTGGGGGGCAGGAAGGTGCATGAACAACCGGGGCGAAGGTTTAGACTTTGCTGGTGGAGACTCGGCCTCACCAAGAAACTCAGAGGTGGGTAAAAGCGTCTCAGGAATTACCGGGATAGACGGAATGACTGGCGCAGCTTCCTCCGTTTTCTCGGGAATCGTGATCTTGGCAGCCGCTCGTTCTGGAAAGATCGTCGCAGGAGAGGGCAGCACCTCCGTCAGCAGATTTACGGGAGGCGGCGGAGCCGACGTCAAAGGGCGCACAGCCTGCTCAGCCAGTTTTCTTTTCAACCCGGCGATCTCTTCCCGCAGAGTATTGCCTTCCTCCTGAAGACGGCGGTTATAACGGCGGTAGCGTCCCCAGGTCAGAGCCCCAAACCACAGACCCAGCATGAAAAACAAAAGAGCCATGCCGATGACGAAGGCTCCGCTGTGCATTAAAAAATACACCAGCGGTCCGGACTCAAGGGATGTGAACTCGAACTTCATTCAGAGGGAATTAACGAAGCAATATCTCAACACTATCACTCTGGCCAGGAGCGCCCGGCGTGCCAGCCGGGACTGAATCAAAAGCGACAATTTGTACATCGCTGGCAGGCAGGCCCTGTTCAACTAGGAATGAATAGACCTGTTCTGCACGCGTTTTGGCCAGGTTCTCCTGCCGCGCAGAACTGTCATCCGGGCTTGGATGGCCACCGATGACCAGACGCACCGCAGGGCCGGCAGTCAACAAAAGCGGGGTCATCGCCGCAAGCCGTGCCTGTTCACCCGAGCTCAAAACCGAGCTACCTGGCTCAAAGCTGATCAGTTGCTCCGCGAGCGCCGCTTTCAAAGCCTCCGCTTGCTGAGCTACCAGTGGGCTGGCGAGTTGACGCCCTGGGAAATGCAGTTCTGAAGGATAAAAGGTGAGGTTAGAAGTCACCTTTTTTCCACCCGTGACGGGGCGTAAAAGGGCTAACCATTCACTTTCCAAAGACCGTGTCGCCGCTCCTTCGATCAACGGCTCCCCCTGATCATTGATGGCAAAACGACGCTGGGAGGTCCCATCGAAAAAGTATTTCACAAAGGGAATCAGTGTGGCCGGATCAGCAAAGGCTGAGGGAATCGTATGTGTGCTCTCCAGCAGGGTCTCCACGGATTCACCGTTCAGCGCCGAAACCAAAGCGGATCTGAGCCCATTGGCGGGAAGCAGACCTTTGAGGCGAAGCCCCATCGCATCCTGCGTGATGTCCAGCCAGGGGCTGACCCGCAGCTTTTCCACAATGGGGATCATGAGGATGCTGTCTGCTGTCAGCGGTGCTTTTTCGCCATCCGGCCAGCGAACCATGGGACTGGATCGAAGCTCCTCTGTGTTCAAGTTCAGATCCGGACGCAGCTTGCGGATGAGCTGGGTCACCTCATGCGTATTATCTTCAGTAGGTAGCCACCCCTTGATAACGAGGGAGTCTGCATCCTGTTGAGCCTGTAAATTGGCAGGAATATTGAGCTCATCCGACACCACACGCAGAGGTCCAATGGCGCGTACGGCGGCCCGCGCCTTCTCCAAAGAGATCATATCGGGTGCATCGCCGGCAATCCGCAGATCCAGATAACGAATATCCACGACCACGGACCGTATACCCTGGTCACGCAGCGCGGTAATCGCCTGATCACGCAGACCAGGAAGTTGCTTTTCGGTATAGGTCCATCCATGCAAAATCATCACCATGGGCAGCAAAGCCAGGGTAATGAGGAAGATGGAAAATCTCATGGGAGAAAAAGGCCAGGGATGAAGGACATTGACACAGGGGAGGGCCAACGGATACTCCGCCGCCATCTGCACCGACTCTACCGAGGTCAGGCGCAGCGTCGCAAGAACTATTCCACACGCTCAACTATCCCATGTCTGTTATCATCGCCGGAACCGTCGCCCTGGACAACGTCAAGACTCCTCAGGATGCCCAGGAGAATCTGCTCGGCGGATCCGCCTCGTATGCAGCCCTGGCCGCCAGCATCTTCACCCCGGAAGTACACCTTGTCGGCATCATCGGCCACGACTTTCCTGAAGCTCACCTGAATCTTCTGAGCAGCAAGGGCATCTCCCTGGACGGCGTGGAGCGCAGCGAAGGTGCATCCTTCACCTGGAGTGGTGAATACCATGACGACATGAACAGCCGCACCACTCACAATGTGGCCATCAACGTCCTGGAGCATTGGACTCCGAAGCTTTCCACTGCCGGAGCCGCTGCCAAGATCGCCGTGCTGGCCAACATGAGCCCGGACAACCAGATGCAGACCCTGGAACAGTGCTCAGGAGCTGACTTCATCACAGCCGATACCATGGACCTGTGGATCAGCATCGCCAATGACCGTCTGCATGACGTCCTCAAGAAGATCGACCTCCTGGTCATCAATGACGGTGAGGCCAAGGAATTCGCCCAGACCACCAACCTCGTCGAAGCTGGCCGTCGCCTCCAGGCCAAAGGCCCGCGGTTTGTCATCGTCAAGCGTGGTGAGCATGGCAGCTTCCTCTTCGGAGAAAAGCCGGAGGATTTCTTTGCCTGCGCCGCCTATCCTCTCAGTTCCGTGTTCGACCCGACCGGTGCCGGAGATTCCTTCCTCGGAGGTCTGGCAGGCTGGCTTTCCGCCAATGGCAAGACCAAGCCCACCTTTGCCGACCTGAAGACCGCTGTGGTCCATGGCAGTGTCACCGCCAGCTATACCTGTGAAGCCTTCAGCACCCACAAGCTGCAGACCGTCACCAAGGAGGACGTGACCGCCCGCCTCAATGAACTGAAGCTTTACACGGACTTCGTGGCGTAACTCCCAGCTGAACCGAGTTTAACCCATCGACCTCCCCATGTGGAACACCATCCAGACCTTCCAGGACATCAAGCTTGAAAAGACCGCCGACGGCATCGGCAAGCTCACCATCAACCGGCCGGAGGTGCGCAATGCCTTCCGCCCGCAGACGGTGAAGGAGATGCTCATCGCCCTGGACATTCTGCATGAGGACCGTGAGGTGGGAGTGATCATTCTCTGCGGCGAAGGTCCCCTGGCCTTTTGCTCTGGTGGTGACCAGAAGGTGCGAGGAGATGCCGGTTACATTGGTGATGATGGCGTTCCACGGCTGAACATCCTGGATGTGCAGCGCAAGATCCGCACGCTGCCGAAGCCGGTCGTCGCCATGGTGGCGGGATACGCCATTGGCGGTGGTCATGTGCTGCATGTCGTCTGCGACCTGACCATTGCTGCGGACAATGCCCGCTTCGGTCAGACAGGCCCCAAGGTGGGTTCCTTTGATGGTGGACTCGGCTCCAGCTATCTGGCGCGCATTGTCGGCCAGAAGAAGGCACGGGAGATCTGGTATCTCTGCCGTCAATACGATGCCCAGCAGGCGCTGGACATGGGTCTGGTGAATACCGTGGTACCACTGGACAAGTTGGAAGAGGAGACCGTCAAATGGTGCCGTGAGATGCTGGAGCACAGCCCTCTGGCGCTGCGCTGTCTGAAGGCTTCTTTGAATGCCGATTGTGATGGCCAGATGGGCCTGCTTGACCTCGCTGGCAATGCCACTCTTCTCTATTACATGAGCGAAGAGGCCAAGGAGGGCAAGAATGCCTTCGTGGAAAAGCGGAAGCCAGACTTCAGCCAGTTCCCGCGAGTTCCATGAGGTTATAGACGGGGCCGCATTTGAGCGTATACCCCGTCTTACTCTATCACTTGGGAATCTCGTTGAGAGTATAGTAGGCCACGGGATGAAGGATGGGCTGGCCTTGGGTATTCTTGACGCCATCCAGGTGCAACTCATGGACATGACCTTGGGTCAAAGGGGATAGGGTGAGGTAAACGGACTTGCCATCGGCTGCGACTTTGGCTGAAGTGATCTTGGGAATGATCTCATCTACTTCAGGACCGCCGTAGTCTTCGCGATAAGCATAGGTGAATTCGCGCATTGAGTAACTGGCGATATCGCCTGCGGTCTTTGCATCGACGGGCTGGGTGAAGGTGAGTTCAAAGCCATCCGGTTTGACATGCATCTCATGGATTTCGAAAGGCACTTTGCCAGTCCATTCGAGCTTTTCAAAGCAGAAGGGCTTCCCCCCACGGGCACCCCAACCACGATCACTGCCACCGGTATAAAGTTTACCCTCTGCATCCATGCGCCCACCAATCAGGCCGCTAGAGAACTCGCCCCTGAAAGGGATGACGACGCCCTGTTTGATGCCATTGACGGTTTCCAGGAAGACGCGGCTGACGTTGCTGTGACTCTGGTCGGCAATGAAAAGCTGGCTCTGAAAGGGCCCGAACTTACCCTGGCTTTCATCACAGATGATGAAGGTGGGTGAGTTGCCGATCTTGGCATGGACGAGGTAAACGGCGGGCGGCAGGAGTTCCTTGATGCGCTTGCGTTCCATGACCATCCGGTCGTTGTCTCCTGCGGGATTCGGCTGACCCCGTTTGCGATCACCGATGAAGGCTTCTTTAACCGGATCCAGAGGACGCGGCCCCATGTTAGGCGCGATGGAATACCATTCATTGCCCGCAGGATGGCCCTGGAATGAGCCGGGAACGAGATGCTGGAGAGTAGAGGAACCATGCCAGGGGCCCTGGTTGTCCACATAATAAACCTCGCCATCGGCATCGAAACCCACACCGCCTGGACTCCGAATGCCGCTGGCAGTCGGAACCAAGGTGCCATCGGGTTTCACTCGCAATGCCCAGCCGCGGAAAGGTACTTTGCTGGTGAATGAACCGGTGAGGCAGAGGGTGACCCAAAGGTCGCCATTCTTGTCAAAGCGGCTGCCGAGAGCGTATTCGTGATAGTCACCGGAGACGCCCCAGCCATCATTGAAATTTTCGAATACATCCGCCCGGCCGTCTCCATCTACATCCTTGATGCGAGTGATCTCATAGCGCGTGGTGGCATACAGTGCTCCTTCCTTATACCCGAGGCCGAGCACTTCATGAAGGCCGGAGGCAAAGAGCTTATACTCCACTTTTGCCGGATCGGACTGCTGGGCATTGGAGACGATCCAGATCTCCCCACGGCGAGTGCCCAAGGCGAGCTTGCCATCTGGCAGCAGTTCCACGGAGCCCACTTCCATTGCAGTCTCAGTGGGCGTGGTGAAGGTCGTGATCTTGTAAAAATCCGCCTCCACCGGATCAGCGGCGAAAAGGGGAACAACTGCAAGAAGAGATAAGAGAACGGCAGATTTCATGGATAATCAAATGTTAGGCACCGTGGCACGGACCTGCTGGTAAGTTTCAAACCGGCCCAGCTTGCGACACCAGTCTTCAATGTAGGCGTAATCAAGTCTGTCCGCCTGAACTGCCAGAACGTCACGGGCATCATCAATGTCCTTTGAGCGCCCCCAACGGAGCTTTTGAATGACCACGTCCTCGGCCGTGGGAATGGTAACCACGATGTCTAATTGAGGAACGTAAAGTTCCTTGCGCCGATGAAATCGCTCTTTCTGAAAAGGTTCATCTCGCAGTTCAAAAAGCTCGATAACAAAAGGTGTGCCTTTGATGTGAACGATGTGGCGAAGGTTTCCCGTGATGGTTTCAAATGTGATTTGCGAATCGAATTCAAAAGTGGATGGCAAGCGCTTTTCCACTTCTAACAAAGGTGCACGGGAAGGAAGTTCGACCACGATGTCCACATCCTTGGTTGAACGTGCGATACCGTAATAATTGGTGGTAAATCCGCCTACCAGCATATGAGGAATGCCCGTCTCATGCAGAGCCTTGAGCATAAGGACAGCCGCTTGTTCGAGAGTACTCATGCCGCAGGTTTCCAAGGCTGATAAAGTCCCTTTTCCCGAACTTTGCGCACCATATCAAAGCGTTTCTGAACACCCTTCATTACAGCCTCCTCATCCATTGTGTTGAGCTCGGCCTGTACACCCATCTTTGTAATGCCCAGCGCGTATTCAAAAAGGCGGAATCCATCCACAAGTTTTTCACACGGATCTTCCGCGCGGGCGCGCAAAACACGATCCCGGTAGATGGCATCAGCCAATTCGTTGATTTCCGTTTGGGTTTCCATGGGACAATTTAATACGTGCAGGGCTTTTCTCCAGCAGGGACTTACTGTGGCCAGGAGTAGGTGATGGTGATCGCGTTGCCGGTGACGGGGAGGAGGAGATTTTCGCCGATGATACGGGCACCGGGGGCGGTGATCTGAAGCTTGTTTTCAAAGCCACGGCCTGCGAGGTCGAGCTTACCGGCGTCCACAAGGAAACGGTCGTCTTTGGCTTCGATCTTGCCAGTGGCAAGGCGGAGGTAGGTATTTGCAGGGATGGAACCGGTGAGCTTCAGGGTGCGCTGTAACTGGTCTTTCGCGGCGGTGCTATGGTCCTCCACCTTCAGGCCGTTCCATTCATACATGAAGGTGGGGTGTCTTTGGGTATCCAGGCGATAACCTTTCCAGGCATAACCAGAAGCACGTTCCTGGAGGGCTGGCCAGGGGGCATCCGGCGAGGCTAGAACGGCTAGTGGCTGGCCGAATGCTGGGCTGAGGACATCATAACCTAAAGGAGGCTGATATCCGCCGCCACGGCTGTTCCAGTGCTTGGACGCATCCATAAAGGCACCGCGCCAGAGAAGGGCGAGGTTCATCTGCTCTGCGCTCCAGGCAATGCTGACGCCACCGGGGTAGCCGACGGCAATGCCACGATTTCCCGCACCGGCAATGAAATTGCGGTAAACAATCGGCGCTTCCTTCACGACAAGGGGGATAGGATCAAAGTCGTTTTTCTTCCTGCCCTTGGCACCTTTTTCCCAGCCCTTGGGCATCCAGGTAGAAAGGGGTGTGACGTCAAAGTTGGTGCCTTTCCAGGCAGCGAAGACAGCGATGTCACCCTGGGCCTGGAAGTATTCGAGACGGAACTCGTGGGGACCGGCGTCCAATTGGGTGCTACCCTCCTTGATCTCCGTGGGGTGAATGCCGTCATGCTCGACAATCGTCTTGCCATCAATCTTGAGTCTGACGCCGTCATCCCCGGCGATGTAGAAACGGTGGCTGCCTGTCTTCGGCGCATGAAGCTGGCCGGTGAAGACAATGCCGAACTCGTTCTTATAATCGTCCAGCTTGATCTGGACGAGGTTGTCCTCAACCACACCTTCACGATGAGGTGTGAGTGTGGAGAAATCGGGCAACTTGTCCCAAGCACCCAGATACAGGGCATATTTGAGATCCTTCAGGCCTTCTCCCATGGGCATGACTTTCATCCTGCCATTCATGGTCAAAGCATGACCGGGGAATGTGCAGACGAAGGGATAATCACCGTTTTTTTCTGGGGCTAAAAAAGTGAGGGTGTCAGTCTCATGCGGATTGAGCATCTTCGAGTGGAGCCAGATGCGGGGATCATCCGGCAGCCAATTGCGCTTGAGGGCGGCCTCAGGGTTTTCCATCTGCTTGATGGCCATGGTGGCGGTATCGGTGCCGGGCTGGCAAAAGACGATGTTGTGGGGAAGGTCGTCGCCGTTTTCGAAGATGATTTTCACAGGCTGCCCTGGACGGACAGTGAACTCTGTCTGGTCATACTTCATCTGTGCGGTCATGGTCTTCAGACGAATGACCTGGGCCTTGGCTGTAGGAGCTTTTGACGCAGGAGGCGCAGAGGGTGCTGCAGTTTTGACAGGCTGAGGCGTTGCGGAAGGTTTTGCCAGGGGCGGTGTGCCGGATTTGTCCGAATCAACCAAGAGCGGGCGTAGCCAGATATTGCGATAGCGCACTGGGTTGAGGTGGTCCTGAAGGAGCAGGTCACCTTCCTGAACGGTACTGTCGAATTCGCGCATGTACTGCACCACGATACCATTGTGGATGATGGTGAGTTTTGCCTTGCCACCGTTTTTGGCGCGCTCGAAAAAGATATCATAGGTCTGCCATTCGCCGGGCTTGCGACTGGCATTCACCATGGGGGGATAACTGCTGTATAAACCTGCGGCCTGACCATCGGGGTAAGTATCGTTTTGGTAGGAATCGAGGACCTGGATTTCCGGAAAACCTGCGATGAAGACACCACTGTTTCCCCTGCCCTGGCCATTGCCGACGACCTCGGCCGGAGTGGCCCATTCGAGATGGAGCTGGTAATCGCCTTTGAATGCTTCACGGGTGCGAATACTGCCGCTGCGGCCAACGATTTCCATGTAGCCGTTTTCAATTTTCCACTGGGGTTTGTCATCACCGGGAGGGGAGTCCTTGCGGGGCTCGCGCTTCCACTGGGAGAGGTCCTTGCCGTCAAAAAGGACAATGGCATCGGATGGCGGCGTGCCTGCTTTTTCCTGAGTGCCGAAGCTTGGCGGCGTGATGACCGGCGGCCGAGGCCTATTCATATCATGCGCGCGATAGACTCCACCAGGGGTCATGGGCTGCTCTTTCTTTTTATCGGCAGCGTGGACGGTGCCAAACAAACTGAGGGCCAGAAAAAAGGAAAAGCGCATGATGATTGAACCCGCAGAAAACGAGGACCCAGGGGTGATTCTATCGGGGAACGGTGCCTCCGACTGAGGTGGCTCCGGGTTTGAAGTGATGGGTAAAAAGATTGAGGGTAGAAAAATTTCACCCTGAGATTGGATCAGGGCGTTGGTGATATAAGGGAAAGGAGATTCAAATTTCCATAAATATTTTCTCAGTGAATATGGTTTTCGCGACCAGGTGAATTGTTTTAGCGGTGAATGGGGAATGGGGAGAAGTGAAAATTTTCCCCATCTGGGGATTTTATGCTGTAAAACATTCATTATCAGCAGGTTACAAAGGGGGAAGAAATTCCCCATTGGGGAAGCCGATGGGGAAAAGGGAATGGAAGGAGAACCATTTAGAGCGAATGATAAAACATTGTTTAACATCGTTCATAAGTCGGCCTTTCACAAGCAGGGGGTTAGCAAGTTGAAGAGGGGGCTATACGACAGCGGAGACACGAAAGGAGCGGCCGCCGCCGATTTCGACGGTGTCTCCTGCTTGCTTGCCCATTAGCTTTTGCCCCAAGGGGGAGGCTGGGGTGATGACGAGGATCTCTTGACCTTCGATGGTTACTTCCGTTCCACCCGCAGCGGGACCTAGGAAGTGCAGAAACTCGTCATTGAGGGTGACGAGCGAGCCAACTCGAATGGTGGCACTCTCAGTCAGTTGTTGGGCTAAAGCCTGAAATTGATGCACCGCCTCCTGGAGCTCCGCTACGCGCTGCGCCTGGCCGCGGGCAACGTAGGACGCCTCAAGCGTGCGGGTATCGTACTTGTTTTCCGCCTTGCTGTCAGGGTCCGTAGCAGCAGCAAATGAGGCGCGGGCACCGCGAGTCAATACCTCTAGCTCTTCAGCAAGGACGATTTGAAGGGCGGTGAGTACGGCAGTTTTGGTCATGAATTTGGATCTGTGAACAACGAGCTAATTTGGGCCTGACCTATCCTCAACAAAATGTGCAGAGTTTCGTCGAGACCACTCGATGCCATCAAAGCATCATAGGACAGTTTGAACTCATGTGGCAAGTTGGGTTCAGGAGACGTTGCAGTAAAGCATTGACGATCAATTTTAACGAGAGGCTGTGGAAAGTGCGGAGGATTTGCCTTTGGCAACTCACCCAGTGCCCTTTTTGACTTCGCGGTTTGCCCATTCCCGAGGTGAAGAGATATTTTTTTACCGCGTAGGGCAAAAAGAATGTGTAATTACCATAACCTTACGCTATTTTCATTAAACCGGGATTTCTGCAATGTCTGAGTTTGATTTACCTGCCCTCAAGCCGAAGAAGCGCGTGCGCCTGACGCCGTGGCGTGGGCCGCTGCATTTTCTGCTGATGCTGGTGACGAGCAGCCTGACGCTGATGCTGCCGCTGGTGTATGTGCTAACGGTGGTGGTGCTGGGTTTTTTTGTGGGGTGGATCGGGTTTGAATGGGTGACCTCCCTGGCGCTGGCGGAGAGATGGCAGTGGAAGGACGCGATGCCTGTGGCCACGATTGTGGCCGGAACGGTGACGTGGATTTTCATGCTGCGACCTCTGATGACGAAGCCGCCCTCCATTCATGTGGCGCTGCAAGTCACGCCATCCAGCCAGCCGCAACTGTTTGAAAAAGTGGATGAGATCTGCTGGCACCTGAGGCTGGAGCCGCCGGAGGAGATCTGGCTGGATACAACGACTGGCATCCGGTCATCCGTCAAGGACGGGATGCTGGGAGTGGCGGGGGGAGAGCTGATTTTACACATCGGGCTGCCCATTGTCTCCGTGATGAATGCGCGTGAATTCACTGCGCTGCTGACGAGAGAATTGGCGATGAACGCGGGGGGGCTGGGGACGACTTTTTCCCATCTGGTGAGGGAACTGAATACGTGGTTTTACCGTGCGCTGCATGAGCGGGATCCGTGGGAACTGGAGTTGCGGACACGACGGAAAAAGGAAACGGGCAGTCAGCGGCTGGTGCGCGTGATCACCTGGATCTGGATGGAGATCGCCAAGGTGCCTTTTGGTTTGTTTGTGGTTTCTGCGCGGTTAATCAGTGCGGTGGCGCTGGCCCGGCTGGCAGCGGGAGCAGACCGGGCGGCGGTGAATGTGATCGGCAAGGAGGAATGGCGCGGGGTGAATGAAAAAGTGGGGCTGCTGCAAACGGCCTGGGAGACGGCGCGGACGGAAATCCAACGAGGTATCGGACAGCACAGGCTGCCTGAAAATCTATCCCTGCTGCTGGCGCGGCATGTGGCGCGGGCGAGCAAGCCGCCAGGCGTTGCGGTGACTGGAGCGGAAAAAAGAAAGAGGCACGCGGCGACGGTGATCGTGGAGGAGCTGGCAGTGGATGCGCCGGCAGCGACGATGATCCGCGGTTTTGTGGACCTCTCCCGGCAGGTGACGTGCTTTTATTACCAGCATGAACTGGGGATCGGGCTGCATGAAAACCGGCTGGTGGCGGATGAGGAGGTGATCCACCAAAACCGGCGGGAAGATGAATCGCTAGTGACGATCCGACGCTATTTTGGTGGGCTAGCGCATCCAGAGCGGGCGATGTGTGGGCTGGGCGGCACGCATCAAATTTCACCTGGAAAGCTGCATTTGCAGGATGAGATCCTGCGGGTGCGGGAGGAGATTCGCGAATGGGGCGGGCGGCTAAAGCTGGCGCTGCAGGAATGGAATCTGGCGTGGCAGAGGCGGCGGGATTTGGAGTCAGCCGCGCTGCTGAGCCTGGCGGGTTTCACCATCTCGCGAATTCAGTTTGGGACGGATGATACGACGCCGCAATCGCTCAAGAACGAAGCAGCGAGGCAACGGATGCTCATGGAGCATATGGAGACCACGCTGGCGACCTATGAGGCGAAGATGGAAAGCCGGTTCGCCGCAGCGCTGGGGCTGCTGTGGTGGGTGGAGAAGGAGCAACTGGATGATGTGCTGAGGGCACGGCGGGATGAACTGCCTGCGTGGGTATCTATTTATGAAGCCATGGCTGGCGGGCTGCCGAGCTTCCGTGAACTGCTGACCACTTTTTTTGCCTTTCAAACGCTGGGTGCCCGATACACCGGGCTGCATGATACGGGAGACTCCTTCCAGGCCCTGCAAGCGGTGGTACCGAAGATGACCAACCTGATACGCCAGATCCTGTCCACTATGGATGGGGCGATGTACCCCTTCGCCTCCAACAAAAGGAAAATCCCGCTGCACGAACATCTGCTGAGGGGGAAACTGCCGGAGCCGGTGAGCATCTCCATGAACCCGGGGGCCGTGGTGGATACGAAGGCTATGTCCGCCAAAATGGCGGCAGACGCGGCAGATGTGATCGCGCCGTTTGTGGACCGGTTTCTGCAATTGTATCATAAGGCGTATGCCTGGCTGGCAGAATCTGCGGAACTGACGGAGATGCACTTTCTGGGGCCGATGAGCTTTGGCAGTGAAACGGAACTGCTGATCCCGGAAGAATTTGCCAAGATGCACGAGCAGCAACCCCTGGCACCGAAGACGCGTTTGCCTGTAAAATGATGTTTACGCCTGCGCCAGGACGCGCAAAGGTGGGCTGATGCGAATCCTGGCTATCGGTGACGTGCACGGCTGCTCCATCGCTCTTCGGACACTGTTGAATACGGTGCAGCCCGGGAGCGATGATATCGTCATCACCCTGGGTGATTATGTGGACCGGGGACCGGACTCAAAGGGGGTGCTGGACATTCTGCTGGAGCTGGAGAAGACGACGCAACTGAAGCCATTGACGGGCAATCATGAAATCCTATTTTTGGATGCCATGGCAGGACAGGTGGACCCCGAGGCATGGCTGAGAGTGGGAGGCAGGGAGACTCTGATATCGTATGCACCGGAAGCCACCGTCATGGACTGGCGACAGGTGACTCCTGCCCATGTGGAGTTTCTCAGCGAGCGCTGTCTGCGTCACTGGGAGACGGAGCATCATCTTTTTGTGCATGCGAATGCAAACTCGGTTTTTCCATTGAGTGAGCAAAGTGATGACTGGCTGTTCTGGACACGATTTGACGACAGCTTTCCGCATGTTTCAGGAAAGATGATGGTCTGCGGTCATACGGCGCAAAAAAACGGCATCCCGGCGCTGAAGCCGCAGGCGATCTGCCTGGATACGTGGGCCTATGGAGAAGGATGGCTGACCTGCCTGGACGTGACGACCGGAGAATTCGTGCAGGCAAATCAGGCGGGCGTGATCAAGACCTTCACAATGGCTGACCTGCTGGGAGATCCGCCGACAGCCACGGATATTCTGGTGGCAAAGCAGGCCTGATTTCACCGCTCAATCAGCAGACCAAACGCCCTGTTTGACCATCTGACGGGTGGCTTCACCGGGCCAGTCGCGATTGGCCAGGGGACTGGCAGGGCTGGGGTGAAGGACGCGGCCGACTTTGAAACTGCTGCCCAGGGCATCCTTGGCACGCTGGGCACGGGCTTCAGCAAAAGCTCCAACGCCGATGACCCATTCCGGGTCCAAGGTGGTGATGACATCGCGGAGATGAGCATCGCAAAGACTTTCCATGGCATCGGTTTCGTTGGCCGGAAGTTTGTCTGGAGTACGATTGCGGCCGCCTTCCTCCATGAAAACGAGAGGGCAATAATTGGCGACAAAGTGGTCTTTAAAGAAGTTTTCAGCCGCACCAAAACGCTGAGCAAAGAGGCCCCAGAGACGGCGACCGCTGACCTCTGAATTTTTGCAGGCAAAGCCGGTGACGCGGCGTTTAGGGTGCTCCTTTTCAGGATGGCCGACGGGGGTCTCGATCTTCATCCAGTCGCGAACGGAAGCGATCTCTCCAAATGGCACGCCTGTCTGGGTCATGCCGAAAGGTCCGGGGTTCATACCGACGAAGACGACTCGCTTTTTCCCTTCGCCATAAAGGCTGAGGTAGAGCTCATGAGGGACACGCGCGTAATCGAGCGGGCAGTAAACGTATGCTGTGGGCGGGGCGAAAGTGAGGGAGCGGAGGCCATCGCTCAAAGTGCGGGCGGCCTGGATGAGGCGGGCAGAGGTGGACATGGAATCAGAGAACGGCGGCGACTTTTTTGGCAAAGTATGTTAGGATCATATTGGCCCCGGCACGGCGAATACCGAGGAGGGATTCCAGAGCGACTTTGTCCTCATCCAGCCAACCTGCGGCGGCACCGGCCTTGATCATGAGGTATTCTCCACTGACCTGATACGCGGCGATGGGGAGGGTACTGGCATCACGAATGCGGGTGATGATGTCCAGATATGGACCGGCGGGTTTGACCATGAGAATATCCGCCCCTTCGGATTCATCGAGGGCGGCTTCGCGCAGGGCTTCAATGGTATTGGCGGGATCCATCTGATAGGTCTTTTTATCTCCAGCCTTGGGAGCGGAATCCAGAGCACCCCGGAAGGGGCCATAGTAGGCGCTGGCGTACTTGGCGGTATAACTCATGATGGATACTTGCGTAAACCCATCGGAATCCAAAGCAGCACGAAGGGCAGCGACGCGGCCATCCATCATGTCGCTGGGGGCGACGATATCCGCACCGGCGCGGGCATGGCAAAGGGCCTGCTGGCAGAGCACGGTGACGGTTTCATCATTGAGGATGCGGCCATCGGCAGCGACGAGACCATCGTGACCGTCGCTGTTGTAGGGATCCAGGGCGACATCGGTGATGACCATCAAAGTGGGATGGGCAGCTTTGAGAGCACGGATGGCACGAGGAACGAGGCCTGCATCGTTGTGGCATTCTTCAGCACCCGGGGTTTTGAGTTCATCAGGGATGCGGGGGAAAAGGACGACGCCGGGGATGCCGAGGGCGTGTGCTTCACCGGCTTCTTTGACCAAGTCTGCCAAACACCAGCGCTGGCAGCCGGGCATGGCGGCGATGGGTGTGTTTTCATCCCCCTCCTGAATGAACAGGGGGTAGATGAGATTGCCAGGAGTGAGGACGGTTTCGCGGACCAGGTCACGAATGGCGGGTGACTGGCGGTTGCGGCGTGGCCGGATGGGCAGATTCATGCCCTCATGATGGCGGGGGCTGAGGGGAGATCAAATGTGTTGTATGGCCGGATGTGGTGGCCGGATTATTTTGCGGTCTCAATGAAGGTGATGAGATCCGCCATTTCCTGGACGGTCATGCCTTGCTCCAGGCCTTCGGGCATGAGGCTTTGGCCATTGGAAGTGCTGCCCTGGATGTTCGAGCGCTGAACGGTGATTTCGGCACCGCCCATCATCTTGAGGGTCATGCTGCTGGCATCGTCCTTGGCGATGATGCCGCTGAGGGTCTGGCCGTCTTTGGTATTCACGGTGTAGGCGATGTATTGGGAGGCGACTTCCTTATGAGGCTCGAGGATGGCAGTGAGCAGGCCTTCTTTACCGCGAGTTTTGACTGTGGTGAAGCCGGGGCCGACTTCGATCCCCTGGCCGTTGGCAACATGGCAGGCGAAGCAGCGGGCCATGAAGACCTGATTGCCGGCGGCAGCATCGCCTTTCAGGCTGAGAGCGGGCTGGAATTTCTTCACGACCTCCTCACGCGACGGTGGGATGACGGAAGCGAGAACGGTTTTGGCAAGAGCGGAAACCTTGTCGTTCTTATGCTTCGCCAAAGCCTGGACCTGTGAGGCGCTGAGGTCAGCCGGTTTCAGGACTGGAGTATTCGCTCCCATGGATTCCAGAAGAGCAAGCACGCTGTCATCCCGTGCCAATACAGCAGCCTGGGCGGTATCACGGGCCTTGGGCTTCAGGCCGGGCCAAGCTGTGAGCAAGAGATGAGCGAGGCCTTTTGGGGTCAGGTCTTTGAGCGCCATCACGGCAGCCGTTTGGATGGCGGCGGACTGGTCCGATTTCAGGCAGGCCTCCAAGGCTTCTTGAGCTTGATCTGGGGTGGCTAGGGAAAGAAGGCTGAGGGCTTCGAGCCGGGATCGCTCTTCGGCGGTGGCGTCCTGGGCAGTCGCTACGGCTTTGGTGAAAACGGCGGTGAGTTTGCCTTCCTTATCCACTTTGGCCAGGGTGGTGCCTGCGCGGCGAAGCCCGGTGCCGAGGGCAGCGAGTTTGTCAGCCTGAAGACGGCTGTCATCGCGTGTCCACAATTGAAGCAGCTCCTGGACTTCTGCGCTTTCATTGCGTGCACCGATGATGTCAATCAAAGCAAGCTGGACTTCGTGGGGGTGCCCCACTTTTCCTGCAGGTCGCTCCATTTCCTTTTGCAGTCTAAAGGCGTGTTCTGGCCGACCGCTGGCAATCGCTTCGACAAGACGTGGCTTTCTGCCTATAGAACGCAATTCGCTGACGGCATCATGGCCTGCTGGAAGGCCGGCCAGGGTGAGCGCCAGTTGATATGCGACCCTTGGAGAGGAAGATTTGAATGAATAATGGGTGATTACCTTCATCACCTCAGCGGGGTATTGAGCATCCGGGTAAACACTGTCCAGCAAAGTCAGTGCCCGCTCCTTAACGAAAGGGTTTTTGTCTTTGAGGGCGATGAGAAGTATGTCTTCAGTGAGCTGACCGATGGCCTGAAGAGCCTGCATAACATGAAGCTTGGCCACAGGGTCGGTGTCGCCTTCCATTATGTCCTGGAGAGGAAGCATGGAGGACAGTCGTTTCTTTTCATACAAAAGACGGGTGGCGGTATCGCGATGCCAGCCATTCGGGTGGGCGAGGGTCTGGACGAGTTTATCGGTTGAGGCTTGGTCCAGAGCGGGCCGGGTGCGATAGGTGGCGGGCTTGTTCGCGCCGGTTTGGACGATGCGCCAGATGCGGCCACGGTCATTGCCACTGTTTAGATCGAGATGTTTTTTGATTTCGTCAGGTACGCTCCAGGGATGCTCGATGATCTCGCGATACATATCACAGACATAGAGGTGACCATCGGGGGCATTGGCAAAGTTGACCACGCGGACCCAGGTGTCATCGCTGGCGGCGAATTCGATCCCGTGTTCATCCGCGGGACGCTCGCCAACGAGGTCGATGCCGTTTTCGGCATAACGAATGATTTTGCGATGGATGAGCTGGCCACCGGCATCGCCCGTGAAGCTGTTGTTTAAAAAGTCAGGGCCATAGGCATCCCCACGATAGATGGTGGTGCCCGTAGCGCCGGTAAAGTAACCGCTGACGCGACCGCCCCCTTCCACGGCACCTTTGACCACACCAGCAACACGCCAGCGGGTGCGGATGATGCGCCAGGGTTCATCCGGGCTCAGGCGGAATACCTCGGCAGCACCGCCATCCGCCGCGATGCTTGTGCGGGCAGCAGGCATCGAGTAGTAGGGATTCCGGGCTGCATACTTGGTGTCATAGACCCAGTATTGAAGGTGGTCTGAATTCGAGCAGCCGAACTTGCGCCCATAGTTATCAAAGCTCATGCCATACTGGGCACCTCCACCTTCCAGGCCAAATTCGTGAGTAAGGGGATCGAACCAAAAATCCTTACCGCCGAGTTCCTGCGCAGGCAGTTCCGGTCGGAGGAGACATTGGATCGCCCCCCGGTTGCCACCACCGGCGAGGATGTGGATACGGTTGTCCTGTCCCCACTGGAAGCTGTTCATGAGGCCTTGGACATTGAGGATTTTCAATCCGGTGCCAAAGCCCGTGAAGATCTTTTGACGCACCTCAGCAGTGCCATCGCCATCCTTGTCCTCGAAGCGCCAGATGTCTGGCGTGGCTCCAACGTAAAGACCGCCATTGGCCCAGATGAGGCCGGTGGGCCAGGGGAGATTATCGGCAAAGACCTGGCTGGTTTCAAAGAAGCCATCTCCGTCTTTGTCCTCCAGCATGGAAATGCGACCGAGGTGAGGGGTGACGTCACGCATCTCTGAATAGTCGATCATTTCACAGACGAACATGCGACCACGCTCATCAAAACAAACCGCGATGGGATCACGGACCAGAGGCTCATGGGCGACGAGTTCCAGCCGGAAGCCTGTTTTTACCTGCCAGGTAGCCGCCGCGTCCTTGGGTGCAACGGCGGGATAGCGGGGCAAATCTTTGGCAGGGTCCACCATGGCCTCATTGTTCGTGGGGCCATAAGCAGCGGCATAGGTGGTCTTGGACTTGATGCCATCCGCAGGCGGGGGGGCGGCATAGGCGACGACCGAAAGCCCGAGGGTGAGGATGAGAAAGTGTTTCATGCGGGAGGGTATCCTTACTACCAACGTGTCTGGCATCCCCGTGTCTCGGCACCGGATGACGGGAACAGGTACTTTTATGGCGGTCCTTTAAAAGGAGATGAATCCACCCGGCGGTGGCAGTCGAAGAACTGGGTGAATTCGACAAAATATTAAACACGCCCATGTCAAAACCACGTCTATGCATCATCGGGAGCGGTATTTCCGGCTTAGGATGCGCCTATTTTTTAGACAAAAAGTTCGACATCACATTATACGAGGCAGCAGACTATATTGGCGGGCATACGAATACGGTGGAAGTGACTGAGGATGGCCGAAGGCTGCCCATCGATACGGGATTCATGGTCTTCAATCACCAGACGTATCCCCTGCTCTGCCGGTTGTTTAAAGAACTGGGGGTGGAGACCAAGAGGACGGACATGTCCTTTAGTCTGCGGCATCTGCCGACTGGTTATGAGTACAATGGCAAAAACCTGGATACCATTTTCGGCCAGCGCAGCAATCTGCTAAGCCCGCGTTTTTGGAAATTCCTGCTGAAGATCAAACGCTTCAACGAAGAGACGGTGGCAGCGATGAATGATCCGCAGTTTGAGCACATGACGTTGCGGGAGTATGCGGAGGCGCGGGGGTATGGGCAGGATTTTCTGGATCTTTACATCCTGCCGATGGGCAGCGCGGTGTGGTCCACGCCACCGGAATTGATGTTGGATTTTCCGGCAAGGACGTTGATGCACTTTTGGTTCAACCATGGCTTCCTGGGCATGGAAACCCGGCACCCCTGGTGGACGGTGGTGGATGGCTCCCGGCAGTATGTGCGTAAGCTGGTGGCTCCGTTTCGGGAACGTATTCATCTGAACTCACCAGTGGAACGAATTGAGCGACATGATGGAGAGGTGAAGGTGTATGTGAAGGGTCACGAACCTCAGGTTTTTGACAAGGTCATCCTGGCCACCCATGCGCCGACGAGCCTTAAGATGCTGGCGGAGCCAACGGCACTGGAACTGGAGTTGCTGCCGCATTTCAAATATCAGTCCAACATCGCGACGTTGCATACGGATGACCGGTTCATGCCGAGAACGAGGAAGTGCTGGGCGTCGTGGAACTATCACATCGAATTTGACGCTAACGGAGTCATCCAGCCAAGCACGCATTACTGGATGAATTTGCTGCAGGGCGTATCCGATCAAAAGAACTACTTTGTGAGCGTCAACGGGGAGGATGCCATTGACCCGACCAAGGTCATCAAACGCATTTCTTATGAGCACCCGCTCTTTGATGTGAAAGCAACGGCAGCGCAAAAAAGACTGCCTGAGCTAAACCAGATCTCCAAAGACCAGACGACTTATTATTGCGGGGCCTGGTTCCGCTACGGCTTTCATGAAGACGGATTCATGTCGGCGGTGAACCTGTGCCGTGACCTGTTAGGGGAGGAGCCATGGTGAATGCAGCGTCCGCCATTTACGAATGCGAGGTGATGCATCACCGGCTGAAGCCGAAGGTGCACCGGTTCAGCTATCGGCTGTTTTATCTATGGCTGGACCTGGATGAACTGGATGAGCTATCCAACCATTTGCGATTCTTTAAACGGAACAGGTGGGCGCTGTTCTCCTTCTATGATGAAGATCACATCGTGAGAGATGCGAAGGAGACGAAGGCGAATGTTTTGCAGACGATCCAGGAAGCTGGCGTGGATGCTTCAATCATCGCCAAGGTGAAGTTGCTGACCTTCCCTCGGGTCATGGGGTATATTTTCAATCCGGTCTGCTTTTATTACTGCTACGATGCCCAGGGTCAGCCGGTATGTTCAGTGGCGGAGGTGACAAACACCTTTCATGAGCAGAAGCCTTATGTGCTGACACGGCATGAGGGGGACCGCTTCCGGCTGACGACTCCCAAGCATTTTTATGTATCGCCATTCTTTGGCTTGGAACTGAACTTTGATTTCAAACTGCGCCTGCCGACGGAGCATCTGGAGATCCATGTGGATGACCGTGAAGGGGGGGAGCGGGTGATGCTCACCAGCCTGACAGGCCATCGGCGGCCACTGACGGACTCGGCGCTGCTAGCCTGTGCATTCAAGTATCCACTGCTGACGCTGCGGGTGATTTTCCTCATTCACTGGCATGCACTCAGGCTCTGGATGAAGGGCCTGCGCGTGCATCGGAAAGCGGATCAGCCGGACCTGCAACGCGGCGTCTTCCGCCCCCATCGCTCCATTTCTCCCATCAAGCCATGAACCCGACTACGCTCAGCCTCGAAGATACCGAAGTTGTCTCCACTTCCACCGCCAAAGCTCAGCGGGCATGTTTTTATGAAAGGCTGGTGATGAGCACCCTGCGAAGCTTCCCTGTGGGCGGCCTGCGCATGGTGCTGCCGGACGGTCGCGAACACCGGCTGGGAAATCCTGATGCGGAAGACATGCTGGAAATGCGCGTGCATCATGTGGAGTTCTTCCGCCAATGCGCGCTCTATGGTAACATCGGCTTTGGTGAAGCCTATGTGCATGGTGACTGGGATGCGGAGGATGTGGCCGGGGTGATCCGATGGTTTATCCAAAACATCCACGCGACCCAAGGAAGTGCCGCCTCATCCACTAAGCTGCGAGGGATGAATCTGCTGCGGGCTTACAACCGAGCTCTGCATCTACTGCGACCTAACAGCCTGAAGACAAGCCGGAGGAATATCGCAGAACATTATGACCTGGGGAATGAGTTTTACGCGCTCTGGCTGGACAAGACGATGACTTATTCTGCGGCGCGTTTTGAGCATGAAGGCCAGCCGTTGGAAGAAGCACAGTTTGGCAAATATGATGCGCTGTGCCAGAAGCTGGAACTGAAGGCGACTGATCATGTACTGGAGATCGGCTGCGGATGGGGCGGCTTCTGCACGCATGCGGCGAGAGAATACGGATGCCGGGTGACGGCGGTGACGATCTCCCAAGAGCAGCACAATTATGCAACGGCGCGGGTGAAGCGGGAGGGCCTGGACCATTTGGTGGAGATCCGTCTGCAAGATTACCGGCTGGTGACGGGGCAGTATGATAAGATCGCCTCGATCGAAATGCTGGAGGCGGTGGGTGAGGCGTATGTGGATGGATACTTCGCGAAATGCCAGGAGGTGCTGAAACCACAGGGGTTGCTGGCTTTTCAGGTGATCACTGTGCCGGACTGCCGATATAAGAATTTGGTGCAAGGTGTGGATTGGATCCAGAAGCACATTTTTCCTGGTTCTCTGCTGCTGAGCATGGCGCGGGTGAATCAAGCCATCAATAAGACGGGTGATCTCTTTCTACATGGGCTGGAGGACCTGGGGGCCGGCTATGCGAAGACATTGCGGTTATGGTTTGAGCGCTTCAATGCCCGACTGGATGAAGTGAAAGAACTGGGCTTTGACGAAACCTTTATCCGCAAGTGGAACTATTACCTTCAATACTGTGAGGCGGCCTTTGCCACTCGCAACATCAGCGTGGTTCAGGCTGTCTATACGCGGCCTAACAATGAACAACTTCACCGAACCTGGTGATAATATCGACAAATAAAACTCAACCTATCAAAGTCATGATCCTCATCCTGCGTCTATTTTTCATTGTGGTCCTGCTGTCCATGCTGGCCGTGACAACCTGGGCCAGCACGCAGGTGACTTTGTGGAAGATTCCCTATGAAACATGGACGCATCCATGGTGGATCGCGACGCTGTTTGATGCGTATTGGGGATTCCTCACTTTTTACTGTTGGATCGCGTACAAGGAAGTTTCATGGGTGGCCCGCGGGGCATGGCTGATTGCAGTCCTGCTTCTGGGAAACATTGCGATGGCGGTGTATGCCCTGATCCAGCTCTTCAAGGTGCCTATGAACGGTAAGGTGGAAGAGGTGCTGCTGAGGAGGAAGGCATGACCCCAAAGAAGACTGGCCCATGGAGGCGCTGGGTGGTGAATCCCATCATGCAGCAACTCACCCAGGGCACAACGCCGGCGAAGATCTCCCAGGCCATCGCCTATGGCATCACGCTGGGAATCTTCCCCATCATTGGATCCAACACGCTGCTGACCTTGCTAGCGGGTGTTCCATTGAAGCTGAACCAGCCGATCTTGCAGGCTTTCAAAACCCTGGCTTATCCGCTGCAATGGGCGCTGATCCTGGGTTTTTACCGGGCGGGTGAATGGCTCTTCAATGCACCGCATGTGAGCATTCACATCCCAAGCATGATCGAGCGTTTCTTTGCCGAACCCATCCCCTTCTTCAAGGACTATGGAATGACGGCTCTGTATGGCATCGCGGTCTGGTGTCTGGTGGCCCCGGTTCTTATGGCCGTGATCTATTTCAGTTCGAAGCCGCTCATTGAGCATCTGGCCACACGCAATCCATTACGCCCATCCACACCATGACTGTCGCCGCACTCATCCTGCTGACCCTGTTTTTCCTGACTTGGTGGCTGAGCCTCCGATTGGATAACTACTCCTTCGTGGATGTGACGTGGTCACTGGCCTTTGCTCCAGTGGCCGCCTGGTATGCATTTGCAAACGACGGATGGATGCCGCGTAGGGTGGCCATCGCTGTGCTGGTGGCGGCGTGGAGCCTGAGACTGGGGGTGCATTTATGGAAACGGGTGGCCAGCCATCATCCGAAGGAAGACCCGCGCTATGCGGTGCTGCGGGAAAAATGGAAGAAGAACCGAGAGAGGGCTTTCCTGGCCTTCTTCCTGATGCAAGGGCTGCTGGTCTGGCTGCTGATGCTGCCAGTGCATCTCATTTCCCAACAGGATGCAGAGGCGTTTCACCCGCTGGAATATGCAGGACTAGGCTTATGGTTCCTGGCCCTCACGGGCGAGGCCATTGCGGATGCCCAACTGGCGGGATTCAAGAGAACCAACAAGGATGCCAAGGCCGTCTGCCAAGTGGGGCTGTGGCACTACAGCCGACATCCGAATTATTTCTTCCAGTCGCTGCTCTGGTGGGGGCTGTTTTTGATGGCACTGCCTGCGCCCTGGGGCTGGACCGCCATCGTGGCACCCGCAGCGATGCTGCACTTCTTGTTAAACGTGACGGGGGTTCCCCTCACGGAAAAACTGTCGCTGGAAAAGCGTGGAGATTCCTTCCGGGAATATCAGCGAACCACGAGCGCCTTT
Source organism: Prosthecobacter fusiformis (assembly GCF_004364345.1). NCBI lineage: Bacteria > Pseudomonadati > Verrucomicrobiota > Verrucomicrobiia > Verrucomicrobiales > Verrucomicrobiaceae > Prosthecobacter > Prosthecobacter fusiformis. The sequence goes on along the minus strand of NZ_SOCA01000002.1, from coordinate 459,002 downwards.
GTGCCGTGGTTTCCAAAAAAGTGAATCTGGCGACTGGACTTACGCGCAAAATTTTCCATCCTATGCTCAATCTCAACGACCTCCTCGCGAAAGACATCCTGCCGGATGCGGCCATCCGCTTTGGCATCCGGCAACGCCTGGCTAACACACTCCGCAAGCAGAAGCAGCCTAACATTGAAGATCAAAAGGCGGCGCTGATGCAGCATGTGGAAGGTCTGAAGAAAAGTCCGGTGGCCATCGCTACCGATGAAGCGAATGAGCAGCACTACGAAGTGCCGACGCGCTTTTACCAGCTATGCCTGGGCAAGCATTTGAAGTATAGCAGCGGCTATTGGCCGGAGCCGACAACGACCTTTGACGAATCTGAAGCGATCATGCTGAAGATGACTTGTGAGCGTGCGGAACTGCAAGATGGACAGCATATTCTAGAGCTGGGCTGCGGGTGGGGATCTCTGTCGCTATGGATGGCGGAGCATTATCCGAAAGCTCAGATCACCAGCGTCTCCAATTCACGCACGCAGAAAGAATTCATCGACGCTGAAGCAAGACAGAGAGGTCTCAAAAACCTAACGGTCGTCACCGCCAATATGATTCATTTCGAGGGAGTGGGTGAGGGCGTTTTCGACCGCTGTGTCTCGGTGGAAATGTTTGAGCACATGAAGAATTACCAAGAGCTTCTGCGACGGGTATCCACTTGGTTAAAACCAGGCGGCAAGTTGTTTGTGCATATCTTCACCCACCGTGAATATGCGTATCACTATGAGGTGACGAGCGATGATGACTGGATGGCGAAGTACTTTTTCACGGGCGGTCAGATGCCCTCGGATGATCTGCTGCTGTATTTCCAAGATGACCTCAAGATCGAAGATCACTGGTGTGTGAGCGGGATGCACTACAGCAAGACATCCGAGGCCTGGCTGTCCAAGATGGATGAACACAAGGCGGAGATTATGCCTTTATTTGCAGATACCTACGGCAAGGACCAGGCGGTGAAGTGGTGGGCTTACTGGCGCATTTTTTACATGGCCTGTGCAGAGCTGTGGGGATACCGCGATGGAGAAGAATGGATGGTCTCCCACTACCGTTTTGTGAAACCTTAAACCGCCACGGATATGAAAATGAACATCCTCTTTTGCATCGCAGGCATCGCTTTGTGCTCCTCTGGATTGGCCAATGATCTGGTCCGTCAGGGGGATGCTATGGACCAGTTATTCAAACCGGATGAGGCTTTGAAACATTATCTGCCGGCAGAAAAGCAAACGCCTCAGGATGCATCACTGCTGGTCAAAATAGCCCGGCAGTATGTTTTTCGCATGGATGATCTCAAGACGAATGCGGACAAGATGAGCTCTGCCAAAACCGCGCTGAGCTATGCACAGCGGGCGGTCAAGGCAGCCCCGAACAATGCTGACGGCCATCTTGCCATCGCGATTGTGTATGGGAAGATGACGCCGTTAATGGGGAATCGAGAAAAGATCGAGGCGTCTAAAAAGATCAAAGAAGCGGCAGAAAAAGCGACGAAGTTAAATCCCGGGGACGATTACGCCTGGCATCTGCTGGGGCGATGGCATCAGGCACTGGCGGGCATGAACAACATCACCCGGGGAATCGCCAGACTGGTGTATGGGGAACTGCCGACTGCATCCAATGAGGAAGCGGTGACCTGCCTGAAGAGGGCGATCTCCCTGAAGCCTGACAGGCTGATTCATTACATTGAGTTAGGCCGCACGTATGCTCAAATGGGCAAAAAGGAAGAAGCCAGAAAAGAGATCAACCAAGGTCTTTCCATGCCTAACCGCGAAAAGGATGATCCTGAGACAAAACGCCGTGGCAGAGAGACGCTACAAAGCCTGTAATGGAGGATTCCCGGCTGCCCCTGTGGGAGCACCTTCAGATCATACGGGATCCGGTCTAAACTTCCAATTTGCCTTTGAATCCAAGAACAGAAAGGATAGCGCGGCAGCAGTTTTCGGCTGTGGTTTCCAGGTCATGAAGAGAAGTATCCAGCTTTTCCAACCGAATGCCCTGTGCCTGAAGAAGCTGACAGACCTGCGGATGGCACCGGCCTGCCTTTAGACCTTCAGGCTTTGATTCCGCTGTGACTGGCGTGGAGGGCATGGCCAGCATATGTGTGATTTCCTCTTCGGAAAAAGGCTGATCACAGAACTTATGACCAAAGTCATCCAGTAAAACGCGACGCTTGGCCTCATCCATTTCCGCCCCGAGGGTATGAAGGCTCGTGATTGCGGCCGAGATACGAGCTTCGCCCTGATGACGCACGCACTTCTTTTTTGATCTGGATATGCGCCGCTTTTCGAGAATAGCGGGATCCGCGACGAGATGTAAAACGAGATCTGGCAAGGATGTCCTGGGCAACAGATGAATGTGCTGTGGAAGGACTTGGAGACGCAGAATGCCCTGGTCCACCAATGCTACCTGCACGCCCTGTTTGACGGCTTTACGAGCCAGACCAACCGTCGATAAACAACGCATCCAGCCATAATAGCTCGCGGTGCAGATGCTGCTCTCTGTCGTTTTCCAGGCAGTGAGCAATGCAGCCGGGTGAGTCGTTACCCAGACCCAACGTTTTACGCGAGTCCAGCGGCGGCTGCGCCGAGGGACATTTTTTTCAGGCAGCGCGGCGACGGCCTCATCGCCCAACACTTGGCGGAGACGTTCGGCAACGATGGCGGACATCGTTGATTTTCCCACCCCGCTATCACCCGCTAATTCAACTACGATCATGTTTTCTTCGTGAGATTTCGCCAGGCTACTACCATCTGGCGACTTTGTCACAATGAATCGTTTGACTCTGGATGTGTGGACGTAAAAAAACGGCGACCTTTGCGGGCCGCCGTTTTTCTATCCTGAAGGGTAATCCTTTATTGGATGAAGTAGAACTGGCGCGTATTCAGGGCGGCCCAGAGGGCATCGCCTTTGCCGGTGAGGCCGTTACCTTCGACGACAGGGGCCAGCAATTCCTTCTCTTCGGCTGTGGCTTTGCGGCTGAAAAGAGACAGGTAGATGGTATCCACCGTCTGCTCTGCGGTCTCTGCACGGCGCAAGGCACGAGAGATCATGGTGTATGGGTTCATGAGCTGGGTGAAGGTCTTTCCATTCAAGAGCATGAGGGCCTGGCCAACACTGGCATCTCCATTGGCATTGCTGACAAGCTCGCGGTCACTCTGGCCGAACTCACGCAGGAAGTGGCCGTTGGGAGCGGGACTGCGCAGATCAGAGGCACGGACCATGTAGGTATCGCGAAAACTCTCCCAGGTTTGCAGAGCATGGAGCTCCTGCTTGGTATTCGCTTTCAGCAAGTCGGCATCTTTCTTCAGACGCTGCTGCTGGACGGCGGTCAGGCGTGCTCTCTGCTGCTTGGCCATGATCCGCAGGGCGTCGTCAATGGCCACGTCGTCATCTTTCTTGTTGCGCAGGACGCTGGCGATCTCTTTGGCGAACTCGGCATCTTCTACTTGTTCCTCAATTTTTCCTTCGCGAATCAACTCAGCGAATTTCTTGAAGCCCATGGAATAGATGATGTCCTCAGCGGCTTCATCAATGGCGCGGCGCTGATTGGACACGACACGTTTGGCGGCGCGCATGGCTTCTTCATCATTGTTTTTTGAGGCTTCGGCCAGGACTTCCTGAGCTTTGCGGACATCGGCAGCGAGCTGCTTTTGCACAGCCATGACTTTGGCGGCACCTGCTGCCAGTTCCTGAGCGCTGAGGGCATTGAGAGAACGATCCAGCCATTCCACCTGACGGATGACGGTTTCACGGGCGATGCGCGCGTTCAGGTTAGGAGCGTCTGGAGCGGGCTTGTAAAGGGTGACCATGCTGTCCCAGATCTGCTCGGCACTCATGCGACGAAGAAGCGGGCCTGGGAAGTGATAGACCTCACCCAGTTCCACATCCTTGCTGTAAGCAGCACGCTGATAAGTGGCGCTGTTGAAGATGATACGAAGGTATTCCTTCATGTCATAGTTCAGATCCTTCATGGTGGTCTCCAGGAAGGTCATAAGCTGAGGATTGCTGGGGACTGTGGAATCCGTAATCTCATCCACAGGCTCGATGAGAGCCATGCCCATGGCTTTTTTCCACAGGCGGTTGGCGATGACGAGGGTGAAGCGGGGGTTTTCCTTGGAGGCCAGCCACTTGGCATAAGAGTGAATGGGGCTGACGCCTTCCTCGACGATTTTGCCATCATTGGAGAATGAGGCCGGGATCACGGGCTGCACAACAGAGCCGGGCTTAGCATCGTCATACTGGTAATCTTTTGGCAAACGCAGGCCTCTGTTACCTGAGTTATCCAAAACAGTGTTGTAGCGCAACGGGCGCATGATTTCACTCATGGCACGGGAGATGTCCTTGCGCGTCAGGGTGCCCATGGCATCCCCCATCATCATGCCATCCATGGAAGGATCCGCTTTTTTGGACTTCTTGGCCTTGCCTTTACCAGGGCGGCCGTAAAAGGCCTCGGCAAGGAGGGGATTGGACAGGCCATTGGTGCCGACCATGCCATTGCTATGGGCGGACATCTGGTAGTAGTCCATCTGGGTCCATTTATCGAAAGGATGGTTATGGCACTGGGCGCAGACCATGCTGGTGCCCAGGAAGACTTGCGTCGTCATGGCCATGTTATCCAAGGGCATGTTATAATCCCGGATGTAATAGCCCACCGCACCGTTTTCATAGGTCTTGCCGCTGGCGGTCAGCATCTCCTGCACCATCTTGTCATAAGGCTTGTTGGTCTTCAGAGACTCGCGCAACCAAATGCCATAGGCTTCCCCCGCAGGCTGGCTGTTGCCCTGGGTGAGTTTTGATTTTACGCGGAGGATGTCACTCCAGTAATTGGTGAAGTTTTGCACGTAGCCATCCGAGGCCAGCAAGGCATCAATGAGCTTGGCGCGTTTGTTGGTATCCTTATCGGCCAGGAAATCGGTCGTCTCTTTCAGGCTGGGGATGCGGCCTGCGATATCGAGGTAAATACGACGGACAAAAACATCATCGGTCACCGGGGCCGTGGGCTGGATCTTTTCCTTCTCCAGCTTGGCGGTGATGAGGCGATCGATTTCACCCGCTTTTTCCTGAATGCTCTCGAGGGGCATCTCCTTCGCCTGGGCAAGTCCCGCAAGCGCACAGGCCAGGACAGCCAGCGCCGTCGGTAAACGGTAGCTCGAAGTTTTTTGAATGAGGGTGCTTTTCATGGGAGTGTTTTTAAACATTACGCGCCAGCGCATGGGTCCGCGCTGATATCCTGGGGGGCAGGACATGGGCGGAAACGATAGGGGCAAGCGCATCTTTCACGCCTGATGAGGAAAAAATTGGATACCCAGAGCTCAGCAGAGACGAGATTTAGTGCTGGAAGGTCAGGACGCATTTTTTGTACTGACACCCCGTGTGGTTTTCCAGTAATGTGATTGATCCTTTTTACCTATGAAATTCGCCGCCTTGCTTGGCTTGAGTGTGGTTGTTTTGGGGGCTGCTACAGAGCCTGGACCCGTCATGAGGGAGGTCGAATTCGACTGTGCGGTGGTGTCTGCCGCAGGAGTACCCAGCGTGGATTCACTGGTGTATGTCTGCCATCCAAACTCGGGTGATCATTATTTGAATGAACTCGTTGTAGCCCAAGGAAAGACGGATGAGCAAGGCCGCTTCCGTGCCTGGCTCAAGGCTCCTGTCCACTGGACGGTGAGGCCTTTCACAGTGGTGGCCATTGCGAAAAATCTGGAAAGCGGGTTCTCGCATACCACGATCCATTTTTCAGAACCCAAGAAAAACGCGTCCGCCGTGAGCATCCGGCTGCGCGAGACCGAAGACTGCCGGGTGCGTCTGCTAAAACCTGACGGCGCGCCTGCCGCAGGCGTCAATGTCTGGGTAGATCTGTGCTCACTGCCTGAAAAAAATGCAGCCGGCTTCCCCGACTCCTTTACAGTGCCACGACTACCTGGCAGCCCGTGGAGCACGATGACCGATGAAGATGGCCGGGGCGTGATCCGTGCGGTGCCCAAGAATGCTAGGCTGTATCTGGTGCATGATGGCGGTGAATGGGCCCAGCCATCTGGACGGTATTTTGGAGACTACAAGGATGCTCCGAAGGCAGGCGGCCAGGAGACTGTGATCAAGCTCGTGACGGCAGGGAGCATAAGTGGGCGAATCACCCTGCCGGATGGAAGGGCGGCAGGAGGGTGCCTCATCAGGCTGATTGAAATGATCCCTTATCAAACGGCCTATGGAGCAGTGACGATGGCAAATGAAGAGGGCCAGTTTGAGTTGAAGCAGATACCGCCTTCGACCTATAAGCTGACCTATCAAACCCAGCCGCCCTGGCTGGATGAATGGGTAGGCGATGAAATCTCCGGCCTACTGGTCAGCCCAGGCGGGGCCACTGAAGTGGGCGATTTAAAACTTTCGCAGGCTGCCATCGTGACTGGAAAGGTCGTGGATGCCGAGACAGGAACTCCCATCGAAGATCCAATCATCTACCGGCTTAAGGCCGGAACCCACCAACTGAATTACCGGTTTCATCGTTATCCGCCAATCGAATACCTGCCGCCGGATCGACAGGAAATGCTCAGTGTCACGGTCAGTGCCGGAGAAAAGAAAACCGTGGAGCATCGGCTCCATCGTGTCCGTCCACAAAATAAGATCACCGGTGTAATCCTGGGAGTGGATGGGCAGCCTGAATCCAAAACTTCGGTCATCGCTGTGCAAGTCTCGGAGTACGATTTCAGTCCTCCAGCGACCACCAATGAAAGAGGAGAATTCAGTATCGTCATCACTAAACCAGAGGGAGAGCTGACGATACTGGCATGGAACGAGGAAGATGAGATGGCGGACCCGCTGCGAGCCCATCCAGGAGGTCATGTCACGCTCCAGTTAAAGGACAGCGGCTTTGCACATCTCAAGGGTCAGGTATTGAACGAGCTGGCCCAACCGATTCGAGAAGCGCGTATCCAAGTTTCGCTGGGCAGCCTGTCAGCAACTGGCAATGGACCCATTCCTCAATTTGTCAAAACCGATGCGACAGGCCGTTTTGCGGTGCCTCGCCTCTGGACTGGCTTGGGCAGTCTAACCTTATTTTGCCAAGCAGAGGGTTACGGAGGGGCGGCTCTGCGGGACCAGACACTCAAGCCCGAACAAGTTCTGGAATGGAATGTGGTTCTGAAAAAGGCGGATCAAATCGTATCTGGCATCGTGGTGGACAGTGCAGGCGAGCCGGTTCCTGGCGTTCGCGTCATGGCTGGGGGAGACAGGCAACAGAGTACAAAGGTGGCCATCACGGATAAACAGGGACGTTTCAACATTGGCCAGCTCACTGAGGATTCAGTCTCACTGACGGCGGTGCAAAACACGCCCGAGCTTAGCCGCAAGGCATACAAACGGCTGGTGAAACCGGTCGCCGAGGTGCGCATCGTCCTGCCAAATGCGGCAGGGAGGGTGGCGGGAATCATCACCGACCATCAAGGCCGTCCCATCATGGGGGCGGAATTGAGCTTGATTGGAAGGGATCGAATAGCAACAACGAACAAGGAAGGCCGGTTCGAACTGCAAGGGATCACGGAAGGATGGTTCAATGCGGAGGTGAATTTTGCGAATGAGAGTGGAACAAAGGTGGAAGACCGGGTGCGTCTGAAAACAGGCATGATGGCGGCCCACATCGTCATGCCCGACAAGACCAAAACTTATCTGGAACTACCGCTGGCTCCCGTCAATCTCATCGGCAGACCCGCCGCAGCCGTCCAGGTGACCGCGTGGCTGAACAGTCCAGCCCTTTCTCCTAAGGCAGGGGGAAAGGTGCGTATTCTGGATTTCTGGGGTATGGAATGTGCGCCGTGTCTGGCTGGTTTTCCAAAGGTTCAGGCTTTTTGGAAAGAGCACCAGCATGAGGTGGAGTTCATCGCACTGAGCAGTTCTCATTATCCCGAAGAAGAAGTTCGCGAATTTCTCAGCAAACACCCGGAGTATACTTTCCCCATCGCACTGCTGTCGGAGGATGCCACTTCGAATGTGGACTATGACATTCGTGGCGTACCCCTCTATGTCGTTATCGATCCTGAGGGAAAGATAGTTTCAACAGGCAGTGACTGGTCTGCCACAGAAAAGGCGGCACTGCGTTTGATGAATCAATAAAGGCTTTGCGGTTCAGCAGAACCCACCGTTCACTCGATCAATGGGTTGCCACGGCGACGGTGTTCGGAGCCAGCAACTGCTGAAGCGGCTTCGGATAAACACCGACGACAACGATGACTACAGCCAGGGCGATGGCACCTGCCTTTGTACCCAGGGACAATTTGATTGGCTCAAGAGTCTGAGCATCGCTGGTGTACATGGCGAGGATGGCCCGGAAGTAATAATAAAAGCCGACAGCCGCTCCAATGACGGCGCAGGCAAGAGCACCCCAGGCGGCCTGGTCCACCAAACCGATAAAGACAAAGAGCTTGCCCATGAAGCCCGCAGTGAGCGGCAGACCGGCGAGGGAGGCCAGGGCAAGAGTCATGACGAGGGCCAGTAAGGGGCTGCGCTTGGCGAGGCCTCGGAAATCACGCAGGTCTTCGCCGCCGCCATTGGCACGAAGCAAGGCGAGAACCAGGAAACCGAGAACGGTCATGGGCAGATAAGTCGCGAGGTAAAAAGCAACGACACCACCGGAATTAAGGTCAAAGCGTGCGGAACCCGCGCCGAGAGCGAGAAGAAGGTAACCGGCGTGACTGATGCTGGAATAACCCAGAAGGCGCTTGATGCTGGTCTGGAAAATTGCAGGCAGGCTACCGAGGAGAATGGTGAGAGAACCTCCGACAATCAACAGGGCCTGAACTTCACTGGCGATGATGGAACCATTGGCAGTGAAAGCTTCAACGGTGCGGGTCAATACGACAAACCCTGCGGCTTTGGACCCCACGGAAAGGAAAGCGGTGACGGGAATCGGTGCGCCCTGATAAACATCTGGCACCCACATTTGGAAGGGAGCGGCAGCCACTTTGAAACCGAGGCCTGCAAGAATAAGGGCTGCGCCAAGAAGAGCGGCCTGCTTGGAGGTCGCGGTATTGGCCAGGGCAGCAGAGATGCCTTCAAAGCTCATGGCCCCAGTGGCTCCATAGACCCAGGCGATACCATAGATCAGCACGCCGGTGCTGAGAGCACCCAGGATGAGGTATTTGACACCGGCTTCGAGAGCGAGATTACTCTTCCGGGCAAAAGCGACCAGCACGTAGAATGAAACAGTGACAAGCTCGAGAGAAACAAAGACGGTGACGAGGTCTTTTGCGGAGGCCATCCACATCATGCCTGCGCAAACAATGATTGGCAGACTGAAGAGTTCACTGTAATTGCCACCGGGTGTGAATTTGGTCAGGTAGGCCGAGCTTTCCACGGTGAGCCAGAGCACCAGCAAGGTGATGACCAGAGCAAAGCCTTTGTAGAATACCGCCAGGGTATCCAGTTGATGAAAGGGCTGCACAAACGCTGGCAGGTCCGCCGCAGACTTTGAGGCAAAGAGAAACAGAACGAAAGCCAGCGCGACACCGCTGATGCTGAGCGTAGCAAGCGTGTGACGCTTGATGGTGGGGACGAGGGCTTCAAGGCACAGAAGTGCTAGGCCTAAAACAACCAGGAAGATTTCGACGGAGAAAACGGACATGGATCGGAAGAACTTCGGTTTCTACATCGCAGCCACCGGAGCGGCAGCCAGGGACTTCAGCAGACCGAGCAGAAGCCAGGGACAGCAGCCGACGATGAGCAGGGCTGCGGCGAGGAGGATCAAAGGGATGCGCTGGCTGAGAGCCGGGTCATTCATGAACAGGCCTGCACTGGCAGTGCCCTGAAAAATGGAACGGTAAGCACGCAGCATGTAAACAGCAGACATCACAACACCCCAGAGGGCAAAAATAACGGTCCATTGAAGGGGACCGATCGTGCTGCTGCCGCCACCACCGAAAGCTCCGAGGAAGACCATCAGTTCACCCGCGAAATTGGCCAGACCTGGCAGACCAATGGAAGCAAAGGTACCAAACGCGAATAGAACGGTGAAGACTGGGGCATGAGAGGCGAGACCGCCCAGTTTACTAAGCTCAAGCGTGCCGAGTTGGTTCCGCATCCGGCCTGCCAGGGCAAACAAAAGAGCGATGGAGATGCCATGAGCGAACATCAGCAGGACCGCACCTTGAAGGGCGATTTCCGTTCCGGCTGCGATGCCGAGGAAGATATATCCCATGTGCATGACGGAAGAATTGCCCAAAATCTGGTCCAGAGAACGCTGGGCAATGGTGACAAAACCCATGATGAGGATGTTCCCCAGCAGCATGAAAAGCAGGGCCTGCTGTACCCACTCCACTTGTGCTCCTTGCGGGAGAAGCGGAAGAGCGATCCGAATGAGACCATAAAGGCCGAATTTTTTCAAAACGCCGGCATGCAGCATGGCGACTGGTGTCGGTGCTGTGGCATACGCAGGAGCGGCCCAGCTATGGAGAGGAAAGAGACTGACGAGGGTGCCAAATCCAAGCAAGAGGACGAAGAAAATCATGCCCTGCTTTTCCACAGGCAGCGGTGTGCTAGCAGCCTGGGCACGAAGAGCATTCAGATCAAAGGTCAACTTCTGCCCGCCACTGTATTCCAGGACCAGCCAGGCCAAGCCAGCCAGCAGAATCAAACTGCCGGCACCAAGGTAGATAGTGGTTTTCCAGGCAACGGCTTTACGATGCGAATCTTCGCCATGGCCATAAAGACCGATCATAAGAAAGGTCGGAATCAGAGCCAGCTCATGGAAGGCATAGATGAAAAAGACATCGGTCGAAAGGAAGGCCCCCAAACCGCCACCGGCAATCAGCAAGGAAGCGATGTGGTAGATCGCGGGCTTGTCTTTGGCGATCTGCCAGACAGCCGCCAAAGTGACGAGTGCGGTCAGCAACACCAGGATCAGTGACATGCCGTCTGCACCCACACCAAAGGTGATGGCCGGATTTTCCAGCACCACACGGGCCTTGGTGAAAGCCATGCCGCCAGCCTCGACTGAGGCGGACTTGAACTGGAACAAAAGCCCCAAGACAATGAGCAGATTGATGATGGCCGCACCCACCGAGGTGGCACGGACCGGTGCCCCGAGCCAGATGGCTAAGGCAGCGACGATTGGCAGCAGGATGACGATTTCGAGAACGCTCATTCCATTCCTCCATTAATGGCCCACAGAGGGCAGGACAAAAACGACCACATAAATAACAAGCAGGACGCCGAGACCGAGCAGGAAGGTATATCCCTGCAAGTGGCCACCCTGAAGAATCCGCGCGGCAGAACCGACACGCGCGGCAAGATAAGCTGGCAGACGGGCCATGATGCCGTCCACAATGAGACGCTCAAGACCGGCAACAATCCAGGCCAGACTGTCCTGAAAAACTTTAACAATGACCGCATAAATCTCGTCGAAATAGAACTTGTTGGCGAAGAGCTTGATGTTCAGTGGGTCTTTGTCTTTGCCTTTGTAAAGGATGAAACCAGCAGTGACTCCGATCAACAACGCCACGATGGAAGCCACCATGACAGTCATGTGTGTTTCCGCATGATTAGGCTTCATGGCCTCGAACAGCTTGGCAAGCGGCACGGAGAAAACCGTTAATCCAGCCAGGATAATCAATGGAATGACCATGATGATCGGTGCTTCCACGGAGTGCTGGGCTGAATGAGTGCGGGCTTTGCCAAGGAACACGACAATAAAAAGCCGGGTCATGTAAAAGGCAGTCAACATGGCGGTCATGACACCGATCCAAAAGAGCGGGCTGCCGCCTTTGACTTCGAAGGCGACTCCAAGAATAGCTTCCTTACTCCAGAAACCGCTGGTGATGAAAGGAACACCCATGAGGGAGGCGGTGCCGATGGCAAAGGTGACAAAGGTCACGGGCATGTGCTTCATTAGGCCACCCATTTTCCACATGTCCTGCTCATGGTGGCAGGCATAAATGATGGCCCCAGATCCGAGGAAGAGCATGGCTTTGAAGAAGGCATGCGTGTAAAGATGGAACATGGCGGGATGGCCCGGCCCTGCTTCATGAAGATGATTGCCCACCTGCATTGCCAGGAGACCGACGGCCATCACCATGTAACCAAGCTGGGAGAGAGTGGAGTAAGCCAGCACACGCTTGATGTCGTCTTGCTGAGTGGCCATCAGGGCCGCCATCAGGGCGGTGATGCCGCCGATCCAGGCGATGATCAAAGCGGCATCTGGGGAGGCCTCAATTACAAACGCACAGCGGACCAGCATGAAGACGCCGGCAGCGACCATGGTCGCTGCGTGAATGAGAGCGGAAACAGGCGTCGGGCCTTCCATCGCGTCAGGAAGCCAGACATGGAGAGGAAACTGGGCGGACTTGCCCACGGCACCCATGAAGATACAAATGGCGGCAAAGGCCATGAAAGTCGGCTGGGTGGCTGCAATCTGGTGCAGTGAACCGGAGGCAAAGCTGTCTTTAAGCCCCACGAAACTTACATCTCCAAAATTGGCCGAGAACAGCATGAGGATGCCGATCATGAAACCGAAATCACCGATGCGGTTGGTGAGGAATGCCTTCTTCGAAGCTTCAGCGGCAGAGGCCTTGTTGAACCAGTGCCCGATGAGCAGATAAGAACTGAGACCGACGAGTTCCCAGAAGATGAACATCATGACCAAGTTTCCAGCCAGCACGATGCCGGTCATGGAGAACATGAACAAAGACAGGGCACCAAAGAAGCGGACTTTTCCCTGATCCTCCTTCATGTAACCGAGGGAGAAAATATGCACGAGCAAGCCGATGGAGGTGACGATGAGCATCATCCCCCTGCTCTGCTGATCAATGAGCGCATCCAGCGTGAGTCTGAAGTTTCCAACACTAAGGAACGGCAGCAGCACGGGGCTCGAATTTTCCGAATGCAACAGCATCAGGCTGATGGCAAAACAGATGGCCGCAGAGGCGACCGAAAGGAACACACTGGCTCCTTTCAGAACTTTGTGACCAAGCAGAATCGTGAGTGCCGTGAAGAGCGGCAACAGCAGCAGCAGGGTGGGTAATGGGGCGGCTTCCTGGGCGGGCATGAGCGGGAGATTCGGTTGCGCTTAGCCTTGCAGCTTGGTGACGGATTCAGTTTCAACGCTCTGCTTGGCACGGTAGAGCGCGACGATGATGGCAAGGCCGACGGCCACCTCAGCGGCAGCCACGGTAATGGTGAAAAACACCAGCGACTGCGCGGCATAATCCGGCAGGCCGTCCGTCACACGGAAACGGGAAAAGGCGACGAGGGTCAGGTTGGCCGCGCTCAACATCATCTCCAAGCACATGTAGATGATGAGAATATTACGCCGGGCAATGACACCCGCGAGACCGAGGGCAAACATCATGCCGCTGACAATGAGGTAATGACTGAGGGTGATCATCAGGCGTCCTTGACTCCTTTCTCACGCTTGCTCAGCACCACCACGCCGACAGTGCCCACCAGGAGCAGCAAGCCGACCACCTGGAGGTGAAAGCCGTATTTTTGAAACAGGGTCAAACCCATAAGCTTGGCATCCGGCAGGACGCCCGCTTTCAAATCATTCGCGATGGTCGGCAGCTCGGCTTTTTCTCCGGCCTGAGTGAGTGCGAGAGGAGCATTTTTGAGCTGCACACCTGCGCTGTCAAAGCTGCTGCAAATGGTCGTAATCTGCAGGGCGAGAAGGACCGCGAGGGTAATTCCGCCGATGACTGCTGGCAGGTTGGGCTTTTTACCCTCCTCCGCCTTGATGTCCAAAAGCATGATGATGAAAAGGAAGAGCACCATCACGGCACCGGCGTAAACGAGGATCTGAATGGTACCGATGAAGTAGGCATCCAGGCTCAGAAAAAGAGCAGCGAGGCCGACAAAGCTGGCTGCCAGAGAAAGGGCGCTGGTGACCGGATTGCGCGCAGTGACGACCAGGAGGCCGAAGCCCAGGGTCATAGCGCTAAAGAAATAAAAGAGAATGGACGGCATGGGGCTACTTCAATTCGTTCCACTTGTTCACGAGACCCACACGTTTGCCGCCGATCTCGTAGAGCTTCTTTTTGTCGTGCACCATCTCGGCACGGGACTCTCCCGTGATGGCGTAGTCCTTGCGAAGGAAGATGGCCTGTTCAGGGCAGACTTCCTCACACATGCCGCAGTAAATGCAGCGGATCATGTCGATATCGAATTCTTTGGGGCGCTTTTCAACCTTGGCCCAAGGATCGTCACTTGGGATCTCGCTCGGGATGATTTTGATGGCCTTTGGCGGACAGATGAATTCGCAGAGCTGGCAGCTCACGCAACGCTCACGGTCATGCTCATCGGTGACCAGCGCCGGTGCACCACGATAATAGGAAGGCAGATTGGAGTCCCATTTTTCCTCAGGATACTCCATGGTCACCTTTGCCTTGCCGCCAGTAATTTCGCGGAAGGTTTTCAAGGCATGGCCCAGGGTGATTTTCAGGCCTTTGGCGAGAGTGGAAATAAACCATCTCTCATGCCAGGCGAGCTTGGGGCGTTGGACGATAATTGTTGCCATCGGAGCGGGGGTTTACTTCACCGGGTAGCAGATGATCATGAGCACAGCCGTCAGGAAGACGTTAGCCAGTGCGAGTTCAAACATATACAGCCAGCCGAGTTTCATGAGCTGATCGAAGCGGAAACGCGGAAGTGACCAACGGATGAGGATGAAGAAAAGAATGAAGACAATGACTTTGGCAAAGAAGGTGCCGATGTGCAGGAGACCCAGCCAGAAGGGAGTGGCCCCGGCGACGTAGTCAAGGCCGATCAATGGAGCGAAAGGAATGCTCCAGCCACCCAGGAAAAGAGTGACGGCAATGCCTGATCCAATGATCATGGCTGCGTATTCACCCATGAAGAAGAGGGCGAATTTCATGGAGCTGTATTCGGTGTGATAACCGGCCACAAGTTCCGTTTCACACTCAGCAAGATCGAAAGGCAGACGGTTTGTCTCCGCAAACATGGCGACGGTGAAGATGCAGAAGGAGATGAGCATCGGCACCCAGAGCACCCAGCGGGCGACAGTCAGTCCCTCACCCCAGAGCGGCAGGAGCAACCAGCCGTTGGCATCCTGGAAGGCTGCCATTTTAGAAAGGTTCAATTCTCCAAAAACCATCAGCACAGGGACGATGGAAAGACCCAGAGATAGTTCATACGAAATCATCTGCGCCGATGAGCGGATGCTGCCCAGGAAAGGATACTTCGAATTGGATGACCAGCCCGCGAGGACAATTCCGTAAACACCGAGGGAGGCAATGGCGAAGACAAACAGAGGGCCGACGTTGAGGTCAGCAATGACGGATTTGATCGGTGCCGTAAAGCCGTCTCCGCCCAGTGAAGTAATGAGAGGATTGAGAAAGCTGAGATCCAGCTCACTACCGAAAGGAAGCACAGCGCAGGTCATCAGCGCAGGCACCATGGTCAGAGCAGGGGCCAGCCAGTAATAGAAGGTATTGACCGACTTGGGGGTGAAATCTTCTTTGAGCAAAAACTTCAATCCGTCCGCCAGGGGCTGAACGAGACCGCCGATGCCGAAGATCTGAATATCCTTCTTGAAACCAAACAGCGTCAGCGGAATGCCGGTGCGGTTGGGTCCCACGCGGTCCTGGATGATGGCGGAGAATCTTCGCTCCGCATACACCGAGTAGGCGACGAGGGGCAAGATGACCAAAAAGGTCAGGAAAACGATCTTCACCACAGATGTGATGAGGAAGGCTAAGTCAAAGCTGGCGAGATGTGCTGCCATGGGGGCAGGGCCATTATCAGGAAGGCTTTAAAAGGGGCAACCCGAATTTGTGAAAAATTTCACAAGCTCACCCCCGGAAGGAGAAAAAAGGAGGCCTGTGACTGCCAAATTTCCGACTTGTAAGGCCCCGCCCGAGGCAGGCCGAAGGTCAAACGGATTCATCGGCTTTATTTTCCACCATGTTTCATGCGATCAAGACTGTGCAGCCACCTCTTGCAAACTGGTCCGGTCGCACTGAAAACTGAATGCGTAACGCTCATGTCCTACCCTGCCCCCGCCCCAACCCGCCTTGATTTGTCCCAGCTTGGAGAGCCCGTGTATCTTGGCTCCGTGCAGCATCTCTATGCGGTGCCGGACCATCCTTCCTATATTGTCTGCGAGACCACGCCAGCAGGATCTGTCTTTGATGTGGGCAGCATTTTCAGCATCGCGGGCAATGACCTGAACCGGGCCATCTTCCGCCATGCCATGTATTCACGCCTCACTCAGCCAGCCACTTGGATGCGTGTGCAGGCAGCCTTGGAAAAGGCAGACTCCCTGGGTGTGACTTGGCGAGATCAATTGATGGATGGCCCGCTGCAAAACATGCTGGAAAGCGGTGCGCACACCCATCATGTGGGAATGCTGGACGGCGAAACGGGCGAAGTGGTCACCCAAGGCATGCCCACGACGCCGAGCTGCTACAACATTGTGCGGCGTTTCCCGGTGATGAAGCCACCACAGCGCAATGTGATGGGTAATTTTGTCTTTGATTATGCCCAGTTTCACCAGAGCGATACTTATGTGGTGCCCCTGGAGTATATTGTGAGATTTGGCGTGACCAGCGGCAGCTCGGTCCTGCGTAAATACGAAGGACTGAGCGAAAAAGAGCGTCGTGCTTTCGAGCAGGAGCTGGGCCTCACGGGGCCGATGCAGGCCTGGCAGATGCTGGACCGGCCTATCTATGACCTGACTAGCAAGTATGAGCCGGAGGATCGGGCCGTGAGCAAACAGGAAGCTCTGCTCATGTCCGGCCTCAGCACCCAACACTTCACCGATACCATTAAAATGGCCCTGCTAGGAGCGTGGGCAGTGCGTGATCTGCTGGACGAGATCGGCCTGCAGCTTTGGGATCTTAAATGGGAATTCGCCGTGGACCGCGAGGCACTGTTGTTTGTGGACACCATTGATGCGGACAGCTTCCGCGCCACCAGCACGGTCCCCGTGGATGGGCGAAATCTCATCATTCACTATAACAAACAGGCCATGCGTGATTATTATCGTCTGGTCTGTGCAGACTGGTATGCCGGGATCAACGCCGCCAAGGCCGAGGCCCAAAAGACAGGCACCGCCTTTAAACAAGTCCTCAAAGAAGGACAGGCTACGGGTCTCTATCCAGCCACCCCGGAAGTGGATACAAATTTCCTGGATCTGCAATCCCGCAAGACGGCGCTCATCAAAGCTCATGTGCTTGGGGAAAAGGACGCTGCGGCTATCCGGGCAGGGCTTCAGGAAACCGGGCTTGCCGAGGCGGAGTTTTATCGTGAACACGGTCTGCTGGAAGATTTGCTGAAACTGAACGGGATGTGAGCCGGACGACGGAACGCATTGGCAAAAGCACCACATTTGCTTTAGCATCACCTCTTCATGTGCCGAGCCAGACGAACCATTCTTTGCCTCCAGGTCCTTTTCGGGCTCGGCACGCTGACCCTGCACGCAGAAGGCCTGGAGGAGAATCATGACTTCCGGCTGGCCAAACAAGCCTTGAGCGATGGCCTGCCTGGGGTGGCAGCAACCAAGGCTAACCGTCTGCTGGAACAAAATACCTGGAGCAGCACGGACCGCCTAAGCCTGGCAGGACTGGCGGTGGAATCCTGGGTGCGGGCCAAAGACGGGCGTGCAGCCCTGGCGGTATTGTCCAGAGAGCAGGTGCCCAACCAGCCTTTTTGGGAAGCTCAGGCGCAGTTACTGGCTGGGGATCTGGATGCAGCGCGGCTTTCCCTGGAATCACGCTACCAGGCTAACGAAGCAACCAGCCAGGAAAAGCTTTTACTTGCCCAGGTCTGGCTGGCGACCAACCAGACATCTCTGGCGCGTGAATTGCTGATGTCGCTGAAGAAGTCGCCACTGGAACTCACCTCCAAAAGCGCGCGGCTCATGCTGGATGAACTGGACCTAAACAGCGGCAATTACCAACCGGCTGTGCAGGACCTGGACAAGCTTTCCCAAAAAACAGGCAGCTCCATGTCCGAACTTTTACGGGCACGTGGTCTCGTGGAACTGGGGCGCTATGCGGAGGCCGAAAGCCTTTTACGCCACTTGATTTCCTCCACGGGCGGAGGCGAAAGGGTACATCATTCCGCCTCAGTATTGCTGGCTGATACATTGCTGCGGCAGGATAAAACGTCCGAATGCCTGGAGACACTGGTGCAGTTTCTTGATAACACCTCTGAAAGCCTGCTCTGGAATGAGGCTTTTGAACTTTTAGCCAAAACCCTGGAAAAAGAGCCCCGGAACATTCTGCCGCCAGATGCCGTTTTGCGATGGATGACGGAGGGCAATACCGTCCAGCGGCAAGCCCTCCAGAGCCCGCCTTCCGTTGAAAAACTGCAAGGGCACGCCATCCTGCTGATGGCACGCTGGCTACTGAACCAAAAACGCACGCTGGAAAGTCTGGGATTGCTTGAGGCCATGGTTCAATTGCATCACGGGCACCCTCAAGGCGCGGAAGCTATGCGGCTGGCCCTGGAGACTTATGGAACCCTGAAAGCTGACCGCAGGGTCACCACCCTGGCCAATGAATGGCGTTTGCGCTATGGAGCAGGCCAGTCCGCGATGGTGGATTTCGTCACTGGCGGCACGGCGTATGCCCGCAATGAATATACTCAGGCCATTTCACTGTTCCAGGCAGCGGCCAATGTGGCCACCACCCTAGCAGAAAGGCGTGCGGCTCTCTACAATGCCGGCGTGGCAGCGCTCCGGGCTGGTGAGTTGGTGCTTTACCAAAGCATCCTGGGCCAGTTGGAAATCGTCAGCGCCGGGACCAACTCCAATGTTCCAGCGGGAGATGCAGCCAGCGACCTTGAGCTGGACCGGGTGCTGGATCTAGCTGCCAAAGGTGACCCTAGCGCCACTGATGAATTACGCTCCTTCATCCAGAAAAACAGCGGGCATCCACGGCTCGCCCAGGCACATCTGGCGCTGGCAGAGACGTTACTCGCCCAAATCCCCACGGATTTCCCGGCCATTGAAGAGACTTTAAAAACGCTTTCCGCCCTGCCGGGCCTGAGCGAACGGCAGCGTCAACAGGCAGCCATCACCCGCATGTGGATGCTGGACAAGCAGGGCCAGATCAAAGCCCTCACCGATGCTGGGAACGAATTCCTCCTGACCTGGCCTGAATCATCCCATTCAGCGAGTGTGCGCATGAAGATCGCTGATGCTTACTATCGTCAGGAAAACTTCGCCAGCGCCCGCACGGAGTTTGAGCTGGTGGCCAAGGATTACGCCAGCTCCCCCTATGCGGATACGGCCCTCTATTTCGCTGGCATGGCAGCCATCTCCATGATGAGTGATGAAGGACGCGAAACCGCCATCAATCTCTGGCAGGAACTGGCTGAGCGCGGAGGCCCTCTTAGCATCCCAGCCCGCCAGCAGCAGGCCATGGCCAAACGCCGTGCAGGTCAGGAACCTGAAGCGCTGAAATTGCTCGACAGTCTGCTCACAGAAAAAGACCTTTCCGAAGATATGCGGCGCTCCCTGCTCTGTGAGCGTGCTGAAATCTTGATGCTTCTTGGCAAGACAGATCCTGCTCAACTGGACAAGGCCGTGACGACTCTCCGGGAAATGTTGAAGGAGAATAATCTTACCTATCTATGGAGTGCCCGTGCCGGATATACGCTCGCCGCTGTATTGAAGGCAGCGGGACGTACGACCGAAGCCCTGGAGGCCTGTTATGACGCCGTACAGGCCAGTGGTTATACCGGACCATCCAATCCAGCGGAGCATCGCTGGTTTTACCGCGCTGGCTTCTTTGGCATCGAGCTCCTGGAAGCGAATAAAGAATGGGAATCTGCTGCTCGCTTGGCCGAAAAGCTCGCCCTTTCATCTGGAGAAAGAGCAACTGAGGCAAAAGAGCTGGCCACACGAATCCGGCTGGAGCACTTCCTGTGGGACGCCAAATAAATAGTTAGCCCTGGGCCCTGACATACCTACCCCCAGTCCGGGAAAAATTTATGCGGCGATCTGGAAAAATACACTTGCACTCTATACATCGTCACACATCATTTTGCAATGGCACTCACGACCAAAGACCAAGCCTGCATCACTGTGGACAAAAAACTCATGAAAGAGGGTAAGAAGCTGGCCAAGCTGGACCGCCGATCTTTCTCGTCTTATGTGGAGCATCTCATCGCAAAAGACATTCAGCGCCATGACCGCGCCCAGGCCAAAAAGACGGCAGAATAGCTTTAGCCGTTGATGGGTTTAAAAACCCCAAACCCGCCGTGGAGCTAAGGGGAATCGAACCCCTGACCTTCTCATTGCGAACGAGACGCTCTACCAAGTGAGCTATAGCCCCTGCGACAGAATCCACTGAATGCCTGCTTCAGTGTTCTAACCAATAGTTTAACAGCAATGCTGCTTGTGTCCAGACGGGATTCCTAACAAGGATTAATCGCAGATCATAAAAAAGCCGGAACCTTGGGGGGTTCCGGCTTTTTTGGGAATGACACCTGTCAGGCGGCAGCCGTTACTTGGCTGCTTTTTCTTCTGCCTTGGCGGTCGTTGGGCGCTTGGTGGTTAGGTCGAGGAAATCGCGCATGATGTTCACGGTCTCCAGTTTCACGGGCTCAAGGCCGTAGGGGAATTTAGCCAGCTCAGATGCAGCGTCTTCACCGTCCTCTTTGGCGGCCATTTTCATGCCGGTGCTTTGCTCGCGGGTGAAAGCGGACTCAGGGACGAGTTCTGTTGCATCGACGTTATCCAGTGTCAGGTGGTAAGTCTTGAAGCCGTCTTCCTTGAGCTTCTCATTCAGCACTTTCACTCGGTCGGCGCGCTCGGATTCCTGCTTCTCACGGCGAGCTTTGGTTTCGGCGGTTTCCTTTTGGCGCTCAACCAAGCTGAGTGTGGCGACGTTACGGTCAATGCGCTCCTTGAGGCGCTTCGATTCATCCAGGACGTACTGGAACTCTGGGTTTTCGGCAAGACGACCATTCACGCGATTACGCAGTTCCTCGAGAGGATACGGCTTATCAGTCACCAGACCATAACGGCGGGCCGGGATGGTGTCATAGGGCAGCGGATTGTCTGCCGAGGCTTCGCCGATGTCCAGGACGTCACGAATGGAAGGCAGCACCAAGTCTGGCTCCACTCCTTTAAGCTGGGTGGAACCACCCGCGATGCGGTAGAATTTCTGGATGGTCACCTTCAGGTTTCCAGCGCGATCTTTGTTGGCAAAGAAAGGCATGAACCGCTCCACAGGCAGGATGGTCTGCACGGTGCCTTTGCCGAAGGTGGACTTGTCCCCCACGATCAAAGCCCGGCGATAGTCCTGAAGGGCAGCGGCTAAAATCTCGGAGGCAGAGGCGCTGGTTTTGTCGGTGAGGACGATCATCGGGCCGTCATAAAAGGCCTTGGGGGTCTCGCATTCGCGCCAGGAGATGTTGCCACGCCAGTCTTTAGCCTGCACGACGGGGCCGGAGGGTACAAAGAGGCCGGTGAGGCGAATGGCCTCTTCCAGAGAGCCGCCGCCGTTGCCGCGCAAGTCGAGCACCAGGCCGTCAATTTTCTCTTTCATGAGGCGTGTGAGCAGGCGCTGCACGTCATCGGTCGTGCTGACGGTGCCTTCTTCCATGTCCGCATAAAAGGAAGACAGGTTGATCCAGCCAATCTTCAGCGGAGGCCCCATTTCGGAGGGGGTTTGGAGGAGTTCGGCATTGGCCAGTTTTTCTTTCAGTTCCACAGCACCACGAATGATGGTGATGATCTTGGTATCAGAAGGGGCGTCTGCTGGATTGACCCGCAGGCGGACGGTGCTGCCATCCGTGCCGCGGATCATGTCCACGATCTTTTGCAGCTTCATGTACTTGGTTTCGACAAACTCCGCATCCCCTTGGGCCACGCCGGTAATCTTATCGTTGAGCTTGAGCTCACCCTGCTTGTCAGCAGGACCGCCGACGACGATGCCCTGAATCTGGGCGACATCATCCACCAGGCCAAGAAGGGCACCGATGCCCACCAGCTTATGCTTCATCTGGATGTTGAAATTGTCCGTCTCATTGACGCTCATGTATTCCGTATGCGGATCATAGGCGGCGGAAAGACTGGAGAGGAAAAAATCCACTACGTCTTCCTGGTCGTTCTCCTCAATGCTCTCCAAAAGGCGCTCATAATCCTTCAGGACGCGGGCTTCAGGAGTGAGGGGCTTTTCTTCTTTAGCGGATTCAGTCTTCGCCACGGTTTTGTCGCCCGTGTCTTTTTTGGCGGACGCCTCGTTGCTTTCAGCGTCTTTTTTGGCTTTTTCTGCGGCTTTCTCCTCTTTCTTTTTGGCGTCTTCAGCCTTGGCTTCGTCAGAAAGTTTTTCCTGGAGCAAGTTGTCCTCCAGGATATCCAGCCAGATCTTGTCCTGCTCAGCCTTATTTTTGGGGTATGGAGCCTTGTCGCGCTTCAGTTCAATAGTGCGATCGGAATCGAAGGTGAACTGATGATCCTTGAGTGAGTTTTTGGTGAATTCGATCCGCTCCTTCACCCGCTGTTTATACACATCGTAGATTTCGATGGCGGGGCTGATGTTACGCATCAGCACATGGTCATCCAGCGTGGTGTCGTATTTGCTTTTGAATCCGTCCACATCTTCCTGGGTGAAAAACACATGGCGGAAGTCCAGCATGTTGAGGTAATTTTGCAGCAGCTTGGCTGAGATCGCATCATCAAAGTCCTGATGCGAGTAATGCTGGCTTTGCAGCATGTAGGCCACATGCATAGCTACCTGACCATAGTTGGTCTCGGACCGGGCAGCAGGCATGAAAGCCAGAGAGATGGACGCCACACCGGCGGCCACGAGGGACAAGGGGTTACGAGTCATGGGGGTTTGATCTCTAAATACGCGTACAAACGCCAGAAATGGTCACTAATTTTGCCGTTTGCTGCTTGAAATGTCCACAGGTTTCCTACATCAACAGCAGCTTATGTTGGAACCCGAGACCTATACAGGCGGCATTGTGGAGACAAATGGTCATGTTTTACGCCTGCCTGGCGGCACTCTGCTGGTGGATGCGCCCGAGGGCGTCGCCGCCTGGCTGCGCGCACAAAACATTCGCGTGGACGCGCTGCTGCTGACTCATCAACACTTCGACCATGTCCTGGACGCGGCTCTGGTAAAGAGCGAGCACGGCTGCCCCATCTATGCGTGGTCGCCCTTCAGCCGGGCACTGACGCTGGAAAAGTTTTTTGGTGCGGCGACTGGCAGCTCCTTTTCTGTGCCGGAATACACCGTGGATCATGTCCTGGAAGGGAGCGCTAACCAGGTATCCATCGCCGGCGTGGAATGGCAGCTTTTTCATGTGCCTGGTCACTCCGCAGACAGCGTCTGCTTTTGGCAAAATGACCAGCAGATACTCATGAGCGGGGATGTGATTTTTTACGGCAGCCTGGGCCGCTGTGATTTCCCTGGCGGCTCGTTCAAGCAACTCGTGGCCGGCATTGAGGAGAAACTGTGGCCTCTGCCTGAAATCACACGGGTTTATCCAGGCCATGGTCCAGGCACCACGATTGGACGGGAGAAGAGAGAGAATCCGTTCATGTAAACGGCCCTGGGGAATGATGTCAGACAGTGGGACCTTCCCACAATGTCGCTGCGGTAAGATCCCCCAGAAAAAGTTCATCGAAGCCCCGGTCATAGGCTTTCGGTGAAGGTGGCCAAAATCGTCCCTCCCGCAGGCGGCGGACCACTTCCGCCGCACATTCCAGGGCACGGTCCGCCCATTCATCGCTAAAGCCAGACCAGGTCAGCACCTTGGTATCCTGCACATTTTTAGGCAGTGTAAAATAACCGACCGCATCTGGACGCAATCCATGCTCCCGCAGAGCCGCCGCATACAGAGGAAGCTGGAGATCCTTCCATTGATAAGAGGAGCCATCGCTTAACTGAAAGCACTTCCATTCATCGGGCTCGGCGATGTGCGTGCGGCCGGTCACCTTGCGGACATGGGCGGCGAGAGGATCCGTGATTTTATCCGCCGTTTTAAAATCGAGCACACGAAACTGTCCCGAGTGCTCATGGCGGTCGATGCGGTCCACTTTGCATTTGAGAAGAGCACCTTCGATGATCAATGGTTTCTCGCCCGGCGACCATTCGGAAGCGTAAATCGCCCATCCGTTTTCGCGTTCCGCAGCCTCCGTATCCGCCGCATGCGTGAGCCGTTGTTTCAGGCTTTCAAGCTGGAGGCGGATCAGCGGTGCTGGCTTGCGCCCGTATCGCAGGTGCGCTTGTTCCATCGCCATGCCGACCAGGAAATCGGCAATCTCTTTGGCATCCTTGCTCGCTTTCATCTGCGGGTGTTCAGCCAGCTTTTGCAATGCATGATGTGCCAAGGTACCGAATTCACTGGGGGCCAGTTCACGCTTGGATGCATCAATGGCCTCCATGCGCAGTTCCTGGCTCAGGTAATCACGGAAGGGGCACTCCAGGTAAGAACGGATGCGTGAGGGAGAGATGAATTCCACCTTGGGCAGCCGGATGCGGGGGCGCAGTTGCCAGGCCAGGGTGCGGGCAGGCTCCTGGGCACGCATGCTGCCGGATTCCTCTTTGGGAAAAAGATGCTTCACCCGCTGGGGTAGCGTTTCATCATCACAAAGAAACAACAGCCGTGACGGACGCAGGGCATCCCCGCGCTCACTCCACTGGCCGCACAGGACATGCAAGGCCCCGTGGTGGAGTCGCTGTGCCGCCAAGGCTGCCAGGGTATAGGCATCACGGGCGAAGCGTGTGGCCTGGCTAGGCAGACTGAGCTGCTGGCGCACCTGGTCAGGTAAAAAAGGATGGGCGATGAGGATGCCGGGCACGTGCTCCTCATTCAGCCCAGCCACGACTAAATTCGGCGCAGGCTCCCAGAGAAGTTCCAGCCAGCCTTGCAAAACGAGATCGATTTCCCCACGCGGCTCGGTCAGCGCAGTCCGGGCCAGAGCCTCCAGGGATAGAGCGAAGATTTCCTCAGGCTTCGGGGTCAGACCAAAGCGGGCAAGTTCAGCTTCAATTTCACGGCAGCAGCCTAACCAAGCATCTGCCAAAGAAGTGGTGAGCTGATCCGAAGGTGTGTTCGGGCTGAACTTGCGCTCGCCATAGAGCTGGGTCAGTAGAGTCCGCGCCGTCAGGGTCAGAGGCAGACTTTTTAATTCCTGGACGAAGGTGCGGGCGGCCACCAATACCGTGGGCAACAGAGACCCCGGCTCTGCCCTGGCAGAAAGCTCCAGTGCATGCTCCAGCGTGACCGGCATGTGCTCCATGGCGAAGTCATCCGCCTCTTTCAGAACCTTTAATCCGCCGTTCTGCCCTCCCCCCATCCAGGCAGCACGCACTTCCGGCACCCGCAAGAGAACGGCAAAGGCTTTCCAGGTACTACCCGCCAGCAGGGCACGCATTTGATTGAGAACATGCCACAGCCCCACCTCCGTGGGAGACACGCCTCCGGGCTCAAAGACACGCACATTTTCCAGAGCCAGTTTTTCTTGCAAAACGGCACCCACTTCTGGATCGCCAACGCCGACGGCCACACGCGCCTTCGGGGCCAGCTCCCTCAAAAGAGTGATGGTGCGCTCCGCCTGGGTGGAGGCATCATGATGCAGATGCATGTGGGCATCCGGCAATGGCACCATGACATCCGCGTTCTCCCCCCAGTATCCCGGCAAAGGCCTGCCGATCTCATCAAAGGTGTGTTCCATTTCCTGCGGAGCCTGAATGGCCACGGTCACTTCCGCAGCGCAGCCTAACAACCAACGCTGAAACAAGGGGGGCAAATCTGGAGCGGCGAGGACGATCACCCGCTTGATGTCCTCCGGCAACACGGGCTGTATGGCTGTGCGCAGTTTAAGGGCCTGTGCATCGCAGAGACCGGCCAGGTTCAGCTCCTGCGTATAGGCATCCTCAATGATGGCCAGATCATGCCAGCGGGCGGCATCATGAGTGGACTGCATAGCCACATCAGCAAAGGTAAGCCCGCCCGCACCTAACAAAGAGTTTAAATCATCCAGCACACGTGCCAGCTCAAGCTGCCAGGTCCAGCCACGCTCCTCAGGCAGGACTGGGAAAAGCGCCGTCAGCTTTTCCACAGCCACCTTTTGCAGCGCCTGCTGCCAGGCCATTTGGGATTGCAAACGTGTTGCCGCCTCTTTACGCACTGCCGCGGGTAGCAGGGCTTGTTCCGCCGTCCATACCCAGGGCACCAGGGCCCCGGGAGCATGGGCACGCGCCAGCGCTTCCTTCAGCCGGCGCCCCGCCTCAGCCGTGGAAACGATGAGCAGGGTATCCGTCAAGTCGAGCGCAGCCGGGCCCGAGTAGCCATGCATGAGATGCCGCACCGCGTTTTTCAACACCGGTGCATCCCATCCCCAAAAGTGGCGGTTCAAGGTCGCCATACAGCACGCTGTTATTCGGTAGGCCTGGCCAGGTCCAGCAGGGATGGCAGTCCCTCAACCGGGTCACCCGACGAGACACTCGGCATCACTGCCTTTTTCTCGTCCGACTTCAAATAATGCAGGAAGTCACTGTCCGTGCTGAGGATGAGATTGGTATCGGCCGTGAGCACTTTTTTATAAGCCTCCATCGTTTTGGTAAATTCGAAGAATTCACGGGCCTGCACACTGCCGTTGTAGGCATTGGCATAAATCTCGGTGGCCTTGGCATCCGCCGCGCCTTCGATTTCCTGCACTTTCCGATAAGCCTCGGACTCGATCAATTTCAAGTCGCGCTCACGCTGGCCCAGGATCTTGGCCGCCTCCCCTGCCCCTTCGGACTTGAAGCGTTCGGCGATCTGGGTGCGCTCGCTGACCATGCGTTGATAGATGGTCTGGCTGACAGAGACGTTGTAATTGATGCGCTTGAAACGCAGGTCCATCAGCTCAATGCCGAAGCCCTCCATCTTGGGTGCTGCGTTGGCAAAGATTTCTTTTTCCAGTTCCGAGCGTCCCTTGATAATGGGCGGCAGGTTGCCAATGCGTGCATCAGCGATGGAGGTACCGATGTTGGCATCACGAGCCACTTTGCGGTCCTTCGTCGTGCGCACGGCCTCAATGAAATCATGCTTGGCGATGACGTTACGCGTTTCACTGCCCAGGATGTCTGTCAATCGTGACTGGGCACCGCGCTCATCCCGCAGATTCACAAAAAACTTGCGCGGATCGGTGATGCGCCAACGGGCGAAGTTATCCACGACGATGTAAACCTTGTCGCGTGTAGGCATATTGGCGGGAGGACCGTCCCATTCGATGATGCGTTTTTCGAAACGGTTCACCTTTTGAATAAAAGGAACCTTCACGTGCAGTCCGGCATCGCTGACGGCATCACCCACCGGTTTACCAAACTGGGTGATGATCACCTGCTCCGTTTCACTGACGGTGTAGAGACTGGCGGTTGCCAACACGTACAGGGCAAAACTGGCAATTAGAACGAGGAGAGAGAGCGCAGGTTTCATCGGGCAGGACGGAGAGGGGTTGTGGCAGGAGTGGTCGCTTTCTGCTGAAGATGCATCATCGGGAGAAACTGCGGCACGCGGTCATCCACGATGATTTTACCAGGAATGGAAGGCAGCACTTCGGTCAGGGTTTCCAGATAGATGCGTTTTTTGGTCACTTCGGGAGCTTTCTGATATTCAGTGAGCAAGGCGGTAAAACGGGAGGCGTCACCCTGGGCCTGATTCACACGCTGAGTGGCATACCCTTCAGCCTGGCTGATGCTCTGCTCGGCCTTGCCTCGCGCTTCAGGAATGACCCGGTTGTATTCGCCGTTGGCTTGGTTGATGGAGGATTCCTTCTGCTGCTGAGCACGGTTCACTTCATCGAAGCTGTCTTTCACTTCCGCCGGCGGATTCACGTTGCCAAGCTGGATCTGGTCAATGCGGACGCCCATCTTCAAGGCATGGACGATGAGTTGCATCCGCTCCAGCGCCTTCACCTCAATCTCCTGACGGCCGACGGTCAGCACCTCGTCAATGGAGCGGTCGCCAATGACCTCCCGCATCACCGCTTCAGACATGTCCCGCATGGTGTCCTGAGGCTCCAGGAAATTGAAGACATAATCCCGAGCTTCCTCGATGTGAAACTGCACCACCCATTCCACCACAGCGGCATTGAGGTCCCCCGTGACCATGTTCTTTTCCTTCTCCATTTCGGAGTAGTCTTCATTGTACTGGTACTCGTTGGTGGCACCGGCGGTGCCATAACCAAACTCCAGTTTCAACTGACGGCGCACTTCCACCTGAGTGACTTTGTCCAGCCCGAAAGGCAGTTTAAAATTCAACCCTGGCTGAGTGGTATCCAAATATTTACCAAAGCGCTGAACGACCCCAACGGAGTTGGCAGGCACCTGGTAAAAGCTGGAAAGAACCCCGATGACCACAAGCAGGGCAAGCACGGCCATAAGAATACGGCCGGGATTGATCTTGAAATTGGACGGATCAGGAAACGGGAGGCTGGGAGGTCGTGAAGCGGCCATGCATTGACCGTAGCGGCGGCAGACAGACAGGGCAAGCCCTCAAGCGTGCGGTTACACAATCCAGCTTAAAATGGAAGCCGTGACCTCATCACACTCCAGCATTACCGGGTGCGAGTCATCGCGCCGCGCAATGCCGTGCGATAATTCACCACCGCATCCGCAATGGCGCTGGTGACGGACTGACGGTAGGTATCGGAGGCGATGAGGCGGCACTCGTTACCGTTGGTCACAAAGCCACCTTCGAAGAGAATCCCCGGCCGCTTGCAACCTGTCAGCACGCTCCACTGCGCACGCTTGATGCCACGGTCCACAAACTTGAATTTGCTGATGACCATGGCATGCACAGCCGTGGCCAAGGCGATGTTGGCCGAATCGTGAGAATTTCCGGTTAGGCCGCTGGCATTGTAGCCGCCGCCACGCTCCAGGCTGGCGGAGCTGCCCTGGGGAGTCAGAGCGAAGGTTTCAATACCACTGGCAGCGCTACTGGATCCCGAGTTGAAGTGCAGGCTCAAGAAGATGCTGTTAGGCGTCGCATTCGCCACGGCGACACGTCCGCTGAGAGTGATGAAGGTATCCGTGGTGCGGGTCATGATGACTTTAAAACCACGCCGTGTGAGCTCCGTTTTCAGCACATTGGCCATTTTCAGAGCAAAGTCTTTTTCATATCCGTAAACGCCACGGGCACCAGCATCATGGCCGCCATGGCCCGCATCGATCACGACCGTATCAAAGGGCTCGGCATCCGTGATGTAAGTAGGCCGCAAAACTGGATCGATGAGCTTGCAAAGGTCGATGCGGGAAAACAAGGCACGTCCGGAGGATTCCTGGACTGGATAGCTGAGAATGAATTTGATGTTGTTGATGAGGAGTTCCTGACTGCCGATGGTGGCTTTGAGAATCAGGTTATTCGAGCGGAACCAGACATGCTTGCCTTCAACTTTATAAGAGCTGAAACGATAGAACTGATGCATGCTCTCCCCGGTGATGTAATCGCGGCCACCGACCTTAACGATCTGCCAGCCAGCGTTGGCGGGCAGCTTCGTGGGAATATCGGCTGCACTGGGGGTAGAAACAGTGACCGATTTGACCACCGGTTTCTCAGCTTCCTTGGACTGGCTGAATTCTCCATCGCTTCCGGTGGATTTTGGTGGAGCCGGTTTGGCGGGAGCCGTCGGCTTAGGGGCGGGGGGAGTGGATTTTTTAGCCGTGGTCGGCGTGGAGGAGGACTTCTTCGCGGGTGTGGAACTGCCGGATTTCGGCTTGATGGTCGTCACCTTCGGCGGAGGGCCGGGAGTCGTAGGCTTCGGTTTTGCCTCCACCACCGGGGCTGGAGGCGGGGCCTCTTCCTTCTTTTTACCAAATCCAAAAACGCGACCCATAATGCCCGGCTTGTCTCCCTCAGCCTGCGTTACATCAGCCTGGGCTGAGGTAAAAGAGAAGGACAGCAGCGCCACAATCAAAGGGCATACGCTTCGGAAAAGAACAGGCATAACGGATCTCATGGAAAGCAAAACAGCGTTAAATATACGCGGCTGGGCCGCCAAATAAGTGAATGAGATTAGGCATTTTCGGTGATTTGGCAAATTGGATGTCAGACAAGCCACCCTCCGCACCTGAACTTGATGCTCAAGTATTGACAGAGACGGTCCCTTCGGTGTGTTCTTTCATGATGCGTTTTTCCACCCTGGCGTGCCTATTATTCTGCTTTCTCTCCCCAGCCTTTGCCCAGCAAAAGGCCAAAAAGCCGTCTGCAGCGCCGAAGCCTCCCGTCATCCCCGCGGATACTCCCTGGGGTGATTTCGTGGAAAAAGATTTTCCGTTTTTCAGCAGCGTTTTGGACTGTCGCGACCTCGGCGAAGGTTTTCCGAAGGACAATCTGACCCCCCGAGGTCTGATTCTCAATCTTGGCCATAATTTCTGGGCATGCTTCGATACCGACCTCCTGCGCATTTCCGCCATCTGGGAAGGTGAGGAAGGAAAAGCGCCCGTGACCCCCGATGCACTGGCCTCCGGCTCTTACCACGTCGCCGGACAAAAAACCAAAGACGGTCAGGAGTACCTGCCAAAACCGGTGGGCAAAGTCTGGCTGGCGAATGGCATCTACCCCGGCTGGCAGGTGGGTGAGAAACCAAGCTTCACTGATCCCCGTGAGCCAGGACCTAGCCCGGAAGAGGTGGGGCGGGGGGCTTTAGATCCAAGACATGCAGCCTTTAAAGCCCTGAAATTGCACGACAGTTCTCATATTGAACTCAACGTGAGAGTTCATGATCTGGATCTCACGAGTCTCATTTTGTTAGGAATGGGAAACAAATGCTTTTCCCAAAATTGGGACATCCCACCCCATGAAGAACCTCTGACATTGGTTGTTGGGGTTCTGCCAAAAATCAAAAACCTGACGTTCAATCCCAAAAAAATTGAATCTATCACCCTGGGTAAACAGGAAAAAGAAGACGCATACTTTGGGATTGTCATCGAGGCCTCTGAGACCTCCGGGATACATCTCCAGCACGATGATTCAGGACATACCTGGATTGTCATCCCGCCCTCTGAACAAGGCCAGATTCTAGACCTTATGGTCACCGGCACGATCCCTGCGGAGATGCCCGAATCCCAAGCCAAACTCACCCACTGGCCTGAAACCGTCGCCACCCAAGGCATCCTCTCCAAATCCCCGGATGCCTATGTGCTGGACGAGATTCCCCTGCCCGTTCCAAATCCCTGGAAGCGCAATGTGCGCCTGGCGGACCTCGCTTTCCTCAATGACCAGGGCGATGCCGCAGGTGTGACCTTTGATGGCGATGTGTGGCTGATTTCCGGCCTGAAAGGTGACTTGGAAAAAGTGACCTGGAAGCGTTTCGCCTCCGGCTTGCATGAGCCGATGAGCATCGTCGCCCGCCAGGGGGAACTGTTTGTCTTTGACCGCAGCGGCATCTGGAAACTGGTGGATACCAATGGGGACAAAGAGGCAGACCGTTATGAAATGTTCTGCAATCTCTTTGCCCAGACAGCGGAGACACGGGAATTTCCCAACTCAATGAAACTGGGGCCGGACGGCTCCCTCTACATCGCCAAAGGCGGCCAGGAAGGCACCACCTTTGGTAAGCATAACGGCACCGTCATCAAGGTGGCCCCCGATGGAAAATCCTTCGAGGTGATCGCCTATGGGCTGCGTCAGCCATTCATCGGCGTGAATCCCAAAACCGGGATGGTGACAGCCAGCGACCAACAGGGTAATTACGTCCCCTCCACCCCCATCCACATCATCAAGGATAACCAATTTTACGGTCATCTTCCCACCATCGCTCCCAAAGAAGTCTATCCTGCACCGATTGCCGAACCGATGGTCTGGCTGCCGCATCCAGTGAATCCCAGCGGAGCCACGCAGACCTGGCTGACCGATGCCAAAATGGGTCCGCTGAATGATGAACTGATCCACGTGGGGTATAACCGCCCCGAGCTTTTCCGTGTGCTCATCAACACCCGCTTCGAGCGCCCCCAGGCCACCGTGATGAGCTTTGAACGAGACTTCGATTTTGGGCCACTCAATGCCCAGGTGAATCCGGCGGACGGCCAGCTCTACGTCGCCGGTTTTCAGGTCTGGGGCACCACGGCCAAAAAGCTGAGCGGTCTCGTCCGTGTGCGTTACACAGACCAGCCGCGCGTCCTGCTCAAGGAAATGACCCCCACGGACAAGGGATTGCTGCTGCGTTTCAATACGCCCATGGATGCAAAACTGGCCACAGATCCCGCCAGCTACAGTGCTGAACGCTGGAACTACAAACGCACTTTTGACTACGGCTCTCCGCACCTGAAACTGGACGGCAGCACGGGCCAGGAGTGGCTGACTGCCAGCAGCGCTTACCTGAGCAAGGACGGCATGAGTGTCCTTGTCGGTTTTCCAGACATGCAGGCAGGTGTGCACCAGATGCGCATCGGCTGGGGGCTCAAAAGTGCCGACGGCCTGGAAGCCGCCAACACCGCTTACTTCAGCCCTTGGGAGCTGGGGAAATTCGACCCGGCCAAAGAAGGTTTCGCCGACCTCACGGTGGATCTGACCCCACGAAAAATGGAGACAACCGCCTTGGCCAAACCCACCGTCGAAGAAGGGGCCAAGCTTTATCAAATGATCGGCTGCATGGCCTGCCACAGCATTGATGGCAGCACCGTCGGCAAAGTCGGCCCGAGCTGGAAAGGCATTTACGGCAGTGAGCGCATCCTGGGCAAAGGCGGCAAGTCCGCCCTGGCCGATGAAGCCTACCTGCGCGAATCCATCACCAATCCCAGTGCCAAGGTCGTGAAAGGGTTCGAAAAATTCGATACCGGCATGCCCATCTATGCCGGGATTTTGAATGAATCGCAGATCGAAAGCCTGGTCTTGTACATCAAAAGTTTGAAGTAAGTTCAGCTTCCCTGTTCGTCGACCTGCATGCGCAGGCCGGTTTTATTTTCATCCTTGGTTAGGCCATTGTCATATTATAGCCGCTTTTCCATCCGGTAATCGTCCATCACAAAGCCGCTGCCGATATCGCTGCACACATCCTCTGCAAAACGAAATCCTGCGCGCTGATAGGCCCGGATGGCGGTGACATTCCTTTTGTTGACCCGCAGTTGCACGCTTTGGCAGCCCAGCTCCACGGCGCGCTCCTGAGTCCACCTTAACGCAGCAGCCCCCACACCATGGCCATGCATCGCAGCCTGGACATACAGCTTGTTGATGAACAGCACCCCTTCCGGGTATCGTTCAAATGAAAGGTATCCCACGGGTCCATGCGCAGCCACTTCGATGAGTGCAAACCATGTTCCCCGTGAACGCATCTCGCGTGCCATGGCATCCGGCTGATACCACACGCTGAGCATGTATTCGATCTGCTCATTGGAAATGATGCCAGGGTAATATTGCCGCCAGATTTCCCGCCCGAGGCGCTGCACCACGGGGAGTTCATCTTCTGCAATCCGTCGCACCCGGACCTGCAGCGGCGGCCGTCGTCCCTGGCCTGTTTGTTCATCCGCCCATGCCAGCGCAGCCTGCCACTGGGCCAGGTCATCTGCGGGGGATAAATCCTGGAGGTGATCTGCGATGTCACCCTGGGTGGGCTCCACCACGCCTTCCTCCCGGAGCTGCTCGAGATCCGCCGGGAAGTCGGCCTCAGGAAGGATTTCCTTAGCCAGATACCAGCACGCCCAGGCCCGCCAAGCGCGCAACTCTTTGTTAGGCTCCACCATCCGGGTGGCCAGATGCTGCCAATGCCGCCGTGGATTGCCAATGAACTGATCCGCAGGCCGGTGAATGAGCAGCCAGGCCATCGCCTGATAAGGCAGAGGCAACCTTTGAAAGAGGGGCTCCGTGCCCGGCATCGGTGAGGATAGCGCCCGGTTCAGCAGCAGGATGCATTTGGCGGGAAACCCAATCTGCCAAAGACTCTGCGCATACAGATGGCAGGTCTCGTAAAAAGCAGGTCCTCGGTCCTTTCCAAACGCATTGATCTCCTCCGCTTTATAGGTGCGATCAATCGTCGGCAGCAGCGGATGAGGGTCATTGACGAATGGCGGAAGCGGCATGGAAAAAGAAAGCCCCATGCACGCTGGCCATGCAAGCCTGCACTGCCGGGACGGCACTTTTCCCCAAAAACAAAGCGGCGGAACCAGGGGTTCCGCCGCTCGATGATTCACTGAAAAATCAGGGATCTAAAGGAGGAATTATTCCTCACCCTTCCAGGCACCAAAGGAAGCACCGGCCTCGATCCATTTCTTCACCAGAGCCTGCTCTTCCGCAGTCACCCGATCACCTTTGCCCTCTGGAGGCATCGCGTATTCATCGGATTCTGGCAGTGCCATGGTCTTCAGCAGCCAGCTTGCGTCCGGCTTGCCTGCGACCACGTTTTCATCCGGATATTCTTTGCCACCTTTCATGATGACAGCCGCACCATCCAGGCGCAGACCGCCTTTTGGCTTCTTCAGCTTGCCGTCTTCTTCGTGCTCTTTCACATGGCACTTGAAGCATTTTTCTTTCAGGATCGGCAGGATCTGCTTTTCAAAGTCCACCGCACCGTCTTGAGCGGAGGCAGTGTTAACAGCAAGAGCAGCGGCAATAACAGCAAGGATGTGCTTGGTATTCATGGGGTGGTAACGCTAAATCTGAGCGTTTTGCTTCGATAGGTCAAGCACAAGGAAGCTCAATCAGCACAATGAGTCCATGGGGTTCACGATTTCGGGCCGTGACATTGCCGCCACAGGATTCCACACAGGTCTTAACGATGGCAAGCCCCAGTCCAGTGCCGCCCGTCTCCCGCGCACGGGCCACATCCACCCGATAGAACGGCTCAAACAAACGCGGCAGGCTCTCCTCGGGCACTCCCGGTCCTTCATCCGCCACCGTCAGTGTCACGATCTCCTTGGACCGAGTCGCTGTCACTTCGATGCGGGCCCCTCGAGCATGCAAGTGCGCATTGCGCAGCAGATTACTCACCGCACGGCGAAGCAGATCCGGCACCACATTCACCTTCAGATCCTCTGGAATCAGGAGCAGACAAAGCTCCTCCGGCAGTCCCTCCAGGTGTATGGCCCCTTCGATCAAAGGCAGCAGAGTGACTGGCTCAGAGGTCAGCCTCTTCTGGCCCAGCGTCGCTTTAGAAAAAGACAGCAATTCATCCACCAGCGCAGAGATCTGGCGCAGCTCATCTCTCACTTCAGCCAGCCGAAAAGCCTCCCCGCCATCAAGCCGTGGCTCCAGGATTTCCAGCCCCATTTCCATCCGTGAGATGGGTCCGCATAACTCATGAGCCACATCTCCCAGGAAACGTTTTTGTCCATTCACCAGTCCGTCCAATTGCACAGCCATCTGGTTAATGCCGTGCGCCAACCTGCCCAGCTCATCTCCCCTGCCCTCCGGCACCCGGACATCGAAGCGGCCTTTGGAGATCTGTTCCGTCACCTTCATATTTGCCCGGATGCTGCTCGTCATGTTTTTCACAAAAGGCAGCCAGAGAAGCGCCGAGATCGCCATCGCCCCAAAGGTGGTCAGCAACCAAGGGCTGGTATCAAAAAACAGTCCCCCTCCCGTCATGGAGCGGGTGGCGATGATCAACGTCAACGGCCCATCCCGGCGGGTCAGCGTTGATGGCGGAGGCAAACGTACCCCGGCATAATAAAGCGGCGGATCCCCTGCATGCAGCAGAAAAGTACCAAACCGCGAGGGCACTCCTCTTCCCGCTCTTTCCGGCCAGGGTGGGGGCGGGGGAAAACCCTCGCCAAGAAAATCATCGCCTAACAAAAAAGCCTCCAGTTCATCCCTCGGTGGAGGAGGGCGTCCACCTTCACGTGGCGGTCTCCCCCAGTCTCTCGGCGGCCCACCTGGACTCATGTCGACGAGTTGTTCTTTAAGCTTGGCCGGAAAATCAATGGCGTCCCCACAAATCACACGATCTGGAGGTGTCACCAGTGCCACCTGCACCGCATACTCGTCAGCCAGCTCTTTTAAAATGCCCGCCCACTCAGCTTCGGCATTGGCACTCAGGGTATCATGCATTTCCTGCCCGATGACCTGCAATCGGTCCCCGGCTATTCCACCCAGTGCTCCTTGCAGCCCCTCCCTGAACTGCCACTTCAGCACCAGTAAAAACACCCCTCCTAGCACCGCCACATTCACCAGCAGCCACAGCAGGATGCGGGTATATAAGTTTAAAGAGCGGAGTTTCATAAGATGGGACAGCCGAATGGATTTTAAAACACGAGCAGGCTCACCCCACCGGATGGATAAACATGTACCCCGCACTCCTCACCGTGCGGATAAAGCGGGGTTCATGGGCGTCGTCACGCAGCTTTCTTCTCAAGGCGGCGATGTGCACATCAATGCTCCGGTCATACACCTCATACTCGCGATCACGCAGGGATTCGATCAGCGCCTCGCGGCTTCGCACACGTCCGCGTGATTTCATCAGTGCTGCCAGGATGTCAAATTCCACGGGGGTCAGGCTCAGTGTCTGCTCACTTAATGTCGCCACCCGTGCATCCAGGTTCAGCCGCACCGGCCCCACCACCAGTTCTTTCATCGGTGGTACGGCATCCGCAGAGGCTTGGCTTAAAGTCGCCCGACGGGTCACCGCACGCAGCCGGGCCAGCAGCTCCCGTGCGGAAAAGGTCTTCGGCAAGTAATCATCCGCACCGCTCTCCAGCCCCACGATCCGGTCCGCTTCATCACCCCGTGCGGTCAGCATCAGGATCGGCACGGCAGACTTCGCCCGCACCCTGCGCAGGACTTCATACCCATCGCAGCCCGGCAGCATCAGATCCAAAATGACCGCATGCCAGGGCTCAGCCATCGCCCGAGCCGCCCCCTCAGGCCCGTTATGCTCCATCGCCACCGTATAACCCAGGGGCTCCAGATAATCACGGATCAGCCCACACAGCTTACGGTCATCATCAATCACCAGAATCTGCGTCTGACCATCCGTGAAGGCATGTTTATCGAGTGACATCTAATTCAATTGTAAAGGTGTAATCCGTTAAGCGAGAACACATTTACAAGATCTTAACAAAATTATTCATTGGACCGCCCCGCATCAAACCAGACATCGAAGCCACTTCTGTACTGTCACGCCCGCTTGCCACCGGGCGTATCTTCCTTTAAAGAACGGATTCCCAAACCGTACATCCCCTTTTCTTAAACTGACCATGATCAAACTTACCGGCATTGCAGATGAAGCAGGCGCACCCCTCGACGTGCAGATCCAGGCCCACCAGGAACTCGGCTGGGACAGCATTGAATGCCGTGGGGTCGAGTTCGACGGCGTCAAAGGCAACCTGCATGAGATTCCTGAGGCCGTGTTTGAAAAGGTGGTCGCTCACCTGGCTGAAAAGAACATGAAGATCAGCGGATTCGGTTCCCTCATCGGCAACTGGGCCAAGAAAATCACTGACGATTTCAGCGTCACCGAAGCTGAAATCAGCCGTGCTATCCCGCGCATGCAGCGCCTCGGCACCAAGCTCGTTCGCGTCATGTCCTATGCTGTCTGCAAAGACGAAAGCGGAAAAGACCTGGAGGAGCAGTTCGCCCCGGAGCGCATCAAGCGGATGAAGAATATTCACCAGCGTTTCGACGATGCCGGTCTCGTTGTAGTCCATGAGAACTGCATGAACTGGGGCGGCATGAGCCCCACTTATGTTCAACGCATGGCTGAAGCTGTCCCAGGCATGAAGTGGGTCTTTGATACTGGCAACCCTGTCTTCATCGATGACCGTGACCGCCCTGGCCAAAAGCAGGACGCCTGGGAAATGTACCAAGCCATCAAGCCATTCATGGCTCATGTGCACGTGAAAGACGGCATCTGGGACACAGCCAAGAATGACGCCACCTACACCTACCCAGGTGAGGGCGAAGGCCAGATCGAGCGCATCATGAAGGACCTGGTGGACACTGGATACGAAGGTTACATCAGCATTGAACCGCATGTCGCCGTCGTCTTCCACGGTGCCGGCGCTGCCGATGATCTCTCCCCAGAGCAGAAGGCCAAGGAGCAGTATGACAGCTACGTGAAGTATGGCCGCATGCTGGAAGCCATGCTGAAGAAGCAGGGTGCCAAGCTGGGCTAAGCTCTCTCAAATACAAAAACGCCCTCCTTCCGGTTGGAACGAGGGCGTTTTTTGTTGGAGGAACAATTCAGTTCAATCCGCGTCGCCTTGCCTTAACTCACTTCGAGGACACCGGAGCTATCGCCGATTTTTTCGGCACGGACGCCCAGGCGGTCGAGCATGGAAAGATACAGGTTAGTCATCGGTGTCTCACCTGGCAGGACGATGCGCTTGCCTGGTGTCCAGGTCTTGCCAGCACGGCCAGCAAGAAGGATCGGCAGGTTGTCATGGTTGTGGCGGTTGCCATCACCGATGCCGCCACCAAAGACGATCATGCTGTTGTCCAGGAGGTTGCCATCACCTTCCTTGGTACCTTTCAGCTTATCCAGGAAGTAGCCGAACTGACGCATGTAAAACTGGTCAATCTTTGCGATTTTGGCCAATTTCTCTTCATCATTCTCATGGTGGGAGAGATAGTGGTGGGAATCCGGCACGCCGATCTGTGGGAAGCTGCGATTGCTGCCGTCATGCGCTAGCATGAAGGTGCAAAGACGGGTGGTATCCGTCTGGAAAGCCAGGGTGAGGAGATCGAACATCATGCGGATGTGATCCTCATAAGATTCAGGGATGCCCTCTGGCACTGGGTAATCTTTGGGCAAAGTGGTGGTGAATTTCTCAGCACGCTCAATGCGCAGCTCAATGTCACGCACACTGCTGTAATATTCATCCAGCTTGCGCTTGTCGTTACCGCTGACTTTTCCCTGAAGGGATTTAGCCTCGCCAAGGACGGTATCGAGAATGCTTTTCTGGAGACGCTGACGGCGGGCACCTTCAGCACCTTTGCCTCCGGCTGCGCCATAACCGAAAAGACGTTCGAACACCAAACGAGGATCCATCTCTGGAGCCATCGGCATGGTTTCATTCTTCCAGGCCAGGTTGAACTGATAAGCGCAGGAGTAACCACTATCGCAACGGCCAGAACTGCGCTGACCGTCGGTGCTGAGTTCCAGCGATGGCAGACGGGTCAGGTGGCCGATCTTTTGGGCAGCAATCTGGTCCACAGAAACGCCTAGCTGGATATCGGATCCTGCCGTCTTTTTCGGCATGCAGCCCGTGAGGAAAGTGGAAGTCGCACGGGCATGATCTCCGCCGCCATTGCCATGGGAGCGGGCTTTATCCTGAGCCAAACCGGAAACGACCATAAAATCATTGCGATGACGCTCGATCTCTTTCAGCGTGGCGCTCAGTTCATAATTCGTGCCTTCCCCAGTTGGGAACCACTGCTTGGGGTTCACCCCATTAGGAATGTAAAGCCAGGCCGCGCGCATCGGCGGGGTCGCTGGAGCCTTAGCGGCAGCCGCAAATGCCCGCCCCCCCAGGGACTCCAGGAAGGGTAGAGACATCATCGTTCCAAGTCCGCGCAGGACATGGCGACGGCTCATCTGATGAGCGGCGGCGGCTGTTTCGTGAAAAGGATTCATGGGGGATAGAACTCTATACGGAGATACGTCGCCCAAACTTTCCTTGACGCAAATTGCAAACTTCACGTCCTACACACGAAATTGGTTGAAAATCTGGCCCTTCCACTCCCGATTAAACGTACTACCCCCGCCAACCCACATCCATGAAGAAACTAGCTGCCCTTACTGCCATCGCCCTGTTCTCACTGCAACTCTCCGCCCAGGAAGCCGACGTCGCCACCCTTGAGTTGAAACCACACGCCAGCAATCCACTCGGCTATGACAAGACCGACCTCAGCGTGAAGGCTGGCCAGAAAGTCAAACTGACCCTTAACAACACCGGCAGTGTGGCCCCCCAGCCGCACAATTTCCTGCTCATCAAGACCGGCAAAGAAATGGCGGTGGGCGCACAAGCCAATGCCATGATGACGGACCCGCAAGCGATGGCCAAGAGCTATGTGCCGGATGCCTCCAAAGATGACATCCTGGCTCACACAAAGCTGGTCATGCCAGGGGCTACCGAGACCATCGAATTCACCGCACCTGCTGAAGCCGGTGACTATCCTTACATGTGCACCTTCCCCGGCCACTGGCTGCTGATGAAGGGCGTGATGCACGTCACCAAGTAAGTTTTTAATTTCCAAGGGCGGGCCCACGGGTCCGCCCTTTCCATATCTGAAACCAACCCAGCCTCCAACCACCATGAAACTTTTACTCACCACCCTGGCCCTCATCTCCATCGCCACCACCAGCCTCCTCGCTGAAGAGGGCAAAGTCACCGCCGGAAACCTCAATTTCACCCTGCCTGCCACCGGCTGGACCTCCGTCCCGACCAGCAGCCCGATGCGTGCCGCCACCCTGAAGATCACCGTGGAAGGTGCCGAGCAACCTCTTGAAGCCATCTTTTATTACTTCGGCAGCGGCCAGGGCGGGGATACCCAGGCGAACATCGACCGTTGGCTGGGCCAGTTCGAAAGCCCACCCGTTTCCAAAACCGAAGAACTGGATGCCAACGGCACCAAGGTCAGCCTCGTCACCGCCACCGGCACTTACATGGATGGCGCGATGTTTGGCCCCAAGACAGCCAAGGCAGACTATACCCTGCTGGGTGCCATCATCCCAGGACCTGACGCCCCCGTTTTCATCAAGCTCACCGGCCCTAAAGACGCCGTGGCCAAAATCACCGAGGACTTTAAAAAGCTCTCCACCAGCCCTTTCCCGGCGAAGTAAAAGACAGCCCTTCAAAGGATGAGAAATAAGCACCTGGGATGCCGCATTTCCCAGGTGCTTCATTGAGGCAGCTCTTTTTTACAATCCGGGCCACCGGACTGCGGTTACAGGCGTAAAAAAGGGCCATGCCTCAGTATAAGACTGTCATTCACTGGTTTCGCCGCGACTTGCGGTTGATGGACAATACCGCCCTTCATCACGCGGCCAAAGAGGCCGCTCAGGTGATCCCGGCCTATGTTTTAAGTGATTGGAAAAGCCAGCATGGGTGGACAGGATCGACACGCCAGCAGTTCCTCTGCGGTTGTCTGGATTCGCTCAGCAAAAATCTGGAGACTCTCAGTAGCCGCCTGATCCTGCGCTGTGGCCAGGCCGATGTGGAGCTCGAAAGGCTGATCCATGAGACCCAGGCTGAAGCCGTGTATTACAATCGCGATTATGATCCCTACGGCCGGGAGATGGAAAAGAAACTCCAGGAGGTATGCAACCGTATCGGCATTCCCTGCCACTCCTATAAAGACCGGGTTCTGCATGAAGCCGATGAAGTATTGACAGGAAGCGGAGGCCCCTACCGCGTTTATACTCCGTATTCACGTAACTGGCTGGGCTTGAATAAAACGGCTTCTTTGGGGAAATTGACCACTCTGGGCCAAGCGCCTGACCCGGCCATCAAAAGCTTACCCGTTCCCACATTGGAACACTGGCAATTGCCCGAAGCAACGGCCATCCTCCCCGCAGCAGGTGAACGTGCGGCGAGAGAACGGATGAAAACATTCATCGAGAACCGTACGCTGCATGCCTATGCACAAAAGCGTAACATCCCGGCCGGGGTCACGACCTCCAGGCTGGGTCAGGACCTGCGTTTTGGCCTGATCTCCATCCGCGAGTTACACGAAAGATGCATGGCAGCCGCTGCGCTTGCCACGACGCCGGATGCTCGCACCTCCATTGAGACCTACATTAAGGAACTGGCATGGCGGGAATTTTACCTGGCCATTTTGTGGCACTACCCAGAGGTGTTCGACGAGGAGTTTGCCCCTGAATTTCGAGGCATGCCGTGGCCGGGGAGTGACGAGGATTTCCAAACCTGGACTCAAGGCCGGACGGGGTTTCCGATTGTGGATGCTGGCATGCGCGAACTTCTGGCCACCGGTTTTGTCCACAACCGGGTGCGCATGATCGTCTCCATGTTTCTCACCAAGGACCTGCACTGTCATTGGCGACTGGGGGAAAGCCACTTCATGCAGCATCTTCTGGATGGTGAAAACGCCAGCAACAATGGCGGCTGGCAGTGGAGCGCAGGCACAGGAGCGGATGCAGCCCCGTATTTTCGCATCCAAAATCCCTGGACTCAAACCAAACGCTACGACCCTGATGGCAGCTACATCCGCACGTGGGTGCCGGAACTCAAAAACGTTTCAGCCGAGCGATTCATGGACCCGCCCAAGGACAATCGCGCCATTGCCCCCGGCTATCCCCTGCCCATCGTCGATCATTCCACCGAGAGAGACCGCACCCTGGCCATCTTTGCCAAGCATCGGGGTAAGTGATCGCTGGCGTCAGCGGCCCTTGCTCAAAACGTCCTCGTTGATAATGACGGGCAGTTTTAACGGACTGCTCGTCGCCGCATCTTTGGATTCGTAATGGAAGACCCGCACAGGAGCTTTCTGCGCTTTGCCAGCGAGCACAAAGAAATCCACTTGGAGAAGCCGTTCCTCACCTGCTGGAATATCGGTCGGTTTGACCGTCAGGGTCACATCATTGGCCCCGTTCTTCAATCCACCGATCACGAAAAACTTCTCAGCGTGGTCCGCCATCACTGGGCAATCAAAACCATTGATGCGCATCTTGGTTTCATAACCGTAGGACTGGAGCGTACAACCGGCCATATTTTCCGGTATGCCACAGAGAGGAGGCACCGTGGGGGCCGTGCCCGGCGGAGTGAATTCAGGATAATCCAGAAACTCAAGACGACCTCCCGACTTGATCTGCTGGACGATTTCCGGCTGTTCTAAAATCTTTAGGATCTTGCTGCTGTCAAAACGCCACGCACCGCGCTCATAGAAAAATTTGAGCATCAAGACGCTCTCCGGGATCTGGCCAGGATCGCCCCCCATGTTGACTTTGCCAAAATAAAGAAGGTGCGCCGTCTCACCCACGGCTTGGGCTTCCAGCAAACGCAGGCCCGAAATTTCCGGTGGATCCAGCGGCACCGCAAAGACCGCCTGCGGAAATGGCTGGCGCTGGCTGACAATGAGATTTCTCGTCACCACCTGACGATATTGGGTGATGGCGGCGGCCCAGGCACGGGCATCCTGGGCCAGGATGGCTGCACGCCATTGCTCATAGGCACGGTCCAGATTTACCCTCAAAGCAGGATCCTGTGCGGACAGAGATGAATGGAACAATAACCATGCAAAAAAGCAGATAAGGGGCACAAAAGTTTTCACGGACAGTAAAGTGGGGGCTGAATTCCGGTGTTAAACATAAATACATCCTGATTGAGGCCTCTAGACCAGGAAAAGATGTTGCTGGAGCGAGGTTTTTCGCAAGAGTCACAATTCTGCCACACGCAAACATGGAATCTCTCGGCGAAGGTCATCAACGCACACTCCCACTCGACCGAAATCGGGAACTTCTCAAGACGGCTCGCGAGGAGATCTACAAGACCGTCGGAGATGTCCGCCTGCCCGTGTACATTTGGGAACCGGAGGCTGACAAAGCACCGCCCTATCCAAAGTCTGTGGCCGCCTTTTTCTTCAGCAGTGGCTGGGACAATGGCCAGGTAGCCCAGTTTGCCCCTCACTGCGTTTACTTTGCCTCACGCGGAATGATGACGATGGCGTTCGATTATCGCATCACCAACCGTAACAAGGGCGGCCCCCTGGAAGCCATCGCCGATGCGCGCTCCGCCATTCGCTGGATCCGACTCAATGCTGTGGAACTGGGCATCAATCCGGGCAAGATCGTCGGCATTGGCGGCAGTGGCGGCGGTCACGCCATCACCTCCTCGGCCATGCTCAATGGCT
The DNA here is from genome assembly GCF_004364345.1 of Prosthecobacter fusiformis. Lineage (NCBI taxonomy): Bacteria > Pseudomonadati > Verrucomicrobiota > Verrucomicrobiia > Verrucomicrobiales > Verrucomicrobiaceae > Prosthecobacter > Prosthecobacter fusiformis. The sequence continues at coordinate 415,283 of NZ_SOCA01000002.1, read as the reverse complement.
TTGATGATCCTGCGGATATCCTGGACAGCAGCCCGGCACCGAATGCCATCGTGCTTTTCAATCCCGTCCTGGATACCTCCAAGAAGGGCTTTGGCCTGGAACGTTTCCCTGATGCCGGTGTGGCCAAGGATGCCAATCTCATCCGCGCCATTCGTCCGGGTTTGCCTCCGATGCTGATCATGCACGGCACGGCTGACCGCGTGGTGCCTTTTGGCGGAACGTACGAGTTTGCCAAGAAGTCCTCCAAGAAAAAGAACTTCTGCCGCCTCATTGAATTTGAGGGCCAGGGCCACGGCTTCTTCAATTTCAATCTCTCCTTTGAAATGTATGAAGCCACCCTCATGGCGATGGACGAGTTCTTCGTCGAACTCGGTTTCCTGGAGCCTGATCCGGATGCCGGACTGGGCAAGGTGGACTGAAAAAGGTTCGATTTCTCTGTTCAGACAGAGGCTGGTGGAGGAAATTAAAAAGGTTGGGAACAAGGATGAAGCTTGGTGCTCTCACCCTGCGTATTCTGTTGCGTGAATTGTTCAGGCTGAAGGTTTACCGCTTGAATCCATCCCGCCTGTACGTTTAAAGCAGACCGAATCCATGATTTTAGCCGCCCTGCCCGAACCCAGCGCCTTTGGTGATGTCCTGATGGCCTTTTTGAGCATCCTTTTCGAAGGTGCTCCCTACATCATGATCGGCACCCTCCTTTCAGGGCTGATCGATGCCTTTCTCCCGGCCAAACTCCTGGACCGCGTGCTGCCAAAGAACAAGGTGCTCTCCACCCTGATGGCGGGTTTCCTCGGCCTCATCTTTCCGGTTTGTGAATGTGCGGTGGTACCGGTCATCCGCCGTCTGGTGAAAAAGGGATTGCCACTTTCCTGCGCACTTTCCTACATGCTCGCAGCACCGATCATGAACCCGATCGTGGCAGTGAGCACGCTCACAGCCTTCAAGGAGTTCGAAAAAATCACTGGCTGGGCAACTCTGGGCAATGCCAGCATGACCATCGCCCGTCTGTCTCTTGGTTATATCGTGGCGGTGACGGTGGGTCTGATTGTCCTCCGTTTTAAACCGGCTCAGCTCTTAAAAGCGAGCGTGGCAGATAGCATTGAGCATTCGGCCGCCGAAGCCGCACACGGCCATGCACCCAAGACCAGTTTTAACGCCAAACTGGTGCATGCCTTCCGCACAGCCATGGGAGACTTCCTGGATACCGGGATGTACTTCACCGTCGGCGTCATCATCACTTCCCTTTTCAACACCCAGGTGGACCAGAACATCCTGGATTCCGTCGCCGGAAACGGTTTCCTAGCCATCCCGTCCATCATGGGCCTCGCATTCGTATTGTCGCTATGCAGTACGTCGGATGCCTTTATCGCCGCGCCCATGGCTTCCTTTTCCATGGCAGCCAAGCTGGCCTTCCTGGTCTTCGGCCCGATGATGGATATCAAACTCATGTTCATGTATGCGGCCGTGTTCAAGCGCCGCATGGTCATCGGCATGCTCATCGGCACCTTCCTTTTGATCGCCCTCCTTTCGGGACCCATGATGCTCCTGGTCACAGATCCACGAAACTTCCCCGAAAACTTCTGGAACGCCCTCAGCGCACTTTTCACCTTTTAACCACGACGTCCAAGCCATGAGCGGAACACGTACTCTCGTCCACCTGATCAGCATTTCCCTCCTGTTTGTCTGGAGTGCCGTGTTGCTTTATTTTTACTACACTGGCCGGGTAAACCAGTATTTGCCCGGGGACGGGATTTTTCGTCCGATGGTTCTCGTCACCGGCATCGGGCTGGCCGTCATGGGCCTTTTTAACCTGCTGACCATGGGGGCCGAAGATGCCGCTTGTGATGGCCATGACCACAGCCTGCCGGAGGAGGATGATGACCACGGCCACAGTCATGGACATGGCCACGTGCATACAGAAGCGTGTGGGCATGGTCACAAGCATGAGCACGTCCACACTGAAGCCTGTGGGCATGCCCACGTTCACACTAAAGACTGTGGCCATGATCATGGTCACGCTCATCATGAAGGTTGTGGTCACGATCACTCGCATGATCATGTATTTACCAAGGCACCCGGGCACGATCATTCACATGAGGCCGGTTGCTGCGGCCACGGACACGCGCATGCCCATGAGAACCACGGTCACGGGATCTTGGAAGAAAGCACCTGGACAGGACGCATCGTCGCGATCCTCATCCTCGCCCTTCCCATCACTGTCGCGGCTTTTTTGACACCTGATAGGCCCAGTGAGCACTGGGTCATGAATAAAGGCGTGTATAACCAAAACTATGCCTCCACCGCCCGTGCGGACGAGTTCACCCTGCGTGGTGATGGTAACAAGCCGAGCCGGGCACTCCCCAAACCCGTGCCCATGCCGGACACTCCGCTGCCGCCACCGGATAAATTCAATGATCCCGAAGCCGTCACCAAGGCCGCCTCCGCCCCGGCCAAAGAGGCACAGAGCTATGGCAGCTTCACCCTGGAAGATTTGAAACAGCAGGTGCCGCAGAACAGCAAAGGTGAATTCGTCCTGGAAGTACCTGAAATCTATTACACCGGCGGCGATCTGGAGGTGCAAAGAGTCATCACCGGTCAGGCCATCGAGACCACCGCCCAGATCCTGCCGGAAAAAGTGAACAATGCCGACGGTCACCGCCTGCGCATTTTCCGCATGCTCGTCCAATGCTGCGCGGCTGATGCCCGGCCTTACTCCGTCCCGGTGGACTTCGGTGAAAAAGCCCCGGATCTCAAAGAGATGACCTGGGTTAAAATCTCCGGCACCATGAGCTACGAAAAGGAAGGTGATCAGACGGTTCCCGTGATCAAAGTGACGGGTGTGGAAGAAACGACCGCACCCGACAATACGATGATTTATTGAGAATTTAGTGCGTAAGATTCCACGCCCCCCTTTAAAAAGGCTGGGTTGCAACGCTCTTGACTATCCGATTAGAGCATGGAATGACCTAGTCATTCATGGAAGCTAACCCCTACGCGCCGCCGCAGTCTGATCTTTACATCCCACAGGTTGAAACTTCTGCGGAAAAACTCCGGCGAGAGCATTTGGACAATGAAGCAACCATCAAATCAGTCGGCTTGCTTTATTACTTAGGCGGATTCTTGGCGATTGTGGGTGGACTTGTTTTGCTGTTAGAAGGAATAGACAATGACAGATCAGCCGTCGTTATCGAAGGCGGAGTGTTTTTTGTTTTGGGCATTGCCCAATTGTTTATAGCCTATGGATTACGCAGACTTCGCTCTTGGACACGGATTCCGACACTCCTCTTTTCGATCGTGGGTCTCATTGCATTTCCCATCGGCACTCTCATTAACGGTTATATCATTTCCAAAATAGCTGGTCGCCGAGGGAAGTTTGTCATGACTCCCGAATACCAACTGATCATTTCTGAGACCCCGCATGTGAAGCGTAAGATCAATCGGAAGCTCATAATCGTGCTAGGTGTGCTTATTGGGCTCTTTCTGATTTTGGTGTTTTTCGCCAACATTATAAGGCTGTTTTCCAGTGGAAATTGAACATACCAAGCAGGTCGAATCCCCACTCTTAATTGACTTCACCCGGCTCGTCCGGCATCCTGACCTTCTATGGGACTTTTTGATTCATTGGCCAAGCAGGCACTCGGCGGGATTTTCGGCGGCGGCAGTAAGCAGGGCGATATGCTCACTAGCCTGATGAATCAGGCCGGTGGCCTGGGTGGGCTGATGCAGCAGTTCCAGCAGGCAGGCTTGGGTGAGACGTTTGCTTCGTGGGTATCCGCAGACAAAAATTTGCCTGTACAGCCGGACCAACTGGAAGCAGCGCTTGGTAGCCAGGCCGTCCAGGATCTGGCAGCCAAGCTGGGTTTTGACGCCAAAATGGTACTGCCGCTCATGTCCCAGTTTCTGCCGCAGATCATTGACCGGCTCACCCCCAACGGAGTCATTGATGACACCCATCCATCCACTGAGAAGCTGCAGGAAGTGCTTTCTGGAGTGATGAAAAGCGGTTTAGGCGGGCTGTTCGGCGGACGTTCTTGATGAAAAAGTGGAAAGATGCACCCTTGGCATGTCTTCTGCCGCTTCTTTCCTCACCCAGGCGTAGAGTCACGCAAGATGACTGTCATGACTTCTCCATCCGCCCATCGCTGACATGCTGCGCCTCGCCCTCAAGATGCTTTTTGGTGACACCGGCAAATACCTGATGTTGGTGGCCGGGCTGGTTTTTGCCACCTTTCTGATGGCTCAGCAGACAGCGGTCTTTTGTGGCTTGATGAGCTGGACCACCGCCACCTTGAAAAACGTGCCTGCTCCCATCTGGGTGGTGGAGAAAAAGGTGGAGCAGGTCAATGAAACCAATCCCCTGCTGGATACCGACGTGGCACGGGTGCGCAGTGTGGATAGCGTGGCCTGGGCAGCTCCGCTTTATTCCGGCATCCAGCGCGTGCGACTTGAAAACGGCAATTTCAAAATCATCCAGCTCATCGGCATTGATGCCACCACACTGGCGGGTGCACCGGTGAAGCTGCTACAAGGGCGGCTGGAAGATTTGCGCCTGCCCCATGCGGTGATCATTGATGACTTGGGGATGAAGCGCCTGGCGAAAGAGAGCGGTGGCGAAGTTAAACTGGGGGATACCTTTGAGATCAATGACCAGGAGGCCCGCGTGGTCGGCATCGCCGATACGATGCAGAGCTTCACGGGAGGTCCGTATGTGTGGACCACTTATGAGCGTGCCCTGCAATATACCCCCCCGCAGCGCAAGATGCTCTCTGCCGTCATTGCCGCCCCGCGCCCGGGCATCAGCGAGGCCCAGTGCGTGGCTGACATCGAACGCGAAACAGGACTGAAGGGATACTTGAACAAGGGTTTCAGTTGGGCTGATTTCACAGCTGAAACGCCGCCTTCCATTCAGGATTTCAATACCACAACGGTGGCCTGGTACATCCGCAATACGGGGATCCCCATCAGCTTTGGCATCACCGTCATCGTCGGTTTCATTGTCGGCACGGCCATCTCCTGCCAGACTTTTTACTCCTTCGTGCTAGAAAACATGAAACACCTGGGAGCCCTGAAAGCGATGGGGGCCTCCACCTGGACTCTGTGCCTGATGCTGCTCACGCAAGCCTTCACGGTGGGACTCATCGGGTACGGCATCGGCCTGTTTTTCACGGCAGGTTTTGCCAAAGGTGCTCTGGCCAATGAACAGCCTCCTTTTTACATGCCTGAAGCCGTGCCGCTCGTGGTCCTGGGGGTGATCCTGGTCATCTGTAGTTTGTCTGCGCTCCTGGGTATCTGGCGTGTTTCCAGGCTGGAGCCTGCAATGGTCTTCCGTGGTTAATTCCCATGTCTGACGCTGCCTCCCCATTTGCTGCGCGTGTGCGCGGATTGAATAAGTCTTTTGGCGACGGTTCATCACGCCTGCATGTGCTGAAGGATGTCGATATGGACGTCCGGCTGGGAGATATCACCATGCTTATCGGCCCTTCCGGCTGCGGAAAAACGACTCTCATCAGCATCCTGGCCGGGACACTGAAGCCGGATCCAGGAACGCAGGATCTGACGGTGCTGGAGCAGGACCTGCAAAAGCTGAGCACGGCAGCGGTCACCCGATTCCGTGCCCAAAACATCGGCTTCATCTTTCAGGCCTTTAACCTCATCCCCACCCTTTCCCTGGCGGAAAACGTCAGCGTACCTCTTTTAATCCAGGGAGTGGGTGCCCGCACAGCGGAGAAAAAAGCCCGGGATGTGCTGGAGCAAGTAGGTCTGGGTGACCGCGCTAAAAGCCGCCCCAATATGCTCTCAGGCGGCCAGCAGCAACGCGTGGCCATCGCACGCGCCCTCATTCATGAGCCGCGCCTGATCATTTGTGATGAGCCGACGGCGGCCCTGGATGCCAAGAATGGCCAGGTGATCATGGAGCTTTTTGGAAACGTCGCACGCAGCCCTGACCGAGCCGTGCTCATCGTCACTCATGACAACCGCATTTTTCCCCATGCGGACCGCATCGCAGCCATGGATGATGGCCGCATCGTCGAGGTGCATGACATTGATGAAGGCCATCCGTTGCCGGAAAACCTTCGTCATGGTTTTCACCAATGACGCTGCTTTTTAAAGGCGCGATCTGCCATCCCCCTCACTTCCGCTACTGAAAGTGAGAGGGCCAGATTGAAGATCAAGCCAGGGATGGAACAGGCACGTTCGGATTCGTCTCAGCGGCGTAGTCCACCCCTTCAAGTCCGAAGCCGAACAGGCGCAGGAAGCTGGCCTGATAGCCTGCGAAGTCTCCGTATTCGGTGAGGTTTTCAGTATTCACTTCCGTCCAACGCTGACCAACGAGAGCCTGCAATTCAGGCTTCATTTCCCAGTCGTCCACGCGGATACGGCCCGCTTCATCCGGCTGAGGTTCACCGCTATAAAGGCGATCCCGGAAAAGACGGTCCATCTGCTCAATGGTATCCTCATGGGTGCCCTCGGCTTTCATCGCCTTATACAGCAGGGAGATATAAAGAGGCACAACAGGGATGGCGGAGCTGGCCTGAGTGACCAGCGCTTTATTCACAGAGACCCAGGCTTTGCCATTCAGCGGAGCCAGCTTGGCATCCAGAGACTGCTGCACTTTTTCCAGATCCTCCTTCGCACGACCGATGGTACCGTTTTTATAGATCGGCCAGGTCACTTCAGGCCCGATGTAGGAATAAGAAACCGTCTGCACACCCGGAGCCAGCACGTCCGCCGCCATCAGGGCATCAATCCACATTTCCCAGTCTTCACCACCCATCACGGCCACCGTTTGGGCGATGTCATCCCCTTGAGCAGGCTCGATGGAAATCTCATTCACCACGCCGGTGGTGGTATTCAGATTCTTGTTGGTATAAGTCTCACCAATCGGCTTGAGCACGGATTTGAAGACCTCGCCCGTTTTAGGATGGGTGCGCCGGGGGGATGCCAGGCTATAAATCACGCAGTCCACCTGCCCCAGATCAGCCTTGACCGCATCGATGACTTCTGTTTTGACCGCATCGGAATAAGCGTCGCCGTTGAAAGAGCGTGCATACAGACCTGCGGACTTGGCTTCTTTTTCAAAAGCGGCCGAATTGTACCAGCCTGCCGTGGCTGTGCGGTCATCCTCTCCGGGACGCTCAAAAAAGACCCCGATGGTGGACGCATTGGAGCCAAAGGCCGCCGCAATGCGGGATGAAAGGCCATACCCGGTGGAGGAGCCGATGACCAGAACCTTCTTGGGGCCATTGGCAATCAGTCCACGGTTTTTAACAACGGTGATCTGTTCAGCCACATGCTTGGCGCAGCCCTCAGGGTGGGCGGTGGTACAGATGAAACCTCGGATCTTGGGTGCTACGATCATAGTCAGGCTCATCGGGTAATGTGGTCAGGGCCGCTGGCAACTGATTTTATTCAGTCTCCCCTGCCCTGACTGCCGAGTGGGGGCCTGAAATTCCATAACGCTCCCCCCTGCCTCACGGCTTGTCCTGGTTTACCGGAACGGTGCAAAAGTTTACTGGCGCATTTTGACAACTGCCCGTTGAGTACCCGAATGTCATCGTTGTCAGCCACGCCATCTTCCATTCATCGCCCGGGTATTCTTTTGGTCTTGGCCACGCTTCTGATTTATGGAGTGCTTTCCATACTCCGTCATTCGGACCAGCCCATCTGGGATGAAGCCCGGTATCTGGAATACGCACGAAATCTGACCCACGGTTTTTATGTGACGGATGAAGAGCCTAATTTCGTCAACGGCCCAGGCTATCCGATTGTACTGATGCCCTTTTGTGAAAGTGCCTCGGCAGCCCTGGGCGCCAGGCTGCTGAATGCTTTTTTCATGGCAGGGGCCGTGGGGTTTGTCTGGCTGACTGTCCGCCATTACGCCGGGGCAGCGTGGGCTTTTGCTGGCGCAGCACTGACCGGATTTCACCCGACGTTGCTCTGGATGGGATTTGCCCTGATGAGCGAGCCCATGTCCACCTTCACCCTGACCGGTTTTGTCTGGAGTTTTGCCCACGCCCTCCGGGACAGACGCTGGAGCTGGACACTGGCAGCGGTCTTGTTTTTAGGCTGGCTGATCCTGACCCGGGTCTTTTTTGGTCATGTGCTCATGGCCACAGCGGTACTGTGCCTGGCGCTGCTAATCATCAAGGAATGGCGGCCTGCGTTGGGCCGCGCATTGGTTATTCTGGCGGGCGCATTTCTTTTCTGCACACCGTACCTGGCCTATACCCAAGCTAAAACGGGACAGTTTTTATGCTGGTCCACCAACAGTGGCGAACTGCTTTATTGGATGAGCAGCCATCACGAGGGGGAAAACGGACATTGGTTTGGCAAAGCCGATGTACGCAGCCTGCCGGAGGTGGCTCCCCTGCATGATGCCTTTTATCAGGACGTCCTAAAGCACCCGATCCTGGAGCGTGAAGAGATGCTGAAGGCAGCCGCACTGGCCAATTTTAAAGCCAATCCGGCACGAGTGGGTTACAACTGGGTCTGCAATCTTAGCCGACTGGCCTTTGGCTTTCCCCGCTCTCATCAGCCGGAAGAACTGCGGACCATCCTTCTCATCGGGTTTAACGGACCTGTGATTTTCATGGCCATCATCGCAGGGGTGATGGGGGCTTGGTATTGGCGGACGGTGCCGGTGGAAGTGTGGATTTTGATGGGTTTCGCCGCTTTTTACCTGGGAGGCAGTACCCTGGCCCCCAGCCTGCCACGTTACTTTGTGCTAATGATCCCCATCCTCTGGCTGGGCATTGCCCAGGTCTGGAGCCGTCACCTAAAAGTGACAGTTACTGCCTGAAAAGATCAAATCGGCGCTGGAATTGACCCAAGGAACCGCTAGAATCGTATCTCCCCAGCCGCTGGAGCTACCCCAGCGCGGTTCTTTTCCCATCTCCCTATGCCCAGCAAAAAGACCCACGTTTGCGACTCTGTCGAATCCGTCATCGCGGACATCCGTGCCGGACGCATGGTGATCGTGACTGATGATGAAGACCGCGAAAATGAGGGTGATCTCATCTGCGCAGCGGAGGCCATCACGCCAGAAATGGTCACCTTCATGGTACGTGAAGGTGGCGGCATGCTCTGCGTCCCCGTCTCCCTCCCCATCGCGCAACAGCTCAGCCTGGAAAGCATGGTGCCGGAGAACCGGGAAGCCTTTCGTACCGATTTCACCGTGACCGTGGATGCCGCACTAGGCATCACGACGGGCATCAGCTCCGCTGACCGCGCCCGCACCATCCGCCTGCTGGCCGATGGCAACAGCACCAAGGCAGATTTCGTCCAGCCTGGTCATATCAATCCCCTGGTGGCCAAACCCGGCGGTGTACTGCGCCGCGCCGGACACACGGAGGCCGCCGTCGATCTGTGCCGCCTCGCAGGCTTGCGTGAGGCCGGCGTGCTCATCGAGATCATGAATCATGATGGCACCATGGCCCGGATGCCTGATCTGCAGAAATTTGCCAAAAAACACAAGCTCAAGATCTGCTCCATTGCCGACCTCATCGCTTTCCGCCGCCGGAGTGAAAAGCTGGTGGAGAAAATCGAAGAAGTGGACATGCCCACCGACTTCGGAGTTTTCAAACTCCACCTTTATAAAAGCAGCCTGGATGGCGTGCATCACATCGCCCTGGTGATGGGTGACATTGATGCCAAGACACCGACACTGGTCCGTGTGCATAGCGAGTGCCTGACGGGGGATATCTTTGCCTCCCGCCGCTGTGACTGTGGCAGCCAGCTCCATGCAGCCATGAGCAAGGTGGCCGAGGCGGGACGCGGCATCATCATTTACATGCGCGGCCATGAGGGACGCGGCATCGGTCTGCATGGCAAGATCATGGCTTATAAACTGCAGGAGCAGGGGCTGGACACCGTCGAGGCCAATCTGCAACTTGGCTTTGCCATGGACCTGCGGGACTACGGCATCGGTGCCCAGATCATCTCCGACCTGGGGGTGCGTAAAATCCGCCTGATGACTAACAATCCGCGCAAGGTGGTGGGCCTGGAAGGCCACAAACTGGAGATCGTGGAGCAGGTACCCGTCATCTCCGAACCGAATCCGCATAACAAAAAGTATCTCGAAACCAAAAAGAAGAAGCTCGGTCACAAGCTCTAAGATCACGCACCCGGCCTCATTTTCCTTTTCTCATGTCCCAATACGGTCCCAGTCGTCCCCGCCCTATCCAGGATCGCGTCTCCATCGCGATCGTGGCCAGTCTTTACAACAACCAGTTTGTCCAGGGCCTGCTGGATGCCGGCCGTGAAGAGCTGGAAGAACTGGCTCCCAATGCCACCATCACCGTCTATCGGGTGCCGGGCGCCTTTGAGATCCCTGTCTGCGCTGAGCTTGTCATCAAAAACACACGGCCTGACGTCGTGATCGCCTTTGGTGTGATCATTCGCGGCTCCACCGAGCATGCAGATTTGGTGGGTGCCTCCGTCACCGATGCGCTTCAACAGATGGCCGTGCGCCACACCACCCCCGTGGTCCATGAAGTGCTGCTGGTCAGCTCCGAGGAACAGGCGGAAGAGCGCTGCCTGGGCGTGAAAATCAATCGTGGCACCGAGGCTGCCCAGGTGGCCGTGAACATGATGGCCCTGTTTCGTAAAATGCGCGCCAGCTTTGCCGGTCAACCTGAACTGGAGACCGCCTAATCTATATGGGAAAACGCCGCGAAGGACGCGAAGCCGCCGTCCAGTTCCTTTTTGCCAATGAGCTCCATGGTGAACACACACCGGAGGAGCAGGAAGCTTTCTGGACCATTCATAACGCCAAAACATCCGTCCGGGCCTATGCCGAGACATTGATCCATGGAGTGATGGAACGCACCCCTGAGCTGGATGCCTTGATCGAGCCTGTCCTGGAAAACTTCCGCATCCAGCGCCTCGCTGCGGTGGACAGGAACGTCCTGCGGCTGGCCGTTTATGAACTGGCCCATGTGCCGGATGTACCCGCAGCCGTCGTGATCAACGAAGCTATCGAAATCGCCAAATCCCTGGGGGCTGGAGAGTCGGGTTCATTCGTGAACGGCATCCTGCATAAAATCGCTCAAAAAGTTCGCCCGAAATCGAACGCTTGAGCAAAATATCAGGTCCATTCTACCACCTCAATCCGATTGGCAGCTCGATTGAGGGTGCTTTTGGCGCTGAATGTGGTCTGGAAATGGCCAAATAGCGGTAAAAGTTTGAAATCAGTGTCATCATTAATGAAAATAACTTGTTGATGCGCTGACAACCGCTTTGATAACGTCCCACTTGCCTACCCAAAAAATCAATCAGGAACGAAGGAGAAACAATCTGTGAAATTTAAGTGCCCGTCTTGTGACATGCAGTTGAAGGCCGAGCCAGACATGGCCGGGAAAGTCGTCCGTTGCCCAGGCTGCAATAGCAAACTTTCGATCCCTGCCACCCTGGGGGATCTGCCGCCACCATCGGGACTTCCTTCCCCTTCCGGCTTTACCCCGCCTGCGGAAACCAGCAGCGGTTCTGAAGAGTTTTCAGGAACTGAGCAGCCCAATCCCGCCGAGCTCGAGCAGCATCGTCAGGAGCGAGGCGGTTGGGAGGAGACCGATCCTACCAATCCGAATCCCTTGCTGAGTTTTGGCATTGGCTTTGTTCTCTTCCTCGCATGGGTGGGTATTCTTTACCCATTCCAGGCACCCGAAGGCACTTCACCTGCCGACTATACAGGGATGCAGTTCATTGCATCGCTGTTTTACAAGCACATGCTGGTGAGCTTCACCAACACCTTGTTCTTCACATGGGCGATGGCCATCTTGTATTTGAAGTTCAAAAAGCTTCGCCATCAGCGTGAGGCCCTTCTGCTGGACGTGCTGCCATGGGAACTTGGCTCTGAAATTAATGCTCAAAACGTCAGCACTTTCATTGACAACCTCTACAAACTTCCAGTTCGCCTTCGTGACAGCATGATGGTCAACCGGATTCGTAAAGCGCTGGAGCTCTTCGAAGTGAAGCAAAATGTCGGTGATGTCACCAACATGCTTTCTAGCCAGTCGGATATCGACAGCATGCGTATCGGTGGTTCGTTCACCTTGCTGAAAGCCTTCCTCTGGGCCATTCCGATTCTCGGATTCATCGGCACGGTGCTTGGTCTCTCCCACGCTATCGGCGGCATGAACTTTGCCAACGTCGAAGACGTGACGGCGATCATGAAATCGATCAACGCAGTGACCAGCGGTCTGGGCACAGCCTTTGATGCCACGCTCCTCGGCCTCGTTCTCGCCATGCTTCTCAACTTCCCCATGAACTCCATGATGAAGAGTGAGGACGACTGCTTGAATGACATCGACGCTTTCTGTAACGAAATCTTGCTTCCACGCCTTAATGATGGAGGCAGCATTGCCGGCGGTGACACCAACGGCGTCATGGAAACACTGGTGCGTGCGGTTGCCCTGGCACAGAAAGAATTCCTGGTGGATCTCAATGCACTTTCCGCTCGCATCAATGAGCAGGCGGCAAACCTTGACAAACGCGCAACCGCTCATCAGGAACGTGTGGATGCCGAGTTCGCCATTGCCGTGAATCGCATGCGCGAAGACATGACGGGTGCCATCAAAGACAGCGTCAAGACCACGACGGACTATACGCGTGCACTCGCTACTGGCATTCAGGGTCTCAACAATGTTCTCACCGAATTGGGTGGCAAACAGATCCTTATTCATCAGGTCAAAAAGAAAGGCTGGTTCAGCAAGCACGACTGATCCGGTTTTTCCTTCAGCCTCCTCTTCAGCTACGTCTTCACTCTTTTTGATTTTCCATGGCTAAACGACGTCATAAAGGAACGGATGAGATTCTTCTCATTCCCTTCTTGGACATTCTGTGTTCTCTGATCGGCGTCCTCATTCTTATCATTGTCGTGCTCTGCGTTGCCCAGTCGCAACAAACGCAGGGCAGGACAGCGGAGGAAGTCAGGATGGCCCAGGAGCATAAGGACATGCTCAAGGAACTCAAAGAGAGGGAGGAGCAGAAGGTTAAAGTGGAGCAAATGCTGGTCAAGCTTCAGGAAGTCCAAAAAAACCTGGAGGACAAGCAGCAGAGGTTCGTTAATCTCCGCAAATTGCTCAGCTCCTCCAAGGAACTTCAGGAACAAAATAAAGAGATCAGCATGAAGCTCCAGAAGGAGCTTGATGATTTGATGACGGAAATTGATGGCATGACCCGTCAGGAGAAAGAGACAAAGAAGGAAATTGCTGCTTTAACAGCCGAACTGGAGAAGCGGAAGATTCCAGAAAGTAAAAAGCTGCCTCCGGTAGTGGTACAACCTTCCGGTTCCGGCATGCCTGAGACGACTAAAGTCTATTTTGTGGAATGCTCTTCAGGCTCACTTAAAGTTTTGGGAGCCTGGGATGACCAGGATTATCGGCTCAGTGCCAGCGCCAGCGTGGTGGTCGCCGATGTCGCATACAATCATTTTCTCACTGAAGTATCAAAGGACAAGAACTCGCTCATTCTTTTCCTGATTCGCGACGACGGCCAGACGGCATTCAATGCTGGTGCTGGACGTGCAGAGGCAGACTATAAAGTCCGTGTGGGGAAACTCCCCATCCCGGGCCGCGGTCAGCTTGATCTTGCACTTTTCGATAAATTTCGAGGGAAAATTCCGGCACCTGCAGCAGGTGCTCCCGCTCCTACGCCCCCTGCGGGAACCAAATCTTAAAGTCTCTTTTACCCTATGTCCAAACACAAACATGAGGAGCAGGAACTGCCCTTCGTCGCTTTGATGGACACCATGACGAACGTCGTGGGTGTTCTCATTATCGTGATGGTGATGGTCGGTATCAGCCTCGCTGCTGCCGTTAATAAAATCCTTTCAGACCTGCCCCCGGTGACCGAGGAGCAGCATAAAGAAATGGTGGAAAAAATCAAGCAACTGCCGCCATTGCCACAAGATCCGAAAAAGCTGGAGGAAGACCAAAAGATAGCCGAGATCGAACTCCAGAAAGTCACCGAAGAACTGAGCAAAATTGACACCACGTCGGTAGCCAAGCAGATGGAGTTCATGGATCTCGACAGTTTCCGCAAGAAACTGGATGAGGCTAAAAAGAAACGGGAAGAGGAAAAGGCCAAGACAGATGCCATGCTGGCTGAGCTTGAACGTCTTAAAAGCCTGTTAGACGAAACCCCGGTCTATACTCCGCCTGCGCCAACCTTTGTACGCTTGCCCAATCCCCGTCCCTATCCTGCGGAGCCTAACGAAACTCGTGTGCTGGTGGCCAGGCAAGGCGTACTTTTCCTCAATGACGAAGCTTTCATCAAACCGATTATTGATGGCTTGGAAAAAGTAAAAAGTCAGTTGGAGTATAAAGAGGTCAGGATTGACCCATTTCTGCCGATGCTGACTAAAGTCTTCGGCACGGCCCCTGCCGCCCAGCAGGCCTGGCCTGAAATTTCGCCTCTGGCAGGCAATTTCCAAATGGATCAAGTCGCTGTCGCTTACAAAGACCTCGCTGCGGCAGGTTTGCAGCCAAACAAAGCTGTTTTAGGAGCGCTTGGCGACATCGCGGTGACCCTCAAATCCAGTCTGCCTGCTGTTACCACCGCAGTGATTGCAGCCACGAAGGCCGACCTGAGTAAATGGACTGCTCTTGATCCATCCAAGGACCCCACCAAACCGACGATCAAAGCGGCCATGGCCGGAGGCAAAATCAACTTTAGTTACGGATCTAAATCCGTGGAAGTCAAAGCAGGTGCTAAAGAGGTGCTCAGTTATTTTGTGAAGGATCTGGCCGGACTGGACAGCATCAAAAACAAAAGCCGCAGCAAAGTGATTTACGACGCATTTAAGCTCCAGGCCATGCTAGAGCGTGCAGCTTCAAGCCCCACTCTGAGCGGTTCTTACACCATCAAGCCAACCATCCGCCCTGGAAGTACAGCCATTCAATTGGCCCTCACACCGAGAGCTGGCGGTGGAGAAACACTGGATCAAATGCGTGCGGAAGGCTCCAATTATCAGCGTCTCATGCGCCAGATCAAAGGGGATACCCAAGGTGTGGCTGTATTCCAGGTCATGGCGGATGCCTTTGACACCTATTTGGAAGCACGCAAAATTGCCGATGACATTGGTGTATCCGCTACCTGGGAATTCCTCGCGCAATTGGACCTTTCGGTGAATGTGACTGGTTATGAAGTGCAGCGATTCAATTTACCGACACCACCTGCTCCCAAAAAACCAGGGGCCGGAGATCCTGTGCGGATTGCTGCTCCAAAACGTTCTTTGGACTAAAACCCTTTGATGCATTTGAGTTACCATGATCCTGCCGGGTCATGGGAACTAACAAAGCCATGCTCTGAGCAACTTGTCTGAAATAGAGGCTGTTTTGCGATGGATGCCGTGGGTGTTGAATCACCTTTATTGCACATATTCTGTCTTCATCATTGAGATGAAGCCCTGGTTATTCTTTGAGGAGATGTCTTCAGGTTCACTGAAAGACCGGGCCTCTGAAGCCTGTTTTTCCGTTGCCCCTTGTGGAGGTCACTCGTAACCCTCACGCCCGCCAATCATTCTCCCATGTCATCCATTCCCCACCTCCCCGCTCTGCGCAAAGGCCGTCCCTACGAATCGCTCGACAAAGTACCGGTCAAAGATCACAAAACTGGCGAGGTATGCGCGGAAGTCAGCCAGGTGAATGCAGGGATTGTGCGCAAGGATCTGGGAAAGATCGGCGAGGCCCGCAAAGCCCTGAAAAAATTCACGGTGGCCCAGTTGGTCGAGATCACAGCCAAAGCAGGTGACCTTTTCCTGAACGGCACACTGCCACTGGGTGACAAGGGGCATACACAAAGCCCCGAAGAATACATCGCCACTCTCTCCCGCACCAGCGGCCTTCCCCACATCATGGTGAAGCGGAACATGGCCAAGCTGCACTATGCGCTGACCCACATGGATGAGATCCTCAATGGTCTTTCCCGTGGGCTCGATATGAGCGTCATTGACCTGGGATTCGGCACCCAGGCCAATTGCCCCGTCTCGTATTTTCCCACCACGAATTCTTTGGGACTCGTGATGCCGAGTAACTCGCCAGCGGTCAACTCCCTCTGGCTGCCAGCCATCGCCCTGAAGATCCCAGTGGTCATCAAACCGGGGCGTGAGGAACCCTGGACCCCCTTCCGCCTTATCCAGGCTTTCATCGCCGCCGGAGCACCCCCTGAAGCCTTCGGTTTTTATCCCACTGACCATGAAGGCAGCGGCGAAGTGGTGAAACTCAGTGGCCGTAATCTCGTCTTCGGTGATGTCGCCATGGCGAAGATGTACGAAGGCAATCCTTCCGTCCAGGTCCACGGCCCAGGCTGGAGCAA
Organism: Prosthecobacter fusiformis; assembly: GCF_004364345.1. Lineage (NCBI taxonomy): Bacteria > Pseudomonadati > Verrucomicrobiota > Verrucomicrobiia > Verrucomicrobiales > Verrucomicrobiaceae > Prosthecobacter > Prosthecobacter fusiformis. The sequence goes on along the minus strand of NZ_SOCA01000002.1, from coordinate 398,969 downwards.
GATCATCATCGGCGAAGACAAGATCGAAGACTGGAAAGACTACATTGATGTCATCGTCAGTTCCATCAGTGACAACGGTGGTCGCTCCTGCATCAATGCTTCGGCCGTGATCGTGCCGAAGTATGGCAAGGAAATCGCAGATGCCATCGCCCAGCGCCTCGGCCCTGTGGAGCCTCTGCCAGCCGATGATGAAAACGCGCGTCTGTCCGGCTTTGCCAACACCAAGATGGCTGATTACATTGATGGCGTCATTGATGCCGATCTCGCCGACAAACCCGGTGCAGAGGACGTCACCGCCAAATATCGCAATGGTCCACGGAAAGTGGAGTTCCAGGGAGGCACCTTTTTGCGTCCGACGATCATTCATTGCAACAGTTGGGATCATCCGCTGGCCAACCGGGAATTCCTTTGCCCCTACGCCAGTGTCGTCGAGGTGAAGCAATCCGAGGTATTGAGCAAAATTGGTTATTCCCTGATTGTCACAGCAATCACTGAAGACCCAGCCTTCACGGACGAATTGCTCGAATGTCCGACCATTGACCGCCTCAACCTCGGACCGATCAGCACGATGAAGATCAGTTGGGACCAGCCGCATGAAGGAAACATGTTCGAGTTCCTCTACAAGCGCCGTTCGATCGACCGCGCCTGAAGTGGCACGGGGATTGCACCCCATGTCTCCGCCCGTCATCCTGGGTCTGCCCCCGTTTCTTCATCATGCCTTTTTCCCCCTTTGACCATCATCCCCGCACCCGACTCATTTTTGGAAACGGTACGCTCTCCCAAATCGGCGAACTGACCCGGGAACTGGGAGGCAGGCGGGCGTTGATCGTCAGTGATCCTGGCATTGTCAAAGCTGGCTACGTGACCCGCGCGGCATCCTATCTTTTGACGGCGGGCGTGCAGACACGTGTCTATGGAGATGTACGCGAGAATCCCAGCACGGAAGATGTGGACCGGTGTGTGGAAATCGCCCGTGAATTCCAGACAGACTTTATCATCGGTCTGGGCGGCGGTAGCAGCATGGATACAGCCAAGGGCTGCAACTTCATTCTGACCAACGGCGGCCGGATGCAGGACTACTGGGGGACCGGGAAAGCCACGCAGCCCATGCTGCCGATGATCGCCATTCCCACCACAGCAGGCACGGGTAGCGAGTGCCAAAGCTACGCCCTCATCTCTGACGCGGAAACTCATGTGAAAATGGCGTGTGGGGATGTCAAAGCCGCCGCCAAAGTCGCCATTCTTGATCCTGAGCTAACCGTTTCACAACCCCATCGGGTGACGGTCTGTACCGGTGTGGATGCGCTTTCCCATGCGCTGGAAACGGCAGTCACCAACAAAGGCAATGCGTGGTCCACGGTCTTTTCCCGAGAGGCGTTCCGTCTCTGCCACGAAGGGTTTACCCGCATCCTCGCGGATTCCAAAAATCTCGAAGCTCGGGGCCAGATGCTACTCGGTGCAGCCTATGCGGGCATCGCCATTGAGAACTCCATGCTCGGTGCAGCACACTCCTGCGCCAATCCTTTGACGGCCAAATTTCATGTCGTTCATGGCGAAGCCGTGGGCGTCATGCTTCCTCACATCATCCGTTTTAATTCCGCCCTACCCGAGTGTGCAGCCGTTTACGCCAGCTATTACGAGGGCGACCTTGCGCAGCGCGTCACAGAGCTTCTTTCCCTGGCCCAAATGCCTCTGAAAATCTCCAGCTATGGCGTCCAGGAATCCGATCTGTCCTCGCTAGCTGAAATGGCGATGAAACAGTGGACCGCACAATTCAATCCCCGCCCACTCACCGTCGCCGACTTTGCTGACCTTTATCGCTCTGCGATGTAAAGGTAGGAATGGTAGCCCTATAGCGTTGCCTTTTTCACCTTGCCGAATTCAGTGCCGAGAAAGCGTTTGGCCAGGGCTTCAGCTTGTTCAGCCAAATCCGTGAGATAGATTTCCAAGGTGGGTTTCCCCTTGGTGGAACGCAGCAGCTGTCGGTCCTCCAGCATTCGCTTGGCATGTGCAGCGCAGGTGCTGGCACTGTCCACGAGGCGCACCTTTTTACCCAGCATCTTCTTCAGCACCGGCACCAGCAGCGGATAGTGTGTACAGCCCAGTACCAGTGTATCCACTCCTTTATCCAGCAGCGGCGTCAGGTATTCTTTCAAAACGGACTTCAGGGCGGGATGATCCGTCCAGCCTTCCTCCACAAAAGGAACGAGCAAAGGCGTAGCCACCGCATGGATTTGCAGATCGGGTTTGCGCATGGCCAGGGCGTATTGATACGCGCTGCTGCGGATCGTGCCGGCGGTTCCGATGATCCCCACCCGCTCGCAATTTCCACCCGCCAGGGTCGCCTCCACCCCAGGCTCCAGCACGCCGATCACAGGCACCCTGAAGGTCGCCTGCAAAAGTGGCAGGGCATGAGCGGTGGCCGTATTGCAGGCCACGATCACCGCCTTCACCCCATGGCCGACCAGGAACTGGGTATCCTCCACCGAAAAACGGCGGATGGTATCGGGTGATTTAGACCCATAGGGCACCCGTGCCGTATCCCCCAGATAGATGATGGATTCATTCGGCAAAAGCTCGCGCAACGCACGCACCACCGTCAGCCCCCCCACGCCAGAATCAAAGACACCGAGGGGGGCAGAAGAATCAGGAGCAGTCATGGCGGGAGAAACGATAGATATGGAAAGCATTCACACGATTTGGCGGATGAACAGCATTGATTTCGGACTACCTTCACATTGGGTCAATCCAGTTTAAAGTCCTTCCATGCTCACGCCCCTTGATCTCAAGCTTTTTCGCGATGTGAATCGCATGAAAGGGCAGATCATTGCCGTCTCCCTGGTCATGGCCTGCGGACTGGCCATGATGATCATGACCCGCAGCCTCATCCTCACCCTGGAGAGCACACGCGATGCTTATTATCAGAGCTACCGGATGGCGGATGTGTTTGGCTCCCTCAAACGAGCGCCCCTTTCCATGCGGGAAAGAATGGCTCAAATACCAGGCGTCACCGCCATCGAGACACGGGTGGTGCTGGATGCCGTCCTGGACCTGCCAGGAGTGCTGGAGCCTTGCACGGCCCACATCGTGTCTCTGCCGGAAGATCGGGATCCTCTTTTAAACCAGATCTTTCTTCGCAAAGGCCGCATTCCCAGAGCCGATGCACGTGGCGAAGCCGTGGTGAGCGAGGCCTTCGCTCTGGCCAATAAACTGGAACTCGGAGACAGCGTGCATGCCATCATCAATGGACGGCGCGACCGCATCACCGTGACGGGCATCGGCCTTTCTCCCGAGTTCGTTTTTGAAGCGCGGGCCGGCGAAACTCTCCCCGACAACAAACGGTTTGGCGTCTTTTGGATGAACTACCGCTCCGTGGCCGTGGCGTATAACATGGACGGAGCTTTTAATGATTTCGTCATCGATCTCGCTCCGGGCGTGGAAGCTGGCACCGTCATCGCCGATGCAGACCGTTTGCTGATGAGTTATGGAGCGGTGGGTGCCTATACCCGGCGGGATCACGGCAGCGCCTCACGGCTGGAGGATGAACTGCGCGTCTTGAATGCGCTCTCCTTTGCCTATCCCGTCGTGTTTCTCAGCGTCGCTGCCTTCATGGTGAATGCCGTTCTGGCGCGGCTGGTTAGGCTGCAAAGAGAGCAGATTGCCCAACTCAAAGCACTGGGTTATTCCTCCTGGCAGGTCGGCAGGCATTACCTCGGGTTTGCCATGGTCATCGTTGTTGTCGGCTCTATCATGGGCGGCATTGCCGGGCGCTTCATGGGGAATGGCCTCATCAGCATGTATGAGCTCTTTTTTCGTTTTCCAGAGCTCAACTTTAAAATGGATTACAGTGCTCTGGGCATTGCACTCACCGTCAGTGCAGGTGCCTCCTTTCTCGGCGTCCTGAGTGTCGTCTGGATGGCCGTCAAGCTGCCCCCCGCCGAAGCGATGCGCCCAGAACCCCCGGCCGACTTTAAACCCAGTCTGCTGGAGCGCATCGGCCTCACCCGGGGCACAGGCCCAGCTTTTCGCATGGCTTTGCGGAACATCGAGCGGCGTCCCTGGCAATCAGCATTCACGGTCTTTGGCCTCTCGCTTGCCACGGGATTGATGGTCCTGCCAGGCAGCATGGAGGACAGCATTGATCACCTTCTCACTTACCAATGGAACGAAGTCCAGCGCCAGGATGTCATCGCTTTTCTCATCGAGCCGGGCAGCAGCAGTGCCATTCATGATCTGGAGCACCTCCCCGGTGTCATCCGGGCTGAACCAGTCCGGGTTGTACAAGCGCGGCTGCGTTATGGACACCACACGCGCAAGTTGTCCATCACAGGCTTGCCAAAAGGTGCGGACCTCAACCGTGTGCTCGACGAAAATGGCAACACGCTTGAGCTGCCCGATAATGGCATCGTCATGTCGTCCAAGCTGGCTGAGATTCTCGGGGCTAAACTGGGCGATGAAATCCAGGTGGCCGTGCTGGAGGGGCAGCGCCCTCTACTGACCGTCCCCATCAGCGGCCTGCGGGAAGACTTCGCCGGCGTCGCCGCTTACATGGATAAACAGGCGCTTCACCGCCTCATGCGCGAAGGAGATTCAGTGAGTGGTGCCTACATGACCGTAGATCCCACACGCTGGACTGAATTCATGACCCAGGTCAAAGAGACTCCGCGCATTGCCGTCACCCTGGTGAAAAAGGAGCAGCTTGCCGCCTTCCGCAGCACGACGGGTGAAAGCATCGGCATCATTCGCCGCCTGTATCTCACCCTCGCCGTCATTGTTGCGTTCGGCGTCGTTTATAACAGCGCCCGCATCGCCCTCTCCGAGCGCGGCCGGGATCTGGCGACTCTCCGTGTCGTCGGCTTCACCCAGCGTGAAGTGGGCAGCGTCCTCTTGGGAGAACTCACTATCCTGGTACTGACTGCCCTTCCCGTTGGGCTACTTTTTGGTCGCGGACTCGCCACTTTCATCATTGCAGCGATCAGTACGGAGACCATTCGAATGCCGCTTCTCATCAGCTACAAGACTTACAGCACCGCCATTCTCGTCGTGCTATTTGCCGCCGGAGCCTGCTTTTGGGTCGTCGGCAGGATGGTCACCAAGCTGGACATGGTGGGTGTTCTCAAAGCCAGGGAATAAACTATATCTCCAATCTCAGGCCGACGTTTTAATGGAATATTATCCATTAAAACGGATTAAGCCTTGCCATTTTAACGGAAAGCCCTCCAATATACCGTTCTAACCATGAAAGCACTTGTCAAAGCCCATGCAGAACGCGGCCTCTGGCTGCAAGATGTTCCTGAACCTGAAGTGGGCATCAATGACGTGCTCATCAAAGTCCATAAAACCGGCATCTGCGGGACCGATCTGCACATCTACAAATGGGATGCCTGGGCACAAAAGACCATTCCCGTTCCCATGGTGGTGGGCCATGAGTTTGTGGGCGAAGTCGTCCGCGTTGGCTCCAATGTCAGTGATTTCCATGCGGGTGAAATCGTCAGCGCCGAAGGCCATGTCGTCTGTGGTCGGTGTCGAAACTGTCTGGCAGGCCGCCGTCACCTCTGCAAAGACACCGTGGGCATCGGCGTCAACCGCACCGGAGCCTTTGCCGAATACATCAGCGTACCGATGACCAATGTCTGGCATCATCGCGAAGGTGTGGATGAAGAAGTAGCGTCCATTTTTGATCCTTTCGGCAATGCGGTGCATACGGCACTGGCCTTTGAATGTTTGGGAGAAGATGTGCTCATCACCGGAGCTGGCCCCATTGGCATCATGGCCATCCCGGTGGTGAAGCATGCCGGAGCCAGGCATGTGGTCATCACCGATGTGAATGAATACCGCCTGGATTTGGCGCGGCAAATGGGAGCGACCCTGGCCGTGAATGTGAAGACGCACCATCTAGCCGACGTGCAAAAACAGCTCGGCATGAAGGAAGGGTTCGATGTCGGCCTGGAGATGAGTGGCAATGCATCCGCCTTTCACAGCATGATCGAGAACATGTGCCACGGCGGCAAGATCGCCATGCTGGGCATTCCCTCAGAACCCATGGCCATTGACTGGAATAAAGTCATCTTCAACATGCTGACCATCAAAGGCATCTATGGACGGGAGATGTATGAAACCTGGTATCAGATGAGCGTCATGCTGGAATGCGGGCTGAATTTAAAACCGGTCATCACGCATCGTTTTCATTACACGGACTTCGAAAAAGGATTTGCCGCCATGGAATCTGGAAACTGTGGCAAGGTCGTACTGGATTGGAACACCTGAGCCCCCTTCCCTTATGAACATCGGCGTCCCCAAAGAAATCAAAGAGCAGGAACACCGGGTGGCCTTGACACCCTCGGCAGCTTATCAGCTCATCAAGCGTGGCCATCAGGTTCATGTGGAAGTGAATGCAGGCACTGGCGCTGGATTTTCAGATTCAGATTATGAAGCGGTGGGTGCCACACTGATCCATGATCATGCCGAGGTTTTTGCCAAGGCTGAGCTGATCATCAAAGTGAAAGAACCGCTGCCTGCTGAATATGCCCTGCTGCGTCCCGATCATCTTCTGTTCACCTATCTCCACCTCGCCGCTAATCGTCCGCTGACGGAAGCATTGATGCAGTCGGGTGCCACAGCCCTGGCCTATGAGACCATTGAGGTGAATCATCGCCTGCCCTTGCTGGAACCGATGAGCGAGATCGCCGGACGTATGTCGGTCGTGGTAGGTGGCTACTTCCTGGCGAAACATGCGGGTGGCAGCGGCACCCTGCTGGGCGGTGTTCCGGGTGTGCTGCCTGGCAAGGTCGTGGTCATTGGCGGCGGCGTAGCGGGCATCAATGCCGCCCGCATGGCCACCGGTCTGGGAGCGGATGTGACCATCCTGGAAGTGGACCTAGAGCGCATGCGTTTCCTGGATATCACCCTGCACACCGCCCACACACTTTACTCCAATGAAACGCATCTCATGGAGCTACTGCCGCAGGTGGATCTGCTGATCGGTGCCGTCCTTGTTCCCGGAGCGCGCGCGCCCAAGCTCATCAGCCGTGAGATGCTGCGCCGCATGCGTCCCGGCAGTGTCCTGGTGGACATCGCGGTGGACCAGGGCGGCTGCGCCGAAACAACGCGCCCGACCACTCACCATGATCCCATTTATGTGGAGGAAGGAGTGACGCATTACTGCGTGGCGAACATGCCCGGTGCCTATGCCCGCACCGCCACCCAGGCTCTCATCAATGTGACCCACCGTTACATCGAGCTGCTGGCTGATCACGGCCTAACTGAAGCCTGCCAGCGCCAGCCCGCCATCATTGGCGGCATTAACGTGATGGGGGGTACTCTTCACAATGAAGCGGTGGCCCACGCACATGGACTGCCCTTTACCCCCATCTCGTTCCCATGAAAGCCTACCCTGCATTTCAAGACCATCTCAATGCCCAGCTCGCCAGCGTTCGGGAAGCCGGTACGTTTAAGAATGAACGGGTCCTCAACACACGCCAGGGCAGCCAGGTAAAGGCGGATGGAGGGCGGGAAGTGATCAATCTGTGCGCGAACAACTATCTAGGCCTGGCTCAGCATCCGCAAGTTCGCCAAGCTGCCCATGAGGCGTTGGATCAATGGGGCTACGGCCTTGCCAGCGTGCGTTTTATTTGCGGCACGCAGGGTGTTCATAAAGCATTGGAAGCCAGCCTCAGCGACTTTCTCGGCACGGAGGACACCCTGCTTTACGGCTCCTGCTTTGATGCCAACGGTGGATTATTCGAAACCTTGTTAGGCCCTGAAGATGCCATCATCAGTGATGAACTGAACCACGCCTCCATCATTGACGGCATCCGCTTGTGCAAGGCGCAGCGCTATCGATACAAGAACAATGACATGGCGGATCTGGAAGCCCGCCTGATGGAAGCCTCTGCACAAGGTGCTCGATACAAGCTCATCGCCACCGATGGGGTCTTCTCGATGGATGGATACATCGCCAATCTCAAAGCCATCTGTGATCTCGCAGACAGGTACAATGCCCTGGTCATGGTGGATGATTCTCACGCAGTCGGCTTTATGGGCGCGCAAGGACGCGGGACGCATGAGCACTGCGGAGTGATGGACCGTGTGGATATCCTCACCGGCACCCTTGGCAAAGCACTCGGAGGTGCCAGCGGCGGATACACCAGCGGGCGCAAGGAGATCATCGAATGGCTGCGCCAGCGCTCACGCCCTTATCTGTTTTCCAACACCCTGGCTCCCGTCATAGCCGGAGCCTCGCTAGCGGCCATTGAACTGCTGAAGCATTCCACCGAATTGCGTGACACATTGGAGTCTAACACCTTGTATTTCCGAGAAGCCATGACGGCGACTGGTTTTAACCTTTTGCCAGGTCAGCATCCCATCGTGCCCATCATGCTGGGAGACGCAGCACTCGCCTCCCGGTTCGCAGAGGCCATGCTGCAACACGGCGTTTACGTCGTCGGATTCAGCTATCCGGTCGTGCCGATGGGCAAGGCGCGCATTCGCACACAGATCAGCGCAGCCCATACTGGGGCTGAGCTGGATGCTGCGATCGACGCCTTCAAGGTAGTGAAGCAAAAGCTTGGCGTGTGATCCGCTAGGGCCTGGATAAAATCGTTCCATCATCATCGGGCAAAAGTCGAAGGAAAGCCGCCCCCTAGCAAAACCTTTATCTCCTTCCAGTTAGCCCCTAACGGCTTGCATACACGCGCCAAAATTGTTTGCTGGGAGGATGACGGCTTCCCCCCAACCGCTCTACCGCATGATCGTGTGCGCATCCCTTGCCTGCTTGATGTCTTTTCCATCAAAGGCCGCGCCGTTCTATTGGGATGCGGACCCGGCGACATCCCTCAACCAAAATGGCAGCGGCACCTGGGTTGCTGGCGGAGACGCCGGCACTGCCAATTGGACCAGTAACAATGGCAGTCCTCAGGCAGTCTGGATCAATGGCGAGCACACGGCCAATCTTGGATCAGTCAATGGCTATACGAATGATGGCACAGGTGGCACCATCACTTTGGGAGAAAACATCACGGCTTATCGGATCGACAAAAGTAGCCGTGCCGGAGCCTACATTATCGATCCGGGAGCCGGTTACACGCTGACACTGACCGGAGCCACGGCTGGCTTTGGCAATAACAACACCAGTGCAGCCGCTGCGCTAACCATCAATGTCTCTGTGAATGGAGGCAGCAATGGCATCACCAAATTTAACAACGGCATGGTGATCCTGGCCGCAGACAACACCTGGTCTGGAGGAACCAGTATTTCCACCAATGCCGCGTCAGGTACAAGCAGTGTCTTGCAGATCGGCAATGGTGGAACCACAGGCACGCTGGGCAGTGGCGATGTCACTTTTTCCACCTTGTCTTCAGATCCGGGCACAGCTCAGACGGTACTGGCTTTCAACCGAAGCGACTCCGTGAGTCTGACTCAGAATCTGGTGAGTGGAACCTCCGATCCTAACAAAGGCATTTTACGCCAAGCAGGCACAGGCACACTCATCGTCGCCAGTGAGAACACCGGCTTCACGGGGCTTTTGCAAGTGACATCCGGCACCTTGCAAATCGGAAACGGAGCCACGGAAGGAAGTATGTCAACCGCTACAGGAGCAACGGTTTCCAGTGGTGCGACCCTGCGTTTTGATCGCACGGACACCAGCAGTTTTACAGGTGCCATCACCGGCGCAGGACGCCTTTTAAAAGCTGGGAGTGGGACTTTGATTCTATCTGGTACAGCCAGCACTTACAGCGGGGGTACCATCATTGAAGCCGGGGTGCTCCAGATCGCCAATGATGATGCCTTGCCCACGGGTACAACCGTCAGCTTTGTCGGCACCGGAACTCTGGATCTGAACACTTACGACCAGACCGTCGGCACGATCACTGTGGCCGATAACATGACAGGGACCATCATCGGCACGGGAAGTACACTGACCACAGGGGCCACAAATTTGGTGATTGGAGGTGCCACCGCAAATGCGAGCGCCACACTGAATATGTCTGGACTGGGCACGTTTATCTTTGATGGAGCCACCAATACGCTGGCCGTCGGTGGAACGCTCGTCACCTCCGCCGGAACCAGCCTCAACAGTGGCACGCTGATCCTTGCTCAAAACAACTTTATCACTGCGGCCACGGTCAATGTCAGCAACGTCAATGCGGGCGGGGGCAACCATGAGAATAGTGGAACACTGCTTCTTGGGCAGGCCAACACCATCACGGCAGGAAACTTTAATATTGGGGGTGCCTTTAAAAATCAGGGGTATGTGCGTTTCAACACAGGGGTCACCGGAGGGACCGTCACCCTACGGGGAACCAATGCCGAATCACGGATGGATATTCTCATAGGCATGCATGACTCCAACAGTGTGATTGTTGAGCAAAGTTACTTCGACAGCACAGCAGGCACACTGGATGCACTTGTGGGCACTTTAACACTGGGTGTGACCAGTAACCGAGGAAGACCGGGCCTGGGCCGTTTCAGCATGGGATTAGGCACACTGGATGCGACGACCATCATATTAGGCCAACGTCTCAGCAGTGCAGGTACCACCAGCGGACTTGGAGCCAGTCCAACTGGAACCCTGGATCTGAACGGAGGCCTCATCCTAGTGCGCAGCCTAATTTTCGCGGATAAAAAGGACACCGGCCTGCTGGGCACCGTGACTGGGATTTTCAATTTTATCAGCGGAACGTTGCGTGCTGAAACGCTGGAAGGTGGCGGAGGCAGTGCAGGCGTCAGTCGTCTCCTCAACTGGACTGCCGGCAGCATCGAGACTTATGACGCAAGCACCGACCTAACCATCAATGATGTCACCCTTAATCTGGTAGGCTCAGCCGAACGCGTTTTTAACGTCGCCACTGGCCGCACGATCACTGTCAGCGGGCCGATCAATAACGCAGGCACTCCGGCCCCAACATCAGCCTTCACCAAAACGGGTGCAGGCACACTCGTGCTCAGCGGAACTGGCAGTACTCATACAGGTAGCATCAATCTTCAGGAAGGCATTTTACGCACCACGGCAAATGATGTGCTCTCCGATGGAGCCAGCATCCATTTTACCGGCAGCACCACTCTGGATCTGCAAAACAACAGCGACACCATCTCCACCCTTGATGTAACCCTCGGCAGGACAGCCACCATTTTGGGGACAGGCGGCAGTCTCACTCTCACTGGCGGACCTGATTGGACTATCGGCGGGGATGCTGCGAATACCAACACCGTGCTGGACATGTCCGGACTCGGTAGTTTTACCTTCGACAGCAGTTCAGCCGACGTCAATTTCGGTGCCCAGGGTAACGTCGCGAATAACATTGTGACCGTTTATTTGGCGGCACAAAACAACATAATCACCGCCCGCAGTTTTGGCATTTCCAATGTGACGGCCAGTCCCACCACTGCGCAAAACGTAGGAACCGTTTATCTGGGACAAACTAACACCCTCAATGCGACGACCATCACGATCGGGAGCTTTAAAAGTCTAACGCGGTTGGAGTTTGACGCAGGAATCGTGAATGGCAGCCTGAAAATTCGGGCGACCAATGGTACGAGCCGGGCCAACATAATCGTGGGGCGTGGGCAAAGCAGTTCATTAGGAACCAATGCTCTGGTGGACCTCAGCAGTGGCAGCCTGGATGCATTGATCAGCACACTGACCATCGGCCAAAACGCTAACAGTGGCTCACAGGCATCTTCCACGACCGCCAGCATGCTGATGGGAACCGGCACACTCGACGCGGTGAATATCATCCTGGGAGAGATGAGCAGCACTTCAACCAATCCTAACTACAATGCCTCCGGAACATTGACTCTTGCCGGAGAAGGCACCATCAAGGTCGAAACCTTGACTTTTTCCAACCGCACCAGCAGCGGCAATGGCTTTGCGAATGGCACCTTCAATCTTGAAGCTGGTGTTTTGCAGGCTGAAACCGTCCAGCGGGGAGCAGCGCCCAAAGGCGCAGCCCTTTTTAATTGGAACGGCGGCAGTATTCAAAACTATGACAGTGACACGAACCTCACCATCACTGGGGTCAACCTGACGCTCAATGGCAGCGGCACCCGTAGTTTCGCGATATCAGCCGGACGTACCGCGACCGTAAATTCCAGCTTGGTGGATGGAAGTTCAGTCGGCCCAGCAGCATTCACCAAAACCGGAGCTGGCGCGCTACATCTGCTGGCAGCCAGCACTTATACCGGTCGTACGACCATTCAGGAAGGCATCCTCTTGGCAGGCAATAGCACCGGCTCAGCCACAGGGGACGGAGGCATTCAGATCCTGGCCAATGGCACGCTGGCAGGCACCGGTAGGCTGGCACCGCAAAACACGGCGGGCCTTGTTAATCAAGGCACTCTAAAAGCGGGCACACCAGGAGGCCTCAGCGCAGGTGCCTTAACCCTGGACTTGGGAGATACAACCGGTGGCCTAAACTCCACGGGCACCCTTTCCTTTGATCTCTTCACCAACGCCGGTGACAATAGTGGCATAGCCTCCGCAGCGGACCGTCTCATCATCACGGATGCTTTAGCTTCCGAGATCAACCTCACCGGCACACTCCACCTCGGACTGGGTGAAGGCAGCACCTTGACATCCGAAAGCTTCTCCGAGGGTGACCGCTGGCTTCTTGTGGATTGGAGCGGCCTTACGGGAGGACTCCCTGGAGTTAGCTTCAGCCAAATAAATTCTCCAGACATCAGTCTGCCGACCGAACTCAAATGGACTTATGAATTTGATACGACAGGCCTTTACGCAGTCGTCACCATCGTTCCAGAACCGGGACGGGCATTCCTGGTCAGCATCGGTTTGTGCTTGGGATTGCTGCGCCGCAGACGTGACCGCTAAGCGCAGCAAAAACGCTCCTGTCAAATCAGGCCATGGCCTTGCTTTCGCTGACGCATTCTTGACAGGCACCCGAATCCAGGATCAAAGACGCAGGACGGGCTTCATTGCATTTTTCGCACAGCCTGAAAAAACGGCGGTCTTTCAAAACTGCAAGCCGCGCCATCTCCACGTTTTCATCTAGAGCACGCACGGGGAGCATTCTACCAACCCCCTTCCATGTGATCTCCGGTGTATCAGACATCGGTTTCTTCACAACCATTGCCTGAACCCATTGGCCCAGACTGGTCTTTACAATTCGGGTGTATTTTTTGGCTATTTCGGCTTCTGTCATATGGGGGGATATGACAACAAGCACCAGGATTCGTGCCAAGCTAGGCAATTCACTGTCAACAGGCCACAAACGAGTCTAAACTTACCGTATTCAGACGCAGAACTTTGTTCTAAATCGAGGTATATACAAGCCTCCAGCGAGGCGCAGTGGGCCGTTGGAGCATCGCCAAGAGACTTGTATTCAACAGCAAAGCCAGACGCCTGAACATCAAGTGTCCAACGTCAAAGTTTCCGCCACATTCCTCCTTACAGTTTCTCATCACGATAAGAATTTCAGGGAAAGCGGCGGTGCCGCACTTGCAACGTCGGCACCATTTTCAAAACGAGGTGCCTTCAATGACCGCCATCTTTGAATTTCCACGTCAGCACCTGACCGTCTTTTTCCAAACGGCTGCGCAGCTTTTCATAATCCACCTTTTGCACCGGCAAGTCATCTTCGATAGCCATCACAGCGGCCGTCGCGGCACTTTGGCTCGTGACCATAAACACGGGCTCCATGCGCAGACTGCTGAATGCCGTATGGCTGCAACTAAGCGCAAAGGTCACAAAGAGGTTTTCGCATTCTGACTGCTTTGGCACAATGCAGTCGTAACCGATCTGATAGGGACCAAAACCATCCCGTCCTCCTGCGGTCTTGCCCTCGCGGATGACCACTCCATCTTTGACGATGCGGCGGATTTCATGAGTATCCGTTCCATAGCTGCCCAGGCTGACAGACTTCGGCGCGATCTCACGACCAAAGGTATGATGCTCGGTCAGGATCAGATCACTGACCATCCGTCTGGCTTCGCGTACGTAGATTTGGTGAGGCCAGCCGCCATTGTCGGTGAATTCGTCTTTGGGCAAACCGAAACGCTTCATGTCATTGCGCACCTTTTCCGGCACGCGTGAATCCGTAGCCAGAAAGTGCAGCAGGCCACGATGGTAGTTCTCATGTTCCTTGGCGATCTCGTCGCGCCGAGCGTAGCTGGCCTCCGGCCACTCATGGCTGGCCCCCGGCATGTTACCACCAAAGGTGGCGGTGTTAAAATCCCACTTCTGGTTAGGCAGGGCATCATGCTTGGAGAACCAGCGCAAGTCCATGTCATCCCCATTCGCCAAACAAGCTTCGATGAATCGGGCAACGATCTCGTAGCGCTTTGGATCATAATCAGACGGAGGGGTGATGGCGATGCTGTTGGCCGGGTCCACACTCAGGCAAAGACGGAAGCAATAAGCCTGCACGCCAGGGGCGGGCTCGCCCGGTTTACCTGGTTCCCCTTCCTGAATCAGCGGCAGCAGACCGCTCTTCGGATCACCTTTGACCACGTATGGATCCAGGGGGAAATCCCGATCCCACACCCCCTGCCCGCCTGTGACACGCCCTGTTTCACCTGGCTGTAAATGACCCGTACGCGGGATGTATTTTTCATCGTAGTAGATGCCATTGTAGGTTTCGCCATACTTCGCATTGCCCTCGCGCATGAGAGTATAGCTGACACCAGCCTTGGCCATCAGATCTCCCTCATAAGTGGTATCCAGGAACATCTTAGCGCGGAAGGTCGTACCCTCTTCGGTGATGAATTCTGTGATGCGCGCGCCACTCTTGATGACCTTGGCCAAGCGGGCTTTGAAATGCACCTTCACTCCGGCTTCTTCAGCCATTTGAGCATACACTTCCTCAGCCTTGTGAGGCTCAATCGCATACGCTCCACCTGTGGCGGGTCCGCCGCCTTTGGCGACAAAAGCCTTGTCCCAGGCGAGCACAATGCCCACGGTTGCCGCCAGCTTAGTAAAGTATTCCCGTGAAATGCCGCCGACACTGCGCGGATCACCAATATCCACAGCACTCAAACCGCCGGAGGTCATGCCGCCTAGGTGACGGCCAGGCTCCGCAATGACCACGCTTTTCCCCATTCGCGCCGCCTGCACAGCCGCAGCCACGCCACCACTGGTGCCGCCATAGATGCAAACATCAGCTTCAATTACTTCTGCGGCAAATGAAGCGGTAAAAGAAAATGCGATGCCAAGTGCAGCGACGCCAAAAGGACGGAGGTAGGAGCGAATCATGGTCAGATGTAAACAACGGAGGGCAAGAACCCAGCTTGCTGGTTACATCATCTAACCAGATTTCACTTCACAGCTGCATTCTTGAAGCAGTATAGGACTCCGTCATCCGCACCGAAAAGGATATAATCTCCCGCCACAGCCGGGGAGGTCTTGACCGCCGCACCGATTTCGTATTGCCACAGTTCCTTACCGTCCTTCAAATCCAGCGCATAGACGTATCCGTCGTCACTGCCAAAGAGTGCAGCTTTTCCTGCGCAAATGACTGCGCTGCTGTCGATGCGGTCCCGGCTCCGGTATTCCCAGAGCTTGGCTCCCGTCACACGATCAATGGCATGGAAACGTTTGTCGCGCCCGCCAACAAACACGGCCTTCTCCCAGATAGCCGGGCCAGCATAAAATTCAAATTCACGCTCCCCGTATTCCCACACGAGTGCGCCATCGGCCAGATTGTACGCCCCCACGCGATTGCCATAATGGGAGACATACACAATGCCGTCGGAAATGGCCACATTGTTACCGATGTAGGAGCCGACCTCAATCTGGCGCTTTTCTTCCCCGGTGGCCACATCATGCACATGCAGCACGCTGTCGCAGCCGCCGAAGACCACCATGCCATCACCCACGGCAGATCCTCCATTGATGTAGTAGCCGGTTTCTGCTGCCCATTCCTTCTTTCCTGTTTTCGCGTCCAGGCAATAAACATTGTAGTCGTAACTGCCGATGAGGATTTTCTGCACGCCGGTTTTCGGATCCGTCCAAGTATTCGAAGCAGCGTGGATCTCCGCATCGGTCTCGAACTTCCAAACCTCTGCCCCTGTTTCTGCATTCCAGGCATAGACAAAGCCGTCCTGACATCCGGCTACGACCAGATCCCCAGCAAACGAAGCGGCCCCGTCAAAAGCACCCTTTGCCGTCACCTCCCATTTCTTCTCGCCGGTAACCAGATCCAGGGCATAGAATTTTCCGTCTTTACACCCTGCATACGCCTTGCCCGCCCTCACCACCGCACTGCTGACGAGCATTTCCCCCTGCCCTTTGGGTTTATCCTGAAGCTTAAATTCCCAGGCAAGTTCCAGCGGAAAGCGGAGTTCCACAGGCGAAAGCCCCGTCATGGCTTCATTGCCCCGCGAGTGCACCCATTCTCCTGGGGTCTGAGCAACGGAGCTTAACGAAACCAGCGCCAGAAGAGCACAGACGCATGAAGAAAAGAAAGACGATTTCATCTGGGGCAGAAAAGAACTCATGAAACAAGATACGAACAAAACGTGGGTACATGGACGGATGTTCCGCAGGACCTGATCAAAATAGCCGAGCGGCCCCGATCAGGAGCCGCACACAAGCATCACTAAAAAGCCAGATGGCGGCCGAAATTCGGATCATTCGTCCACCCTAAAGTATTCCATTCACCGCCGGGACTCAATGTGCCACTTCCGCAGGGGCATCCAGTTCCTTCGGAGGAGAAAACGCCAGGAACAGCAGCAACGCCGCTGCCAAAGACATGCCTGTGGGCCAAAGGAAAAGCTCGTGGTAATTGACAACGCCGTCTGAGGTTAGATTCGCTCGTAGGGGAAAAAAAATCCATTTCGCAGCTAGGTCGCCAATACCCAGCACAAGTAGGTTGAAAAGTCCCTGGGCACTGGAGCGCACATCTTTTGGGAAAGCTGCATCAATGAAGATATAAAGCGTGGCAAAGAAGAATGCATAACAGATGCCGTGGAGAACCTGGACGAGAATGATCATTGTCTGGTTCTGAGGCATGAAGGCAAATACGGCAAAGCGTGCCGCGTGACCTAGAATACCCAGAATCATCGTTGTTTTCCAACCTAGGCGAGTAAGGAACCAGCCGAGAACCGCCATGGTCAGGATCTCCGAAATTTGGCCGATGCTCATCACAGGCATAATCCACTTTTGCTCAATGCCCACTGTGGAACTGCCCAGAAATCCGCCAGCCATCACAAAGTAGCCATTATGAATCGTAGAATCAATGAAGGTCACGACGAATAGCACTAACAAGAAGGGCTTCTTCAAAAACTTTAACGCACGCAACCATGCAAATCCACTCTGCCCCTCAGCAGCAGCTTTTGGTGGGGTATGAGGCAAACTCAAGCTGAATATAGCCAAAACCAGTGATGCGATGCCAGACACCAAAAAAATGCTGTCGCGTGCAGCAATGGCCTCAGCTCCTGCCTTATTTCCTAAAATGAAATACATCGGCACCGCAGCAAACATCCACCCAAAGGTGCCGCCCATGCGTACAAGGCCAAATTCCTTCTGTGCATTTTTAAGATGCGAAAAGGCAAGCGAGTTGGCCACTGACATCGTCGGTACAAACAAAAGGGAGTGAACCAACATCAGGCTAAAGAATAACGGAAAGTCTTTGACCCAATACAGTGCAAGTATGGCCAGTCCTCCCACGAGATGGCTAAAAGCCATAAACTTCTCCGCCGCGAAATTACGGTCAGCAAATTGGTTGCTGAAAAAAATGCCCAAGATGGAAGCGATAGCAAAGGCACTACCCACCAGCGCCACTTGTGTATCACTAAAACCTAGCCCTCCATCAACCACCGGCATCTCCATGTAATCCCAAATCAGTGGCAGCCAAGCCCCCCAGATGAAGAACTCCAGGACCATCATGACAAACAGTTTTTTGGCAGCGGGTGATTTCATATATCGGGGAGAGAGAAGGCGAGAATAGGGAGCGTAACAAACGCTGGCAAGACAGGATTCCTGGCAAAGCACATTGGTTTTCATAACCGGCAGCTTTTGAACCCGTTTGTCCAAGAGCACGCCGTCCTTGTCATTCGGCGTCAACTCGCTAAGAATCCCTCCCCGCTGGCCGTGTTTTCCAGACCGCCATGCTATCTGATCCTTTCCTTCACATGACCGCCGACACTCTCCCCATCGAACACACCGAAGAAACCAATGCCCGTATTCTAGCGGTCAGCGAGGACCGCGTGAAGGGATTCCATCAGCATCCTTTCCAATTCATCGCTGAAGAAAGCGGCCTTCCTTTTGATACCGTCGTTGAGCGCATTCGCGCCATGGTGAGCGGCGGAGTCATCCGCCGTGTGCGCCAGACCCTGCTGGCCAACAAGCTGGCCGAAGGCGCACTTGTGGCTTGGAAGGTGCCGAATGACAAGCTGGATGCCGCCTTTGACTTCATGTTCAAAGAGGATCCCTTCAGCGGCCACGTCGTGCTCCGATCCACGGATCGTGAAGTCAGCGGCAGTGAATACAAGCTGTGGACCACCCTCAAAGTCCCGCAGGGTATCGACATGCGAGAACATGCGGATGTGTTGAAGCGCCTAACCGGGGCTGAGGAATACCTGCTCATGCCTGCCCACGGCATCTTCGCCCTCGGCGTCGGCCATGTCCGTCGCAAGACCATGGAGCCAGGAGAAAAGGCTGACGAGCCTGCCAAGATGATGACCACCAACATCGCCGATCTGGACGAGGAGGAATGGAATGTCCTGCTGCATCTGAAGGGTGAGCTTTCCGTGGAAGAAATCGGCCCAGAACCCTGGGCAGGACGCGCCGAAGCCGCAGGCACCACGCTAGAGCGTTTCTGCGAAGTCGCCAAAAAACTGGACAAAAAAGGCGTTATTGGCCGCTTTTCCACCTTCCTGGAACATGTGAAGCCCAGCCAGACCGGTGTGCGTGTGACCCGTTTCAACGGCCTCTTCCATTGGAAAGTGCCAGACGGCATGCAGGAGCGTGGTGGTTCAGAAGTCGGCCGCCACACCATCATGACCCACTGTTACTGGCGCGAAGGCGGCCCCCGCTTTGGCAATGTGAACATCATGGGCGTGGTGCATGGCACCGACAAAGACCTCATCATGAAGCACAAGGCGGCCATTGATGACCACCTGGCCTCCATCGGCATGCCGGTGGAATACACCAACGTTTTCTGGGGTGGTCGCAGCGAGATCAAGCCTAGCGAGATCAGCCCCATCGTTTATCGGGAGTGGCATCAGAAGTGGGACAGCGTGCAGGGTCCGGTGATCTGATTTTGATTCCTATCGCATGGCGGTCAAAAAACCGCCTTGCGATGGAAAAGGAAGCTTTCTAAAAGCAGCACGCCAAGCAGGCTCCAGATGAGCAATTGCGGCCAGTTGCCAATTCCGCTGGAACTGGCAATCCGTGGCAATGCACTCGCAGGCACTCCCGTGGCTGCTTTTGCAGGCACATCCGTTTCCATCGCTGAACCCAGAATACTCGCCCCGGACCTGCCCTCGGCCGTTTGCCAGGCACCGATGCGCTGGATGGCCAGCAGCCCTGTGGGCACAGCTTCGGAGGCTTCCACGAATTGTGTACCGTTCCACTCCGTCCACTGAAGCAATCCCGTTTCCTCCAAGAGATCCCCGGGATGCTGCACTTTCAGTCCGGCGGTGGCCTCATTGTTTTCAGCACACCAGTAAAGTGCATTGCCCAGCATGAGAGGAAACGCAGGTAGCAATGCCAGTTGTTCCGACTTCGCCGGTGAAAAAGCACTCACCACCACCCTCTGTCCATTGGCTTCTCCTGCGGCTAAAACAGGCTCCGTTCCCGCCATCCATAACGGCTCAAACGAATTCCCCAAAGCCAGAACGCTGGTCTGAGTCATGGCCAAGCGGCTGGCCGAAACACGAAACAGCACGGGATGATCGGGCGCCACACTGCGGATACTGTCATGCGGCAGTCCAGCGCCCTGGAGCGGTTTCATTTGGACGGGGCCGGAGGATCGCACAGGATTCAGCGCGATGACAGGCCGGTCTGCGGGCCATTCAGGGGGCAGCCATTGCTCAAAGACATAGACGTCAGGTTTGTCCTTCATTGGCCAGGCGGCTGGCGTGCCTTTCAGCATTTCGATACGGCCCGCTTCGATCATGGAAGTCATGGCCAGTTCAGTAAACGGGTCCGGTTTATCCGCCACCCAGGCCACCACCAGCGGACGTGCATCTGGCAGCGGCGCAGCCACAGCATTGTCCCAGTTCAGGCAATCTCCGGCAGCCTTGAGACGGATCTCTGCACGCTGTCCACGCACTCCCTCCATAGGTAAAATCAGCGCACTGGATTTACCTGGCTCAAGCTCCAACTCACGCAACTGAGCCAGCCTGCCGCCCAAAGTGATTTCGAGAGTGGCCGTCACTTTGCCGGGATTCGCAGCGGCCGCACTCACCTGCACAAATCCTTCATATCGGTCTCTGGCCAAGGGTGCCGGACGGATGCGAAAACCCGTGATGCCGACATTCGACAGGTTAGGCAGAGCCACGCTGATGAATTCATAAGTCAGTCCTTCTTGATCTACCCAAGGAGTATCCCCCGCATGCCAGACCTGGGTCTTCGTTTCCAGTTCCGCCAGACGCCGCACGACGGTCAAGGCAGCATCCGGCCTCCCCTCCATCGGCAGTGGCAGGATTTCATCCAGAAGGCGTAGGCATTCACGCCGGTTACGATTTCGAGAAAGCAATACCTGCGCCTTCGCATCATAAGCGACCAAAGATACCACCACCTGATCAGGCAGGCGATTGAGGCGATCACGCAAAACCCGCCGGGCCTCTTCCACCCGCGTGCGACCCGTTTCATCGCTGGCCGACATGGAGGCTGAACGATCCACCACCACAATCACTGCCCCTGGGGAATCCTTGCCCTCATCTCCCACGGGGCGTCCCAAGGCGAGCACAGCGAACAGAATGACCAAGAGCGTCATGAGCAAAGACAGCCATTTTTTCAACCTGCGCAGCCAGGCTGACTCCCGATGCTCACGTGACAGGGACCGGAAGAAAAGCAGCGTGGAAACCGGCACCCGCCTCGCCTTTTTCCTGAACAGGTAAAGCGTCAGCGGAATGAGCGCCAACCAAGCCAGATGCAGGAAATGGGGGGTGAGGAAATGCATCTGGTTAGAATTGTATCCGATTCAAATCCCGTGAAGAATGGATAATGCGTACAACTTCGATTCCGCCGTCAATCTGACGGTGGAAAATGATGTATTTGCCAAAGGGAGAGCTACGGAGAGCCGGTGCAAGTTCAGGTCTGGATCTGCCCATGCCGTTGTGACTGGCCAAATGGGCAATCCTATCCCGAAGCTTGAACATAAAAAGATCAGCCTGCCGCACACTGTCATCGGCAATGTAGATCCAAACATCTCGCAAATCCTCCAAAGCAACTGGCGCATAAATAATCTCCGCCATACAGCTTAGTCAGATTTAGCTGCTACAGGGTTTTTATGCATTCCCTGAATGAAGGCATCCCAGTCAAAATCAGAAATGCCTTCGCCACGGTCCAACTGGTCCAGTCCCACCCGAATGTCGTTTCTCAACGCTTCCAGCTTTTGCAGTCCCTGAGAATCCAGTGTGGCTTCATTCAAAGGTGCCTGCTCCATGGCCTGGTACAACACATTGACCACAAAGTCCCCTTCATCAGTAAAGCGCCCGGAGCGCACAGCCTCCGAGACAAACGACTGTAGATCGTCCGGCAATGAAATCGCTAGCTGTGACATAGAAGAATTATAACAATGGATCGTCTATGGGTCAATCTCACACCCCTCCCGCCAGGGCGGTGCCTCGGTTCAAAAGATCGAGGAAGCGATCCTCAAACGGTTCTTCGGCACCGCATTGCATGAAGTCAATTCGATGGGCCGCGCACTCCCGGGCCAGGTTTTCACAAAAGGCGTCAAAGCTGTCCACGTAACGTTGGACATCACGGCGGGTCAGCCAAAAACGGCGCTTTTCGCCTGTTTCCACTTCAGCCAGCTCGACCTCCCCCTCCAGGGAGGGCTGCCTTTCTTCAGGGTGCAGGATCTGAACAAAATGGCACTCGCCAGGCCACGCAGCGGCACGCTTCACCGCTTCTGCGGCTGTATTCACATCCCGGCCAAAGAAGTCCGAAATGACAAAGATCACCCCGTAACGCTGGCGGGTGGGATGGAAATCCGTGAAGCCACGTTCCAGATCGGTAAATCCTCCATATTGCAGACGCGTGGCAGCCTGAATGATCTTTTCGATGTTCCCCTGCCCTCGCAACGGCGGCAGTTCCTGATGCACGGTTTCATTGAGCGAATACAGGCTCACCCGCTGCTGCCCTGCCAGTCCCAGATAGGCTAGCGCCACCGCAAAGCGCAAGGCCTGACGGCGCTTTTCACCATGAGGCTCCGCCATGGAGCCGCTGGTATCCACCAGGATGTGGAGATTCAGCTCCTGGGTCTCCTCATACAGCCTAACAAAAAGCTTATCCAGACGTGCGTACAGCCGCCAGTCGATGGCCCGGTAGTCCTCGCGCGGGGTGTAATGGCGATAGTCCTTGAACTCACGCGTAAAGCCCGTCGCCGGAGAGGATTGGGAGCCCCGCCGCATCAGGGACCTGCGTTTGCGCAGCCGAACGGCCAAAGAGCGCAACCGGTCCAGAAAGGCCGCATCGAAAAGGTCATCGCGGGCGAGTGTTTCGGAAGGCATGAGGGGGCGGAGTAAACGTCCACAGGACAGCCCTTTTATCCATCGGGACCGGCCTGAACACAAGCATTTACGTTTGGAGGAGAGGGAGCGCCCCGGAAATCCAGCATGCCGGGCAAAAGCGACCTTAAACTTCCCTGTTGACTCCAAGCAGCCGCCTGAGCACTGAGCACGTTCCCTTTCCCATGCCTCGCGAATACACCCTGCACACCGCCGCCCATGCAGCCCCCCGCATAGACTACAAAGCGGAGCTCAATGAGCAGCAGTATGCTGCCGTGACGGCCCCACCGGGACAGACGCTCGTCATCGCAGGGGCTGGCTCAGGGAAAACACGCACTCTGACCTATCGTGTAGCCTGGCTCCTGGACAATGGTGTGCTGCCAGACCAGATCCTGCTGCTCACCTTCACCAACAAAGCCGCACGGGAAATGCTGGAGCGGGTGACCTCCCTCGTCCCCCTCGATACACAACGGCTCTGGAGCGGTACCTTTCACAGCATCGGCAACAAGCTGCTGCGCTGGAATGCTGAACGCCTCGGCTACCGAAAAGGCTTCTCCATCATGGATCGCGAGGATCAGAAGGACCTCATGGAAACCGTCATCAGCAGCAGTGGCATCGACACAGCAGGCTTTCGCTTCCCCAAGGCCGAAGTGATCGGAGATATCTTCTCCATGGCGGACAATACCTGCATGCGGCTGGAGGAGATCATCCTGACCCGCTATCCTTATTTCGAAAAGATTGCCGATCAGATCATCCGCATCCGCAAGCTTTATCAGGACAAGAAGGTCGAAACCAACTGCATGGATTTCGACGACCTGCTCAGCCAATCCCTGCGACTGCTCAAAGAAAACGAGGATCTCCAGGAGCGTTACCGCAGCCAGTTTGAATTCGTCCTGGTGGATGAGTATCAGGATACCAACAGCCTGCAGTGCCAATTCATCGAAATGCTCACCGGCCGTGATGGCAATCTGATGGTCGTCGGGGATGACGCGCAGTCCATTTATTCCTGGCGCGGTGCGGATGTCAAAAACATCCTGGAATTCCACGATTACTGGCCCCGGGCCACCGTGCATAAAATTGAGGTCAATTATCGAAGTGTCCCTGAAGTGCTTGAACTGGCCAATGCCTCCATTGCCAACAATCGCGCTCAGATCCGCAAGAACCTGCTGCCTGCACGTCCACTGAAGGGTCAGCTTCCTGCCCTGGTGCCCTTGGACAATGGCAGCGCTCAGGCCTCATTCATCGCCCAGCGCATCCTCGAACTTCAAGATGAAGGCGTTGAGTTAAATGAAATCGCCGTGCTCTACCGCGCCCATTTCCACAGCATGGAAATCCAGATGGAGCTGACCAATCGCGGCATCCCATTCCAGATCACCAGCGGTCTGCGTTTCTTTGAGCAAGCGCATGTGAAAGACGTGGCCGCCTTCATGAAATTTGCCGTCAACAGGCGGGATGAAGTCAGCTTCATGCGCATGGTGAAGCTCATTCCCGGCATCGGCGGTGCCAGTGCCACCAAGGTCTGGAATGAGTGGCTTAAAACCGAAGCCTCCCAGTCCGAGGTGATGACTGGCAAATTTTCCGATCTGCTCATCCCCATGTCCGTGCCGAAGAAAGCCCGGGAAACCTGGGACCAGTTCGCCTATACCCTGGATGAACTCATTGTGGATGGAAAGGTAGCCACCCCGCCGGAGATGATCCGCAGCATTTATGACGGTGTGTACGAAGAGTACATGAAGTCCAAATTTAAAAACGCCGAGCAGCGCCAGCAGGACCTGGAGCAGCTCAGCAACTACAGTGTCCGATTCACTGATCCTTTGGAATTCCTCAGCCAGCTCTCCCTCCTCAGTGGCGTGGATACGGACAACAAGCCCGACCAGCAGGCCCAGGACCGGGATGCCGTCACACTGACAACCGCCCATCAGGCCAAAGGTCTAGAGTGGCACACCGTCTTTGCCGTCTGGATGGCGGATGGCATGTTCCCCCATGCACGCGCCATTGAGGAAAGCGACGCAGGTCTGGAGGAGGAGCGCCGCCTTTTCTACGTCACCGTCACGCGAGCCAAGGATGAGCTCTATCTGACCTATCCGCTCATCAACCACCAAGCCCGCGACGGAGACATCCTCATGAAACCCAGCCGCTTCATCACTGAAGTGCCCATGGAACTCATGGAGAAGTGGAACGTGCGCAGTGGCTGGTGATCTTATAAAGAGGTGAATACCTCAGCGGAAGACGATGCTGATGGTTTCCACTTTGGGCTTAGCTGCACGCAATTTTTTGTCCGTGCTAAGTATCTCTCGATCCCCGACCAGTGAATCATCCAACTCAGCATCACCCGTCCCAAAACGGATCCCCACTTTGGAGTCCAGCTTGCCATCTTTAAAATTGGCAAAGCCGCCGTAGTCCCAGCCGAAACCCAACACGATAAAAGGCGCACCATTGATCGCCTCCACCTCTTCGAGTGTCTGGCCCAGTTTCAGCCCGTTTTCGAACTTCCAGCCCTTGCCGATGACACGGATATCCCAGACTTCCTTTTCGTCTCCTTCAGGATTGAAGAGGATCTCCAGCTCCTTGTCGGTTCCCTCAAAAAGCTTGGCTCCCGGAAGCGTCTCCCCTTCCCCGACGCCAATGTCAGCCGCCTTCACCTGACCGCCTCCAAAAAGCGTCTTCAGGCCAAAAAGAGTGATGCCTTTTTCAATCGGCCCTACTCGCACACCAGGAACAATGGTCACATCATTCAGAGGGATTTCCTCCGACTTCACGGATGTGCAGAAAATCAACAAGAGGCAGATCAATGCGGGTACTCGCATAGCCTTATTATGCCTCCACTTTTCGTGAGCGGTCAATCTGGAACACGCGGATGTTTTGATACCTTTTTTCCCCATTGAAGGGGCAATGTTGGACAGCCGTTCAACCTCGGTTTACTGCCTGAGTATGACATTGGAAGCTGATGCCAACCTCCTCGAAGACGTACGTGAGCGTGCGCCCTATGACGCGGCCGACCTCCTGGAAACCCTGCCAGCTCCTGCTGGTGTAAGGGTACTGGAGGCGCTAAACCCGATGGTGGCCCAGCAGGTCCTTCATGAAATGACGGATGAGCACCGCTGTGCGATCATCGCTGCGGCCCCCATTGAAAAAGCCCGGCAGTGGATGCGCAACCGGGAATACCCGGAGGATTCCGTGGGTTGGCTGATGGAACCGCCGGTGGCAGTTTTCCGCCCCTCCATGACGGTGCGCGGCACCATTGAAGCGCTGCGAAAGCTGACCAAACGCGCTTTCATCACCTATGGTTATGTCACCGATGAATCCAACAAACTGCTGGGAGTGCTGGTTTTCCGTGACCTCATGCTAGGGAAACCGGAATCCCTGCTTTCCGAGGTGATGTATACGACCATCTTCGCCCTCCGGCCTGACATGGAACTCACGGAGGCCATGCAAAAAACGGTCAACCGCCACCTGCCAGTTTATCCTGTGTGTGATGCCGAGGGACGCCTGTTAGGACTTGTGCGCGGACAGAATCTTTTCGAAGCACGCGCCATCGAGATCAGCGCCCAGGCAGGTACCATGATGGGGGTGAATGATGAGGAACGCCTCAGTACCCCGGTCATGCACAGTCTGAAATTCCGCCATCCATGGCTCCAGATCAATCTGGTCACCGCCTTCCTAGCTGCCGGTGTCGTCGGGTACTTTGAATCCACGCTGGACCGGCTCGTCCTGCTCGCGGCTTTTTTACCTGTGCTGGCGGGTCAATCGGGGAATACAGGTTGTCAGGCCCTGGCCGTGGCCTTGCGCGGCATGACTCTGGGAGACCTGAAGGATGGCGATGAACGCCGACTGGTCATTAAAGAAGGGACTTTGGGCCTTCTAAACGGAATGCTGGTCGGCCTCACAGCCGGCATCGCCATGTTTATTTATGCCCGCATGCTGGGGAATCCAAGCGCGATCATGCTCGGCATCGTGGTCCTGCTTTCGATGATCGCCAGTTGCATCGTCAGCGGACTCTGCGGAGCCCTCATCCCCCTCGCCTTGCGGAAGCTGGGTGCAGACCCTGCCACCGCTTCCAGCATCTTTCTCACCACCGCCACGGATGTGGTCAGCATGGGCGTCTTCCTGGGACTGGCCACCATCCTGGTGTAGAAGCAAACCCACACCGCCAGGATCAGGCGGCAGTCGTCGTCGTGGCCGTTTCTGTGGCTCCAGACTTGTTATGATTGCCGTTGCTGCTGGCGTTTTCGGTCAGTGCAGTGCCATTACCGCCAGTTCCTGGGCCGATGAGCTTGCGGAAGATCTTTTGCGGAAAGGACATGCCTTTTTCCTCAGTCTCCATCTGTGAAAGAGCCTGGGATTTGGCCATTTCCCACGCTGGAGCGAATCCTGGCGCATTGATGAGCATGTGTTTTTCCGCCCGGGCCAGCACTTCCAGCTCACGCTGGAGTTTGTTGTCAGGCCGCTCATTGAGACGATTCACCTGGATACGCAGATGCTCGTTTTCCTGGGAAAGACGGGCCCGCTCCTTGTTGGTATCCTGCAACTGCTTGGCATCCAATTCCAGTTTGTCACTGAGATGGGATTTATAACGCTTGAACTCACCTTTGGTCTTCCAGTGGCTGAAATAGGCCATGACTAAAAAGACGGAACCCAGGGCAAAGCCCATAACAAAGGTGTTCAGAGGACTTTCGAAAATTTCGAGCATAACAGGATGGGGGATTCTAGAACGATAGCCGAAAACGGCGTTTTGTCGTTCACATTATTAATCGTGGAGGAAGGTCTGCCTGCGTGCAAACTTCTCATGCGAGCAGTTCGGCGACTGCGGCGTCCAGGGTCGCGGTGTCCTTGATGGAGATGACTTTCACCGATTTATCAATTTTCCCCATCAGACCCGCCAGGGTGGCATCAGGTCCGAGTTCAATGAACAGAGTATGCCCTTCCGCAATGAGATGCTGCATGGATTCCACCCAGCGGACACTGCCCGTGACCTGAGCGGTGAGGGTGGCGCGGATCTCCTCCGGGCGAATCACGGTGCGAGCTTCGAAATTGCACACGACAGGCACAGCGGGACTGACAATCGTGGCTGCCTCCAAGGCAATAGCCAGTTTGTCCTGAGCGCCTTTCATCAGACGACTGTGATAGGCGCCAGCCACAGGCAGGGGAATGGCACGCTTGATCCCTTTATCCTTGGACTTGGCGGCGGCCGCTTCGATTTCTTCCACACTGCCGCTGAGGACGATCTGCCCAGGTGCATTCAAATTGGCCACATCCACATCACATTCCGCAGCCAGTTCACGAATGGCAGTCTCCTCACCACCAATCATGGCCAGCATCGCTCCGCGGGTGGTCTCGCAGGCCTCTTCCATAAAGCTGCCGCGCTGAAAAACCAGATTCAATCCCGTAGCAAAATCAAAGGTCCCTGCTGCCGCATGGGCCGTAAATTCCCCCAGGGAGAGCCCCGCCGTGGCGGTGAATTCCAGGTCTGGCACCTTGGACTTCAGGACCTCCAGAAGAGCTAAACCGTGAGTATAAAGAGCAGGCTGGCAGCGGCTGGTTTTCGTCAGCTCCTCCATGGGACCTTCAAACATGATCTGGCTCAACGGATAGCCGATGGCCGCGTCCGCCTGTTCCAGCATGGCACGGACAGCGGGATACGCTTCGGCGAGGTCTTTACCCATGCCTACTTTTTGGGCACCCTGACCGGCGAAGAGGAGAACGGCTTGTTTTGGCATCTTGAGAGGATCTGTTTCGAATTCTGTTTCTAAAAGTGAGATCGTGACAGTGGCGGAAAACTGAATCCTGAAAACTGAAAATTGCACTCAGTGCCCCAGTAAACTGCGAATCTCAGCCTCGCTTTCCCGCACGGCTGCCGCCAGGAGTTCCTCAGCACGCGCAATGGCCTCCGCCAGAGGCATGTCCGCCGGTTTGGTGGCACGAGTGAAATCAAATTGAGCCTGTAGTTCCGAGCTGTCTTCGACTGCACCGGCAAAAGCGGCGACTTTTTTACCCAAGCGCCGAGCCATCTGCGCAATGCCCACGGGGCCTTTTCCATGCAAGGTCTGCGCGTCCAGCCTGCCTTCCCCAGTGATGACCAAGTCAGCCTGAGTCACACGCTCTTCCAGGCCGATTTGTTCCGCAACAAGGTCAAATCCGTTGGTCAGTTGTGCTCCACAAAAAGCCATCAGTCCCCAGCCAAGCCCACCGGCTGCCCCTGCCCCGGGAATTTCACGCGGGTCCTGCCCCAGATCCTTTGCCACCAAATCAGCCAAATGCGTCAGGCGCTCCTCGAACCACGCTGTCTCTTTGACACCTTTCTGTGCTCCATAAACCTGAGTGGCCCCTTTGACCCCCAGCAGCGGATTATCCACATCACAGGCCACCAGGATGGGACAGAAAACGGGAGGCTTATCTGACCCCGCCCATTTCACTTTTGTCATGCGCAAAACTTCATCCAGCACGGGCTTCACCCGATTCCCAGCTTCATCCAAAAACTGGTAGCCTAATGCAGCTGCCATGCCGAGACCTGCATCGTTGGTGGCACTGCCACCGATGCCAATGACGATGCGCGTGGCGGCCTGTTCCAGCGCATGTTTCAACATGAGACCGGTCCCATAAGTGCTGGCCGTGTGCGGGTTTAAAGACAGATCATTGACCAGAGCTAAACCGCTGGCCGCACTCATTTCCATCACCGCCTGCCCTGCGCACCAGCCATAACTCGCCTGCCGTGGCCGGGACTGCGCATCTAGGGTGTCTATCTTGATCCAGGCTCCATCCAGGGCTGTGACCATCGCTTCCGTCGTACCTTCGCCACCGTCCGCAATCGGGCAGAGATCACATTCGATTCCGGGAATAGTCTCCTCTAAAATTCGCGAGATCGTCTGCGCCACCTGCGTGGCGGTGAGGGATCCTTTGTATTTATCGCTGGCAATGAGTACTCGCATCGGCTCACGCTAGCGTTGACTGCCAACGGGGCAACTCCGGGTGCTGATTCAGAACGATGATAAAAACGAGCCCTTTTTCTACTGTCAGAGTTTGACGACAGTGACTTCGTCGTGGCCAAGCGCGAATCTCATTCTATCTTCTCCCACTCAGCCTTCACATGAAGAACTTTCCCACCGCCTTTCAGCGCAGTTCCCTGTGGACGGCCATCACGGCTCTTTCCATCACCGTTGTTGGAGCCCTGGCCATTGGCTTCATCTACTTAGTGACTCAGGTCATCGGTTTCCTTCAGCCCATTTTGATGCCTTTTGCCGTGGCAGGTGTGCTGGCTTATCTACTGGACCCAGGGGTGGCATGGCTAGAAAAACGCGGCCTGAAGCGGCGACCAGCCGTGCTGATTATCTTTGCCGCCTTTACCTTGGCTTTGGCGGGTTTAGGCTGGTGGATTCTTCCGAAGATCGGAGAACAGACGTCCAATTTGGCGAAAAAAGTGCCCGGCTATACGGTCAAAGCCCGCACCGCAGTCCTGGACTTCGCCACACGCATGGAACGGGATTATGGCATTCCCCTGCCCGCTCCGATTGCCGAAGTGATTCATGAAACCACCAAGGCACCCGCCGCCACGGCGGTTCCTGATGCGACTGCCGTTACTCCTGAAGCACCTCCCACCATCGCCGCCGCCACTGGCACCACTTCTGAATCGCCACCTGATACGACGACCGAACCAGCAGCGGAAAGTTCATTTGATTTCGACCTCCGTGCCCTCCTCAGCGGAGAATGGGTCAAGACCACGCTTCCGACATTATTGGGCAATGGATGGAATTTCATCAAGTCCACCTTTGGCGGTTTCCTGGGCGTTTTCGGCTTTCTCCTCTCTCTCATTATTGTGCCCTTGTATCTCTATTACTTCCTGATTGAGAGCGTCAAGATCAAGGCTCAATGGTCCGACTATCTACCCCTGCGTGCCAGTGCATTTAAAGATGAAGTGGTCTCCTGTCTCAATGAGATCAACCGTTATCTCATCGCCTTTTTCCGTGGCCAGCTTTTTGTCAGCGTAATAAATGGCATCGCCACGGGAGCTGGACTGATGATCATCGGTCTGGACTTTGGACTGCTGATTGGCTTGGCTCTGTGCGTGGCCGGAATCATTCCTTATTTAGGCATCGCCCTGTGCTGGATCCCGGCGGTCATCATTGGCGCGGTGCAAAACGGCAGCGCTCTTATCCCCGGAGACCCTTGGTGGGCCATGCCTTTGGCCGTCTCCGTGATCTTCATCCTCGTGCAGCAAATTGACGCTCTTTTCATCACACCCCGCATCGTCGGGGAGGCGGTCGGACTACATCCGATGACCGTCATCGCCAGCGTCCTCGTCTGGACACTTCTGTTAGGCGGGCTTCTGGGTGCCATCCTCGCTGTACCTCTCACGGCCAGTTTGAAGGTGCTGTTCCAGCGCTACATCTGGCGGGCACGCATCGCACCCCGAACAATCGGCGGCGCCCGACAGGTCGTTTGACGGAGCGGACGATCTGTCCGCCCCATCCAGCCATTAACTCCGCAATGCTGTTCGTTAGGCCAGCACTTTACCGGCCACTTTCATCGTGTCCGCCTGGCGTTGCCTCACAAAATCCATGGCCTTTTTAACCTTGGCCAGCGCCGCAGGGTAATCCTTGTCAATGGTCATGACGGTCTGGAAAAGCGCCTCCGCAGGAGTGGCGTCGAACTCCAGCAACCATTCCTTCAGACCGATGTCTTCAAACATCCAGCACTTCAGTCCGTGGAACTCGGAGAAGGCATGAATAATGGGTGTGCCGTTAGCCAGCGCAATGATGGGAGAATGCGGCTCATGACAGACGACCGTATGAGCACGGGCAAAGACGGAAGCCGCCTCATCCGCATTCCAAAAGTATTCCAGGTTCACCACCTGCTTTTGAATCTCCGGAGGCAGTGGATCGAAGATCAATCGTTTGTTATGCCCCATCTCCTTGAAGGTCTCCGGTGCGATGAGAACTTTGTTTCCTGTCGTCTGAACCCATTTCGTGATCAGTTCACGAAAGACGCCCGCGCGGCGTTCATCATCGGCCACCTGTTCCGGTGTGGGATGCAGGGGATTGAGCTTTTGCGGCCGGTTGTCATCCACTCCCGGTGCTTTTGGAGTATTTGTGCGCAGCAGCACGGTGATAAATTTGCGATCTTCTAGGCCCAGCTTTTTCATCGTCGCCAGCCCGCGTTCTTCATCCAGTACATCAATGCCGAAACATCCATCTGGACCAAATTCCAGCACCGGACATTTGACCCCTGCCTTTTGCAGCATCTTCAAAGTGCGGCTTTCCCGAGTGTAGATGAATGACGCCGCATTCAGCAGAGCCATGTTTTCCGGTCCATTTGCGCCAGTGACCATGGTTTCAAAATAGGATTGCCCATAGACTCCGTACGGCTTGTCCAGTTCCTTGCAGTACTTCATCCATGCAGTGTCCTGCCCCATCCCGGAATTACGAATAAACAGATCACAGCGGCCAATGGCAGCGCGCAGCGCTTCATCCTGCGGTGATTTGCCTGCCAGATCTCCCTGGAGAAGCACCACCTTTGGGAAGCGGGCTTTCAGCATGGCGGTCACGCGCTCATCCAGCTTCCTCGCCCACACGATGACGTTCACTTCGGGCAGGTGCTGCTCCAGGATGTGCAAGGTACCAGGCGTATGGCCGATGTCTCCAATATTGACGGTATCCCAAGCGGACATCAGCAGGACGGTTTTAGCTTTGCCATCGGCAGCGAGAAGAGAGCCGCCTAGCGCGGCGGTCACAGCAGAAATAAAAGAGCGGCGTGTGGTCATGGTAGGTAGCCTAGAATAAGGCGGTATCCTGTTCCGTTTGGACAGAAATTGGTAGAAGGCAAACGAAGATGCTGACGAAGCCGCCTCCTGCTCTAGGCATCTGTCGTAGCCCGATCAATCTTCTGGCATCAGGCCCCACGGCCTCAATCGTGCATCCGCCCTCTCCCGTAGGCCTGCCCGTTTTTCCTCAGGGATCTGCTTTTCCAGGCGGGACAGCGTATCCTCCACAATGCTGCGCGAATCTTCCCGCAGTTTGATACGAAGAGCCCGAAACTGGGCCACGGTCGTGGCAAATTCCTTGCGCACGGCCAAGCGCTCTTCAGGCGTCAGGTCCAGCTCCTTTGCCATTTGGTTTTCTATACTGTTGGTCACCCGTTCGACAGGACTTTTGTCACCCGTTTCTCCCGCCCATGTACGCTGAGCGAGGCCACGAAGGAAAATCAATCCGCCCCCGATCCCGCAAGCTGCACCCAGGATAAACACCAGTCCGAGAAGTAACAGGGCACGCATACGTCCCGGACGTCCGGCCACAGGGATTGTAGTAGAATTCATAAGTTCAGAAACGTTGCATCCAAAGACCATACCAAAGCGAGTTCGTCCAACGAGGTGAACTCATTCCAGCATACCCACCCGGCACTGAATACCAGACCGGCCAGGGCTGCCTGCATCCAGCGGGAGCCGCCCATTGAGACAAGTTCATCCCAGACTTTAGAGGGCGAATCCGGTGGAGCCGGTTGGCTAATGCGCTGGCGGACTGAATAACGCACATCTACACCCGGAGGCACAGGCGCTTCTTGCGCCTTTTTTAGAAGGGCATTCCATTGAGGTTTAGTGGAATTCGTATCCATGACGTTTGAGAAGAGACTGTAATTGTTTACGTGCGCGAAAGGCTTTCACCTTCGCATTGATCCGGCTCCATCCATAATGTTGGGCAATCTCTGAAAGCGGCATTTGTTCAAGATATAAAAGCGTCAGGAGAGCACGGTCCTCCGGCGAAAGAAAAGAAAGAATATACTGCGCCTCCTCCAGAGCATCGGCTGCCTGCTGCCCGTCAGGATTTCCCGCCGGCACCGCATCCAAAGGATGCCGACCATCTGCTGAAGGCTCAACCAGTCTGGAAAAAGGTGACCGCTGACAGCGGCGGTAAAACTCCAGCCCCGTGCGCACCGCGATGCGTTTTAACCAGTGCAGAAAGGGCTTTTCAGGCTGCCATGTTGGCAAGGCATGCCACGCTTTGACAAAAGTCTCCTGTACCAGATCCTCAAGATCTGCAGTGGCAGGGGCAAAGCGATGGAGGAGAGCAGTCATCCCAGGCTGGTGGCGACGGACGATTTCATCAAAAGCATCCATATCCCCCATCTGCGCCTGCTGGATGAGCAGGACATCCGGGTCATTGACATCAAGGGACGACATGGAGCTTGAAGAAACATTGCGGATGGTGCGCAGAGCTCGTGCCCAGGCACCATCCGCATTTCATTTTAACCTACCGCATCGATGATTCACTTTGCAGCCGCAATGGCAGCATCCACCAGATTGCCAATCTCCTGGCGCGCAGCCTCCAGCCGATTCTGCTGCTCGGCTGTTAGCAGCGGTCGTGTCTCACCGCTTATTTTAGCAAACAGCAGAGCGCGATCTCGGGCCAGGGAACCAATCTGTTCAGCAGCTTCAAGGGTCTGCTTTGAATCTGGGCCATGAGTCTTTACCGCCTCTGCATACGCTTCACGAATGGAGCGTCCACGCTCGACGAGAACCCGGACTTCGCCACGATGGGATTCCAGGACAGCGGCCACTTTTTGACGCTGTTCATCCGTCAAAGGCACTTCCTTGCGGAAATTCAGGGCATGCCGGGTCACGGTCTTGATGATTTCACGAACAGAACCTCGCGCCGCCTCAGGGAGAATGCCTTCCCCGATATCACGCATGGCTCCGAGTTTTGGCAATGCGGTGGCAGGTATTGCCAGGGCGACCATTGAAAGAATAAGAAAAAACTTTTTCATCGGATTGATAAGGAAAGAAGTTAACAACGATGCCCCCGAATCAGTTGCGGGTGGTGGTTTTAGTCACGCTTGTGGTTTGGCCTTGAGGGCCAGTGTAAACGCTTGTGGTACTGTGTCCGCTACCGGTGGTCACGACATGATGAGATGCTGGCGCTGCGTAAACCAATGGCCGAGTGACCACGACTGTCCTTCTAGGAAAGAGGCGTGGCAGAATGATCCCATGGGAATGGCGCGTCACCACGACCGGACCGGGATGAACTGTCGTAACACGGCAAATATCGCGAGCACTGGCCCCCAACGTGGAGAATGCTCCCAGGCCCAAAATGATGAGGAATGTTTTCATGGAATTGATTAATTTTGAGGTTTGTTTTGGCATGAGCACAGTCATTGCACTCACCCACCCAAATGCCGGGAGGCAGGAACCGGTTACAGAAAGTTTTCGGGAGATCGTTGACGGGCGGGCCGCCCTGCGTCACCAAAAGGGATGCAATTGATCTCTGGAACCGCTGTCGCTGAAAAAGTCCTCGAAGAATGCCGCCGTGATATCGCGGAACTCGCAGCCGCCGGGAAGAAGCCTGGGCTGGCCGTGGTCCTGGTGGGTGAGGACCCGGCCTCCCGCGCTTATGTACGATCCAAGGATAAAAAATGCCGTGACCTGGGTCTCCACTCGATCAAGCTGGAACTGCCCGCCAGCACCACCCAGGAAGAGCTACTGGCCCACGTCCAGACGCTGAACAACGATCCCGCCATTCACGGCATCCTGGTCCAAAGTCCACCGCCCACTCATATTGACGAAGCTGCCATCGTCCGGGCCATTGACCCAGCCAAAGATGTGGACGGCTTTCACCCCATGAACGTCGCCAAGCTGGCCTTGGAAGACTCCAGCGGATTTGTTCCCTGCACCCCTCTGGGCTGCCAGCGGCTGCTCATGGATGCCGGCATCGAAACCAAAGGTGCAAACGTCGTCGTCCTCGGTCGCAGCATGATCGTGGGCAAGCCGATGGCTCTCCTGCTCATGGCCAAAGGCCCTGGCGGAGACGCCACCGTCACCGTGGCCCACTCCCGCACACGCGACCTAGCATCCATCACGAAACAGGCTGACATCATCATTGCCGCCATTGGCCGGCCCGAATTTCTCAAGGCCGAGCACGTCCGTGAAGGTGCCGTTGTCATTGATGTCGGCATTAACCGTGTCGAGGCCCCAGATACACCGAAAGGCTACAAACTGGTCGGCGATGTCGCCTTTGATGAAGTGGCACCGCTATGCAAGGCCATTACACCGGTTCCTGGCGGCGTCGGCCCGATGACCATTGCCATGCTGATCGCCAATACTATCAAGGCCTGCAAACAGATCGGATAATACCGAGGCAGGCCCGCCCGTTATGATTGGCTCAAGGTTCCTGAGGCGTTGCCTCGGGAGCTTTGTCCATCTCATCATTCGGGGATGGCAACGGCTCTTCGGAGAAATCTTCAGGTGTCTTCTCCGCCTCGTCATTCATGGGGGCCATGCGCCCTTCGGCCACGGCCTTAAGATCAGGCAGTGAATCCACATACAACTCTTCCACCTTCTGCCGTGCCCACGGTGTCTTGCGCAGAAAGACCAAACTGGATTTGATGCTGGGCTGCCAGTTAAAGCAGTTCACCTTGATCATTCGGCCGAGCATATCCCATCCGTAATGAGCCTGGAGATCGGTCACCATCTTTTCGAGAGTGATTCCGTGAAGCGGATTTTTGGGGCCTGCTGCGTGCATCCCAGACAGGTGGATCATTTGGCGCGTCTGTCCAGTAGCTTGAGCGATCCGGCCTGCCTTTCAGACCCCCAGTTCCACCGGTTCCAGTCTAAAAGAATCATTCAACAATTCATGAAGGGCCCTTAGAGCCTCCAGAAGTGCTGCGGGTGCCTCTTTCCCCTTCTCTTGCAAAACCTGTGTGCAGCGCTCCATCAGGGGCCTCTGCTTTTCCGCATTTCCTTGCTCCATGAGCAGGCTCTCAATCAGTGCTACCTGTCGCCGAACCTCGGTGATTTTCGCCGCAGCCTCGGTCTCCGAGATCTCGCCATTGGCCAATCCCTTGATTTGCCGGCATTCAAACATGCGGCATCGGAGCGGTCGCGCCTCATAAATTGTGCAGCAGCAATCCTGGAGAAAACGGCAGGGCTGATTAAAATAAGGCTCCCGTTTTTTCCGGTTCAGCTTCATGCCCAGTGCCTCCAATCCCTTCACCGAATCTGACGGCTGCAATCTCACAATGTGAAACAGAACACCGTTGCAGCACATGCCGCAGGCCGTGCAAAGACGGGATGCGGCAGCAGTGAATTCAGGCTCAGACATGAACTCCCAGCATGAAGGCCGGGCAACGCCAATGCAAGTGAAGGCATAGCCGCCCCGGTCCTCCTCAGGATTGGATCACTTGCCCAAAGCCGCTTTGATCTCCTGCGCCACTTTTTCGGCCAGGTAATCGGAGCCGCTGTCATGATAATGGACATCCTTCGGTTTCTGCATCTCAGCCAGTTTTGGTGAGATCCACGCATTCAGATCATTGATGGTCACACCGTTTTCCTTCATCACTTTTTCAGCAATACCGTTGTAAACCGACACCTCACCAAACTCACGCGGTGGATTCAGCGGACCTTCAGGAATGGGCGTAATCGTCGCCCAGATGAGCTTGGCACCTGTCTGTTTCATGCGGGCCACCAGTGTGCGCAGATTGGCTTCATAATCGGCTGGCTCCACTTGGCGTTTACCATCCGGCATGACTTTGAGATCGTGGATACCCCAGTTGAAATGAATCACATCCCATTTGCCCTTGCCCAGCCATTTTTCGATGTTGGCGATGCCGTTTTTGGTCGGCCCGCCATTCTGTGGGATACGGTGCACATTGGCCACGCCTTCCAGCAGTTTGCGCACGGGCAGCGTGTATCCCATGGAAATGGAATCACCGATGAGGAGCACACGCGGCAGCCCTGCCACATCCTCCACAGGAACCACAGACGGATTCGGGACGCGTTTCTTGGCCTCTGCTTTCGGCTCCTGGGCCAGGCATGGAGTCAGCAGAGAAAGGGCGACAAGTGAAAGCAGCAGGCGGAGTTTCATGGTTGATCCAATTTGAGCCAATCTGCTGAAAACTGACAAGGATAATCCGTGACTGCCCAACATGGCATATCCTGCCATCGCATCCGAAAAGGCATGCAACTTCGACCGGCCTGCATTGATTGGAAGCTATGCAATTTCAGATTCAAGACGTCCGCTTTCATGTGCTGCCCATGCGCACACGGTTTCCGTTTAAGTATGGCATCGCGAGCATGAGCGCCCTTCCACATCTGTTCGTCACTGCCATCCTCAGCGTGGATGGGAAACCGGTCAGTGGTATGGCTAGCGAAGGTCTGCCGCCCAAATGGTTTACCAAAGACCCCGCCACCAGTTTCGAGCTGGATCTGGCCGAAATGCTGGCCGTCATCCAGAATGCCTCCCGGCTCGCGCGCCTAGCCTCGGCGGCCCCGATCCGCTATTTCCCCTGGTGGCAGGAGCTTTATCAGGAACAGGCACGCTGGGCCGCCGTCAAACAGATACCTTCCCTGCTTGCCAATCTGGGCGTCAGCCTCATGGAGCGCGCTGTGCTAGATGGGTTGTGCAAAGCCTCCTCCACTCCTCTTCATCGTTTGTTAGGCTCCGAGAGTCTCGCCATTCAGCTGGGGGACATTCATGACGAGCTTCGGGGCATCCACGTTCAAGATGTCCTCTCCCCGCAGCCACTTTCCAGCATCGCCATTCGCCATACGGTCGGCCTGGGCGATCCACTGCGTTCAAAAGACATCCCTGCCGATGAACAGCTTCACGACGGCCTGCCCCACGCGCTGGATGAATCCATCCGCGCCTATGGGCTGTCCTATTTTAAAATCAAAGTCTGCGGTCAATCTGAAACTGACCTCCCACGCTTGCGTGAAATCACCGCCATTCTGACCGAAGAATGCGGTTCCCATTTCCACATCACCCTGGATGGAAATGAGCAGTTCGAGAATCTAGCCGCCTTTCGTGAGTTCTATGAAGCACTCCGCGCCGATGCCACCCTCAGCCCACTTTTCCAGAACCTCCTCCTCATTGAGCAGCCGTTGCACCGCAACCATGCGCTGAAAGATGACGTCGCCGTTTCCCTTGCGGAGTGGCATGATGGCCCGGGTGTGATCATCGATGAATCTGACAGTGCGTTGTCGGACTTGCCCCGTGGTCTGGCACTGGGCTACAGCGGCACCAGTCACAAGAACTGCAAAGGCATCATCAAAGGTCTGGCCAATGCTGCTCTTTTAAAAACGCGGGCAGGTCAAACAAAACGTCCGCTCATCCTCAGTGGAGAGGATCTGGCCAATGTCGGTCCCATGGCCCTGCTTCAGGACCTGGCGATGATGGCAGCTCTCGGAGTGACGCATGTGGAACGCAATGGCCATCATTACTTCCGCGGCCTGTCCATGCACTCAGAGGCGGTTCAAAACGATGCCTTAAAATGCCATCCCGATCTTTACCGTCAGCATTCAGCCGGATTCCCGACCCTGGATATCCAAAAAGGACGGCTGAATCTGGGCAGCGTCAATGCCGCGCCTTTCGGTTGTGGCATTGATCTAAACACAGACGCCCTGCTCCCACTCAATACATGGATCAAGGAGGGAGGTATGGCTCAATTATAACAGCTCTCTCAACCCATTCTTACATCCATATATTCCAGCGTTACCGGCTTGCCGCCTTGATGCATAAACTCGAAAACATTTTTACCGTCACGCAAAACCGATGCAGGCACTGCCCAGGCACGCATCGTTTCCGGCTTGCCTAACAGAGAAGGATAAGGATTTTCAAATAGCTCCTCCACATCGTTGGAAGGCTGTAGATCTGTCCCATTGCATCGTGCCGCGATGGTTCGTCCCGCCAACGTGGCATCCGCTTGAAGACGTAACCTTCCCTGCCCTTTCCAGCCATCCGCAGGCGGAGCCATGTCCAGCTCAAACTGGGTCCGCGCTTTCTCTTTCAGACTGCGAGGCAGAATGGGGGGCCGCACATAGGGATTGTTCCAACCCGTCGCTAAAAACCAGTGCTGCGCTTTCACTGCCAGTTTGGCAGGCTCATCCAATTGCTTGATGGCTGCAAAGGGAGGCTCTGCGAAAGGCCCGCGCCCAGGGCCCCCGTGTTCACGATAGTAGGCAAAGTTAAACAGGCTCACTCCATCGGCACCCCGAGCATAGGCCAGATGCGCCGTGGTCTCATACTGCTCTTGAGTGGCCCGGCGAAAGGTAAAGGTGTCGTAGCCAGGCACCAGTTTGCTACCGTTGGCGATGGAATGACACATCTCCACATACAGGGCGGCAGTCTCTGGCACCCGCGCACGGATCTCGGCCAAATCCATCTGCTGAGTGGTGAAGTAGCTGGCTGAAATGTTCACCATATCCACACCGCTTCCCACCATGGCAGGCAGGTCCAGTCCCAGGGCATCCAGCCCCTTCACTAGACAAGGAACACGTACGCAAAGCCAGCGACGTTTACCGTTACGCTCCGTGCGGTCCAGGGCCTGCCTCACCTGTTTTACAAACCCAGTCATGATGGCCTGCCGCTGCTCCAACGACGTCTTTTCCGCATCAAAGAAACTGTAAATGCGCATGTAATCCAGCTCCAGACCATCCAGATCGTAGTTCTCACAGAGTTCGGTGATCAGGGCCAGCTTCTGCGCACGCACATCTTCATGGATCCAGTTTTGAACCAAGTCCATGCCGCGTTTGGAATCAGGTTTGAAGAGGTATTCAGGATGATCCACATAATGCCGGGTCACGCTCATGCCCATGCTGCTTCCAGGTTTGTCACCTGGCTTAGGATGGGTGAATTCCTTGTGATGCGCATCGTTGAGGCGGAAGGACACAAAGGCCGCTTGGTTGGTCTTGTGGCAGCGGTCCACAAAGACCTGCACCACATCCCCGCCTCTCATGACAAAGTTGCCAAATGAATCCGGCCCTACGCCATAGCGTTCTTTGATCCACGCATAATGAGGCTCCAGCGGCATCACTTTGCTGGGCCACATGGGCACCATGCCCAATCCGGGCTGTAAAAAATGTGCATCCACCAGTCCTGCCACCTCATCCACCGTGGCCTCCAGCATCGTCGCACGAAACGGCTCCCGAGCTTTGTGAAATGGGCTCACGCAGCTCGATATATTCGTCGTGTCATTGCTGTAAATGACCCGAAACGGAGCCTTGGTCCGAGCTGACTGAGCTCGGGCCAAAGGTGCCGCCAACATAGCAGCAGCAGTGGATTTGATAAATTGACGGCGATGAAGCATGACAGGGAATGGGTAACGCCGAAACGCCCCCATCTATTTCGACCTGTCACCGTCACACTTTGCCGGGACCTAAGCCAGCGCGGTCAGCAGCTTGCCGTGAATACCGTCGAAGCCTCCATTGCTGAAGATCACGATCACATCCCCGGGCTTGGTTTCTGCCTTCAAGCGGGCCACAATGGCATCGGTATTCGGCTCAAAAAAACAGGCTTTACCAGCCTGACTGACGCTTTGCGCCACCTTCGCCGTATCCAGTCTCTCTGCCTCAGCCACCTTTTCCGGATTGGCCACCGCTGCGATGACAGATCCGTCAGCTTCCTTCAAAGCTTCAATCAGTTCGTTCTGCAAAAGATTGCGTCGGCTGGTGTTCGAGCGTGGTTCAAACACGGCCCAAAGGCGCTGGCCGGGATACTTCTGCCGCAGCCCCCGCAACGTCTCACGGAGAGCCGTTGGATGATGCCCAAAGTCATCCATCACGGTCACTCCACCGGCGACACCACGTACCTGCTGGCGACGACGGATGCCTTTGAAGCTCTCCAGCCCTGCGCGGATTTCATCATCGGTTAGACCCGCATGACGCGCGGCGCAGATGCACATCGCCGCATTGCGCACGTTAAATTCGCCGATCATGGGCACGCTGAATGGCACGCCATTGATCTCAAAAGCCGTGCCTTCTGGACTGGCCTCCGTGATGTGAATACGCTCGCTGCATTCCTGGCCAAGCCCGACCGTCTTCACGGGGGAGTAGCTTTTCAGCGACAGGCAATTCTTGTCATCACCATTCAGGAGCACCAGCCCGTTACGCGGCACGCTGTTCAGCAGGCGCTGAAAGGTCAGCAGGATGGCAGCGAGGTCGGAGAAGATGTCCGCGTGATCAAACTCAATGTTATTCACGATGGCACATTCCGGCAGGTAATGCAGGAATTTGGAACGCTTATCGAAGTAAGCCGTGTCGTATTCGTCCCCCTCGATAACAAAGAGGTCGCTGTGATTGAAGCGTGCGCCGCTGACAAAATTCTCCGGCACACCGCCGATCATGAATCCCGGATTCTTCCCGGCGTGTTCAAAGATCCAGGCCAGCATGGTGCTCGTGGTCGTTTTACCATGGGTGCCGCTGACGACGAAACTGCGCTTCCCCTGAATGACTTCTGTTTTGAGAAGCTCCGCCATGGAAACATAAGGCAGCTTGCGCTCCAACAGCGTTTCCAGTTCTTCGTTACCACGTGAAATGGCATTGCCAACCACATACAGGTTGGCGGTCGCAGGCAGATTTTCAGCCCGGTAACCCTCCGTCAGGGTGATCCCGGCGTCCCGCAGAACGTCTGACATGGGAGGATAAACTTTCTCATCCGAACCTGAGATGGTGTAGCCGAGAGCGCGGAGAGCCGCTGCGGTGGAGCCCATGGCCGTGCCGCAGATGCCAATAAAATGAAGATGCTTGGAGGAGGACATGTCGAAGGCCGCCCCCGTCCAGGAGCGGATGCCTCCTCAAGTAGGGCAAGACCGGTGGCGGGCAAGAAGATTCCTGGGAGATTTCCTAACCTTACCCCTCCCCGTCCAGGCACTCCCTCAATACTCGCAGCAGCGATTCTGCTGTGTAAGGCTTGGAAACGAAATGTTTGACTCCCTGCCCGGCAGCCTTGGTCACCGCCTCATTGGTGGAAATACCGCTGGCAGCGATGATTTTCAGAGATGGATTGATGTTCCGCAGCACTTTGATCGTCGCAGGTCCGTCCATCACAGGCATCATCATATCCGTCAGCACGATGGACACGGATGCCCGATGCTGGGCATAGAGAGTCACCGCCTCCGCCCCGTCAGCGGCCAGCAGTGCCTTGTATCCAAAGGCCTCCAGTGTCTGCTGAGTGATCTCGCGGATCGTTTTCTCATCATCCACCACCAGTACCGTTTCGCCCCGGCCACGTGGCATTTCTTCGATTCGTGATTCTTCAGCCACCGTGCCACTCGTCTCGAAAGCTGGCAGGTAAAGCCTGAACTGGCTGCCCCTGCCGCCTTCGCTTTCCACCTGGATAAAACCTCCGTGACTTTTCACAATCGCCAGTGATGTAGAAAGCCCCAGGCCAGTCCCTTTCCCCAATTCCTTGGTGGTAAAAAACGGATCAAAAATCTGCTCAATGATTGCCTGTGGAATACCCGTCCCCGTATCCTTCACCTGAATCTTCAGATAAGGTCCGGGCTGAGCTTCCAAATGCATGGCAGCATAGCTTTCATCCAGCCTTTCATTGCTCGCACTCACCACGATGGAACCGCCATCCGGCATCGCATCCCGCGCATTCACGCAAAGATTCAGCAATACCTGATGCAACTGTGTGGGATCACCGACGACAGGCCATAGCCCATCCTCATATTGGGTGAAGATCTGAATGTTTTTGGGGAAAGTATCCCTCGCAATTTTTTCGATGTCGCGGATGAGCGCATGTGCATAGACTTCCATGCGTCTTCCCTCCATTCCACGGGCAAACGAAAGCACCTGATTCACCATATCAGCACCACGTTGGGCACTTTGTGAAATCGTGGAAAGGATGTCTTGTCCCGATTGGGAAGTGACCGTCATCTTGAGCAAGTCAATGGCCATCATGATAGGCGCCAGGACATTGTTCAAGTCATGAGCAATGCCTCCCGCCAGAGTTCCGATGCTTTCCATCCGCTGGGCTCTTAGAAACTGCTGCTCCAGCTTTTTCTTCTCCGTGATGTCGGTATTGATGCAAAGGACCGATTTCGGCTTACCCGCAGAATCATTCACCATCGTCCACCG
Organism: Prosthecobacter fusiformis; assembly: GCF_004364345.1. Taxonomy (NCBI): domain Bacteria; kingdom Pseudomonadati; phylum Verrucomicrobiota; class Verrucomicrobiia; order Verrucomicrobiales; family Verrucomicrobiaceae; genus Prosthecobacter; species Prosthecobacter fusiformis. The sequence continues at coordinate 355,501 of NZ_SOCA01000002.1, read as the reverse complement.
GCACTCAATGGTCAGTGGCGTGCCGTCTTTGGAAAACTGGTCCAATTCTCCGACCCATTCCCCCTCTTCAAACAACTGCTGAATAGCGGCATTAAAAGCCATCGTTTCCTGGTAAAAAACGTCGGTCACCGGTTTGCCCAGCACCTCTTCGGCAGACCAGCCATAAAGGGCTTCGGCGCTTTTATTCCAGTAAGTGACGCGATGGTTCAGATCTCTCACCAAAATGGCATCCTGCGCTTTGTCCAAAAGGGAGGCCTGCTCACGGATGCGCTCATCGGCCTCCTGACGTTCCAGTTCATCCGCCACACGCGCAGCAAAGATTTTTAAGGTCGAATGAACCAGGGATACCTGCTCCAGCGGTTTCCGGTAAAAGACTGCCATGATCCCGTTCACCCTCATCTGAGTATCCAGCAAAGGTATCCCCGCATAAGCCTCAATGCCGTGGCCCTTCAGCCACAAGTCTTCAGGAAACTGACTCTGGACGCTGCTTTCAAAAATGCTCGTATAGCCCAGGCTCACCCCCTCACACGGGGTGCCAGGCAAAATGTAGCTTATATTTTCCTGAAACTGGCCATGCAAAAACAGAGCCCGTGTTTCAATGCTCTGGCGCTTCTCTGGGTCCAGGCGGCCAATGACCCCACCATCCGCATCCAACGCCTCCACCATGTTACGTGTGAGAGACTGGAAAAAATCCTCCCCATGCCCGGCGGATACAGCCTGGGAAACCTTCAGCACCACATCCTGCATGCGCTGACGCTCCTGACGGCTGCGCAAATGGCGGATACCAAAGGCCAGATCCTCCGCCATTTCCTGGAGCAGCTTGATCTCATCTTGCCCGACTTCCTGAACCTCGGAGGCATACAGTGCCAGCAGTCCAAAAGTGCGGTTCTCATCCCGCAGGGGGAGGCAAATGATGCTGCGGTATCCTCGGGACAGCGCCGCCTCCTTCCAAAAAAAGCCTTCGGATTCAGCTTCAATGTCTTGGCAGATCACCATCTGGCCGCTGCGAATGCTCCTGGCAGCCGGGCCTCTCCCCGTCGCGGCAAACTCTGACCAGCTTAGGCTGATTTCACTCAAATACCCTGCTTCATGTCCGGCATTGGCCATCGGCCGGATGGAATGCGCCTCATCATGCAGTGCATAGCCTACCCAGGCCAGACGGTATCCACCAATATCCACCGCCAGCCTGCACACCTCCGCCAATAAATGCTGCTCATCAGTGGCATGCACCAGCGACTCATTGCATGCGGACATCAGTTTTAATGCCCTGTTCGTCCGCGCCAGTAAGAGGTCTGCCGTTTTCCGCGCCGAGATATCCTGAATCGTCACCACCCAGTAGAGAGGCTCCCCCTCTGCATCACGCACGCTGACCAAGTCCACCTGAGCATCATAACTTGATCCATTGGCGCGCAACATTGGCAGTTCGAAGCGCACCTGCCCACTTTCATCCGCTTCATGGATGAATTGTTGCACCTTTAATTGATTACCTGGAGCAAACAATGATAGCAATGTCAGACCTGCGATTTCATCCGCAGGCTGTCCATGCAGACTGGCAAGGGCGCTGTTGCAGGCAAAAATACTCTCATTAGCAGGAGTGCAGATCAAAATACCCTGAGCGCAGTTTTCAAATGCATCTGCCCAGCGGCGCAATTCACGAGCCAGTCGTTGCTCATCCTCCAAAACACTCAGCAGTGCATTGCGTGATTTTTCAGCCAGTTCCAGCAGGCGGCCGGTCTCTTTTTCACTGCGGATGAGCTGCTCATTCTGCTCCTGCAGTTGCTCCGCGATGCGACCTTTTTCTGTCACTTCCTGTCGCAATCTCTGCGAATGAATTCGCAATTCCATCTGGGCCACCACATTCCTGCTCAGTGCGTTTAATGCCGCAGTCTGGCTTAAAGTCAGTTCCTGAGGCTCACGGCCAATCACACATAAGGTTCCCAGGGGCTGATTTCCGCGGGCTAACAACGGTGCTCCCGCATAAAAGCGGATACTTGGGTCACCGCTCACCATCGGATGATCGACAAAACGCTCATCCTGGCTCGCGTCATTGACAATCATGACCCGGTCCTTGGTCATGATCGCATGCGCACAAAACGCCAGATCCCTGGGTGTCTCCTTCTCATCCATTCCAATTTGAGCCTTGAACCACTGACGATCCCTATCAATCAGGGAAATGGCCGCCATTGGGGTCCGGCAGATATGAGCAGCCAGTTCAGTGAGCTCATTGAAGGCTGCCTCCTCCATCGTATCCAGAATTTCGTACTCACGCAGAACGGCGAGTCTTTCTTCTTCGTCTTCGGGAATCGGTGCTTTCATGATCAGGCCTGACTGGGGTAACGGATAGTTTCCCCCAGGCGTAGGAGCAATTCATTTACCTCGCCTTTTAATTGCTGCACGCGGTCTTCACGGTTTAGCATGGCATTTTGCCAGCGCAACAACTCGTCGAGCTGTTCACGTATTTGCACTTCAGAGCGACCACGCTCGATAGCCACCCCCACGAGCCGGGCCGCTGACTCCACCCAGCGTAATTCTTCCGCCGTAGGCACTCGCGGATTGCGGTAATAGATGGCCATGGTGCCCACCACCTCTCTTCCCGATGAGAACACGGGCACCGACCAGCAAGACTTCAGTCCACACTCCTGAACGATCTCTTTCACACTGCCCCAGTTCGGGTGCACCGTGATATCCTCCGTAATGACGGTCTCTTTCAGCGCCGCAGCACGCCCACAAGTGCCAATTTCAGCGCCGATCTTTAACGGCGTAATCACTTTGTTATAAGCCTCCGGCATGCTGGGGGATGAGCCCGGCATCAAAAAGGTACCCGAATCATTCGTTAGGAGGATGGAGCACAAAGCACCGTTCTGGCTCAGTTCTTCGACCCGAGAGACGATGTAGTCCAAGATAGGTTTCAGGGCGGAGCCGTTCAAAATCATCTCCAGCACTTCAGAATGGCTGCTGGCCACAGATTCCAGCAAACGGGTATACCTGCGCTCAGAAGCCGACCCCAGCTCGCTCTCTACAGCCGGCCCCAGACGGGTGAGATTTTGCTTCAGAATGTAATCCTGAGCACCATGTTTTAGCGAAGCCACTGCAACATCCTCACCCACGGTACCAGAGACGATGATCACAGGAATATCCGCCCCATGATCTTTGACAATTTGCAGCGCAGCCAGCCCATCAAAACCAGGCATGACATAATCGCATAAAATAATGTCCCACCGATCCTCCCCTAAAGCAGCTTTCAGATCAGCCGCCGACATCACCTGCTTCGTCTCACATGCGAATCCGTGACGGTGCAGCCACTGCAGGATCAGCAGCGCATCATCATCGGAATCTTCTACAAGCAGAAGGCGCAGCGGTTTCATGACTTCAAAGGAGGTCCTTCATTGAGCAAGAGCCAGTAGAGTCCCAGTTGCCGGGTAGCTTCCACAAATTGGGCGAAATCCACCGGCTTTCTGACGTAGCTGTTGCAGCCTAACGAATAACTTTCCAGGAGATCGCTCTCCTCACGGGAGGAAGTCAGAATCACCACCGGCAGCATGCACGTGCGCGCATCACCACGGATGCGTTTTAAGACTTCCAGGCCATCCACCTTTGGCAGCTTGAGATCCAGCAGAATAATGGTCGGCATGACACGTCTCTGGACAAAGGACTCCGGCCCTTCCCCGAACAAAAACTCCAAAGCTTCGACTCCGTCCCGAGCCACAACAACTTCGTTCAGAATGTTGTTCTTCTTCAGCGCCATGAGGGTCAGTTCCTCATCGTCGGGATTGTCTTCCACCAATAAAATGACCTTGGAATTCATACAGGAGTCTTAGATTTATCATTACCAACCTCGAAATAAAATGTCGAACCTACATTTAGTTCGGCATCTGCCCAGACACGCCCGCCATGGCGGCGGACCACCCGCTGCACTGTCGCCAGCCCTATCCCGGTCCCTGGAAATTCAATCATTGAGTGCAACCTTTGAAACGCGCCAAACAGCTTGGAGGCATAACGCATGTCAAATCCCACGCCATTGTCACGCACGTAGCCGCCCATAGCACTCCCGTCGGTTTCCAGAATTCCTACCTCAATCAACGCAGCCGGATTTTTGGAAGTGAATTTCCAGGCATTCTCCAGCAGATTTTCCAGCAAGACACGCATCAGTGCAGCATCGGCATTCACCAGAATTCCTGGCGTGACCTTCCACTGCACCTGCCTTTGAGGCTCGTTCTGGCTGAGTTGAGTCAAAATGGACTCGGCCATGGGACTCAGATCCACGGTTTCTAACTTCATCTCCGCACGCGTCAGGCGTGAAAGCTTAAGCAGATCATCAATCAAAAAACCCATCCTTTCTGCCGCACGACGGACCCTCGCCAAATAGCTTCGTCCAGTTTCATCCAAAGACTTCCCTGCATGTTCCTCCAGTGCTTGTGTAAAGCCTGATATCCCTCGGAGCGGTGCGCGTAAATCATGGGAGACCGAATAGCTGAAGGCTTCCAGCTCCTGATTCGAGGCATCCAATTGAGTAGCACGCTCCTGCAATGTCGAATTGAGCTCCCGGATTTCCTCCTGGGTTTTTTTCAACTCAGTCACATCGCGGCCAGTCCCATAGATCAGTTTCTCAGTCTCCAAAAACTGCCCTTTCCACCAAAGCCATCTCCAGGTGCCATCCTTGCAGCGATAGCGGTTTTCAAAATGCTCCACAGACACTCCTGCGGCGACCCTGGCCAGCTCGTGCTCCGTTTTTTCCCGGTCATCGGGATGAATGAAATCCATCACCGGACGTGTTAAAATTTCATCCTCAGTGTAGCCCAGCGCCTGCATGAAGACAGGGTTCACCCGCTTAAAATATCCATCCCGCCCGATGATGCAGAGCGCATCCAGTGACAGGGTGAAAAACCGCTTCAATTCCGCCTCCACATGTTGGCGAGCTTTATCTGTACGATGCAGTGAAAGGGCGCTCCACCAGATAAGCGCACTCACCATACAAAGGGCCACGATTGTATATAAAGTGGTGCCCATATCCGCCGCAAAATAGCCGTTCCGCTCCCCCTCCAGCCGCAACCAGCCCAAAAGGACCAGCCCAGGCACCACGACCGGGAAAAGATGCCTCACTAAGGCCCCACCAGGACTGTCACCCAGAATAAACGCAATCTTTCCCTCGCTCGGACAAAGGCAGAGCATCCCGAAAGCGATCAGATGAAAAAGAGCTGCCGTATGCAGCGCCATGGGAATGAAGTACGTCACTCCATAAAGCCAATTGACCTGATACGCATACCCCAGCAATGCCAGCAGTGAGATAAAACCCACAAGCAGCGCAAAGAACTCCGCAGTCCTTCTCCGCACGGCCGATGTCCCGTCCATCAGCAACAGCCCGCACCCGAACAACACGAAGTTTAAAGCTGCATTGGGCGACATCCGATTGGGAAACGATGGCTGGTCATTTTCAAGTTTTGTCGGGAAAAGCCATTGATCTATCCCTACATCAATGTCCATCACATAGCCCACAAGCCGGACCAGCCCGACGGCCAGCACACCTCCAGCCAAAAGCTTGGCTTCAGATGTTCGTCCGCCACTTTTTAGCCATAGCCCCGTTCCCGCCAGGATAAAGAGCAGTGCGGTGACCGGATTCATGGAAACCAATCCCGGGATGACCCGCTTCAGTTTATCAACATCCAATGCCCACCCTATAAGCACCAATACCCCTGCCGTTATCGCCACCCCACTAATGGAGGGGGTGATGAATGGGGAAATTTGGCGAAGTGAGCAAGATTTTGGCCTAGCCATAGCAAAACGAACCAGGATTACATAATCATTAAATTTAGATCAAAAATTGCACTCAACAATAAATAGAACGGCGTATTTTCAGATTTTTACTGATTAACTTCATTTAACCAGAAAATACTCTTGGTTAAACGTCTGTGACCAGCACAATCCTGCGCATACATTGCAAAAAGAACGACCCAGAGTGTGCTGACCTCTCCTGCAAATCTCATCTGAGCCTGGCCAAACTGATGTCACTGTCTTAGACACCCCTTCAGGATCAGGCCATCAGTAAGGTATCATCATCAAAAAGCCTGACCCGCCCAAAAAGGCATGGTCAGGCTATAATATAAAGCAGGACAATTGCTTCCCGCGTGTCTGATCAACTCAATCCATGATGGCCGTGCGCCAGGAGAGCGCGGTTGGCCACAGCCAGGAGATCATTCATCCCAAAGGGCTTCGGCAGATAATTATTTCCGATTTCGAGTTCGGCAAACTGATGCACGGCGCGATGGCCGCTGGTGTAAATGACGGGCACGGAACCATCCTGTTCCTGGATCGCATGGCCGAGGGTCACCCCATTCGCCCCCCCTGGCATATTGATGTCGGTGATGAGCAGTTTGATCGTGCTGCGGTGCTGACACCACTGCTGCCAGGCCTCGTCAGCACTTTTGGCTGTTAAGACGCGGTGCTTTTTAGTGGCCAGCACCTGACTCATGATCATGCATATGGTGTCATCATCATCTACGACAAGAACTGTCGCAGGATTTGCGGCTTCCATATCGCCAGCCAGAGCCAGGGCTCTGGAAGCTTCGGCTTCCGGTGCTGGAACTTCCTGATCTTTAGCCAGGGGGAAGAGTATTTGATAAGTGCGGATCATACCGGGTAGGAGGGTTACATTGAAGGCACCACCTGCGGACTGTATAGTGCGCTGGATCCAGAGCAGGCGGTCATCTGCAGCGCGTTGGACGGAGGATGGGAGAGCTACAACAACACGCCCGGGATCTCCGCTGGTGGAATTGTCTGATGGATTCGGATCTTCCATCGTCAGCATCACATATTCGCCATGGGCAGCCTCAGGGAACAGGCGCGCATACTTGCCACCGGTCTCGTGCTGGATCCTGGCCGTGGAGATCTGCAATGTGCCGCCTTCGGTCATGGCATTGCGTGCATGCAGGGCCACATTGATGATCACTTGACTGATGATAGAAGGATCTGCCCACACCGCAGGCATCTGGGGGCCATGAGCGACTTCCACCCGAATATGGTCGCCCAGCGTCTTGCTCAAAAGCATCACTTCCTCATCCAATGCCAGCGCCAGGTTCACTGCCTCCGGGGTGCTCTCTTCATCCGGAGTAAAAGAGACCAGTTTGCGGGACAGTGTGGAAGCGCTGCGTGCTGTCTCCATCACCTGGTTCAGCAGTTGGACCACTCCAGGCAGGCTACCAGCCTGTTGGATAGCCATGTCCATCTGGCTTTGAATAACCGTCAGCACATTGTTAAATTCATGAGAAATGCCAGCGGCAAGACTACCCACGACTTCCAAATGCATGGCAGGTGCAGTGCCTTCAGCGGCTGACGGAGGTCCACCACGTCCGATCATCGCGGATTCCTCAGATCGTTGCTGAGCCGCCTCTGCATCCGCCAGGCGCTGGCGAATCTCCCACATGGAGAGCATCATTTTCAAAGGCTGATAGATTTGAGCTATCGACCCTGGCATTTCAACAAAGGTCAGGCGCGCACTGTGGGTGATCAGATCCAGCATTGCCTGTGACAACGTAGCTCCGTCCGACAAGAGCACGATGATTCCCAGTGCAGGCTCCGCGTAATAAAGAGCGTTGAGTATCTGTTCAGCCTTGGTTTCTGCACCCGGCTGCACATCCACGATCACTAGCGCAAAGGGCCACTCCAGTTCACGACTGCGCATGACCATATCCACCAGGTTATAATCCAGGGGATGGAACAACATGCGCTGTTTAGGACGGAATAGACCGCCACTGTCCGCCTGACCATCTGGATATGGAATGTGCTGCAACGGCTCCAGCAACCGTAAGGTGTCCTCAGACGCAGATGCGATGAGCACCTGGTATTTCGATGCCGTTTTGGCTGTTGGCTGAGTTAATTGCATGGTCAAGGATAATTTCATTCACCCTTCCCACAAATAGATTTTTCATAATTACAATAATTGAAATAGTTATGTCTTCATTTGTGCAGTCTGCATGATACTTAAACTGACACACAGAGTTACCTCAAGATGACGCACAATAAGCATTCCTCTTATAACCACCTTAAGCAGGCTCGACCTGAAAAATGTGCAGGCTGGTTCCATGCGGATTCAAAGACACATAATTGGACGCACCCCACCATTCATACACATTTCCGTGCATCAGATCACGAACGCGGTACGATTGGTCATAGCCCAATCCCAAAGCCCCAAGATTGAGATGCACCATGCCTGCAACAGGGTCATATCCATTGAGACTGACAATGCAAAGAATGCGGTTACTGAAATCAGGCGTGCATTTACTATAGCACATCATCTGATCATGATCAGCACCATGGAAAGCCAGATTGTCGTAGAGATGCATGGCCGGATTGTCACGACGGATGGAATTTAATCGTGCAATGAAACCTTTGATATTGCCCGGCTCATTGTAATCACGCTGGCTGAGCTGAAATTTCTCTGAGTCCAGATATTCTTCCTTCCCTGGCAGCGGTTTGTTTTCACAAAGTTCATACCCCGCATACATCCCCCAGGTGCTGGAAAGCGTCGCCGCCAGGGCAGCCCGTAGGCGGAACATGCTGGCAGGGGCATTCTGGAGATAGTAGGGGTGGATGTCCGGTGTATTCGGCCAAAAGTTACCCCGGTAATACCAGCGCATCTCTCCCTGCATCAGTTCACTGGCGTATTCAGTCAGCCCAGCTTTATCCTCACGCCAGGTGAAGTAAGTATAGCTTTGGGTGAAACCGACCTTGCCAAGTGCTTGCATCATCTTGGGCTTGGTGAAAGCCTCTGCCAAAAAGATCACATCCGGGTGCTTGCGATGCACGGTGCTGATCAGCTCCTCCCAAAAGGAAACCGGCTTTGTATGGGGATTGTCCACACGGAAGGTTTTCACGCCCTTGTCCACCCAAAAAAGCACCACATCGATCAGCTCACGCCATAGGTTTTTCCAATCATCGCAGTGGAAGTTAATGGGATAGATGTCCTGATACTTCTTCGGCGGATTCTCCGCATAGCGGATGCTGCCATCGGGACGCTGGTAGAACCAATCTGGATGGTCCTTCACATAAGGGTGATCAGGGGAGCAGTTGATGGCAAAATCCAGGGCGATTTCCAGCCCTCGGCGGTTCGCTTCACCGACCAGCCAGACGAAATCTTCCACCGTTCCCAGCTTGGGCTCCACATCGCGATGCCCACCCGCCTCCCCACCAATGGCCCACGGGCTGCCGACATCATCCGCGTAGGCAATCAGTGTGTTATTTTTGCCCTTCCTGGCAGTCATCCCAATGGGATGGATGGGCGGGAAATAAATCGTATCAAAACCCATGGCCTGCGCATCATCCAGACGCGGCAGGCAATCACGAAACGTGCTGTGCTTGTCCAGTCGCCCTTCGGCGCTGCGGGGGAAAAACTCATACCATGCGGAGAACCTCGCCCGCTCCCGCTCCACAATGACCTTCAGAGGACTGGAGGTGGTGGAAAGACTGCGGTCAGAATATTTGTCCATCAGCGATTGCAGATCGTCAGAAAGCAGAACGTCCATCACTTCCTGAGGTGGCAATTGGGCCAGTAACTCCGCCACGTCCTCCAATTGCGCAGCAACTGCAGCAGCTCCAGCTGCCCGTGCCCGCTGGGCACCATCCTTCAGCAACCGGGCACCTTCGAGGGCCTCCACCGGCACATCGGGATCTCCGGCCTGCACACGGATGGCGAAGGTCTTCTTCCATCCACGGAATGTATCCGCCCAGGCTTCCACAGCATACTCCCAGCGGCCCATGGAATCAAAACTGCACCGGCCCTGCCAGCGATCATTTTCCACCGGATGCATGGGGCTTTCAAACCAGCGCCGTGATCCGGCCGCACGCCACTTCACCACGGCGGACATCACCACATGCCCATCCATAAAAATATCACACCACAGATCCAGCGGCTCGCCGACCACCCGCTTGATGGGATGACGCCCGCCTTCGATGCAGGGATAAAAATTCTCAATAACAACAGTGGGGGCGTGGGCAGCAGAAGCAGGCATGATGCGACCGAACATGACAAGGAAGCCCGGAGATGCAAACGGGTGCTGGAGACGGATCAGGAAGTTCCGTGGAATACCCGCTTGCTCAAAACTTGTGAGTCGGGTGACAGCGATTCAAATAAACATCGCTGCAAAGAGGAAGCTCAATCGGATTGATTGAAATGAAAGGTGCACCTCAGTTTGTAAACTTTGGTGCACCCCAGTGGATTCGAACCACTAACCTTCTGATCCGTAGTCAGATGCTCTAATCCGTTGAGCTAGGGGTGCTTTGGCTTGTGAGCCCCGCAGTGTTGGCTGCGGATGGGGAGATTAGATGAAGCTTCGGGTTTGTCAAACAGTGCGCATAAAAAAATCAAAAAAACTCACGAAGTCATCGGATCAGCCTGGGACAATGCTTAGCGGCTGACGCCTCGTGCCTTTTCAATGAGCTGAAGGAATTCCCCACGATAGCCAAACGCATCTGTCCCCTTCCCTTCCAAGGCAAGCTGGCGCACCTGCTCCCAAGTAAGCTGGCCGCTGTAACTGGACTGGCGCAGGAGCATACCGAAGCCAGCGACGGCGGTGGTGAATTTGAACTCATCGCTGGCTGTCTCCAGCCCGCGCTTATCATCGCGCAAAGGGACTTCGATCAGGCTGCTGACGCTTCCTTCCGGAGCCTTGTAGCGAAGTTTCACCGTCAAAGCTTCCCCAGACTCCGCAGTATCGGCAATGACCGCTGACGGAGCAGCGGGGGCTGCGGCTGGCTGCTGATATTTGAGATCGTCCACCATCGGTCGGGGATCCGCTCCGGGAGGCAGGTTGGCAGGCACCAGTTCATACAGCGCAGTGACGCTATGCCCGGCACCAATTTCACCAGCATCCTTGGTATCATCATTGAAATCCTCTTTGGCTAACAAACGATTCTCATATCCAATGAGGCGATAGCTGCGGATGACGGCGGGATTAAACTCTACTTGGATTTTCACATCCTTGGCGATGGTGACAAGGGTGCCGTTCATCTGCTCCACGAGCACTTTGCGCGCCTCGCTAAGGCTGTCGATGTAGGCGTAGTTACCGTTGCCCTTGTCGGCCAGGGTTTCCATGGTGCGGTCCTTCAAATTGCCAGTGCCGTAGCCGAGCAGGCTGAGGAAGACACCGCTGCGGGCTTTCTCCGTGATGTAGGTTTCCAGCTCCTCCGGGCTGCTGATGCCGACATTGAAGTCGCCATCGGAGCAGAGGATGACACGATTGACCCCGCCTTTGATAAAACCAGCCACAGCCTGCTCATAGGCCAGGCGGATGCCTGCGCTGCCGTGCGTGCCGCCACCAGATTGGAGGCGGTCGATAGCGGCCATGATCTCTGCCTTGTTTTGGCCACTGGTGGGGCTCAATACCACCTGAGTTCCGCCAGCATAAGTCACCATGGAGACACGGTCGTTTTCACCTAACTGCTCAGTCAGCATGCGCAGGCTCTGCTTTACCAAAGGCAGCTTGTTAGGATCTCCCATGGAACCGGAGACATCCACCAGGAAGACAAGATTGCTGGACTGCCGGTCCTGGCTGATCTGCCTGCCTTTGATGGCGATGCGGGCCAGTCGATGCTGCGGCTGCCAAGGGCAGGCGGCCATCTCCACCTCCACGGCGAAAGGCTCCTTAGCACCCGGTGCTGGGCCCTCTTCGGTAGTCGGGAAATAGTTGATCAGTTCCTCGATCCGCACGGCATCGCGGGGCGGCGCTGTGTTCTGATTGAGGAAACGGCGCACATTCGCATAGGAGGCCGTATCCACATCAATCGAGAAGGTGGAAAGCGGCTCGCGCATGACGTCTTTGAGCGCGTTTTCGACGATCTGAGTGTATGACTCATTGCTGTGCGGTGGCACCTCATAATAGTCAAAGCTATCACCTACAACCCCAGGCTCGGGAAGGGAAACAGATGGACCTTTCATGCCTACGATAGCACCACTGTAGGTCGTTGCCGCTGCCTCCGCAGTCATTGTGGTGTTCCCCGTATAACCATTGGAGGTGTCGAGGGTCAATCGCCCCACAGCAGTAATATTGCCGCGTGGAGCCGCTGGTTTAGCGGGGGCCGGGGTCTGAACAGGAACCTCTTTGGCTTGTTGCCGTGCGGGAGATTCTGCGCGTTCACGGTCCATTGGAGCTTCAGCGATCACATCCGCATTCGCGTATGCTCCAGGCGACACATGACCAACATCCCTGCGTTCATCGGGCTTCTGCACACTGGGGGTGGGCAAGCTGGCGACTGGTTCCGCTGGGGGCACGGGTGCGGCTCTGGAAAGAAGACTTCCGTCCTGGTCTTTCGAAGGCTGTTTTTTGGACTCCGTGAGTTTCCCTGTTAATAAAATGTTTTCCCGCTGGACGGTCTCTTCGGTTTCCCGGCGCAGGAGCACCGTAGTCCCGACGACCACAGCAGCGGCTGCGGCGAGGTTGACCAAAGCGTGGCGTCTCCAGAAAGAGGTCTGTTTGGCTGGAGCGGAGGCGGAGGGTTTTGAAGCGTTGACTGCCGATGGCTCATCGGCGCTCCATAGGCGCTCGCGTTGTTCGGGGGTGAACTCCAATGAGTCATCACCCAGTTCAGTGCTGAGAAAATCACAGAAGGTCTTCGTCTGCGCAGCCTGAGCTTGCACGTCGTTATCTTCCTTGAGCAGTGATTCGATCTGGGCCTTTTCTTCGTGGCTGAGTTCATTCAGCGCCCAGGCGGTCAGTTGTTCCGGTTTCATAAAAGTGGATCTTTAATTTTTTAAGAAATGTTTTTTGTTAGGCGATGGCGGTTTTAGGTTTCGCCGGGATGTCTCCCTCCATTTCTTGCCATTTCAGGCGCAGGGCCTGCACACCGTGGTGAATGAGGTAGCCGACATTGCCGATGCTAGTCTGCATGGCGTCGCTGATCTGTTTATAGTCGAGCCCAGCGATGAACTTGAGACGGATCGCCTCCCGCTGTCGGAGGGGCAATTCGTCGATGAGCCCCCGCAGGGCGGCGGCGGTCTCCCGTGTTTGCATTTCATCCCCAGGCTGGGGTGTTTCGGAGACTTCGAGGTCCAAGGTTTGCATGTCCATAACGGTGATGCGCTGATGTTTTCTTTGATGGTCCAGAGCCCGGTTTTTGCAGACGGTGAACAACCAGGGCGCCAGGCGCTCCGCATCCAGCGTGGCCAGGTTCTGGCTCAGTTTGACAAACACATCCTGGACCACATCACGGGCCTCCTCGGCATCGTTGGTATAACTATGAGCGTAACGGAGAAGCGGCCGCTCATAGCGCGTCAACGTATCCAAAAACAGGCGGTGGGTGTCGTTCATGGGATGGTGTTCGGCAGGCATCACGGAGGTCGCCGTGATTTCTTGGGGAAAGAAAAAATCTTTTTCCACTTCGGATCGTGTCACAGGAGGATCGCCCCCCTCTGCTTATAAGCAAAAAGGACTCCGGCGCATGCACCGGAGTCCTTCAAGACAGCCTTTTTCAGGAAAACCCGATCAGCTCACTGCCAGCCCCAGGTAGGCCTTGGCATTGGAGTAGCAGATGTTCTTGAGCATGGAGCCCGTCAGTTCATCATCGTCTGGAATGAGGCCCCCCTCAATGTCATTGCCCAGCAGGTTGCAGAGCGTCCGGCGGAAGTATTCGTGACGCGGGAAGGACATGAAGCTGCGGCTGTCCGTGAGCATGCCGATGAAGCGGCTTAGCAGGCCCAGATTGCTCAGCGCATTGATCTGCCATTCCATGCCTTCCTTCTGGTCCACAAACCACCAACCGGAGCCGAACTGTACCTTACCCGGTGTGGTGCCATCGGCGAAGTTTCCAGCCATGGTTCCGAAGACATAGTTATCCGCAGGATTGACGTTGTAGAGCACCGTTTTTGGCAGAGCATTTTCGCTGTCCAGCGCGTCCAGGAAACGGCTCAGACCCTCGGCCTGTGGATAATCACCGATGCTGTCGCAGCCGACGTCCGCACCCACTTTTTTAGCCAGGCGGGAGTTGTTATTCCGCACAGGGCCGAGGTGGAGCTGCATGGTCCATTTGCGTTTGGCATTGAGACGGCCGACATGCATCATGATGTGAGTGGCCAGGAGCTCCTGGTCTTCAGGATAAAGGCGCTTGGTGCGGTGGCTGCGGTAGCGGTCAAAGACACGGGCAGCGGAGGCCTCCGTGGCAAAGTTGGCGTAGCAGCGGTTCAAACCATGGTCACTGAGGCGGCAGCCGACGCTGTGGAAGTAGTCATGCCGCTTTTCCAAGGCTTCGAGAAGAGCACCGAAGCTGCTGATTTCGATATTGGTGACTTCAGCCAGCTTGTCACACCAGTCGTTCCAGGCGTCCGGCTGCTGCAAGCCCAGCGCCTTATCCGGGCGGAAGGTGGGATAAACACCGATCTCAAAACCATCCGCTGCACATTTCTTGTGCGCGGAAAGGTCATCCGTCGGGTCATCCGTGGTGCAAAGAGCGCGGACATTCTGCGTGCGCAGGATGCCACGGGCGCTCATTTCAGGCTTAGCAAGGGCGGCCTCCGTCTGCTCCCAGATGGCAGGAGCCGTCTTTTCATTGAGAAGATCATCAATGCCAAAGTAGCGCTTCAGCTCAATGTGGGTCCAATGATACAGAGGGTTCCGAAGCGTATGAGGCACGGTTTTCGCCCAGGCCAGAAATTTGTCACGTGGGCTGGCATCGCCGGTGATCAGTTCCTCAGGGATGCCGTTGCAGCGCATGGCGCGCCATTTGTAATGATCACCCGCCAGCCAGATTTCGTGGATATTCTTGAACTGCCGGTCTTCAGCAATGTCTTGAGGAGGCAGATGATTATGATAATCCAGGATAGGCTCGCCTTTGGCAAAGGTGTGGTAAAGGCGGCGCGCAGTCTTCGTGGACAGCAGGAAATCATCGTGGATAAAGGACATGGACGGAGGTCAGTGGATGTGGGTGGTTTTGAAAAGTTCCAGCTTGGTGGACTGGGAATTTCACTCCATCGTTGAACTGATGAGGCACAAAGGCAACAATTTAGAAACGTGGAGCAGGCTGTTTAGCCTGATTGTGGGCCTCACCCTCACCTCTTGCTCCACCGTTGGCTTTTATAGCCAGGCGCTCCAAGGACAGAGAGAGATTTCTAAAAAGGCACGTCCCGTCTCCCAAATCCTCGCGGAGCCGTCAACGGCCCCTATTTTACGGCAGAAACTGCTGACGGTTCGAGATCTTTTGGCCTATGCCGAAAGTGAACTGGGGCTGCCTGCTGAAGGACAGTATGACCGCTATGCCAACCTGGGACGGCGTTACGTGGTCTGGGTCATCTATGCGGCCCCTGAATTTAGCACCGATGCAAAACGATGGTGGTATCCGCTCGTGGGCAATCTCAAATACCGAGGGTTTTTCAAAGAAGCTGCTGCCGAAAAGGCGGCGGAAAAGCTGAGAGCCGAGGGCCTGGATGTTTATCTCGGCGGCGTCTCCGCCTACTCCACGCTCGGATACCTGAAAGACCCCTTGCTCAATACCTTTCTTGGCCGCGCAGACCCAGGGCTGGCGGAGCTGATATTCCACGAGCTGACGCATCAGCGCATTTATCTTTCCGGTGACACGGATTTTAATGAAGCACTGGCCACCGTGGTAGGCCGGGAGGGTGCGCGCCGATGGCTGAGGGCCCGCAAGCGCGGGGATGATCTGGAGCAGTATGAAAAGGAAGTGATCTTGGAAACTGAATTCGTCCATGAAGCTTTGAAAACTCGCGATGAGTTGGAGCAGCTTTATGCTCGCACTGATTTTGACGAAGCCGCCATGCGCCAAGAAAAACAGGTGATCATTGGTCGCTTGAAAGGTCGCCTTCATGAACTGAACAAGCGCTACGGCGGCTCCCTTAAACTGGACCGCTGGTTCGAAAAACCCGTTAACAATGCCCGGCTGAACACCCTGGCCACTTATCACGATTTAGTGCCCGCTTTTGAAACCCTGCTGAAGGACTGCCATGGCGATCTGGAGCTCTTTCTGAAACGCATGGAGTCCATGAAGAACATGACACCGAGAGAGCGAAGGGAAGCCATGAAACAAAACTTCCCTGCCCCATGAAATCCTGGCTGCTGCCAGTGCTGCTCATGCTCTTGATCGCCGGAGGTTATCATTGGCGGAAAGAATTGCGACAACGCCTTATCGGCTCGGTCCCTGCCTTTTCAACCACTGAAGTGCAGGAGGTATCTGCCGGACTGATTTTCCGCAACGGGACAGAAACAGACGCTCAATTGCGGGCCGAAAAGGAACTGAAGATCAAAGACTCCCTGCGCAGGTATCGGCTTCTGGATCTGGATTTCCATCCTGATGTTAGCAATGACCTCGCTTCTGAAATGCATAGCTGGCGGCGGCAGTGGGAAAAGGATGGAGAGCGAGAACAAAGGCTTTTGGGACAAGGCATCACCGATGGCGAGATGGAATCCTCCGTCCACGAAGCCCTTCTGGACCACGCCTGGATTGAGACCTCAATCGCAGATGAAATCCAAGTGAGTGAAGCAGAATTGAAAGCCGCTTTTGAACAGCAACGCCCGTTTCTCAAGATCCCTCCAGCCTACCTCACGGCACACCTTTTCTTGTCGCGCCATGGTGCCAACAAAAAAGACCGCAGCCAGGAAATGCGGGTCATTCAGCAAAGATTGTTAGCAGGAGAAACATGGGAGCGACTGACGCTCGCTCACTCGGAAGATGCCCGCTCAAAATATCAAGGAGGCAGATTGGGATGGATCAACCAACGTCGTATGCCGACGGAATTCATGACCGCCGTGCAACGTTTAAATGTGGGTGAAACCAGCGGCCCCATCGCCACACCACTCGGTTGGCATCTGATCCGGCTGCTGGACAAACGGTCGGAACGACTGCCCCGGCTAGAGGAAGTGCGGACTGAACTGATGGCATCACTCGTCCAGCAAAAACGACAGGCCGCTTTGGAGCGGCTACGCCAGAAACTGCAGCAGGCCACGCAGCCATAATGGCAGGCCTAAGCGACTACTTTTTTCACGAAGCAGGCTTTCAGCGCAATGGCCAGACCGTCCATTTTACAGGAGATTTCATGATCCCCGTCCACGAGGCGGATCGGTTTCGACTTCGTTCCGACTTTAAGAACCTGTGACGTGCCTCCCAGCTTGAGATCCTTGATCATGGCCACGATGTCACCATCGGCCAAGACGTTGCCATAAGCGTCTTTTACCACGCGTTCCGCATCAGGAGCATCCACCTCAGAATCATGCGGCCATTCATGACCGCAGGTGGCACATTCATAACGGTCCTCGTGGTCTAAAATCTCATCCATCTCACACATCGGGCAGGCAGCTTTGCTCATGACCTTCAGGAGAGAGATGCTGGACGAGATTACAAGGACTGACTTGCCCAAAAGGGTGTTACACGCGGTTCTTTTACAGGCTGCGTGCGATATCCCTGGCCAATCGGGCGAGAGCCTCATTCATTGCCGTGATGCGACCAGACATCGCAGGTACCGTGAGGGTCACAGGCACCTCCGTGCGGAAGCTCTTGAAGTTTGTATCCCCACCTTTGACGGGCTGCACTTTCCAGGTGCATTCGAGCACCATGTTACCTGAGGAGTCCGGATCAAACTGGGCCACCCTCAGTTCAACCAGTCCCGTATAGTCCATCGAGATAAAGTCCCCCACTGGCAAGATCGAGGTGGAGCCGGTCAAGCGGCTAAGGTTGGCAGCAGTCACACGGGCAATGCCTGAATCAAAAGGTTCTGACCACAGATTGTTTTCGAGGACGTTGACAGCACCACTACCATCACGAGTGACAAGTTGCTGACGGTCCAAATAGGCAGGCAATGAAGGCCGGGCAATAGCGAGCGAGGGCTGCGGCGACTGTCCTCCACGATAGGGCACTGCTGGGTCCAGCAGGTGCCTGGAAGCAGGGTCCTTCACAGGTTTGAAGGTGCTGCATGCCAGCAGCGTGAAAGTGAGGCCGAAGAGCAAAAAAAGTCGTGAGTTCATTCCTTGGTTTCCTTGCCCATGAGCAGGGCGTTGGGGTTGCGTTTCAGATCGTTGGCCAGTTCTTTAATGGCCCGTGAAGCACGCTCCATTTCCATGAGCACATCCTGAAGCCGCATCAGCACTGGTCCGCGCGGGTTGGCCACCTTGGATATTTCGCCACCGATTTCCTCAATTCTCGTTAGGCTTTCGGCGGCTTTGTCGGCGGCCTTAGTGAGGTCTGCCATCAGAGGGTCGATTCCGTCATTGGCCTTCGTGGCCAGGCTCTTGAACTGCGCCAGTGAGTCATCCAGGTTTTTGATGGCACTGGTCAGCTTTTCATCACCCGTGATGGCCTGGATATCCGTGGTGATGGCGATGATGTTTTCGCTGATGCCCTTGGTATTCAAATCCTCCACCTGCTTCCGCGCACCGCTAAGCACGTCCTTCAGTTCTTTGACAATGCCATCTAGATCCAGAGCATTGATCTTTTTCAAACCATCGGCCACACCCGCAATCAGCTCATCAATCTCAGTCGCAGTGGTGGGAACCGTGGGATAGTCGCCCACAGTCGGCCCCTTATAAACAAAACCCGGCAAATCCGGCGTGATGTCGAATTCAATGTACAGAAGTCCCGTGAGCAAGCTCTGCTGCTTCATTCCCGCCCGGAGACCACGATCCACGGCACGCTGCACACCTTCACGGCTTGAAAAATCAATGCTGACACCGGAAGTGGAGCCGATGGCCTGAAGATTCTTCTCGGCCAGTTCAACCACCACTGGGATGATCTTACGGTTCTTCTCAGTATCCACCAAGACGTTAATCGAATACACGCTGCCGATGCGCACGCCGCCGAAGCGCACATCAGAACCGACCATGAGGCCGATGGCGCTTTTATCAAAATGCAGCAGGATGCGGTGCGAGCGCTCAAAGTATTTACCCGCCCCGAAGAGCACGACGGCAGCACCAACGAGGATGAGGCCAATGAGGGTAAAGGCCCCGATGAGGGTGGGATTGGCTTTCTGGCTCATGAAAAAATAACGTTAAGATGACGGGTCAGCAGGCTCTGCCCCACGATTTAAAAACAGACGGACACTGGGGTTTTCAGAATGATCCTTGAGTTCCGACGGATTGCCCACTGCCCCCTGGGTACGTGTGGCAGTATCCAGGAAGACACAGTTGTTGGCGATGGCAAAGATGCTGGCCAGTTCGTGGGTAACAATTACAACGGTGGAACCCAGGCTGTCACGCAGCCGCAAGATCAGATCATCTAGCCGACGCGAACTCAGTGGATCCAGACCGGCACCAGGTTCATCCAAAAATAGGATGTCAGGGTCCAGAGCCATCGCACGGGCGATGCCTGCGCGTTTGTTCATGCCGCCGCTGACCTGGCTGGGATAATAGTCTTCGTAACCGGACAGGCCCACCAGGGCTAGCTTATAGGAGACTAATTCGCGCACAGCTTTGGGCTGCATGGTGGTGAATTCTTCCAGCGGCAACGCGATGTTTTCCGCCAAAGTCAGGGAGGACCAGAGGGCACCGGACTGATACATCACCCCAAAGCGGCGGATAAACTTTTCCCTCTCTTCCGGCTCTGCCGTGGTGAAGTTTTTCCCGTCGTAAAAAACCTCCCCTTTGGCAGGCTCCCGCAGGCCGATGAGGTGGCGTAAAAGTGTACTCTTCCCACAACCGCTGCCGCCCATGATGACAAAAATATCACGGTCATTGATGTCAAAATTCAGATCCTTCATCACCACGAATGAGCCATAGGCCATGGTCAGATCCCGAATGGAGATCTTGGCTTTGGGTTCTGGTAAAGCGGCGCTCATACGTCAGATATCCAGCAGCGTAAAAATAGCCGCAAAGGCGGAGTCCATCATAATAATGGCGGTGATGGAAATCACCACGGCACGCGTCGTCGCCTGCCCGACCGCAGCGGAGGAATTGCCAGCTTCCATTCCCTGCATGCAGCCGCTGATAGCAATCGCAGCCGCAAAAAAGAAGCTTTTGAAAACCCCTAGAAAGGCCGTCGTCAGAGTGATCGCCCCAACGGTCTGTGTCCAGTAAAGCACCGGCGGGATACCCACAGCGACACCCACCAGCATACCGCCCAGAATGCCGATGATGTTCGCATAGACCGTCAGCACGGGCAGCATGATCATGAGCGCTAGCAGACGTGGCAGGACCAGGAAATCAAAGGCGTTCAGACCGAAGGTACGCAGAGCATCGATCTCCTCATTGGCTTTCATGCTGCCGAGGTGAGCGGCAAAGGCGGCCCCCGTGCGGCCACTCATGATGATACCTGTCATCACCACCCCCATTTCACGCACCATCGCAATCCCGACCAGATCAGCCACGAAGATGTTGGCACCAAAGTTGGTCAACTGCACATTTCCCACAAAGGCGAGGATCAGGCCGATGAGGAAACTGATGAGGGAAACAATCGGCAAAGCCTCAATGCCGCATTGCTGCACGATCATCCAGAAATCACTGCGGCGAAAACGCGCTTTGCCAGTGAAGTATCGGCCTAAAGATAGCATGGATTCCCCCACGAAGGCAGACATCTTATTCAGCCCCTCCCAGATGCTGAGGGTGATCTTGCCCAGTTCCTTTAAATCAGAAGTGTTGCTTTGCTGGCTTTTGGCTTCGCTTCTTTCCGGCACTGCCAGGGCCAGTTCCATCAGTCCACGAAGGTTATCTGGCAATCCGGCCAGATCCGGCTGCACATCTTCTTTTGCCTCAAAGGATCGCAAAGTGGCTAGCAAAAACGCGGGCAGGGTGGAATCAAAATTCCCTAAATTCTTAGTCTCGTAACGTTCCGGCCAATCAGACGGGACATCCCCTTCTACCTTGGTTTCAGGGCCGTCCCGGCTCCAGTCTCCAGAAAGAGTCAGGACCGCGCCCTTCCCCCCCTTGGCCCAGGAGGCGAGGGGTGGGGAAGATTCATCAGTGCGGGAACTCACAGAGGCTGAATATCAGCCAGACTCCTGGAAGAAACAACCAAGCGTTTAGGGCAACTTCGCCAAGAAGCCGCCCGTGACAGTGCCTTTTGTCGAACGAACCCTTTCCTTGGACTGAATACGCATTTGCAAATCGCCAGGGCCACGCTTTACACTCCTGTTTATCATTTTGAACACACTAGCTCCTGAGGCATGAAAATCGCGTTGGATGTCATGGGTGGCGATCACGCCCCACAGAATCCCATGGGCGGCGTGAAGCTGGCCCTGGAAACCTTGCCACAGATCGAGAAGATCTATCTTGTGGGTGTGCCCGAACTCATTGAGCGGGAAATGCAGACCCAAGGCATCCCGACGGGTCCGAAACTGGAAATCGTACCTGCCAGCCAGGTCGTGGACATGAGTGACAGCGGTCTCGACGCGGTTCGCAAAAAAAAGGACAGTTCTATTTCCCGTGCCGTGGACCTGGTGAAAGACAAGGTTGCAGATGCGGTTGTCAGCGCTGGTCACACCGGAGCCGCCGTCACCGCCAGCCTTATCAAGCTGCGTACCCTTCCCCACATTGAGCGCCCGGCAATCGCCTCCGTCATGCCGTCCATGACGACGACTTGGCTGCTCATTGATGCAGGTGCCAATCCGGACAGCCTGCCGGAACATCTCGTCCAGAATGCCCTCATGGGCAGTGCCTATGCCCGCCACGTCATGGGCCGTGAAAATCCCCGTGTCGGCCTCATGTCCAATGGGACAGAGGAGGAAAAAGGCAACGCTCTGTGCAAAGAAACCAGCAAGCTCCTGCGCACCACTCCTGGCATCAATTTCATCGGCAATGTCGAGGGACATGACCTCTGGGAAACGCCGCCGGATGTGGTGGTCTGCGATGGTTACACAGGAAACATCATCCTAAAGACCTCAGAAGCGCTGGCCCATGCCTTGTTTGGCATGATTAAAACTGAAATCATGAGCTCCCCCCGAACCAAAATCGGTGGTCTCCTGGCCAAACCTGCCTTCAAGCGCATTCATAAAAAAACCAGCGCCGATGAATCCGGTGGCATGCCGCTTTTAGGCCTCAATGGCATCACCATCATCGCCCATGGCGGAGCCAGCGCCTATGCCATGAAAAACGCCATTCGCATGGCCTGCGACACCATTTCTCACCAGGTGAATCCTCATATTGAGGCCGCCATTTCCAAACATCTTCTCATCCATGCCCACGCCTAGTAAGCAGCCCTTTTGCACCTCCAGCATCATCGGAACCGGCAGTTACATGCCGGAAAAAATCCTGACCAATGAAGACCTGTCCAAGTTCGTGGACACTTCGGATGAGTGGATCACCAGCCGCACAGGCATCAAGGCACGCCGCATCGCCGCAGACGATCAGGCCACGAGCGATCTGGCCAGTGAGGCAGCACGTCGGGCCATGGCTGCCGCAGGTGTCACGCCGGAGGAGATCAACCTCATCGTCGTAGCCACGGTCACACCGGACATGTTTTTCCCCTCCACGGCCTGCTTCGTGCAGAAAAAGATTGGTGCCAGCAATGCGGTGTGCTTTGACATCAGCGCAGCCTGCTCCGGCTTCCTGTATGCCCTCCAGGTCGCACGTCACTTCATCAATACGGGCAACCGCACGACAGCTCTGGTCATTGGCGCAGAAAAACTAAGCAGCCTCATCAACTGGCAGGACCGCAATACCTGCGTGCTCTTTGGCGATGGTGCCGGTGCTGTCGTCATCCGCCGTGCTGAAGAAGGCTCAGACGCTCCTGGGCGCGTCCTATCCACCGTTATGGGCAGTGATGGCAACTTGACGGATCTCCTTAAAGTCCCCGGCGGTGCTAGCGCCTGCCCCATCACTCCGGAGAACGTCCTCAGCCGTCCAAATACGATTCACATGGAAGGGCGGGAAACTTTCAAGCACGCGGTCACCCGTATGTGCCAGGCCAGTGAGCAGGCCCTGGAGATGGCTGGCTTAACCAAGGCAGACATCGCCATGGTCATCCCGCACCAGGCCAATGCCCGCATCATCACCGCCATCGCAGACCGCCTGGGAGTGCCGCCTGAAAAAACCTTCATCAATCTGGACCAATACGGCAATACCAGTGCCGCGACCATCCCGGTAGCGCTGGATGAGGCCCACCGTCAGGGAAAGATCAAACGGGGAGACATCGTGCTTCTCGTCGCTTTTGGCGGTGGCTTTACCTGGGCCAGCTCCGTGGTGAAATGGTGAGTTGTTCGGTAAGAATCCATTTCTGGATCAAAGTTGTTCCTTTAAGTGCGTGAAACAAGTTCCGTGGCACGGAACTTGCCTGATGCTCAATGAGCCAAACTGCTTGACCCGCCCTCCTGAAACAGGCTTACTGGAATCCTTGAAAGACGGTTGCCAACTTCCTTTCTATTATCCGCCAGCTCCTTTAGATCTGGTTTCCTGTTCCCCCCGCATTTCCGCATGAACGTTACTTCCCTCCGGTCTCAGGTCCTCTGGCTCGCCATCTTCGCCAGCCTATGTTTAGGTTCAATGGCCCAGGCCTTTGATACCGTCATTCTGGACGCGGGCCATGGCGACCATGACCGGGGTGCATCCATTGGTTATGTTTATGAAAAACATCTGGCACTGGATACCGCACGCCGGGTGGAGCAGTTGCTAAAGAAGGAAGGCCTCAAAGTCATCATGACCCGCGGACGGGATGTTTTCATTCCTCTTCAAGACCGTTCCGCCGCAGGTAACCGCTACGGCAATGCCATCTTCGTCAGCGTGCATTACAACTACAGTCGTGGAGGCAGCGGCAGCGGTGTGGAAACCTTTTACCATTTCACCAAAGGCTATACCCTGGCCGCTTACATTCAGGCTTACCTCGTCCAGCGCACCAAAATGACCAACCGCGGTGTAAAGAATGCCAGTTTCCATGTCATCCGTAAAACCGAGCGCAATCCCGCCGTGCTGGTGGAATGCGGTTTTGTCAGCAATCCCACGGAGCGTGCCCGCATGCTGACCGGTGAATTCCGTGCACGCATCGCCGAAGGCATCGCCCAGGGCATCGTGGCCTATAAACGCGCCAAGTAGTTCCCACGACCATGCTGGTGACATGCCGCCAGATGCAGGAGATGGAAGAGCGTGCCTTCGCCAGTGGCATCAGCCCGGCGGACCTGATGCTTTCTGCCGGAACGGGCATCGCCCAGCTCATTCGGCAGTTTTTCCCCCAGCCCGGAACTTTGGGCCTCTATCTGGGCAGTGGTAACAATGCGGGGGATGCCCTGGTGGCGGCACGTGAGTTACAAAAGGACGGTTGGGAGATCTATACACGCTTCAGTGGCGATGTCGCCAAGCTCAAACCCCTCCCCGCCAAGCACTGGCGCGCACTCAAAGGAGTCGAGCGCCGGGATACACCGCCGACGGAAATTCCAAAGGCCCCGCTCGTTCTCTTAGACGGTCTATTGGGCATCGGTGCCCACGGCCCTCTGCGACCACACATCCAGGCACTGGCTTCAGAAATGAATGCCCTGCGCATCAGCCACCGGGCCGTGACCGTGGCCATGGACATCCCCTCGGGTCTGGATGCGGATGCAGGTGTGCCTGAAAAAGACTGCGTCATCGCAGATATCACGGCCACAGTGGCCATCGCCAAACAAGGATTGGTGGCGGATCTGGCCATCAATCATGTGGGCAGACTGGCCGTTGTACCCTTACCTCAATTGGCAGCCTTTGGGCAGGAGACGGATGACCGCTCAGTCGTACTGACACCGGAGTTTCTGCGCACCTGCCTGCCGCGGCGCCGATTTGATTTCCACAAAGGACAGGCCGGGCGTGTTGGCATCCTGGCAGGCTCTCGTGGATACTTCGGCGCGGCTGAGTTGGCCTGTCGGGGGGCATTGCGCGCCGGGGCAGGTTTGGTGACGTTGTTTGTGAAAGAGGATGCCTATGACATCCTGGCCCGCCGAGTCCCGGCGGAAGTCATGGTGAAAGCGGTCAAGGACTACCGGGAAGTGCTGGAAATGCGGATGGATGCCCTGGGCATCGGTCCTGGACTAGGTTTTGACCACGAAGACGAATACCTGGAGGTGATCGAAAAAGCCGCTCTTCCTGCCGTCGTGGACGCGGATGCCCTCACCGCTTTGTCTCGGCATCCTAGCTTATTGAACCGCTCGACCTCCCCTCGCCTGCTTACTCCGCACCCGGGTGAAATGGCCCGTCTGATGCCAGAGGGCAGCCTCCTATGCAGATGTGATCAAGCAGAAACCTGGGCTCAAAACCACCCTGGCCATACCCTGCTGCTCAAGGGCGCGCGCACCGTCATCTCCACTCACGGACTGGATACGCTCATCAATACCACCGGTCACCCAGGCATGGCCGCGGGCGGCATGGGAGATGTACTGACAGGCGTTTCATCCGCACTCATCGGCCAAGGTATATCTCCTCATCACACCGCAGGTATGGCCGCATGGCTCTGCGGCCGGGCCGCAGAGTTACACGCACTGTCTCAGTCAGCCGAAAGCACTCTGCCCAGCGATGTCATCGCACAGCTTGGAAAAGCCTGGGCGGAACTTTAGCCAATCAAGATACCCACTCGCTCATCTCATAAAGGTTCGGATTGCGAACGGGGGCACGATTTGTGTGAATGATCTTTTTCATCTGCGAAAAGATGTCTCCATCCTCCCCCTCAAGCCCACCGAATTCAGATTCCAGCTTTTCAGGATCTTCGCCTGCTTCCAGTCGCTTCACCATCTCACGCAATTCAGCGGGTGCTTTATCCCCCATGACTTCCGTCATTTTGCGCATGAACCGTCCCAACTGACGCGGATCCGGGTTATCGTCATCCATTCCTCCCATATCTCTTTCCATGTCGGCCATGAGTGCCTCCATTTTTGAATCATCCAGCCCAGCGAATGGGTCATCGGGAGTTTCCTCTTTGGCTTTACCGATGATCGCAAATCGCGAGATCTGCTTTTGCATCTGAAAAGCCGGATTGTCAGGGCATTTAGGTAGCTTATCCCCATAAGCTAGAGACCTCGCCAAAAACTGATAAACCGTGTTATTTTCAGGACAATAAAACTCGTAAATAGGCATGGTGTAAGGGTATCGAAATTCAGCAGACCGAATAGGCTGAACTGTCACGAATGCAATGCCCGAATCTCACCCTCTTAGCCTTTGAAAGCGGTATTACACACGCCGAAACCTGCGGTGCCGGACGAGCAATGTGAATCCCGCCAAGCCAATAAAGAACGCAGAACCAGGTTCTGGGACTGCGGCTACACTGGTATGGGTCTGCAAAATGTATGAGGTTGATGGGTCGCCACTGGTCTCCCCCGGTCCGGAATCATCATTCAGCCCGCCAAATGGGGTAGATGTGGCATCCTCAATACGCCAATCCAGGGAAGTGGCGACGTGCCCGGAAGGCACGGGCATGAGCCAATCGTCCCCAGGATCTCCATCCGAAGAGTCATTGGTAACGAGAGCCCACTCAAAACCCGATTCCAAGACTGGGCCGGGTGAAGAATCTCCAGAAACACCTTTATAAATCCAGATATAGGCCTGCTCTCCCGTCGCAAACGTATTGGCCTGTGAGAGGTTGGTATTGCTGGTCGTAAAGTCCGTCTCCAGTGTGGCACTATGGGCGACAATGCCCGCTGAGGAATTCCATCCTTCTGTTCCCGGGGCTGCGGCACGGTCAAAAACTTTCCAATTGGATGCCCATTCACTCATATTCGCCTCAGTGGGAACGAAAGAGGAACCAAAGGTCCCAAGTTCGAAGTAATAATCATCCGTCAGCTCAGCACCGGTCGAATCGAACAGGTAGCTAGTAGGGCTGATGTAGGTGCCCCAGTTGATGGTGACGGCCTGAGCACTCGTGGCGCTCATGAGGAAAGCTCCCACGATGGCGCTCAGAATGAATATAAAATGAAGGGGCCTCATGACGGTAAATTTCATCAGATATGGTAATTATAAAACAAGGAAAGTTATATTCAAGATGCGTTTAATAATTTTGAATCCATAAAAACCCCCTTTTAGGGAGTCCATGGCATTTGCATCACGAACGGTTTCTTGCCAACCCGGCTATTGAAGATGACTCCACGCGTGGATTTGAATAGTTTGAGGTCATTTTCATTGGCAAAGGTGGCATTGCCATCGGTGATCCATTGTTGGACACCGTTGAAGTTGTAAAGGAAGTGCGTGTTATACCCTTCCACCGGGTGAGGTGGTGCACCCGTATCGTACCCTTCGGTGTGGATGCCTGTATCGCCTTTCCAAATGAGGAACCGGTCCGAAGCCGAACTGGTGCGTGCGCCAGTGAATCCATTGGCCACCGTCATCACGCGCTCGTTCGGACTTTGATCGATCGGCCAGCCACCACCCAGGTAGTTATTGCCCACGTTTAAGACGACGGCAAAGTCGTTGGAGCGCACGATGCCAACAAAGCTCATCACGAGTGAATTGTTACGCGGATGAACATAAAACGCCCCGGCCTCACCAGGTCCCAGGATGCGGGTGCTGGCATCGGCCTGCGTGGCGTCGCCTTCCAATACCCAGCGCAACTGGCCGGAGACCACCGTGAGGTAGATGATGTCATAAGAATTAGCGACTGGGTTATAGAACATCAGCCGGTCACCCTGCTCAGAATTGGAACCTGAGACGAAGTAGTTTTTCGGGAACAGATCATTCAGGGTCCAATGAGTGCGCAGGACGATGCGGTCTCCCACCAGGCTCGCGGGAAGTGTAGCCTGGGTATTCCGCGCCGGATTAATTTCCACCACCACTGAAGCAGCGTTGCTGGCGCTCTCATCCACCTCATAGCGGTGCCCTTCATTGTCCCCCTCGGTGATTTCAAGGAAGGCAGGATGCGTAGCACTGAGCACTGAGTTCAGGCTGACTGCGCCCGTCGTAGTCGCCACAGTGATGACATTCCCCTGCACACTTGCAATCACACCGCTGAAGAGCTCCGGCTTCAGATGAGGCATGGTGAAGGTTTCACACTGCACAGGGAACTCGCGGCGGGTCCAGCCGAAGGTCTCCGTCGTGTTGGAAACTCCTTGGCGGGTGACCTTCAGCCTCAGGAAACCATGATCTGCACCAAAGAAGGTCGGATCTGTCTCCACACTGGTGAATAACACCTTTTCCATGCAATTACCCACCGGGGTGATCACAGGAGTCATCGTCGAAAGCACCCAGCCGCCAGGGGACTGGCTCAGCTCTGGAAGGACCTCGAGTGCATAGGTGACATCCGTCTGGCCACCACCTTTGCGGCGGACATAATAGGCCTCCACATGGTCGGTCTCAGGATTCAGATAAACCGTAAGCGGTGACTCCTGCAGACCGCTGTCTGCCGCTAGATTCAGAGCGTATTCCAGCAGGTTGCCATAAGTGTCTCCATCGGCATTCTGACCGGCACCATTCTGGCCGCCGAGAGGATGCACGGACTGCCAGGAGGCAAAGTCAGGCGGTGGCCCGCTGGCAAAGCCGAAGTCAATCGTGAGATCCGTATTGGTATCGGCAGCATTGTCCTGGTCTGCGCGCGTTCCATTTTCTCCCGTCGAATCATGTGGCTCAGTGCCAGCAGCGAGGGTGAAGACACTGGAACTGATGCCAGTGACTCCAGGGTTGCTGGAATCAATGCCATTTTCATCATCCAGGTCATCCACGCCATTGTCTGTGCCTGCGCCTGGGATGGAGAAACGACCTGCCAGAGCTGCGCCATTGGCAAATTGGCTGGCAGGAATGTGGACAAAGTAGGTGCCCGGACGCTGATTGCTGAACAGGTAATTGCCACCGGAAGTGCTGACCGTGGTCGCGACAGGAATACTGGCACCTGGGGTATCACCCTGGTTGTAGAGATTCAAAGTCACACCGCTGACGCCTTCACCTGGCTCGGCGAGGCCATTGCAGTTGCTATCCGCAAAGACCAGGTTCCCGACTCCGACCGTGGCAACAAAGCCGAAGCCAATGCTCGTATCGCTTTCACCATAGCTCAGTGTGATGAGAGGACTGCGCGTAGCCGCACCGGCCCCATTCTGGTTGCCATTGTCATCACCATGCTGGCCGTTATCAGCCAAGTCTGTATTGGATGAAGAGACAGGCGCAGCAGCAGGCGGTGTATTGATCCGCACACGATACAAAGCTGAGCCTAGATCAGTAAACTCGTAGCGGCCCTCCTCATCAGTCACTGTCGTGCCGACCACGGAGCCATTGAGCAATGTCAGCGTGACGGTGATACCTTCGATACCCGTTTCACCGGAATCCTGGAGACCATTGTCGTTACTGTCATTCCAGACCGTACCACCCAGCGTGGCAGGGCGATAGAGTCCTGCGTCCCATGAACCGTCGGTTTCCACATCATCAATTGTGGTCCTTGCGGTCCGGCCCGTGAGCGGATCTGCATCGCTGTCCACATTGTCATTACCGCCCTGGTCCTGCTTGGTGAATGCGAAACCATCAGGCAGATCAAACTGCACAAAGTAATCCCCTGGAGCGAGTCCTGTGAATGTATAGAATCCACTGCCGTCGGTCACAGTGCTGATGCCCATAGGAGTTCCCGAACCATTGAGCAGGTAAACGGTCACGCCGCCGATGCCGAGTTCATTCGGATCTTGCAGCCCGTTATGATTGCGGTCTTCCCACACACGGTCGCCAAGCGTCGGCCCGGAGAGCACGTTGATCACCTGGATGTCGGAGCTGTCGTGGTCGCCCAGGGCACCATTAAGTTCATCGTCCACGATGGTGCCCGCATTGCTGCTGAGAGCATCGTAAGCGCCATCGGCATCTCCCGTTTGTGGGTTGACCGCCACATTGGTGATGCCATTACGGGCGGAGAAAATCTCCGCGTAATTTTGCAATTCACCGGTGCTGCTGCCCGCACGGACCGTGATGTTCACGATGCTGCTGGTTCCAGGAAGAAGCGGTCCGGCAATGGTGCGCAGGGCCATGCCTGGAGGGATGGAAGCCCAGGAGGAATCCACGAGGCTGAAGCCAGTGGGCAGGATGTCCACAAGGCCGATTTGCGTCGCCGGGATGGTCCCCTGGTTAAAGACCTCGATGGAGAAGGTCACCAGGTCACCAGGACGGATGCTGCCGGTCTGGCTAGGAGCCAAGCGCTTCTGCAAGGCCAGGTCAAAACGGTCTGGCTGGCCGACGGTGATCGCCACGCAATCACTGTCATCTTCATCGGGTTCCACCGCGCCGCAGCAGCCGCTGTCGCCAGTGCTGTTATTAAACACACTGTCAGCGTCCGTCGCAGGCAGACCACGCTCATCCAAGGCCGCAGCGATCTCCGCACAATTGTTAATGGTGGTGCCAGGGATCACATTATCACCGACGATGAAGCTGACTTTGATCACCTGTGTCTCACCCGCAGCCAGCGGACCCGCCAGGGTGTGGCTGAGGGTGCCGTTGCCTTCGTCTGTCCAATCAGCAACGCATTCTGGAGCCAGGGACAGACCTGTCGGGACATAGTCATTGACCTGGATCTCCGTCACAGACTGGCCGCTGTCATTCGTGACCTCGATATCGTAGCTCACCTTCTGGCCAGGTGCCGGGGTCGAATTCTGCCCAGCACTCAAGGATTTGCGCAGCGAGAGATCCACTTTCTCAGGCTCCAAAACATTCACTGGCTCACTATCGGAATCATCCTGGTCAAAGGATTCGTTGTTGATGGCATCGTTGGTGACCACTCCATCATTCCCCAGAATATCATCCGGCGTGCTGTCTGCATCGGTGGTGATGATGACACCGTTTGGCCCCGCTGCTTCAAAGGATGCGATCTCAGCATCATTGATGAGCGTGGTGTTCGGTTCAGCATCATCCGTCACTGTCAGAGTAATATCAGTTACTGCACTGGCACCAGCGGCAAGCGGACCGGCGAGGGTGATGGAAGCAAGCTCAGGCTGCTCCAGTGTCCAGAAGGCATTGTCCGCCTGTTCAAAGACCAGACCTTCCGGGAGGTAATCCACCAATTTGATCTGGGATGCCGGAAGGACACCCTGATTGAAGACTTCGAGTCGATAACTCACTTTGTCTCCAGGGCGCACACCGCTCACTTGCCCAGGTTTCAGGCTCTTGCGCAGAGCCAGATCGGCACGGCCTGCGGCATTGACACTGACGAGAGCAAAGTCACTGTCGTCCTCATCAAAGAAGGCGTTGTTGATCTCGTTGTCGGTCATCAATCCGTCATTAGTCGCATTGGTGTCCGCCACACTGTCCGTATCAGTGGCGATGTTTCCATCCACGTCACGGGCTGAGCTGATCTCCGCCACGTTGCGCAGCTCACCAGCAGCCGTGTTGTTACCTACCTTCAGGCGGATGGGCAACTGGACGCTTGCCCCAGGAGCCAGTGTAAAGAGGCTTCCAAAGCTGCCAGTCGCGGTGCCGTTGCCATTGTCAGTCCAGTTCGCATCCGCCAGGGTCATGCCCGAAGGCAGATAGTCGGTGACTTGAATGGACTTGGCACTGACTGAGCCTTGGTTAAAGACTTCGAGGGTGTAGTTCACGAAGTCGCCGGCATTGACCGTGGTGCTTTGGCCAAGCGCCAGCGTTTTGCGCAAAGCCAAGTCAAAGATGCCTGGAGGCTGCACAGTGAAGGTGGCGAAGTCCGCATCATCCTGGTCGCCATTTTCATTGTTGATGGCGTCATTTGTGGGCACGCCATCATTGTTTGGATTGTTATCCATCACGGAATCGTGATCCGTCACCGCCTGCGCGCTGGTGTTGTAAGCGGCACTGATTTCCGCGCGGTTGGTGATGGTCGCATTGGCTGTCGCAGTGGCACTGAGACGTGCCGTGAGCGTGATGCGCACCGACTGACCTGCGGAGATCGGGCCATAGATGGTGGTGGCCACCTGCCCAGGCAAGGTGCTGAACCACTCTTCATCTTCCAGTGTGAGGCTCGAAGGCAGATAGTCTGTGATGACCACATTTTGAGCTGTGACGGTGCCTTGGTTGAAGACCTCGAATTCAAAAGTCACCAGTCCATTGCGGGCCACGCTGCTGCTTTGTCCCTCAGCCAACTTCTTGCGAAGAGCGAGGTCAAAGATGGCAGGTGCATTGACGTGGAAGACCGCACCATCGTGGTCATCCTGATCACTGTTTTCGTTGTTGATGGCATCATCAACAGACGGACCATCGTTGCTAGGAGAGTTGTCAGGCGTGCTGTCAGCATCCGCACGGTTGCCGCCATTCACATCCACATAGGATTGGATTTCTGCATGGTTGGTCATGTCCAGCGGACCGACCACGTTGGCGTTCACGCGCAGGATGATCGGCAGGATGACACTGGTTCCTGGCTGCAACGGCTGATTCAGCAGTGTGGTCGCCGTGTTACCGGTACCAGCGGTCCAACGCAGGTCATTCAGCGTCATGTCCGATGGGATATAATCCACCACACGCACGCTATAGGCAGGCTCGGTGCCCTGGTTGAAGACTTCAATATTGAAGCTGACGTTATCCCCCGGATTCACAGACTGGGCCTGATTCACAGCCAGCGATTTGCGCAGGGCAAGATCCCAGACACCTGGAGGCAGGATGACGATATCTGCCTGGTCGTGGTCGTCTTCGTCACCATTGTTGTTATACAGTTCGTCATCATCCACCAGGCCATCATTGCCAGGGAGGCTGTCCGCAGTGCTGTCCACATCTGCGATGTCGGCACCATCCGGATCTTTAGTGCCCGTGATTTCTGCGAAGTTATGCAGGGTCTGGCCTTCCGCAGAAAGCGCGACGGTGTAAGTGATGCTGACCATGTGGGACTGGCCAGGCTGCACAGGATGAATAATGAGTCCCGTGGCCGTGCCGTTCGACTGGGCCACCCAGTTTGGCGAAAGGGCAGCGTCCAGAACCAGACCCGTCGGGGTATAATCCACGAGGGTGATGTTGTTTACGGCGATATCCCCTTGATTGAACACTTCAATCGAGAATGTCACCTTGCTGCCAGTGCGCACCGGATTGGCCTGACCCGCAGCCAGGGTCTTGCGCAGGGCCAGATCATACTTCGGATAATAGAAGCCAAAGTCCACGCTGAGGTTCGTGTTTGTATCCACGTCACCATCGGTCACAGGCTCGCTATTATTCAACAATGTGACGGACAAGCTCTGCACATAATCTTCGCCCAGCATCTCCACGCCATTGCTGTCTTTGTTGTTATCATTGTCAGGATCAACACCGCCAATGGTCGGTTCCAAACCTGCTGGAGGGGTAACGCGGATGATGTAATCCCCCGGTGCCAGATTGCCAAATAGGTAAGCTCCATCGCTACCAGTCGTCTGGTAAGGCACCAAGTTGCCTTCGTAATCGCGAGCAGGTGTCATGTTCGCAAAGAACAGTTCCACTCGTGCCAGAGCGATGCCTGGTTCACCCAGATCTTGGAGTCCATCATGATCCTGATCCAGCCAGACAAAGTCGCCCACGCTGACAGGAGGATTGATGTAACCCGCATCCCAAGTCATGTCGTTTTCACCCGCCACCAACGTGGTGGTCACGGTGCGGCCTGTAGAAGCATCCACATCGCTGTCCAGGCTGTCATTGCCACCCAAATCCAGTTGGGTGATGAGCGCACCATCAATGAGTTCAACCGGGAATCCGAGGCTGTAAGTCCCAGGTTGCAGATCCACGAAGGCATAGTAACCCAGCCCGTCCGTGATGTCGGTGCCGATGGCCGTGCCAGTGCTGTTATACAGCGTCACCCGCACACCACTGATGCCAGGTTCATTCACATCCTGGATGCCGTCGCGGTCCAGGTCACGCCAGACTCGGTCACCGAGGCTCGCAAAAGGTGTGTAGTAACCGGCATCCCATGTCGGATCATTTTCACCCGCCACCAGTTGTGTCAAAGCGGAGCGGCCCGTCGTCTGTGAGACATCGCTATCCAGAGTATCATCCGAGCCCGCATTGGCTGGGCTGAGCGTGAGGCCATCATTCAAGCTGGTGGCCACACCAATGTAGTATTCACCAGGCAGGAGATCATGGAAGGAGTAATAACCCGTTCCATCCGTGCTATCAGTCCCCACGGCCGTGCCTTGAGCATTATAGAGAGTGACCACCACTCCCACGATGCCCGGTTCGCCAGGCTGCTGGATGCCATCACGGTTCAGGTCATGCCATACAAAATTGCCCAGGCTGGCATGAGGAGAAGTATATCCGGCGTCCCATGAAGGATCATTTTCACCCGCCACAAGCGTCGTTACAACCGTGCGACCAGTGCTGCTATCGGCATCGCTGTCCAAGGCATCGTCACCACCGAGGTCCGTGCCTGTTAACACATAACCAGGTTGGATACCGGTAGGGAAGCCCACACTGTAATCTCCAGGCTGGAGATCAAGGAAGGCATAATAACCTTCCCCGTTCGTGACATCCGTTCCCACGGCAATCCCGTTGCTATCATAAAGGGTGACAGTGACATTCGCGATACCCGGTTCCCCAGACTGCTGGCTGCCATCGCGATTGAGGTCTAACCAGACAAAATCCCCCAGCGATGCCAAAGGCGAATAATAACCGGCATCAAGGTCTTCGTTCACCTCGCTACCTGCCAATGTGACATCGGCACTGCGGCCTGTCAGCGTATCCGCATCGCTGTCCGTGGACTCCGTGCCCAGGCCTTCAGCAGTCAGCGAATAGCTGCCATGAATGACCTGCGGGAAGCCCACACTGTAAGTCCCTGCCATCAAATCCATGAACCAATAGTATCCTTCACCATCGGTCACATCCGTGCCGACCGCGGTGCCTGTGCTGTCAAAGAGAGTCACCGGAATGCCAGCGATGCCAGGCTCATTGCCATCCTGGATACCGTCACGATTGAGATCCAACCACACGCGGTTTCCAAGAGCGGCCAGTGGTGTATAATAACCTGCGTCCCAGCTCGAATCGTGCTCGCCATCGCTGAGTGTGATCACTGGAGTCCGCCCACTTCCCGTATTGGCATCGCTGTCCAGTTCATCGTCACCTGCGGCCAGATCTGGAGTGCCCAGCATCGCTCCACCAGAGACGCCCAGCGGGAATTCCACCCGGTAGTCACCTGGGGTAAGCCCGCTAAAGCGGTAGTAGCCTGTCCCGTCAGTCACAGCCGTGCCGATCCTGACATTGCTGCTGTTGAGCAAATACACTGTCGCACCGGCGATTCCTGGTTCACCTGCATCCTGTTCACCATCACGGTCCAGATCCATCCAGACAAAATTTCCGATGGAGCCGAGCGGAGAAATATAACCGGCATCAATCGTCGGATTGTTTTGACCGGCGACAAGAACCACGTTGGCAGTAATGCCGGTCGTGGCATTCGCATTGCTGTCCGTGGCCGTGGCTCCAGAGGTCGCTGTGGTCAGGGTATAACCACCATTGTTGAGTGAAACAGGGAACTGCACCCCATACGTGCCCGGCTGTAGATCGCTGAAGCTATAGAAACCCGTGCCGTCGGTGATGGTGGTGCCGATCGGCGTACCGCTGCCATCCAGCAAAGTCACGGTGACACTGGCAATGCCAGGTTCAGATGGCTGCTGCTGGCCATCTTTGTTTATATCTTCCCACACGAAGTTACCCAGGCTCGCCAGGGGTGAGGTGTAGCCCGCATCCCAGTCGGGACCATTTTCGCCTTGAGCCAGTGTGATCACCTGCGTGCGGCCGGTGGTCGTGCTGGCATCACTGTCGGAAAAGTCACTGCCTTGATTCTGAGTCGTCAGCACATTGCTGCCGACAGTCAGCGGGAAGCCGATGCTATAAGTGCCTGGCTGCAAGTTAATGAAACTGTAGAAACCGATGCCATTGGTCGTGGTCGTGCCGATCGCCACACCACCGCTGTCATAAAGCGTCACAATGACATTCTCGATACCGGGTTCTCCCCCATCCTGCTGACCATTGCGATTCAGATCCTTCCAGACAAAGTCCCCGATGCTGATAAACGGTGAAACATAACCCGCATCCACGGTCGGGTTATGCTCGCTCACACTCAGGGTCACATTATCCGTGAGGCCTGTATTGATGTTCGCATCACTGTCCGTCGCATCTGCACCTTGGTTGGCACTCGTCACCACACTGCCATCTGCCAGCGTGGCCGGGAATTGCACGGCATAGGTGCCAGGCTGCAAATCTTCAAAGAGGTAATAACCCACTCCATCCGTCACCTGCGTACCGATGGCTGTGCCTGCACTGTTCAGCAGTGTCACGGTGACGCCAGCAATGCCCGGCTCACCGCCATCCTGCTGGCCGTTACGGTTGAGATCCATCCAGACATAGTCACCCAAAGAAGCCAGCGGATTGTAGAACCCTGCGTCGAGAGTCATGTTATTGTCACCTGCGGCAAGCGCCACATTCAGGGTCCGGCCCGTGGTTGTGTCCGCATCGCTGTCAGCCGCATCATTGCCACCTTGATCCAAAGGTGAAAGCACCAGATTTCCCACATTCACGGGGAACTGCACGGCATAATCTCCAGGCTGCAAGCTGGTGAAAAGATAGTAACCTGTAGCATTAGTCGTCGTGCTGCCAACGGCTGCGCCACTGTCATCCAGCAAGGTCACGGTGACACCTTCCAGGCCGGGTTCTCCGGCATCCTGCACACCATCTTCATCCCGGTCGTTCCAGACAAAATTCCCCAACGTGGCAAGCAGCGAGTAATAACCTGCATCCCAGGTGAGATCATTTTGGCCGGCAACAAGGGTCACCGCGATTGTCCGTCCAGTCGTGACACTGGCATCACTGTCGCTGGCATCAGAACCCACATCCGCAGTTGTCAGCACATCGCTGCCAACGGTCAGCGGGAAGCCGACGCTGTAATCTCCTGGCTGAAGATCAGTAAAGGTATAGAAGCCAATGGCATCCGTGGTCGTCGTCCCCACAGCATCTCCGTTGTCATCATAAAGCGTGACAGTCACGCCCTGAATACCAGGCTCGCCGCCATCCTGCTGACCATTACGGTCGGCATCAAACCAGACGAAATTGCCGAGCGACGCCAGGGGTGACAGGTAGCCCGCATCCACCGTTAAAAGAGTCTCCGCAGCCGAAAGAGTCACATTGGCGGTTCTGCCCGTAGCAGTGTCTGCATCACTGTCAGCGGCATCATCGCCACCTTCATCCGCACTGCTCAGCACCAGGTCGCCACCATTCAAGCTGACAGGGAACTGCACCGCATAATCCCCAGGCTGAAGGTCGGTAAACAAATAGAACCCTGTTGCATCCGTCAGCGTGCTGCCGATGGCAGTGCCCACGCTATCCAGCAGTGTCACCGTCACTCCTTGAATGCCTGGCTCACCCGCATCCTGCACACCATCCCGGTCGGCATCGTTCCACACAAAGTTGCCCAACGTGGCCAGCGGCGACACATATCCTGCATCCACTGTTCCATCATGAGTCGCGGCGACGAGTGTGACATTGGCCGTTTGACCCGTCGTGGTATTGGCATCGCTGTCAGTCGTATCATCACCGCCCAGATTTGCGGAGGTCAAAACAAGGTCGCCTAATTCCAGCGAGGCTGGGAAGCGCACTCCGTAAGTCCCAGGCTGAAGCTCCGTGAAGACATAGTAGCCCACCGCATCCGTCGTCGTGCTACCAATAGCGACTCCGCTGCTATTCAGGAGCAGGACAGGCACTCCCTGGATGCCTGGCTCGCCAGATTCCTGCACGCCATCCTTGTCCAAATCCAGCCAGACATAATCACCCAATGAAGCGAGCGGTGAAACATACCCGGCATCAAAGTCCGCATAGTTTTGACCATCCGTTAGAACCACAGTCGCAGTGCGTCCTGTGCCAGCATCCGCATCACTGTCTGCCGTATCCACCACTGCATCCGCTGTGGTGAGCACGTGCCCATTGCCCAGGCCGGTTGGGAAACCGATGCTGTAAGTGCCAGGCTGCAATTCGGTGAAGTGGTAGAAGCCCAAGCTGTTTGTCGTGGTCGTGCCCACGAGTACACCCAGGTTGTTGTAAAGGTTAACCGTCACGCCCTCAATGCCCGGTTCGCCTGCATCCTGTTCACCATCGCGGTTCAGATCCGACCACACAAAATCTCCGATGCTCGCGTAAGGAGATGAATACCCCGCATCAATGTCCGGGTTATGCTCTCCAGCAGTCAAAGTCACTGCGGCAGTGCGGCCTGTCGAGGTCACTGGATCACTGTCCGTATTCGTGGCACCTTGCAGCGAAGCGGTCAGCACACTGTCATCCCCCAGAGTCGTCGGGAAGCCAACACTGTAAACGCCTGGATCAAGCAGGCCGAAGTGGTAATAACCAACACCATTCGTTGTCGTGGTGCCGATTGCGGTGCCTGCATTGTCATACAGCACCACTGTCACACCTTCGATGCCTGGCTCATTTGCATCCTGCTGGAAATTACGGTTCAGATCCATCCAGACATAATCACCCATGCTGGCTTTCGGTGAGATATACCCAGCATCCCAAGACGGATCATTCTGACCGGCCACCAGGGTGATGGACGTCGTCTGCCCTGTGCCCGTATTGGCATCACTGTCACTGATGTCCGCACCGCTGTTCGCCTCGGCGAGCACATAAGAATCGTTGTTTAACGACACTGGGAAAACCAGGGAATAAACACCCGGCTGCAGACCGCTGAAGTTATAAAATCCGGTCGCATCCGTGGTCGTCGTGCCGATGGCTGCACCACCGTTATCCAGCAAAGTCACCGTTACTCCGGCGATGCCAGGTTCATTGATGTCCTGCTGCCAGTTCTTGTTCACGTCCTCCCACACAAAGTTACCCAGGCTGGCCAGTGGTGAATAATACCCGGCATCCCAGGACACATCATTTTCACCTGCCACCAGGGTCGTTTCAATCGTCCTGCCCGTTCCAGCATTGGCATCACTGTCCGTCACGTCCGCACCGGCATCTGCCGTTGTGAGCAGATCGGAGCCATGGCTGATTGGGAAACCCAGGCTATAATCGCCAGGTTGAAGATCCGTAAAACGATAGACGCCTAATGCATCCGTCGTCGTGCTTCCCACCGCTGTATCACTGTCATCATACAGCGTGACCATC
The DNA here is from genome assembly GCF_004364345.1 of Prosthecobacter fusiformis. Lineage (NCBI taxonomy): Bacteria > Pseudomonadati > Verrucomicrobiota > Verrucomicrobiia > Verrucomicrobiales > Verrucomicrobiaceae > Prosthecobacter > Prosthecobacter fusiformis. The sequence goes on along the minus strand of NZ_SOCA01000002.1, from coordinate 316,673 downwards.
ACTCCCTGGACCCCAGGTTCACCGCCATCCTGCTGACCGTTGCGATTGAGATCCAGCCAGACAAAGTCACCCAAAGAGGCAAACGGAGAGTAGTAACCAGCATCGAGAGTGAGATTATTTTCAGCAGCAACCAAGGTCACATCCACAGTGCGGCCCGTCCCAGCATCGGCATCGCTATCTGTCACATCATTGCCGCCTGCATCCACAGGTGAAAGCACAAGACTGCCCACCGTCAGCGGGAACTGCACGGCATAGGTCCCCGGCTGCAAACCGGTAAACTGATAAGCACCCAAAGCATCCGTCGTGGTCGTGCCGACGGTATTGCCAAAGCTGTCAATCAGCGTCACGGTCACGCCCTGAAGACCCGCTTCACCAGCATCCTGCACACCATCACGGTCCGCGTCACTCCAGACAAAATTTCCCAGGGAAGCCAAGGGTGAAACATAGCCGGCATCCAGGCTGGAATCATTTACCCCAGCCGCCAGTGTCACCACGACGGTCTGGCCGGTGATCGTATCCGCATCGCTGTCCAGAGCATCATCTCCACCAGCATCCACCGTGCTGAGCACGAGATCTCCCTCATCCAGACTAGAGGGGAACTGCACGGCATAATCACCGGGTTGCAGCTCTGTAAAGACATAATAACCCGTGGCATCCGTCTGCGTGCTGCCGATCACCGTACCGGCACCATCCAGCAAGTACACAGTGACTCCCTGGATGCCCGGTTCGCCAGGATCCTGCACACCATCACGATTCGTATCGCTCCAGACAAAGTTGCCCAATGAGGCCAGAGGAGAGGTATAACCAGCATCCAGCGTCGCATTGTTAGCGGCCGCAGCCAGCGTCACATTGGCCGTGATTCCAGTCGTGCTGTCTGCATCACTGTCAGCCGCATCATTGCCGCCCTGGTCAGTGGTTGTCAGCACAAGATCTCCCACGCTGCCAGGGAACTGCACCGCATAGGTGCCCGGCTGTAGCTCCGTGAAAACATAGTATCCGACCGCATTCGTCGTCGTGCTGCCGATCGCCGTGCCGCTGCTGTCCAGCAAGGTCACAGGCACTCCCTGGATGCCGGGTTCACCCGCATCCTGCACTCCATCCTTATCCAGATCCAGCCAGACATAATCACCCAGCGAAGCCAGCGGTGAAACATAGCCCGCATCGAAGTCAGGATAGTTTTGTCCGGAGGTCAGGACAATCGTCGGCGTACGTCCGGTCGTGGTATTGGCGTCACTGTCTGCGATGTCTGCCGCATTGTCCGCAAGCGTCAGCACATAATCATTACCCAAGGAAACAGGGAACCCGATGTTGTAGGTTCCAGGCTGCAAATCACCAAAGTGATAATAACCCACGCTGTCCGTCGTCGTCGTGCCCACGAGCACATTGAGGTTATTGTAAAGATTGACGCTGACTCCTTCGATCCCCGGTTCACCCGCATCTTGGAAACCGTCACGGTCCAGATCCTTCCACACATAGTCACCCAGGGAGGCCAGCGGCGAAACATATCCTGCATCAATGGTGCCGTTGTATTCACCACCGGTCAGGATCACCGTGCCAGTGCGTCCGGTCGAAGTGATCGGATTACTATCGGTGCCTGTTGCCCCTTGCAGTGAGGCAGTCAGCACGGCTTCGTTAGGCAGTTCAGTTGGGAACCCAACGCTGTAAGTTCCTGCTTCAAGCTCACCGAAATGGTAGTACCCCACACCATTCGTTGTCGTCGTTCCAACGAGTGTACCCGTGCTATTATAAAGCTGAACGATCACCCCTTCGATGCCGGGTTCACCCGCATCCTGCTGGAAATTGCGGTTCAGATCCATCCAGACAAAATTCCCCAGCGAAGCCTTGGTCGAGATAAAGCCAAAGTCGATGGTCACATTGTTATCTCCAGCAGCAAGGGTCACTGCGGGGCTTCTGCCAGTGCTGGTATTGCCATCACTGTCCGTAGCATCCACGCCGCCTTGATCCGCCGCCCCGAGAATTTTGCTATCCGTCAGTGTCGCAGGTACACCCACACTGTAGGTCCCTGGATCCAGATCCCAGAAGCTGTAGAAACCAATCGCATTCGTGGTCGTCGTGCCGATGGCCACACCACTGTTATTGTAAAGCGTGACAATGACATTTTCGATCCCTGGCTCCCCGGCATCCTGCACACCATCGCGATCCAGATCATGCCACACGAAATTGCCCAAAGCCGCTTTCGGGCTGTAGTAGCCTGCATCCAGATCCACATAGTTCTGCCCCGCAGTCAGCGTCACGCTGGCGGTGCGTCCAGTGCTGACATTGGCATCATTATCTTGGGCTTCCGTGCCGATACCTGCCTGGGTGATCAGCAGTCCAGGATTCAGTGTCGTCGGGAATCCGACCGAATAGTCTCCAGGTTGCAGTCCAGTGAAGACATAATAACCCACCGCATTGGTTGGGGTCGTTCCCACGGCCGTGCCACCATCGTCATAAAGAGTGACCATGACATTTTCGATGCCGGGTTCACCCACATCCTGCACACCATCACGGTCGAGATCCAGCCAGACAAAATTACCCAGAGAGGCCAGCGGCGATGTATATCCTGCATCGATAGACGGGTTAGACTCACCGGCTGCCAGAGTCACCACCACCGTGAGCCCTGTGGCTACATCCGCATCGCTGTCAGTGCCATCCGTGCCACCTTGATCCAGGCCCGTGAGCACCAGATTACCCCCATTGAGGTTCGCCGGGAATTGCACCCGATAATCTCCAGGAGCGAGATTCAAGAATTCATAGAAACCGGTGCCGTCTGTGATGGTCGTACCGATCACCACATCATTTTCATCAAGCAGCGTGACTGTCACACCCGCGATGCCCGGCTCACCTGCATCCTGGACGCCATCGCGATCCAGATCCTGCCAAACGAAGTCGCCCAGGCTGGCTCTGGAATCGATATACCCCGCATCCCAGGTGCTGTCATTTTCACCTGCAACAAGCGTCGTCGCAATCGTCCGTCCCGTGCTCGCAGTGGCATCACTATCAATGCCGTCTGCAGCATTGTTAGCTGTGGTCAGCAGCAGGCCAGCCCCTGCATTCAGAGGGAATCCAATGCTATAGGTGCCTGGTTGCAGACCGGTGAATGCATAGTACCCCGTCGCATCCGTAGCTGTGCTGCCGATCGCCTCGCCTGCGCTGTCATACAAGGTGACGACGATTCCCGCGATGCCCGGTTCGCCTGCCTCTTGCGCACCATCCTGATCCAAATCTAGCCAGACGTAATTACCCAGGGAAGCGAGTCCCGAGCTATAACCTGCATCCAGGGTGATATCGCTTTCACCAGCAGCCAGCGTGACGTTTGGAGTGATGCCCGTGGTAGCATTGGCGTCGCTGTCCAATGTGTCATCACCGCCTTGGTTCGCGGCACCAAGCACAGAGTCTGCACCAGTCGTGGTCGGAAATTGCACGGCATAGGTGCCAGGCTGCAAATCAGTAAAGGTGTAGAAACCGGTGGCATCGGTCGTGGTCGTCCCAATCGCCGAACCACCATTGTCAAGCAAGGTCACGATCACTCCTTGGATGCCTGGCTCACCGGCATCCTGGATGCCATCGCGATTCAGATCCTGCCAGACATAGTTGCCCAAAGAAGCGAGCAATGGTGTCACATACCCAGCATCCAGATCAGGATAGTTTTGCCCCGCTGTCAGCGTCACATTCGCCGTGATGCCAGTGCTTGTATCCGCATCGCTGCCCGTGGCCTGAGCCCCCTGCCCTGTCTGCGTCAGTGTGGCGGATGTCCCCAATGTGGACGGGAACTGCACCGCATACGTTCCTGGCTGCAAGTCCGTGAAGTTATAGTAGCCCACACCATTCGTGGTCGTCGTGCCAATGGCAGTGCCTGTGCTATTGAGCAAAGTCACCGTCACTCCAGCGATGCCCGGCTCACCTGCATCCTGCACACCATCTGCATCCAGGTCGTTCCAGACAAAGTCACCCAGGCTGGCCAGAGGTGAAACGTAACCAGCATCCCAAGTCACATCATTTTCACCTTCAGCAAGCGTCGTCGTTACGGTTAGGCCCGTAGTCGTATCCGCATCGCTGTCCACACCGTCCGCCGCACTGTTAGCTGTGGTTAGCACCAGGCCCTGAGCAATCACTCCAGGGAAGCCAACGCCATACGTACCGGGAGCCAGTTCCGTAAAGCTGTAGAAACCCAGACCATTGGTGGTCGTGCTGCCGATGGCGATTCCAGTGCTGTTATATAGAGTCACCGTCACCCCTTCAATGCCAGGCTCACCAGCATCCTGGCGACCATTACGATCGAGATCCTTCCACACAAAATCACCCAGGCTGGCCTTGGTGGAGCGATAGCCCGCATCCAGTGTTGGGTTATGCTCACCAGCCGCCAGAGTCACATTGGCGGTGCGGCCCGTGCCTGTGTTGGCATTGCTGTCGGTGCTTGTCGTTCCTTGCAGGGCCGTTGTCAGCACCTGGCCGTCAGGAAGAGTGGTCGGGAAACCGACTCCGTAAGTCCCTGCGGTCAGATCAGTGAACTGATACCAGCCCACACCATTGGTTGTCGTCGTGCCGACTGCTGTGCCGCCACTGTCATAGAGTGTGACAATCACGCCTTCGATTCCTGGCTCATTCGCATCCTGCACACCATCACTGTCTAGATCCAGCCAGACAAAATCACCCAGGCTGGCTTTGTTGCTGATGAACCCAAAGTCAATCGTCGTGTTATTCTCCCCAGCCGTCAAAGTCACCAACGGACTGCGTCCTGTAGAAACGTTGCCATCACTGTCCGTTGCATCCGTGCCGATCTGGTCAGCCGCTCCTAGAAGCAACCCATCCGGCAGCGTCGTCGGCACTCCCACAGAATAGGAACCCGGATCCAGATCCCAGAAGTTGTAGAAGCCCACCGCATTGGTCGTCGTTGTTCCAATGGCCGTGCCAGAGCTGTTGTAGAGTGTCACGATGACATTCTCAATGCCGGGTTCTCCCACCTGCTGCACACCATCGCGGTTCAGATCCTTCCAGACAAAATCCCCGAGGCTGGCTTTCGGCGAATGATAACCTGCATCCAATGACGTGTTATTTTCACCTGAAACCAGGGTCACATTCGCTGTCCGGCCCGTGCTGGTATTGGCATCTGTATCCGTCAAATCAGAACCGACATTGGCCGTGGAAAGAACGCCCGTCGGAGTCAGTGTCGCCGGGAAACCGACACTGTATGTCCCCGGTGCCAGACCTGTGAATGTATAGAAGCCCACGGCATTCGTCGTCGTCGTGCCTATCGCCGTCCCACCGCTGTTATACAGAGTGACGATGACATTCTCAATGCCGGGTTCTCCTGCGTCTTGGACACCATCACGATCCAGGTCCTTCCAGACAAAGTTACCCAGGGAGGCTGGCTGATAAAAACCACTGTCCAATGTCTGGTCACTGCCTGCTCCCGCCAGCACACTGCTTTGCGCCGTTAGGCCATTGCTGTCATTCGCGGTGGTGCTTCCGCTCGCATTCACGGCCGTGGCGGTCCATCCTGCTGGCGGGCTAAAGCGCACCGTATATTGACCTGGAGGCAGGTCCGTAAAGGTATAAAGGCCGGTGCTAGTGGTCACCACAGGAGCAATGGCTGCCCCATTGATATTCGTGGTGACCTGTGTCGTACCCGCCGCGTTATAGAGAGTCACCGTAGCACCGGCGAGTCCGTTTTCGCCCCCATCCTGGATGCCATCACCGTCACTGTCCTGCCAGACAAAGTTACCCACAGAAACGGGCTGCACAAAGCCGCTGTCCAGAGTCAGGTCGGACTGACCGCTCGCCAGTACACTGCTCAGCGCACTGAGTCCGTTGCTGTCATTGGCTGTGGTGCTGCCCGCTGCATTGATCAGGGTCGGCGCATAACCTCCAGGTGGGGTAAACCTCACCATATACTGGCCCTGTGGTAGATTGGTGAAGCTATAAAGCCCGGAGGATGTCGTCACGAAAGGAGTGATGGCACCGCCCAAAAGATTCGTCGTGACCGGTGTGGTGCCTGTCGCATCATAAAGAGTCACCGTCACACCGGCGAGCCCTGCCTCGCCTCCCTCCTTGATGCCATTGTAAGTGCTGTCGATCCAGACCGCATCTCCGACGCTCACGGGTTGGGCGAATCCAAAGTCCACGGTGAGATCCGTTTTGGCGTCACCAGAAGCATTGTCGCTATTAGCCAGTACGCCGATCTCTGTTCCTGCATCCACGGGGGCCGTGCCCAGATTCACAGTCACGGTTGCCAGGATGCCATTGGTGGCTGGAGCGGTATTATCCACGCCTTTCTCACCCGTATTATCGTCTTCACCCGCACCGTTGGTGCCCGGTATCGAATAATACTGATGCAGAGGGAAGCCGCTGGCGAACTGCGAGGCCGGGACCCGCACAATATATGTTCCCGGAGTCAAATTCGGGAAACCATAGATCCCGGTCACTCCGCTCACCGTGGAAGTCACAGCTGTGGCAATAGGGCGTGTGGCCAGTGACTGCCCGCTTTCAAAAAGTTCCACCGTTACCCCATTGAGGCCTTCCCCGGTGTTATACACGCCGTTGCCATTGGTATCGATGAACACAACGTTGCCAATACCCACCAGTTCAGTTTCGCTCCAGAAACCGAAGTCAATGGTCAGGTTCACGTCAGAATCATAAGGATCATCGGAGGTGTTCAGATACCCCACTTCATACCCCGCATCTGTCGGCTGGCCACCCAGTGCCAGCACCACCGGATCACTGCGGATCCCCGTCGTCGCAAAGGTCACACTGTCGAGACCGTCATCGCCATTGTCATCATCACGAAGATAACCCGGTGTTCCACCAATAGACACCAACCCATCCAGCGGAGCCGCAGGATTGAAGCTCGCCGGAGGAAGAAACACAAAGTAGGTTCCTGGAGACAGATTGCTGAACAGATAAGTCCCGTCCATCACAGTCGTAGTGGTGGCCACAGCCGTGGCCGTCAAAGGATCGTCACCCTGTGTGAAGAGCTGAACAGTCACGCCGTTCACCCCTTCCCCGACATCATACCCGCCATCATTGTCCAAGTCATGGAAGATCACATTGCCGACGGCGATGGGTTTGATGAAACCAAAGTCCACCGTCAGGTTGCCATTATCATCATCCGCATTGAGGCCGTCAGGCGTGCCTCCGCCATCGGCAGTTGGCTCCGTATTAGGTGCCAGAGTAAACCGAGGGCTGGTCGTCGTATGGCTGCGCACCACAGTGCCGTTGCTGTCCGTGTTGCTCGCATCCGCATCAGGATCCAGGCCTCCGGTAGCAGTGATGTATCCCTGCCCGGATGCGACGCTGACACTGATGTTGTAATCCCTTGGCAGCAGGTTGATGAATTCATACTGGCCGCTGCCTCCAGTCGTCTGGATCGCCACCGTATCACGATAGGCATCCAGTGAGCGCGTGGTGCCTGCATCATTGTAAAGAGTCAGCGTCGCGCCGCTGATCCCCGGCTCGCCTCCGTCTTGCTGGCCATCTTTGTCCTCATCAAACCAGACCAAATTCCCCACAGAAACGAGATCAGGCAGGTTCGGCACAAAGCCGATGTCCACGGTCATGTTGCCATCGCTGTCAGTGCCAGCACCTGCTCCAGGCGTCTGGTTATCCCCGGTCGGCTCAAGAGCAGTGTTTAAAGTGAAAGGCAGTGTTTTCACCACGCCTGGTGTCTCGTAATAACCATTGCTGTCACCTGTGACGTCATCATCCGGATCGTTGCCCGTCGGTGTTGTCAAAATGTAATAAGATGGAGGTGTGACTCCGATCACATACTCCCCTGGCGGCAGGTTCGTGAATTCATACTTGCCCGTGTTTGGCGTCGTGATGTCCGCCACCTGCGTGCCGCTGATGTTATTCGCACGCGTGGTACCGTCAGCCATATATAGCCGCACCACAGCTCCTGGCAGGCCGTTCTCTCCGACGTTCTGAATTCCGTTCGGGGTGCCCGTTCCGTCACGTTTGTCGATCCAGATATAGTTCCCCACAGAAACAGGACGGATGAGACCAAAGTCCACCGTCATGTCATTGTCACCGGAGGCAAGTGTCACCGTCGCACTGCGGATGACACCGCTCACCAAACTGCCATTGTTGTCCGTATCACTGGCGTTCGTGTCAGGATCACCACCATTGACGGGAGTGATGAAGTGCCCCGTTGGAGCTGTCACTTCCACATAATAATCCCCCGGCAGGAGATCCTGGAAAGTATAGATGCCGGTCCCGCCCGTCGTCACCGCCGCCACAAGATTTAAGTGTGAATCGCGGGCAGGAGAGCCATCTGCATATCGTAGCCGCACCACAGCCCCGGATACCGCAGGCTCACCTGCATCCTGAGTGCCGTTTCCGTTCCGGTCTAACCAGATATAGTTTCCAAGTGATGCCACCTGCCCAGGGATGGGCACAAAACCAAAGTCGTTGGTCATATTGCCATCCGCATCAATGCCGGATGTCTGGCTGTCACTTGTCGGCTCAGCGTCCAGAGTCAGCGTGATGGCTGCACTCTTTGAAGCAGGACCGACTCCATCAATCACCCCATTATTATCATTGGCGATGTTGTTATCAGGATCTCCACCATTCACTCCTGTAGGAATGTAATTGGAGGGCGGTGTTACCCGCACCACATAATCGGTTCCTGTGACGACCTCTCCGCCAGGGAGCGTATTGCTCAAATCACTCGGCATCAATCCGGTGAATTCATAGCGCCCCTCAGCCGCCGTGATTTGTGCTGCCACCACGTTACCATACGCATCCGTCACCGGCGTCACTCCATCATTCTTGAAAAGCTCCACCGTGGATCCGGGCAAAGGATTCTCAACCCCATCTTGCAGGCCGTTCCCTGTTGTCGCGGGACTGCCTAACGTACTATCCACCCACACATAATTGCCCAGACTTGAGGCCCGGATCTCCACCCCGGCTTTAATCGGCTCGGAGGGAGAAATCACATTGTCATCATTGGCGTTCTTTGCCGCATAGGCAAAACTGTTCCAGGATACCTCCCCTGGATCCGCATCTGCGCCAGCACGCGCTGGAGTGTGAAATTCCAACCGGTCCAGAGGGTTCAGCACAAGTGCACCAAAGTCATACCGGATGGTGCGCACCAGGCTCCAGTCCATCCCTGCACCGGCCACCATCCAGTTAGGTGGCTCACTGCCCACAGGAGCAGGCCCTGTGGAGATTTCAGGAAAGAGCTCGGGACGTTCCGGATTGGTGGAATTGCTGTAGGTGATCGAGATGTTAACGATTTCATCCGAATACGTCTGTGTTCCCGTATCCCAGCGACGCACCGTGGCCGTGGTCGGAAGCGCATCATCCAGATTCATCGTGAATTGCGAACTCCGGCCCTCATCAATCGTCAATACTCCCGTATCCCCGATGTGTGGCAGAATATCATAGACCACCAGTTCATGCACCGGTTGGTTCCCCGGATTGAAAAGCTGATGGCGGTAGTCCACCGTTCCCAGCGGCAGAGTCTTGCCACGGATCGGGAACTTTGAATACACCGTGTCCAGATAACCCAGAACCATCTTTTCAGAATCAAGTCCGGCAAGCTCAAACACCGTATAGGTTGCACTCCCGCTGACAAAGGTCTCGGTGACATCGCCATCCTGATCCAGATCCAGTGTATCCGCAATCGGCGTCGCATCATCCGGATGCATGGGGCCGTTGGCAAAGTCAGACATCACCGCCAGATTAGTCCCCACCGTACCAGAGGCTACCCCCGGCTGCACTTGGGCCTGCAAAGTCACAACGGCTGATTCTCCCACAGGAATAGAACCCGAGAAATTCAACCTGACCAGCGTCTGGTCGGGCAGGAAATCCGGTGTGATGGTTGGCGGAGACATTGTAAATCCACTCGGGGCGCTTGCCAGGGTAATGGATCCCGGATCCAGGGTCACGGTCGCGGGCAGCAGATCAATAATCTCGGGATTCGTCAGAACTTCCGTTGCTGCGGCAGTGTTGTTGATCGTGATCGTATAAGTCAGGATATCGGTTGGCTGCGGCACCACATTGCTCACTGTTTTCACCACCGATGGACGCGGGCGACCTTCACGCACCGTGTTGGACGATGAGACTGGGGTGCTGGATGGCACACCTTCAAAGGTATAGTTCACCGTTGCGACATTGGTGATCGCCTTGCTCTGCACCGTATTGTCCGGCGTTTCATACACCACAAGACCGTTGTCGGAGATCGTATAGCTATTGCCATCGCGGTCAGGGGAACGGAACTGACCGTATAAACGGATGGCGTCATTGGCGAAGCCCACGCCGACGTCACTGTACGTTAGGCGCACTTGAGTCACCACATCAGTCACGGGTACCAGTGGCGGCCCCAGATTCACCACGGCAGAGCTTGAAGTCACAGCAAAGGGAGACCCCGGCACCTCCACATACACAGGATTGTCCTGGGTCAGGATCTCCAACTTCACGTTCGTCGCACCACCGTAGGCGGTGTCATACCCCGTTTGGATGCTGGATGGGAAAAATTCCGGCGGCAGCACATCTTCCACCACCACATCGTTCAGCGCGGAAGAGCCCGTATTTGAGATATAGATGTTATAATAAGTCGGGTCAAAATTCAGAGCTGGCGTGCTCGAAAACAAGCTCTTGTTGGAAGACATGCTCGCCGCGCCGCCACCCAAAGTAAGGGGCACCGAATCACTCACGGAAACCTGGCTTAAACCCACGGGTGTTCCCGTAGCCGTCACATTATTCGTCACCACTTGGTTGGGTGAAAAACTCCCTGCCGGGTATGCAACTCGCAGCAGGTAGCTGACCGATTCACCCGCATTCAGCGTTCCCATATTCCACGTCACCGTATTGGGTCCACTGTTATGCGTACCTGAACCAGCCGGAATGATCTCACGCAGCACCGCACCAGCAGGCAGGGTATCCGTCAGAGTAGCACTGTTGATGTTCAGCGTTCCATTCGCAGTGCCATTGCTGACCGTCACCCGATAGATCACTTCCCCGTCGTAGGCACCACCGGCCACGATTTCTTTTGTGGTTTCGAGACTTGTCACAGCGACCGATGTCAGGTTAGTCGTTTTTGAACTCGGCGGATCCCCATCGGCTGTAAAAACAGGAGTGATGGCCACTGTCTGCCCCGTGGGGGTCACCCCGGCTGGAAAACCCACGCAAATTCGCACCGTTCCGGTCGATCCCGCTGGCAAAGGATCCACAAAGATAAAACTGGCCACTCTGGTGAGTGGATTATAAACCGTGCCCGTCGTATGAACCGAGCCTGTCAGCGTCACATCTGAAACATTATCGCCAGCCAAGGGACTTGGGATAGGAACATTGATGACTGCATTCACCGCATTTTGAAGCGTGGATGCATTTCTATACTTGATGTCCAAGCACCGCGTCTCACCGATTAACACGGTAGCAGTTCCACTAGCCAGCTTAACTTCTGTAATTTCCACAGCCGCATTGGCCGCGCTGCTGAAAAGAGTGACGAGTCCCAGGACACACCAAGCCAGCAAATATTTATACATTCCCGAAGCAAGTTTGAAATTCACTAAGCCCTTTCTCATGGCGTCCTCTGATTGCCTGACAGCCGTCATCACGCTTCCTTTCATCTTCTCTTCCCGATTCTGTGAGCTGCGGGAGACCATCTCCGACGAGATCGCCCCCTGTTCTTGAGAGGATGTTTTGAAATTCATATGCATTTTGCCCAAATGAATGGATATATTTATCAGAAATACCAGAAACATCCGCCACCACTGGACTTCTGCAAAACAATATTTCATTCAATCTGACAATTATTGTCTTTTGACTTCCAGGCAACGCCACGATTTAAGCCAAGATTTTAATCTTTATAATTTTTTTGATTATTAAAATGATTTTATATAAACAATACGCTGCATTTACAGTAAAGAAGACTCACCCCAAAACCCATTTATTTTTAATGAGTATTAAATTTTTGAAATATAACGTGCCACCGCTTCTAACCGGGACTTGATTTGAATGGACCAAACCACCTTTCTATCTCACTACCTTGTGCAATAGTAGAATTCCTCAGATGAGAGGTCAGGTTGAAAAGCGTCATCAAATTCGCCGCTTGTGAAATTTTTCACAAATTCGGGTTGCCCCTATCCCAGCGGCTCCGATAATCGCCCAAACACTCGTTTTACTGCCCATGTCTGCTCCAGCCGCCGCCGCCTCCCCCACCGCGCCTCCACCAGTTGATTTGGTGAATGTGCAAATCGACGGTGTCTGGCTTAAATTTCCCAAGGGCACCCGCATGATCGAAGCCTGCAAGCAGGCCAAGAAAGAAGTGCCTCACTACTGCTACCACCCCAAGCTTTCCAGCCCCGGCAACTGCCGCATGTGTCTGGTGGAAATGGGTATGCCTCCACGCCCCGCACCTGGCCAGGAAGCTGAGAAAGACGAACACGGCATGCCCAAGATTGGCTGGATGCCCCGTCCGGTCATCGCTTGTGCTAACACCGTGGCTGAGGGCATGGGCATTCGCACCGAATCCGTCCTCACCCAGGAATGCCGCAAAGGGGTGATGGAGTTTCTCCTCATCAACCATCCCCTCGACTGCCCCATCTGTGATCAGGCAGGCGAATGCCGACTCCAGGAATTCAGCGTCGAGCACGGCAAAGGCGAAAGCCGCTTCCGCGAAAACAAGGTCAAGAAGCCAAAGAATGTGGACATTGGGCCTCGCGTCCGTCTGGATGATGAACGCTGCATCATGTGCAGCCGCTGTATTCGCTTTACTGCCGAGATCGCTGACGATCCAGTCCTTGGCTTCACCGAGCGCGGCAGCCATACCACCCTGGCCGTGCATCCAGGCAAGCGTTTAGAGAACAATTACTCGCTCAACACGGTGGACATCTGTCCCGTGGGTGCCCTCACCTCCAATGACTTCCGCTTCCAGCAGCGCGTCTGGTTCCTCAGCGAGACCAACAGCATTTGCACCGGTTGCGGTCGCGGTTGCAACATGGAAATCGGTGCCCGTGGTGATACCATCTACCGCCAGACACCTCGTGACAACAACGACGTCAATTCCTCCTGGATGTGTGACCGTGGCCGTCTCGACTTTCACTTTGTGAACAGCGAGTACCGCCTCACCGATCCTCTTCTCAAATCAGGCGGCAAGCACGAGATCTCCACCTGGAAGAAAACCATCCAGGCCGTCGCCGCAGGTCTCTCGGGAATCAAAGGTGATGAGATTGCCATCATCGCCAGCGCGCGCATGACCAATGAAGAACTCTTCTTCGTCCGGCAGCTCGCCCGCGTTCTCGGCACCGAAAATGTCGATGTCATTCCACGCATCGGTGAGGGCGACAACTATCTCTCCGCTGCTGATAAAAATGCCAACACCCTGGGTGTCCGGCAGATTCTCGAAATTGAACCCGGCAGCCGCATCGCTGGCATTACAGAACTCATGAGCCGTGGTCGCCTGCGTGCCGTTCTGGCTCTCGGTGAAAATCTGCTGAAGGTAGGTTTCGAGCGTCGGGATCTGGAAAAAATCGGCTTCCTGACCACTCTGCACGTGTTGGCCAATGCCACCGCCGAGCTCTCTCACGCCGTTCTCCCTGGCACATCCTATGCCGAAACACGCGGCAGCATGATCAACGTCACTGGCCGCCTCCAGCGCCTGAACAAAGCCGTCAATCCTCCAGGCAACGCTCGCGACACCTGGGAAATCCTGCGCGACCTCGTCGTCGCCTGCGGTGGGTCCAACGGTCTTTACAGCGCTGAAGACGTCTTCAAATGCCTGGCCAATGACATCCCTGCTTTCAATGGTTTGACCTTTGCCAAAATTGGCGATCAGGGCATCCCGCTCATTGAAACTGACGAAAAAATCCCTCTGCTTGAGCGTGAAAAAGAGCGCAAAGCCAAGGGCATCATCGTCGGATAATCAGGATGAGGATTCATCTCGGGCGCAGTTCACTGTGCCTGCTTTTGATGGCTACCTTGTGTTAGCTTGAAGTAAACGCTCACGCCTTACCTCAGGTCCAGAGGGATGCGCAGCTCGGAAATCCAGACAGGGTCCTTTCGCCCAGATCCTTCCGTTTTTTTAGCCACCCGTATTTTAAAGCTCCCGCAGTGCTTCAATCGCTCAACCACGTCAGCACAAGCTGAAACGTTCGTCGCCGCATTGGAATTCTCCCCTTGCTTGGGTTGATAAAGATATTCGGTTCCAGAGACGCTGAAGATTAAAACACCGGCCATTGCATCAAGCTGCATATCCTTGACATCCACGATGTAAATGTCCTTCCATTCCAATTTTTCCGCCTCGGCCAAAGGTTCCTTTGGAGGTTGCACCTCACTGGCGGGGGTGGCTGGCTTCGGCAGAGTCTGTGCGCTTATTGGACGAAGCGCTCCTGAGAAGGCGACCGCCAATAAGCAAACGCACTTCAGTGTCATGTAGCTCGTTTTCATACATTCGGTCATGTCGGCAAGACTCAGCAAGGAACCCCCAGAGTGCCTGCACCGCTCACTTCTTCGGCACCCATTCCGTGATCGGCTTCACAGGCACGCTGGCAGGCGCCCCATCCAGGGAGAAGGCGATGCTGATGGTCTGTGGACCTTTCACGGCCCCTAGGCTGACCTTCAGCACCTTGATTCCCGTCAGCTTCTTCATCTGCTCACTGGCAGGCTCTGGCGGATCTTCCGTTGTAAAGGTGGCACCTGCGGGAGACAGAATCACCGCATGCAGGGTTTTATCTTTCTCCGTCAGTGTCGCCTTGCTGCCATCCACAGTGACTTCTGCGCGTGTATGCATGGACCAAGTCACGGGCGTCGTATTCTTCACAGCCATGTCATCTTGCAGCACCAGATAGGGCTTCGCTCCGCGCACCATCATCGCACCTCGATAGACATCCTTGGCCAGTTTGGAATATGCCTTGGTCAGATCCACTGCCAGGATACCTAATTCTGGAGTACTGTGTCCTGACAGTACGGCCGACTGGGCATCCAGTTCCTGGTTCCCCCCCATCATCACTGTATTCTGTCCGGGAGTGCCTTCCACATAAAGCGCATACCGTTTCGTCCGGTCCGCAGCAGGGCTGAAACCAGGAGCCCGGTCGCTTTCCGCACCCAGTTCGATTCCCCAGCGCACACCCCCTGCTTCTAAAACAAAACTGCCGATATCCAACTGCGCCGTCGGGATGCTGTTATCGCCCCCTTTGACAGCCACGTAATAAGCGTCCTTGTCCCAGGAACTCCGCAGTGCAGCCACCGCCCCACCTGGAAAGACATAGTCAGGGCTATCGGGCGTCCCATCGCCAGCCGCATGCGGATTGTAATACATGAAATGGCCAGCCAAATTCAAAAAGGCCGTATCCGCACTCGGGGCTGCACCAGCGGCCAGGGCTTTGGTCCCCATATTTCCGTGGGCCCCTGCCAGCCAGGTGGATACCCATGGGCGCGATAACGTTGTCCCCTGCGCATCCCCATAATTGAAGAGTTGATTGCTCGGCCCTACCAGATGTAACCGCGCCAGCCCTGCCTGGGGAATGCCTTCCAGGAGGCTGAAACCAAGGTCAGTGCCCGCATTCGCCTTCAGCGTCTGCATCACCATGATGGCATAATCCAGCACCTGCTCACCTGCTTCCATTCCTTCAGGCCAGATTCCGTCTGGGGCGAAACGCAGCATGCCTTTACCAAAGACCTTTCCACCCGCATCGATGGCCTGCTTGGCTGCGCTGGGATCTTCATCCTGCAGACAGATCCCCGCCAGGATCAGTGCCGATGCTGCCGCCATATGTTCTGCATCCGGTTCCACTTCCTCTTTATCTTTGGCTCCACCTTTAGGAGTTCCCTTGGGTTTGGGTGCATTCGTCACCCCAGCCGCTTTTCCCCGTGCTGATTCCGGTACAGGCTCGCCTTTGAGGAGCGCCACCAGCGCACCGATGCCTTTCTCAATCATGTAAGTCCGTGCATCCGTCGCCTGCTTTGCATTCATTCCATCCCGGAAGTAATCATAGCCCAGTGACGCGGCGATCAGGAAATCAGCTGTCACTGCCGGCTCATCCACATACCAGTTTTGAAATGTCGCCGGGTCTGTGATTGCGATCATCTCACGCACACCACGCTCCTTCCAGCGCGGGTCGCCATCCACAAAATTCAATACCCCCAGCGCAGCCATGCGAAACATCGCCTTGGATCCCGGCGTCACCGTGCTTTTTTGCTCACCAAAGATGCGTGTCAGCTCAGGTGCTTCCAGCAGCTTTTCACCCCCCGCTTTTAAGTTCTCGATCATCTTAGCTGCAACCGGATCCGCCGCTGGCAGTCCCTTCAGATAGGTCCAACCCGGTGCTGCATGAATGAGACGCGGGCGTGTTTTCAGCACCACGCGCATATACTCGGCATTGTTAGGCACCTTGAATTTATTCACCGGAGTGATGGTCAATGCAGGCCGGGGTGGTGCCGGACGTGCAGTCGCTTTGCCTGCCGCAGGAGGCGTTTTAGCAGCCGGGGCGTCCGCCGTAGCAGGCGCGGCCGGTGCCCCCTGCATCTTCTTCCATTGCTCAGCGGCGAAGGCCTTGTCCTCGTCACTCAGGGAATCAATGGGGATCGTGAATGTCTGTCCGTCTGCACGCTTGATGGTGATCGTCCGCGCAGTCACATCCACCGCCACCATTTCCGCATCAATGGATGCCCCGGCTTTATTTTTCCAGGCTCGCATCTCTGCACTGGCCAGCCAGGGAAGACTCAGGGTGAGCAATAACGTGGCAAAAGGACGATGTACGGCAGCGTTCATGGGTCTGATAGAAAGGACTGTTAAGAGTTTGAGTTTCTGAAGTCCGTGCGACAAGGCAAAAAATACCTCTCAGCAATAAAACAACGCCCAGGAAAGCACCCTTGCGCATTAAAATAAAGTCACGACGCGAAGTTTGAAATTTGAAAACACCTCGTTTTCTGCGTAGCAAGCCTCATGTTCACCGGCCTCATCGAATGCACTGGCAGCGTCCTTGCCCTGGAATCTCGCGGCGAAAGCGCACATCTTGTTCTCAGTGTCGGCCCCCTCGCATCTGAGCTGACCCAGGGTGAAAGCGTCTCCGTCAATGGCTGCTGCCTCACCGTCACAGAGTGGGACGTCTCAGCACAAACCGCCTCCTTTGACCTGCTCATGCAGACTCTGAAAGTCACCAGCCTGGGGGATCTGCAGCCCGGCAGCCTCGTCAATCTGGAGCGCGCCATGAGCATGAACGCCCGCTTTGGCGGCCACTTTGTCCAAGGCCATGTGGATGCCACCGTGCGTATCCTGGACTGGAGCACCCACGGCCAGGATCACCGTCTTGAGGTGGAACTGGCGCCCGAGCACGCCGGCCTGGTGATTCCCAAAGGCTCCATTTGCCTGGACGGCATTTCTCTCACGGCGGCCGAAGTGACTCCAAACAGCGTCGTCTGCTGGATCATTCCTCACACCCATCAAGTGACCAGCCTGCATACCAAATCAGCAGGTATGCGCCTGAATGTCGAGTTTGACCTCCTGGGCAAATACGTACGCAACCTTATGCAGGCGCACACTGGAAACTGACGTGTACCTTGACGGGGAGGGACTCACCCGGCATCTTGCGTGGCGTCCCCAGGCCGCCAGACGTAAGCCCCTTATCCATGCAGACTGTGTTTCACCACCCCTGGCCATTGCTGGCCCTCAGCTTTGGCCTTCTCAGCACCGCCCCATCCCTGTCGGCACAGGATGCACCCAAGGCGCTTCCCGTGGAAAACGTCACCGTGGGCAATACTGGCGATGACAAGAAAAAAGGCGACCTTTCAGCCACCCTGCTCACCCAGAAAGAGGCCCGCACCATGCGCCTCAGCATTCCGGCTCCTCGCGGCCAGATTGTGGACCGCAATGGCATCGCCCTAGCCCAAAATCGCGTCGTCAACTATCTGGCTCTGAACTTTCCATTCATGGACAAGGCCACGCCGGAGAAAATCCTCGCCTTCGCCAAAGGCAAGATTGATGCCGCCAACCGCGTCCTGGGTAAAACCTGGTCCCTTCCCGATGACCGCCTGCTCAGCCACTACGAGCACCGCCGCTGGCTGCCCCTCGTCTTTTCCATTGAGGAAGGACTGAATGTGGAGATCACTGCCGACCAACAGAAAGCCCTGCGGCCCCTCCTCGAAGACGGCCTGCTGCTTCAGCCTGCCTACATCCGCTATTACCCGAAGGCTGACAGCGCTTGTCACATCGTTGGTTATACCGGTAAAACACGCCCCCTGCCCCTCGGCCCTATTGCTGACGGCGACCAGCTCTTTGAAGAACTCGAAGGCCGCGAAGGCCTGGAAGTCACCTTCGATAGCTGGCTCAAAGGCATTCCAGGTGAGATAAACCTGCTCTTCGATCCGGATGGAAAACTCCTGGCCGATGAAGTCCTGCGCCGCCCTTCCCCTGGTCGCACCGTCGTCACCACCCTGGATTACAACCTCCAAAAATACGCCGAAAACGCCCTCAAAAAAGCAGCACGCAACGGCGGTGCCATGGTCATCATGGACATCCGCAACGGCGACATCCTGGCCATGGCTTCCAACCCAGGTTACAACCTTAACGATTTTGTCCCTGGCATACGTTCCGCCCGTTGGGAGGAACTGACCAGCGATCCCAAGCAGCCCACCCTCGCCCGCGCCTTCCGTGGCGAATATCCACCGGCCTCCACCTTTAAGATCGTCACTGCCCTCGGCGCACTGGAGAGTGGCAAAGTCACGGCCAGCACCGCCTTCAATTGCGGCATCTCCTACCTCGTCGGCGACCGCTATTTCCATAACTGGAACCTCAAATCTGATGAAGGTGCCATGAACGTCATCACGGCCATCAAGCGTTCCTGCAATACCTGGTTTTATCAGGCCGCCCTCGCCGCAGGTTCAGATCCCGTTACCAACATGGCCCTTCGTTTGGGCTTTGGCGAGCGCACCGGCATTCCTATCAAGGCGGAATCCAAAGGCAATGTCCCCACCAATGCAGACCACCGCATTCTCGGCGGTGAACTTGCCAACATTGCCATCGGCCAGGGGGCCGTTCTCGTCACCCCGTTGCAGGCCTGCCAGGCCATGGCCGCCCTGGGAGATGGCGTCAACATGCCGCAGCCCCGTCTCGTCAAACAGGTGCAGACCATCGGTGAAATGGTCGTGGATGCAGCGGAGCCCACCACCCGCCGCCCTGTCAATCTGGATCCCGCCCACCGGGATGCTGTGATTAAAGGCATGGTTGCCGTGGTTTCCGGCAGCGGCGGTACTGGCCGTGCGGCAGGCATCAAAAAAGCCCAGATCGCCGGCAAGACAGGTACAGCTCAGTGGCGCGTAGCCAAAGACCAAAACCTCGCCTGGTTCACTGGCTTCCTGCCCGCCAGTCAACCCGTCCTGGCCTTTGCCGTCGTTTATGAAGGCCGCCCCGGTGAAACCGTTAGCGGTGGTGCCGTTGCCGCCCCGATCGTCAATGAAGTCTTCACCAAATACTTCGAGGGTGCCCCCACCGATGATCCTCTCGTCGCTGCCATGAAAGACGTCCCACAGGCCCTCGCGGTGGACGAAGGCGAAATGGAAGGCGTCCCTGAAATTGAATCCCGTCCTGCCCAGCCGATGGAGCCGCCCCCACCGCCAGAACAAAAAACTCTGGGTGGCTTCTTCCGTCGCCTTTTCAAGCGTACGCCTTGATTCATTTCTCTTTCCCACCCGATGACGGTCCAACTCGCCACCCTCTGCGATTCCGCCTCTGATTATTCAGGTAAACTCTGCCTCCTGGGTGCCTTCGATACCCTTTGTGCACGCGAGTTTCCTGTCGTCCACCCCCACTGTTCCCTCGTCATCCGGCTCATGTTTGAGCCGTTGGACACAGGTCGGCATCAGTTCATCATCCGCTGCATGGATCCAGGCGGTCAGGAATGCCTGCCGCCTTTTGATCCTGTCGTGGACGTCAGCTTCCCTTCCAATTTTGTTCCTTTTGTCACGCGCAATATCGTCCTGAATCTCCAACGCTTGCGTATCGAGCGTCAGGGCGTTTATCGCTGGGTCCTAGAACTCGCTGGCAATGTCCTCTTCACGATCCCTCTGCGCGTGACCCTTTTTGATGAATCCCGCTCCGCCATCGGACCAGCGGGTTAGCTAATACCACCCCCACTAAGCCACCCCTATGGAGTCTAACATTCTTAAAGAAATGCCTCCCGCCACGGCCAAGAGCGCCCCCATTCGCCAGCTTTCGGTCTTCCTGCAAAACCGCGTCGGCTCCCTCATGGCGCTTATCAAGCTCATTCAGGAGCACTCCATCGAGGTCCTCGGCATCTCCATGCAGGACACCACGGAGATGACCCTGGTCCGTCTCATCCTGAGCGATCCCGACAGCGCGGCGATGCTTTTCATCGAAAAAGGCATCCCGCATGCCGATTGTTTCATCATCGTCGTCGAGCTGAGCGAATCCGACCGCCGCCTCACCGAATGCCTTTCAGCCCTGCTTGCTGCCGAGCTGAACATCGAATTTTGCTACCCGCTGCTGGTCCGCCCAGGCCTTTTCCCTCTCTTTGCCCTGCATTGCGACGATGTGGACATGGGGGCAGATGTGCTCAGTCAGGCCGGATTCAAAGTCCTCTGCCAGGGTGATCTCAGCCGTTAAGCTGCCCGCCCATTCTTCTATCGAGAGCACCCGCCCGCAGCCATCTGCAAGCAGAGACTTGCAAATGAGCGGGTCCCTGCCATTCTCATTGCCCCTCCATTCACCCATCATGGCATCATCCCCTCTGCTCATTTATCTCGACGACAAGCTTGTTCCTGAATCCGAGGCCAAGGTGTCCGTCTTCGACCATGGTCTGCTTTATGGTGATGGCTGTTTTGAAGGTATCCGCATTTACAATGGCCGCGTCTTCCGTCTGACGGAGCATCTGGTGCGGCTTTATGAAAGCGCCCGCTCCATCTGCCTGACCATCCCCATCTCCATCGAGGAAATGGAAAAGGCCACCGTGGAAACAGTCGCCGCGAATAACCTGCGCGACGGTTACATCCGCCTCGTCATCACCCGCGGTGTCGGTTCCCTGGGTCTCAATCCTTACCAGTGCCCGAAAGCAGGCATCATCATCATCGCCAGCGGCATCACGCTTTATCCGAAGGAGAAGTATGAAACCGGCCTGAACCTCATCACCTGCGCCACCCGCCGCCCACCTCCGGCCGCCCTCAGCCCGCAGGTGAAAAGCCTGAATTACCTCAACAACATCATGGCCAAGATCGAATGCATCCAGGCCGGATGTGAAGAAGGGATCATGCTCAATGAGCAGGGTTACGTGGCCGAATGTACGGGAGACAACATCTTCGTCATTAAAGGCGGGCAGGTCTATACCCCCACCATCGCCAGCGGTGCACTCAACGGCATCACCCGTCAGGCGGTGATGGATGTCATGCGTGAAATGGGCCTTCAGGTCCATGAAGTCACCATGACCCGGCATGAAGTCTATACCGCCGATGAATGTTTCCTCACCGGCACCGCCGCCGAGGTCATCCCCGCTGTCCAGTATGACCGCCGCCCTATCGGCGATGGCAAGCCTGGCAAACTCACCGCCCAGATCATCACCAAGTTCAAAGAACTGGCGAATTCCTCGGGCACGGAAGTTTACAGCACTCGTGACTAAGGCTTTTGAAGAATAAGCCGCAATGATCGAATACCATCGCCTGCTCCAGAAAGTGCTCACCCACGGTAGCTACCGTGAAGACCGCACTGGCACAGGCGCGTATTCCGTTTTTGGCGAGCAGAGCCGTTACGACCTCAGCGTCGGTTTCCCCCTCGTCACCACTAAAAAACTGCACCTCCGCAGCATCATTCACGAGCTCCTTTGGTTCCTCCAGGGGGATACCAACATCCGTTACCTTCAGGAAAACAAAGTCAGCATCTGGGACGAATGGGCCGATGAAAACGGCGACCTCGGTCCCGTCTATGGAGCCCAATGGCGGCGCTGGCAGGGTGCCCCCGGTGCTGAGCCCCTGGATCAGATCATTAAGCTCGTCGAAGGCATCCGCAAAAACCCTTACAGCCGCCGTCACATCGTCAGCGCCTGGAACGTCGCCGTGGTGGATCAGATGGCCCTCCCGCCCTGCCATTGCCTGTTTCAATTCTTCGTAGATAAGGGCAAACTGAGCTGCCAGCTCTACCAACGCAGCGCCGATCTCTTCCTTGGCGTCCCCTTCAACATCGCCAGTTACGCCCTGCTCACTCTCATGGTCGCCCAAGTATGCGACCTCCAGCCCGGCGAATTCGTCCACACCTTTGGTGACCTCCACCTCTACGCCAATCACCTGGAACAGGCCCGCCTCCAGCTCACCCGCGAGCCTCGTCCCCTGCCCGTGATGAAGCTGAATCCAGAGGTCAAAGACCTCTTCGCCTTTCGCTACGAGGACTTCACCCTCGAAGGCTACGATCCCCACCCGGCGATTAAAGCCGCCATCGCGGTCTAAGGCCATGGAGCGCCGACGATCCGTCGGCATTCAAAAAAACAGTGCTAAGTTCACAGTGCTAAGTTCACAGTGCACAGTTCTCAGATAGAGTCTGCCCGCACCGTCGAATAACTTCCATAGGCCCCATAATCCTCCTAAACTGAGCACTGAGCACTGAGCACTGAGCACTGAGCACTGAGCACTGCTCCCTCCAACCCCTGCCTCAAACCCTAAACTCCGCGCTCAGCAGCCCCATCTCCTCCAGATCCGCCTGCAATGCCTTCTCCTGAGCCGCATCCAGATTGGTATGTGGCAGCCGCGCCGGACCCACGTCCACACCCAGGATCTTCATAACACTCTTCGCCGCGCCCATGTAGCCGACGGAGGCCAGGCGAGCCACCAGTTCGACCGAGCGTTTCTGCTCCGCCCGTGCCGTCACAAAATCGTTTTCGCCAAAGGCCCGGATGATCCGCTGATAAATCGGTGCCGCAAAATTATACGTGCTGCCCACCGCACCCGTCGCGCCCAGCGCCAGACCTGCGATCAAGCATTCATCCGTCCCCCACAGGATGGAAAAAGCGCTATCACTGTGATAGAGGCACTGCTGAAACATCATCCCATCGGGGTTAGTAAACTTGATTCCCGCGAGTGTCGGAAGACGCTCAGCACCCATCGTCAAAAACTCCGGCATCGAAAGAGAGATCCCCGTGAAGGAAGGAATGTCATACAGAAAGAACGGCAGCTCTGGAGCCGCCGCCGTGATCTGCACACAGCAGTCCACCAGAGACGCCACACTACGCGGTTTGAAGTAGCTCGGTGCCAGCGCACTGATCGCATCCGCCCCCACCTCCTGGGCCTGGGCAGCTAATGCCGCCACATCCCCCAGGCAGTTTGCCCCCACATGCACCACCACCTTTAGGCTGCTGCCAGCAGTCACCTCCATCCACCTTTTCGTCAGCGCCTTGCGTTCATCCAGGCTCAGCGAATGGCTTTCACCTGTGGTGCCACCGATGAAGGCCGCCGCAATACCCGTGTGCTGAAGATGCGCCGCCTGCTTTTCCACCATCCCCAGATTCAAGGAGCCGTCAGCATGAAAAGGCGTGTGTGTGGCGGCAACGAGACCGGTAATGGGATGGGAGATCATGGAAGTGAAACAGTATAACGCAGCAGTCCCTGTCTATACGTCAACTGATCACCTGTTCTTTTCTGGAACATGTTCGTCTCTTCATCCTTATAAACCAGGCAAATATAATTGCGCTGCCTCCCCCTCTTCCTGCAGTTCATCCCTATGCACATGACGGCTGAATTTCTTCAGCAAAACGTGGCCTGCGTCGTTGACCGTCGCATCTCGCGTCATTTGCGCGCGCACCATCATCCCATCCATCACGATCATCACCGCCGCCGCCGTTTGTTTGGGGGTCGCATATTCCAGTCGTATCGCCAGCTCCACCAGCCAGGATTCCAACACCCTCTTGTGCTCGCGAATCACTTCGAGGACGTCTTCATCAGAAGCAGGCGTCTCAGCCTGTGCATTGATAAAAGGACACCCTCGAAAATCAGCTTTCGCAAACCAGGTGCGCAGTACATCAGCGATCACTTCCAGCCCAGCGCCAGGCATTCGCAGCTTCTTTTCGACCGCAGGTTGGAACCACGAAATCCAGCTTTGGCTCCGCAGCCTCAGACACTCTGCGACAAGCAAACTCTTTGACGGAAAATGCCGGTACAAAGACATCTTTGCCACCCCGGATTCGGCGATCACTTTATCAATCCCTGTCGCCCTCAATCCATCGCGATAAAACAATTTTAAAGCCGTCTCGACGATGCGCTCACGTGCACCAAGCCGGGGCTGTTTCTTCAAGGACTCATCCATGGCTTCAGGCGACTATTTCAAGGATGCTCGATTTGGACAGACCTGTCTATCTATTTACAATCCAGTGATGAGACAGGTCTGTATCATTATGCGTCTAAAAAGTTAGTTATCGGAGCGGACTTCTGCCTGTTAGGCGCGGGCGATGGTTGATTCCTTCAAAAGCTCACCGCAATACAAGAGCATCCTCGGTAGATGAAAGGGGCCTTTGAACATATTGCCTTTGGCCTTCTGCGCCACACTGCCATCTCGATGCAGATACCCATACCATTCGCCATGCTCAGCGTCTGGAAAATGGGCAAAGCTCCAATCATGCACCTGCTGATGCATCGCGGCATATTTGGCATCCCCGCTCACTTCATAGGCCAGCAGTGTGGCAATGATCGCCTCATTATGCGGCCACCAAAATTTCATATCCTGCCAGTATTCCTGCACCGGTTTTCCATACACATCGCGGTAGTAAAACAGCCCGCCCATTTCCTCATCCCAGCCCCACTTCCACATGCAGTCCAGGATGCGCAGCCCCAGATCAATGTAGCTCTTTTCACCCCGCATCCGCCCTTCATGAAGAATGAACCAAGCACACTCAATGGCATGCCCCGGATTCAAAATTCGTCCCTCTAAATGATCTAAAATGCTGCCATCCGGGGCCACCGTTTCCAGCAGCACCTCCAGCTCCGGTTTGAAAAACAGCCGCTGAATATCCAGGATGAAAAGATCGATCCATTCCGTCGCACTGCGCCCCGCCACATCCACATGCCCCAAGTTCGCGCGCAGTTCCTGCGCCGTCACGATGCCGATCATCAGCGCTCCGATGCTCACCATCGGCCGCGTATTCGAGTCCACCTTTGGCATCATGTACCCCGGCTCAAAGGAGTGCCGCAGGTAAAAAGAAAAATCCCGCACCGCTGCCTCCACATAATGATGATCCCCGGATGCCTTGGCATAGGCCGCATGGCCCATCGCAGCAAAGGCCTCGCTGTAAGCATACCTGCGCATGCGCAAGGGTTTGCCCTCGCGTGTCACCGTGAAGAAAAGTTTTCCATCCGTCGCATAACCGTGCTTTTCCAAAAAGGCCAAGCATGAACCCGCTGCATCAAACCAGGCCCGATCTTGTGCCACCGTGTTATACACTGTGGAAAACATCCAGCCCGCACGCCCCTGGAACCAGATGCTTTTATCCGTATCCAAAAGACTGCCATCTCGGTCCAGCGCCGTGAAGATTCCATCCAGCTCAGCATCCATCCCATGTTTGAGCCAAAAGGGCATCACATCTTCCAGCAGGGTCTTTTGGTAAAAAGCAGCCAGTTCACGGCGGCCTGCCAGATGGGTGAGGGGATTCATACGTGGAGATAATAGAGAGGGCGATACGCTACCCTTGGTATTCGTGCCCACTACTTCCAGCGGCTTCATCTTGCGCCACATCACGCCGATGTTGCATCCATGCACAGAAGACACTGGCAGGACTGCCTCGGCTGCTCTTTGATAGCGTTTAATAAATCACCATGCCATCCCCCCTGCCCTACACCAACGCACTCGTCATCGGAGCCGGAAGCTGGGGCACCGCCCTCACCGCCGTCTTGGCTGACCGGGGGCTGCAAGTCCAGTTCTGGGGCCGTGACCATGAACTCATGGATGAAATCCAGAGCACCCGGCGGAACTCCCGTTACCTCCCCGGCCTCGTGCTCCCTTCCAGCATCCAGGCCACCGCCAGTCTGAATGACCTCCAGCCAGCCAACTTAGTCGTCTTCGTCGTTCCTTCCAAAGCCGTGCGTGAAACCGCCAGCACCATGGCCTCATTGCCCGCGCTCCAGTCAGCAAGGGTGCTTATCTCCTGCGCTAAAGGCATCGAAATGAATACCGGCAGGCGTCTCACCCAGATCCTTCACGAATCCTTTCCCACCACACCCCTCGCCGTCCTCACAGGTCCTAATCACGCCGAGGAAGTCTCCCAGCGCATGGCCACCGCTGCCGTTGTCGCCTGTGAAAACGACGACATCGCCCGGGATGTCCAGTGCTGCTTTACCCTCCCCTGGTTCCGCACCTATACCAGCGACGACGTCACCGGTGTCGAGTGGGCAGGCGCCATGAAAAACCCCTATGCCATCGCCGCAGGCATCGCCCTGGGTTTGAAACTCGGAGACAACGCCATCGCCGCCCTCGTCACCCGCGCCCTGGCTGAAATGGTCCGCATGGGCATCGCCATGGGCGGCCGGGCGGAGTCCTTCATGGGCCTCGGCGGCGTGGGCGACCTCATGGCCACTTGCTATTCCGAGCACAGTCGCAATCACCGTGTCGGCCGCCTCCTCGGGGAGGGAATGCCACTTCAGGAGATCATGTCCAGCACCCGCATGGTGGCGGAAGGTGTGCCGAATACCGCCAGCCTGCATGAAGCCGCCAAGGCCAAAGGCGTGCGCACTCCCCTGCTGGATGAAATCTACGCCATGCTCTACCAGGCCAAGCCCGCCAAAGAAGCGATGCGCGCCTTACTCTCCCGCGATCCCCGCTCGGAGACGGAATAGCCCCCTTGCCTCCCTGCCCGCTCCCGTGTAAGTCCCCATTCTCGATGAAACTCAACCACTTCACCTCCCTGGCCATCCTTCTCAGTCTGGCCGCTTGCAAACCGGCCGATGAAAAATCCGCCGCCGCCCCCGCCTCCACTCCGACCGCCACCGCTCCTTCGGAAGCCGATGGCTGGGTCTCCATGTTCAATGGCAAGGACTTCACCGGCTGGAAATCCAATGAAGAAACGCCGAACAGCTTTTCTGTAGAAGACGGCACCATCAAGGTCAGCAATGGCCGCTCCCATCTCTTTTATGTCGGCCCAAATGGCGACGCCAAATTCACCAGCTTCGAATTCAAAGGCAAAGTGAAGCACATGCCCGGCTCCAATTCCGGCCTCTACATCCATACTGAATACCAGGAAAAAGGCTGGCCTGAAAAAGGCTTTGAATGCCAGGTCAACAGCACCTCCCACAAGGATCCGAAAAAGACCGGCGGCCTTTATGCCGTCAAGGACGTCCTCGATACTGCCCCCGTGGCCGATGACGAATGGTTCGACTACAGCATCAAAGTCGATGGCAAGCACATCACCATCAGCATCAACGGCAAAGTCACCACCGACTGGACCGAGCCAGAAGGCTGGGATCCCGCCACCGCCCTGAAAAACATGGCTGGCCGTAAACTCACCTCCGGCACCATGGCAATTCAAGCCCATGACCCGAAGAGCGTCGTATATTATAAGGACCTTTACATCAAGGCCCTCTAAGCAAGCGGCGGCATCTCTGCCGCAATCTTCTAGCGGGGGCCTCACCCGCCCCCGCTTTTACCCCTCCATCATCCTATGAGCCAGATGCTCAGCCCAGATCTTTCCTCCACCGAAATCCGCTGCTACTTTGTGCGGAAGCGGAACTGCCTTCTCGTACGTGGCCGCTTCAGCCCCATTTACATGGATTATTACCTGCATCTCATGCAGCACGGCATCAAGCATACGGACCGCCTGGACGGCATGCTCAAGGATAGCCTCACGGGCATCGCGCTCCATCTGGCTTCGCGCCCGCATGACGAAGTCTGCGCCTGGACCATCAACCTCAGCGACCCTCTGCTAAACATCTTCGTCACCGGTGCCACCGTTCCCGGACGCGTCACCGGCCGCCTTTTCACAGAGGATGTCAAAGACACAGGCAAATCCCTCTTCATCGCTCAAACCACCCGCGGCCAGCAGCAGCCACGTCAGAGCATGATCGAATTTCAAGGCACCGATGTCCTCTCCGCCGTCGAGCAATTTTATACCCAGAGCGAGCAACGCCTGACCCGCATCTTCCGCCTGGATGATGAGGACTTCGTCCAAATTTCCGCCGAGCCTGATGCCGATGAAGAATGGCTGGCTGGCCTCACCGATGCCGACATCCTCACCCTGGACCAGGCGGAGCACCTCACGCTCCTGGAGACCCGCACCTACGTCTTTGACTGCGGCTGCACAGCCGACCGCATGTTCCCCATGCTCTCCCGCCTCAGTGAGGAGGATCTGGACTTCATTTTCGAAGACGGTTCCGCCACCATCACCTGCCCTCGCTGCGCAGCTATTTTCCATGCGCCGAAGTCTGATTTCGTCGAATGGAAAGCACGCCAGCCCGCCTGAGCCAGCCCCCTTTCACCATGACCGCGACCGCCGCCCCCCAAGCCGCCCCTAACTACAAGCTCGGCAACGAAAAGCTCATCAAGGTGCTGCCCAACGCCGCACGCAAGCTGACCGGCCTGCTCACCAAACAGGGCCGCGCAGAAAACGGTGCCCTGCGCGTGGCCGTCGTCGGTGGCGGCTGCTCGGGTCTTCAATACAAAATGGACCTCGTGGACGGCCCCGCCAATCGTGACATCATGGTCATTTCCGGAGACGTGCGCGTCGTCATTGATCCCAAAAGCGCCCTCTTCGTCAGCGGCTCCGAACTCGATTTCAGCGACGACCTCCAGCAGGGCGGATTTAAGGTCACCAATCCCAACGCCATCGTTACCTGCTCCTGCGGCGAAAGTTTCGCAGCCTGATTCCGCCTCATGTCTGCCGATGCCTTTGCCCTCCTCGGCCTTCCCCCTCGTGCCGCTCTGGATGAGGAAACCTTACAGTCCGCCTACCTTACCGCCACGCGCAGTGCCCATCCGGACCAGGCTGGCGGTGATACCCACTTAAGCGCTGAATTAAATGCCGCTCTGGAGACTCTCAAGTCACCCGTCACCCGGCTCAAGCATCTCATCGAAAAACACTCGGATACCCCCTGGCGTGCCGTCCCCCTGGATGCCGCCTTGATGGGTATCTTTGAAAAGCTCGGCCCCCTTTTGCAAGCCGGTGCCGCCTGCATCAAAAAGAAACAGTCTGCTTCCACCGCACTCGCCCGCGCGCTCCTTGCCAGCGAGGAAATGCGACTGCGCGAATCCCTCGAAGAACTCGGTTTCCGCATTGATGAACTCTGGCAGCAGATCGAATCCAAACTTGGCATCTACGATACGCGTGTCACCGAAGCAGACTCTACCGTCTGGGCCGACCTCCAGGGCATCCAGGCCCGCCTCGCCTATCTCTCCAAATGGCGGGCTCAAGTACGCGAAGTCTTGCTCGGTTTGATGCTCTGATTCACTGACTGCTGCAGATTCCGCGTCCCCACTTCAACGCACCCTTTCCATGTCCGCCCACGCCGAAAGTTTCCGCCTCAGCACCCGTGGCAAAGGCACCTATGAGATCACCGCTGAATGCCAGCGCATCATCGCCAGCAGCGGCATCCGCACCGGCACGGCCACGATCTTCGTTCAGCACACCAGTTGCTCCCTGGTCATCTATGAAAATGCCGATCCCTCCGCCCGGACGGATCTTCACAGCTTCTTCGATCACCTCGTCCCCGAAGACACCCCTTACTTCGTCCACACCCATGAGGGGCCAGACGATATGCCCAGCCACCTGCGCATGGTCCTCACCCGCACCAGCGAAGTGATTCCCGTCATGAACAGCCGCCTCGCCCTCGGGACCTGGCAGGGCATTTTCCTCTTCGAGCACCGCCGCGCCCCCCACACCCGCAGCATCGTCATCAGCATCGTCGGCGACCCATAGCCCCAAGGCAGCACTCTCACGTGGCCGCGCCCGCCAGGGCGTGGTGGCTTGTGTTGTGGCCGCGCCCGCCAGGGCGTGATGCTCGTGTGGCTGCGCCCGCCAGGGCGTGGTTCCCCGAAGTCTCGAAACCCCCATTCCCCCCACCAGCCTAACCATGTTTGCGGTTAAAGCTGGAAACCACCCGCAGCGTTTCCTTCTTCACAGCCTTCTCCTTCAGATCCTCACGCTGGTCACCCTTCGTCTTGCCTTTGCCGACGCCGATCTCGATCTTCACGCGTGAATCTTTCCAGTAAGCACGCAGCACTGGAAGGGCCAGCCCCTTCTGCTGGGTATGGGCGAAAAGCTTCAGGATCTCCCTTTTATGCAACAGCAGCCGCCGGGTACGACGCGGTTCATGCTGGCTAAAGCTGGCCTTTTCATAGATTTGCACATCCATGTTGTAGAGCCAGACCTGCCCGCGTTCCACACGGGCGAAGGCATCGCTGATATTCAGCTTGCCCAGGCGGATGGATTTCACCTCCGTTCCCCGGAGTTCCACACCCGCTTCATAACGCTCAAGGATATGAAAATCCCGGAGCGCCTTGCGATTCGTCGCGATTTCGTCGGTGGTCATAAGCCGGAGCGGCTAGGCGAACCTGCCGACGAAAAAACGTTAGGCCTCAGCCACCACATGATACTCAGCCTTGATCTTGCCCTGGATGATTTCCAGCAGGGCAGTATCGGCTTCACGCTGACCAGGACGGCGCTCGACGAGAGGAGCACGGCCAGAAGTGAGCTGTTTCACGCGTTTCGAGACCATGTTGATCAGGATCGGCGGATCTTTGACGACGGCGAGGGCTTGTTCAACGAGTTCAGCTTTCATCAGAGTTTGCAGGGTTGCCCCCGCTCCACTGAGCACAGGGGGAAACCCACTGTAGGGGGTGTTTAGAGCCTGGCAAGCGGGAATTTCGTCACTCAAGAATCAGCTCATCGCCGCGCGCAACTCTTCCAGGGCCTGCTTGGTCCGCTTGATACCCTCGATCTCCGTGTGCTTCGCACCTTCGTATTCAATGCCGATGTAGCCCTTATACCCTGCTTTTACCACGATTTCGATCAGGCGCTGGAAGTCCAGGGTCATCTCACGTCCTTCACGACGGTCTTCAGTATAAAATTTCCCCGCACCCGTATCCCAGTCATAGGCCTTGGCGCTCATCCCCTGCTTCACCCACGGCATGAATTCGCGAAGTCCTTTGTAGGGGTTATACAGTTCCCCTTTGTTCCGGTCCGTATAAAAATTGCCAAAGTCCGGCAGGATGCCCACTCGTGCATGGTCTGCCAATTTCATGACCCCGGTCAGCCACAGGCCGTTGCTGGACAGGCCACCGTGATTTTCCACCACCACATACAGACCGCGTTTGTCCGCCTCCACACACAGCGCGTGCAGTCCCGCTGCCGCGTGCTTGGCCTGCTCATCGTAGCTCAGTTTAGGGTCGCTGGCCGCATTCACACGGATGCTGTGACAGCCCAGCAGAGCTGCCGCATCCAGCCACTTCAGGTGATTTTCCACCGTCGTCGCCCGCTTGGCATCATCGGGATCGCCCAGGTTGCCTTCGCGGTCCACCATGATCAGCAGACCCTTCACGCCTTCACCGTCCTGGCGCTTTTTCATGTCTTCCAGATACGCCTTGTCCCCGGCTTTATCGGCGAACATTTGGTTCACATACTCCACACCCTCAATGCCCAGGCTGCGGGCGATTTTGCAGAAATCCAGGTGCTCCAAAGGCTCCGCCCCTTCCCGCTTGAACATCCCCTTGTTCAGCGACCATTCAGCCAGCGAGATTTTGAAAAGCGGCTCTTTGTCGGCTGCCCGCAGGCCTGTGGCGGAGGCAGCCAGGGCACTGGCGGCGATCTGGAGAAACTGGCGGCGTGAGGGGGTGCGCGTGGTCATGATTTTAGAAAGTCAGTTCAAACGAAACCCGTCCATCTGGCAATCTCTTTCCTTCCCAAATCCCTCTTTAGCCACTGCCCAGCGATGAATCCGTGAAACCCTGCCCCTCCTCCAGGCGTTCTGTCTGCCCATGAAAGTACTTCACTCACTCCTCGCGCTCGCCGCCTTCATCACCTCAGCCTCCGCAGGCTCCTTGTATGATGTCCCCCTCAAGGACATTGATGGCAAAGACACCACCCTGAAACCTTATGAGGGCAAGGTCATGCTCATCGTCAATGTCGCCTCCAAATGTGGCAACACCAAGCAATACACCGAGCTCCAGGCCCTCCATCAGGAGTTCGAAAAAGAAGGCCTCGCCGTTCTCGCTTTCCCCAGCAATGACTTCGGTGGCCAGGAGCCCGGCACCAATGAGCAGATCAAAGAATTCTGCTCCACCAAATACAACGTCACCTTCCCCATGTATGACAAAGTCGTCGTCAAAGGTGCGGACAAGCATCCCCTTTATCAGGAGCTCAGCGGCAAAGA
This sequence comes from Prosthecobacter fusiformis, assembly GCF_004364345.1. Taxonomy (NCBI): domain Bacteria; kingdom Pseudomonadati; phylum Verrucomicrobiota; class Verrucomicrobiia; order Verrucomicrobiales; family Verrucomicrobiaceae; genus Prosthecobacter; species Prosthecobacter fusiformis. Next base: position 284,396 of record NZ_SOCA01000002.1, on the reverse strand, counting down.
TTCCCCCTTCCCTGGCGATGTGAAATGGAATTTCGGCAAATTCCTCGTCGGCCGCGATGGCAAAATCCTTGCCCGTTTCGAGCCAAAAACCAAGCCAGATGATATCGCCGTGACCACGGCCATCAAAGACGCCCTTGCTAAGAAGTAACGCTTAATAAAAAAGGGGCGCGCAGCCCATGGCCGCGCGCCCCAAAAGCTCAGACAAAAGACAACTCAATACGGGCGGGAAACACGGATATACCCGGAGCCCGAAGCGCGGTACCACGAACTGCCATTGGTATAGTACGTATTGCCGCCATGGCTCACACGCCGTGTGCCACTTGGCAGGGCCATCGCACCACTTGGGCCGCCAGGGCCACGGTAGCTGCTGGAGGGGCCACGGCCATCACGATCACGACCATCCCGGTCTCTTCCGTCACGATCATAGCGATCGTTGTCGCGATCATAGCGGTCATTGTCACGGCGATCGCGATCATTGTCATGATCATGCCCACGGTGATTGTCATAGCTGCTGCCCGGACGCGGCGGCGTGCGGTAGCTTCCGGAAGTCGTGCTGTAAGGTCCGCCCACTGGCGTGACATAGCACGAAGTCAGAAGCAGGGCTGGCACCAAGGCCAGGAGGAGAGAGGGAGTTTTCATGGTTAAAGGGACTGAATCCTGTCAGTTAATCGCATGACAGGCCCTTTTTGGACTTATTGCAATGCATTGTATTCAAACTTCTCTCGCCAGACGTAGAAAGGGACGGGCCGCAGCTTTCGTTTGACTGCTCCCACCACTGCCCTCTTTTCTCTCCCTCATCATGACCCCTGAAGAAGCCCAAGCCCAACTCGACCAGCAAGTCCGCGAAACCATCCAGTGGCATTTCAGCCCAGAAACAGGCTGCCCTTTCTGGCTCGACTGGGCAAAAAAGAACTTTGACCCTCGTGGCGTCGTCAATAGCTACGCCGATCTCATCGCCAAGTTCGACCACTTTCAGGACGAAAATCTGCGTGACCTCCAGCCCGAAGTCTGGGTCCCCGCCGCCTTCAAGGGCAAGCCCTTCAACATCTTTGAAACAGGCGGCACCACCGGCATGCCAAAGCAGCGCATCGGCTGGAACGACTACAAAACCGATTACGAAGAGTTCAGCGGTAAAATCAGTGACGATCACTTTCCCCCTGGCGGTGCCTGGCTCATGGTCGGCCCCACCGGCCCCCGCCGCCTCCGCCTGGCGATTGAGCATCTGGCCAATTTCCGTGGCAGTTCCTGCTACTTCATCGACCTGGATCCCCGCTTCGTGAAGAAGCTCATCTCCAATAAGCAGTTCGATGTCGCCCGCCAATACATGGACCACGTCGTGGACCAGGCCACCCTCATCCTGAAGAACCGTAAAGTCACCGGCCTCTTCACGACACCCAAATTGCTCGAAGCCCTGGCTGAAAAAGTGGACCTGTATGCCGCAGGCATTCGCGGTGCCTTCGTCGGCGGCACCACCATGACTCCACAATATGTCCGCTTCATGGTGGAAGAAGTGCTGGAAGGCCAGATCGGCTTTTACCCCACCTATGGCAACACCCTCATGGGCCTCGCCGCCAGCGTGCCGATCACGCCGGAAGACCAGTTCTCCGTCACCTATTACGCCCCGCAGCCCCGCGCCGTCCTGCGTGTGGTGGATCCTAAAAACACCTCCACCGTCGTCGATTACGATACCTGGGGCCGTGTAGAACTGACCACCCTGACCAAGGAATTCTTCATGCCTCGTTTCCTTGAGCGTGATGAAGCCATGCGCCGCCGCCCGCGTGCACCTTACTCCTGGGATGGAGTCGCCGATGTCCGCCCCTTCGGTGCCATGGAAAAGACCATCGTCGAAGGCGTCTATTAATCCCCGCTGCCTCCCGCCCCATCTCCCCCGAGGAGGTGGGGCTTTTTTTTGGAAACGGTTACCTGAAACAGGCGGAGCCCAATGACTCCAGTGCTTCAGCTCGCCAAGCCTCTGCTCCAAATTCGCCAGCTTGGTACGATTCTCAAACACCGCCCCAAATAACCACAAAAAAGCGGAACTGCCTCGCGACAGCCCCGCTTTCAAAAGAGACAACTTACTTAGCCTTGGCGAAGAGGTCTGCCACAGCCGTCCAGTTCACCACATTCCACCAGGCGGTGATGTAGTCAGGACGCTTGTTCTGATACTTCAGGTAGTAGGCGTGTTCCCAGACATCGCAGCCCAGGATTGGCGTTCCGCTACCGTCCATGAGCGGGTTGTCCTGGTTCGGTGTAGATGTCACGGCCACTTTGCCGTCCTTCAACACCAGCCATGCCCAGCCGGAGCCGAAGCGGGTCGCACCAGCCTTGGCAAAGGCTTCTTTGAAGGCCGCAAAGCTGCCGAAGGCCGCGTTGATGGCCTCAGCCAGTTCACCGGTTGGCTCACCACCGGCGCCAGGGCCCATGATGCTCCAAAACAGGCTGTGGTTGAAATGACCACCACCATTGTTACGCACCGCAGCCTGGATGTCGGCAGGCACGGAGCTGATGTTTTTGCAGAGGTCTTCGATGGAAAGGGATTCAATGTCCGCCTTGCCAGCGATGGCGGCGTTCAGGTTGGTCACATAGGCGTTGTGATGCTTTCCGTGATGGATCTCCATCGTGGCGGCGTCAATGTGCGGTTCGAGCGCCGTCTTTTCGTAAGGGAGTGCGGGCAGTGTATAAGCCATAATGTTTGGTTTGGGTTAGAGTCAGGTAGGTAAAGGGCGATACGGCACAGAGCAAGAGGAAGGTGCCAAAGCTGTTCTTGAAAAAACAGGACACATCCAAAGAGGCGCGGACAAACTCGCCCTCACGTCAGCAGCGCCTCTCATTCACACTTCGAAAACCACCCCGCTTTTGCGCCTCTGCAATTCGCATTCATCGCCAAAGTGCCAATCCAGCCCCTTGCGTCTCAGTCGCCCATATCGGATATTGTCATTGCTTCTGTGTTTGCATTCCATGGTCGGCCCCCTCCAGTTTCGCCTCCAAAATAACCGGGGTTGGATTTCCCCATGGGGAAACGTGGGGATTTTATGGGGAAGCAAATCCCCATCGTCTATCATTGGTTATCAACACCGAATGGCCAAAAATCCCCAAATGGGGAAAAATACAACCCTTTCCCCATCCCCAAGTTTGTTCCGCTGGCAACAGAACTGTGATCACTGGATAAACCTGTATCTTTCTCTTAAATACAAAGCTAGTGAATGTGACACTTCCGTCACCTTTGCGTCATTTTTGTCATTTGCAAAAGAACCTGGCTCCGCCTTTCTAGCAGTTCAGGTCTGGTGAGGACCTGATTTTCCCCAAGACATGTCACCCAGTCCCTCAGACGCTCATTCCCCCACGACCAGCAGCGCCCAGGGGTCCCCACGTCCCGTCCCAGAGCGTTTCATCGTCTCTAAAGGCACCCTCCGCTGGGACCGCTTCATGAGTTCCGCCATTGTCTTTGGCGGCATAGGCATCATCGTTGCCGTGTTTGGCATCTTCGCCTTCATCGCCTTGGAGATCGCGCCTTTGTTCCAGGGAGCCAGGATCGAAGAAAAGACCAAGGTCGCCCTCGCCGCTCCCGCAGGAGCCGTCGTCGGCATGGACGAATGGTCAGAGCTTCCCTTTTATTATGATGGTGGCAGTGATGTCGTTTTCCAGCCTGCCAAAGGTGGAAATGCCCAGCGCCTCCCCACCGGTCTGCCCGCAGGCACACTGGTCACTGCCAAACGTCATGATCCGCTCAAAGGCCGGGTGGTCATCGGCACGTCCAGCGGTGAGGTCGGTTTTGTCAACGTTAGCTACCTTTCTGAATACCAGGCTAAAGGTTCCTCAATCGTCAAACCTTCCGTCAGTGCTGAGCCGCTGCTGCCCCTGCGCGAAGGAGTATCCGCCCCAGTCCTGGACATGGACTATGCGGACTCAGGGGATAAAAAACTCTTTGCCGCCATCCAGGAGGTGGGGGGCAGCCGCGTCATCACCACCCTCAGCCTGAAGCAGAAAAAGAGCCTCATGGGCAAAGGCAAAACGGAGATCGATGCCCGTGATGACCTCACCGCCCTGCTCGCGGGCGCCATTCCCCGTCACGTGCTTGTTGCTGGCACTGCCGACAGCCTCCTCACCCTCACGGATGCTGGGGAAGTGCTCTACTTTTACCGCCTCAGCAGCGGCTGGGAGCTACGCCAGCGATTCAAGCCCTTCGATGGCGGGCAGGTCACGGGTGTGGATTACCTCTTTGGGCAGGTCAGTGTGGTTTGCTACAATGAGCAGGGGCAGGTACGCATCTTCAGCCTTTTTGTTCCTGAAGGCGGCACTACCCGCCTCTTCGGCCTGACCAAGGAGTTCCAGCCGATCTACGGCCCTATCACCTATTACCGGGCCAGCCAGCGGAATAAATCGTTCCTCGTCGGCAATGCCCGGGAATGCGCCCTCTGCTATGCCACTACCGCCAGCGTACGCCGTCAGGTGGACCTGCCTTTTGAATCCGTCTCCGTCGCCATGGATGCCAAGGCTGAGCACCTCGGCTTCCTGGATACTAAGGGCACCATGCACCTGTATGAAATCAGCGACCCGCATCCAGAGGCTGGCATCAGCGCCTTCTTTGGAGAGGTGTGGTATGAAGGTTTTGCCAAGCCTAAGTATGAATGGCAGAGCACCAGTGGTACGGATGATTTTGAGCCGAAGCTCTCCCTGGTTCCCCTCATCATCGGTTCCCTGAAAGGCACTTTCTATGCCATGCTTTTCGCCGTGCCCATCGCACTTCTGGCAGCCATCTATACTTCCCAGTTCCTGGCCCCCGGTATGAAGCGAGTGGTGAAACCGGCCATGGAAATCATGGCATCCCTGCCCTCCGTTGTCCTCGGTTTCCTTGCCGCTCTTTGGCTGGCCCCGCTCATCGAGAACCGCGTCCCGTCCATCCTGCTGCTGGTCATCTCCATCCCCATTTCCGCCAGCCTGCTGGGCATCCTCTGGGGCCGCCTGCCCATCGCCCACCGCAACCGTCTTCCTAAAGGCACCGAATACCTGCTTATTGCCCCTGTCATGATCTTCTTCGCCTGGGTCGGCTGGCAGTTGGGGCCTGCCCTTGAAAAAGCCGTCTTTGTCGCCACCATGCCTGACGGCTCACAGATTGCCGACTTCCGCATGTGGTGGCCCCGTTTCACGGGCATGTCCTATGACCAGCGGAACTGCCTCGTCATCGGCTTCATGATGGGCTTTGCCGTCATCCCGGTGATCTTCACCATCGCTGAAGATGCCCTTTCCAACGTTCCCCCCTCCCTCACCTCCGCGTCAGAGGCATTGGGCGCTTCACGCTGGCAGGTCGTCCGCACGGTTGTCCTGCCCATCGCCTCGGCGGGCATCCTTTCCGCCATCATGATCGGTCTCGGTCGCGCTGTCGGAGAAACCATGGTTGTGGTTATGGCCACCGGTAACACTCCATTCTTTGATGAATCAGGAAACTTCTTTTTTGGCGACTTCGGCATCGGCTCCGGCCAGTTTCCCCTGGCCGATCATTGGAATCCCTTCAACGGCATGAGAACCCTTTCTGCCAATATCGCAGTCGAACTGCCCGAGGCCGCCCAAGGTTCCACTCATTACCGTACCCTCTTCCTCGGTGCCCTCGTCCTCTTTGCCATGACCTTCGTCCTCAACACTGTGGCTGAGGTCATGCGCCAGAAATTGCGCGAAAAATTCAAAATCGTCTGATGCCCGAAGCGACTCCCAAACTGCCTGCCCGCACCAAAGGCGAGGTCAAAGTGTGGCTCACCGCCGCCGGACTCACCATTGGCCTGATCATGATCAGCGGCCTCCTGCTGCTCATCGCCATGAACGGCCTGTCCGTCTTCTGGCCGGACCGCGTGGCCGTTTTCACCATCCGTGAAGGCGATAAAGAAACCCGCATCGCCGGCAGTCTGGTGAAGACCCAGCAGCGGCGCAAACCGGATGGCAGCTTCGCCACCGAGCACCAGATCTTCACCGGCAACAAAGACGCCTACAACCTAGCCTTCCGCTTCATCAATGCCGAGGACATTCTTTCTCAAAGCGATGCCAAAGGCATCTATGTGGCTGAGCGCATGGAATACGGCGATGCCGTTTTCACCCCCGTCGAGCTGCAACTGGCCGATGGCACCAAGGTAGCAGGCAGTGCGGCAAACTTCGCGTCTGAATTCAGCCGCCTCATCCAGGATGGCAATGACCGCCGGGCGGAGATCCTGAAGATCGAGAAACACCAGATCGGTGACATCAACGCGCGAATGAAGCGGCTGGAAATCCGCTCCCGCACGGAAGATGTGAAGGCTGAAATTGCTGAGGAGCAGGCCCTTTATCAAACCCTGGCCGACAAAGCTCAAAAGCTCCGCACCGCCCAGACGGCGGATAAGCTGGTTTACCAACTGGCCTCCGGGGAGGAGCGCACACAAAACGTCGGCGACATCCTGCATTTTTACCTGCCGAATGACATTGGCATCTTTGGCCGCACCGGAGTATTCCTCCATGCCATCAGAGAATTCCTCCTGGCTGAACCCCGTGAGGCGAATACCGAAGGCGGTATCTTTCCCGCCATCTTTGGCACCTTTGTCATGACCTTGCTCATGGCAGTGATGGTCACCCCTTTTGGCATCATCGCCGCCATCTATCTGCGGGAATACGCCCGCCAGGGATTGATGGTCCAGATCGTCCGTATCTGCGTCAATAACCTCGCTGGCGTGCCCTCTATCGTATTCGGCGTATTCGGCCTGGGTTTCTTTGTCTATGGGGTTGGCGGGTTTATCGACGGCGGCGTCCAATATCCCATGGCACCCTCTTGGTGGTTCGCCGCTGGATTCGGTGCCATCGCTTGCATCGGTATCGCCGTTTACCTTTCCACTCATAACCGCACCGCCATCCCCACCCAGCAGAAACGCCAGCGCTTGCTGCACAAGGTGGAAGGCTTGCTCTGGATCACCAGTGTCTTCCTGGTCATCGTCACCGTCGCCCGTTGCCCGTATTTTCATGGCTTCTTTAGCGACAGCCTGCCCTCCCCCACCTTCGGCACAGGCGGCATCCTCTGGGCATCGCTCACCCTGGCCCTCATGACTCTGCCCGTGGTCATTGTCGCCACCGAGGAAGCCCTCGTGGCCGTTCCACGTGGCGTGCGTGAAGCCGCCCTGGCTTGTGGAGCCTCCAAGTGGCAGACCATCCAGCGCATCGTCCTGCCCAGCGCACTCCCCGGCGTCATGACCGGCGTCATCCTGGCCATGGCCCGTGGCGCAGGCGAAGTCGCCCCGCTGATGATCACCGGTGTGGTCAAATTGGCCCCTTCTCTCCCCTTGGATCTCTCCTGGCCATTCATCCATGCCGAGCGCAAATTCATGCACCTCGGCTTCCACATCTTCGACCTTGGTTTCCAGTCTCCAGACTCTGAAGGTGCCAAGCCCATGGTCTTTGCCACCACCCTGCTTTTGATCCTCCTCGTCGTCGCTCTCAACCTCGCCGCCATCCAGATTCGCGCCCGCCTGCGGAAGAAGTATCAGGCCAGCGCATTTTAGCCGCCCGTCAGATTTATTAGACCTTTCAGTGTTCAGTTCTCAGTGCGCAGTCCTCAGTTTAAAACGTTAAGCTATGCTTCTCTTTGCTTGTGCGCTGCGCACTGAGAACTGAGCACTCAAGCACCTATTCTCCTCCCTCATGTCCCCGCCCCCTCCCAGCCCTGCTTTCATCAAGGTGGACGACTTTTCCTTCTGGTATGGCCCCAAGCAGGTCCTGCACAACATCAGTCTGGACATCCCGGAAAAAGAAATCACCGCTTTCATCGGCCCTTCCGGTTGTGGCAAGACCACACTCCTCCGCAACATCAACCGGATGAATGACCTCGTGGACGGCATCAAACACGAAGGCGATATCTTCATTGACGGCCAGAGCCTCTACGATCCCGATGTGGAAGTCATCTCCCTGCGCAAGCGTGTGGGCATGGTCTTCCAAAAGTACAACCCCTTCCCCAAGAGCATCTACGAGAACGTCATCTTCTCCCTCCGTGTCGCAGGGCGGAACGGCAAAAGCGAGCTGGATGAAGTGGTGGAGACAAGCCTTCGCGGTGCCGCTCTTTGGGATGAGGTCAAAGACAAGCTGCATGAAAGTGCCTTTGGCCTTTCCGGTGGCCAGCAGCAGCGTCTTTGCATCGCCCGTGCCATCGCCAACCGCCCACAGATCCTCCTCATGGACGAGCCCTGTGCCGCTCTGGATCCCGTGGCCACACTGAAGATCGAAGAACTCATGCATGGGCTCAAACAGGAGTTTACCATCGTCATCGTCACCCACAACATGGAGCAGGCCAAACGCTGCGCCGACCAGACTGCCTTCTTTTACCTCGGCCAGCTCATCGAATTCCGCCCCACCCTGGAGCTCTTCATCACCCCCAAAGATCCCCAGACGGAAGCCTACGTCCGTGGCAAATTCAGCTGACGGCGACCCCTTCAACAACCCGTTTCCAGCACCGCACTCTTGGGTTATGTTCCCAGGTGTCACAGATGCTTGATCAGGCCTTCCAATGCGCTTTCGTACCGCCGGAGATGATGGACCGTTTATGGGAGTCCGGCTGGCGTCACTTTGGTATCACTTTCTTCCGGTACAGCATCTCCATGGATGAGGATGCCCCGCGCACCATCACCCCCCTGCGGCTGGACCTGGAAAAGTTTAAACTCAGCAAAAGCCAGCGCCGCGTCTTGCGGAAGAATGAGGACGTCCATTGCGAGTTTGTACCCGCCAGCCACTCCCCACAGGCAAGCCTCATGTTCCAGCGTCACAAGGCCCGGTTCACCAGCCAGGTGCCCGATGATCTGGATACCTTCCTTTCGGAATCTCCCGCCACCATCCCCTGCCCTTGTGTGGAATGTCGCGTGCATTTGGGAGAGGATCTCATCGCCATCAGTTATCTGGATGTGGGGCTCAACTCCACTTCCGGGGTCTATGGACTCTTTGAGCCGGATCATTCGGACCGCAGCCTTGGCACTTACACCATGCTCAAGGAAATAGAGTACAGCCATTCTATCGGATGCCGATATTATTACCCGGGTTATGCCACCGCAGAGCCCAGTCCATACGATTATAAAAAGCAACTCCACGGCCTCGAATACCTCGACTGGGAATGCGGGGTCTGGATGCCCCAAAGCCGCCTGAATGCATGAACTGGAGCGCTTTCATGCTACTGATTCGCATCAACATCAGAGGGTACCTACCATCCATTCCTTGCGTTGCGTTCGTTATGCCTTTTGTATTCACCGAACCACCCTTACCAGAAATACAATTATGATCCTGAATCCAAAACTGACCCAACTGCTCAATGAGCAGATCAACAACGAAATGTCCTCCAGCTATGTTTACCTGGCCATGGCAGCCTGGTTCGAGCAGACCCCTTACATGGGTTTTGCGAGCTGGATGTTTAACCAGAGCCGTGAAGAAACCATGCACGCGCTGAAGTTCTACCAATACGTGGTGGACCGTGATGCCGTCGTGGTGCTCCAGCCCATCGCCCAGCCAAAGGCCGTCTTCGAATCCCCAATTGATGTCTTTGAGCACAGCCTCAAGCAGGAGCAGCTCGTCACCCAGCAGATCAATGACCTCTATGATGTGGCTGAACAGGTGAAGGACCACTCCTCCAAGAACCTCCTGCTTTGGTTCCTCAATGAGCAGATCGAAGAAGAGAAGACTGTACGTGACATGCTGGACCGCCTGAAGCTGGCCGGCACAGACCCAGCCAGCCTGCTGGTCCTGGACCGCGAAGCAGCCCAACGCCAGAGCCCGACAGGATCTGGCGGTCACGGCGGCCACGGCCACGGCAAGTAATCACACTTAAAGTTAGACCAGACCGGTCCCGGCCTTGCGCCAGGACCGGTCTTATCATGATGAACTCGCGCGTGAACAGACTCAGATGCAAAGCATCACTTCAGTTCCGCAAAGCCGCAAAAGACACTGGAGGCTTCCGGGGGGCGTAAAGGCAGCGGCTCATCGTTATCCAGGTATTCGTGACAGGCGGCGAAGAACTCCGGCTCACTGGTCACCCGGCGGATGCGGTATTCTAGCTGACCTTCAGCAATGCCGGTGGTGATATACACCATGTAGCGCTTCATCTTCTGCACATGCAGGTTCGTCTCAAAGTGCGGATGAAAGGCGGCCGTCATGTCATACAGAGCCTGGATGTATTCCAGCATGTCACGGCCTGTCCGCCTCCGCACGCTCCGCCCTTCCCAATGCGCGCGCAGGTCATCGAACAACCACGGATGACGGATAGCCCCACGCCCCAGCATCAGACCCGCCGCTTCCGTCTGGCGCAGGTAGGCGAGCCCCGTGGGCACATCCACCACATTGCCATTCGCGATCACCGGGCAAGCCATCGCCTGCACCGCCATGGCCACGCACTCTGGATGCACGGCCGTTTTATAAGCATCCCGGACAGTACGCCCATGGACGGTCAGGCCATTGATGGCATGTTTTCGGAAGACCTCCAAAAGCCGTGGAAACTCCGTCTTTTCGGCAAAGCCCACGCGGCATTTCACCGTAAACCGCCCCTGGATGGTATCCCGCAGCACTCCCACAATCTCATCCACACGGGCAGGCTGGCGCAACAGGCCACCACCCGCATCCTTTCGGCAGACCACTGGGGCCGGGCAACCCAGATTGAGATCAATGCCTGCCACAGGATACTTTTCCAACTGCCTAGCCGTGCGGATCAAAGCCGGGATGTCCTGGCCGATCATCTGCGCGATGACGGGGATACCCGTTTCGTTTTCGGTGATGGATTTCAGAATGGTGGCGTCCAACTTCGAATCGGGTGTAACACGGAAGTATTCAGTGACGAAAAGATCCGGCCCACCGTAGCGGGCGATGAGCCGCATGAACGGCAGATCCGTCACGTCCTGCATAGGAGCGAGGACGAGGGCCGGACGATGACTGGGAAGAAGACTGCGCACCTGCCACGCCTGCGTGCAGAGAGCCTGCCCGTCAAGCCGGAGCCGCGAAACAAAGACAACTATCGTTTGCTATTGCCAGGAAGCGGACGAACCTCACATCGCAAGTTACCCTGGTGAAGGCTATGCTAAGTTGTTCATCAGGTGATTCTTTGGATTCAGTGATGTTCTGAAATCCGATAACGGAGCTTGGTCGGTGTCCCGTCAGGGGGAACGGTAATCAAGTTAACGTTATGAATACCAAAATGTATGTGGGCAACCTGCCCTTCACTGCTATGGAGTCCGAACTCCGTGCACTCTTCAATGACTACGGCACTGTGACCGATATGCACCTGCCGATGGATCATGCCACCGGTCGCCCGCGTGGTTTCGCTTTCGTGACCATGGATTCCGCAATGGCCATGAATGAAGCGATCACAGCTCTCAATGGCAAAGACTTCGGTGGTCGCGCTCTGACCATCAACGAAGCCCGCCCGAAAGAAGACCGTCCTGCCTATTCCGGCGGTGGTGGTGGTGGCAATCGTGGTGGTGGCGGCGGCGGCGGTGGCCGTGGCGGCTACGGCGGCGGTGGTGGTGGCGGCGGCGGTCGCTACTAATCTCTGCTGACAGCCTAAAAACTGTTTTCGAACCCGTATTGCTTGAGCGTCACCGCTTGAGGAATACGGGTTTTTTGCGGCCAGTACAGTACCCATCACTCTCCGAGTGATGCGAATGGTGAAAGGCAAACTTAACTATCCATAGACATCCATCCCTGGATCGCATCACTCGGATCCCGCAGTCGCGGGACAGGGAGTTGATCAATACCGTGTCCGGAGCTGCGTAACACTATCCAGGGCCTCGTCCAGGCTATCCCCCAGCACCGTATAGTGTCCCATCTTGCGCTTAGCCCTAGCGCTGGCCTTACCGTATAGGTGCAGCTTGGCACGAGGATGCCCCAGGATCGGAGACCAGTCGGGATGGACATGCTCAGACGGCCAGACGTCACCGAGCAGGTTCACCATCACGGCAGGGGTATGCTGGGTGGGGTCTCCCAATGAAAGGCCGCAAATGGCGCGCATCTGCTGCTGGAACTGGTTAGTCACGCAGGCATCAATCGTGTAATGCCCGCTGTTATGAGGACGCGGGGCCACCTCGTTTACCAGCACACGACCTTCCGCCGTCACAAAAAGCTCCACCGCCATGGTGCCGACGTATTCCAATCCTGTAGCCACAGCTTCCCAGAGTTCCAGCGCCTGCTCAGCGATCTCAGGGCTGACGCGTGCAGGTGCCAGAGAGACGTCCAGGATGTGATGCGCATGCTGGTTTTCCACCACCCCATGCACCGCCATACGGCCATCCACACTGCGTGCACCGACCACGGAAACTTCACAGACAAAGGGGATCCACTGTTCCACCACAGCATGATGACCTTCAAAGGGCTGCCAAGCAGTGGCCAGATCCGTATCTGTATTCACCTTCGCCTGCCCCTTACCATCGTAACCAAAAGCGGCGGTTTTGATGACGCAGGGACGGCCCAGCTCAGCCACGGCTGTTTCAAGCTGCTCCAGGGTTTCGACAATGCGGAACCCGGCGCAGGCGATTCCGTTCTCCCGAAGGAAGAGCTTTTCACGCTCGCGATGCTGGGTGGTATAAATCGCCTTGCGACCTGGGCGCAACGGCTTCACCGCCTCAACCGCCTGGAGGCAGGCATCGGGAATGTTTTCAAACTCCGCCGTGACCACATCCACCTGAGCAAGGAAACGCTCCAGCGCCGCAGTGTCGTCATAAGCCGCATTGATTTCCACATCCGCAAACTGACCCGCCGGGCAGCCCGGCGGTTCATCCGTAAAAACAGCCACTCGATAGCCGCTGCGCCGCGCCTCTAAAGCCAGCATACGGCCCAATTGACCACCGCCGAGGATGCCAATCGTGGAAGGAGGAAGAAAGGGAGAAAAGGACATGGAAAGTGGGGCGAAGCCGGAGGTGGTGCTCATCCAGCAGTCTCGGGACAAGAGGCTCGGGGATAGAAGATTATGACGGGTGATTGGGAGGATTTTAATTCGTTCAGAATGAATGACTTGGCTTTCCACACGAGCGAAATCCGTGGGAATCAAGCGATTACCATAGTCAGACGGGTGCTGTGTATAGCACAAAATTGCATCATTTTGCAGGATCGAAGAGAGTCATTGTAATGGCGGCATCATTTTGCGCGCCGGCTGCCTTCGCCATAGCCGCACCAGCGGTAGTCTTTGGGATCATCGATTAGCTTGGCGAGGACGGGATTCAGATCAATGTAGGCGGCCATCGTCCGCAAGGCTTCGCCGCCGCATTCGACCATCACGCTTTTGAAGCGGTCCATCCACAAGGTGCCGCGCCTTCCACGGCGTTTATTGAACCAGCGACTGAAGCGTTGTTTGACTTCTTTGACGTAGATGGACAGGTCGCAGCAGCGTTTGCGGATGGCTTCGAGTTTTTCCTGGGCGAGGGTGTCAAGGCCCAAGCGGCGCAGTTTGCAGCGCGAGAGCATGTAGAGGCCGCTGCCCTGTTTCCATTTGTGCCATTGGGTAAAATCAATCGCCGAAATTTAGAGAAGCCACAGGTCTAACAATCAATGCTCAGGCGGTTATCCAACTGCCACAAGCCTGCCTTTTCAAAATCAAGCGTCCTTGATCTTCAATACAAAATAGATGCAGCCAGCCATTGTCCACAAGCTGGCTTACGCCTTCGTGCTTCGCTATCACCATGTCGATGTCGCCTCGAGGAGCTTCGATGAAGACGCTCAGGCGCAGGGGTTCGTGCATCCAATTTTCGCCATTGTGAACGCTTTGCAGCGGCAGGCCGGTCTGAAGGTCGCCGCCATTGCCTTGCTGGATGCCGAAGGTGCCGACGACATTATGAATAACTTTGTTACCGCTGCCCCAGAGGCGGTTGTTCACTGTGCTGGCGTAGTATTGCAAGTTGATCCAGTTCGTAACGACCATTGGCGCGGTCATGATGAGTTCGAGCGTACTCTTCGTGCTGTCATCGGTATGGCTGTAGTTGTGAAGAAAGACGCGGCCGTGGAGGTTGAGGCTCCGCGTGCGCTCGCGGGGCGCGGCAATAAAGGCGGCGTTGCCAGCGAGACCCCACTCGGGCCGTACCTGCGACCAGTCGCGACTGCGCTTGATGATGAGCTTTTTGAGATCTACCTCCTCGGCGCTGGCGAGGCCGAGACTGGCTGCGCGTTGTTGCCGATTGTAATGCGTAGCTTGATCTAGCCAGAGTTGAAGCTGATGCAGATCAGTTTCATGAGAGGACGGCATGCAATCGGTATCAAAGATGCGAATATCATCCGTCGTGGTATCGTGTAACCCCGCGATAAAACAGGTGTCCTCTGGGATGAAGATTCCGTGTCGCTGCAAGGCGGTGCGGACAGCGTTTTGATTGAGGATGGCGGCCGCGACGCGGGCATTAGAGTCGCCTGCGTGCCCCCCACAAGCACCGCAATCGAGTCCAGCAGCATACGGATTGTTGGTCGTGTTGCTGCCATGACCACAGAACATGACAAGCCGTGCGAAGTTTGAAGTAAGTTCCATGTTTTTCAGCGCACCGAGAGCCAGCTGTATTTGATCTTCAGGCGGAATGCCCGCCTCGGTGTGTGTGTCCATTGGATCATGCGCGAGGCGTTTATGTTGATGCAGATTCGGGGCGGCGCAGGAATGACAGAAGTGAGCATCCTTTCTGCTACCAAGTTGAAAGCTGTCTTTGACAAGGTTCCAGGCGAAGCCGATGCCAGCAGCTTCGACGAAGCTGAAGCAACTCACTGCGGAAGTTTTGAAGGCATTCCAGGAGTGTAAGACGCGGCGTCCTAGCTGAAGCTGACTGCGGGCATGCTTCTCCTCCTCTGGAGTGGCATGTGGAAGATGCTCGCGCACGCGATACTTCGGCGAGAAGAGCACCGGAAGCTGTAAGGTACCGTGCCTTTGTCCGAATGGCACATATTCGATCGGCATACCAAAGAAGCCCGCGAAGCCGAGTGTCTCAATGCCTGGGGAAGCGGACTCCAGGGAGCGACGCATGACCTCTGAGCGCACGTCAATGCAGAATACGGCCTGCACGATTGGGCGTTCGTGATTGGTCTTCGTTTGGTTTTGTGCGGCTCGCGTTAGCTTGTTGCAAAGCTCGCGCTGGAAGCTGATTTCGAGAGCGCAGTGCCAGAGAAGCTGTTTTTGCGTGGTCGGGCTAAAGCCGGGCTTTTGGCCATTGAGACCGTTGAGCCAATGTTCGCGGATGCCAACGGATTCGAACTGCTTCAAAAGAGCGACTTCAAAAACCAGCCTCACAGCGAGGAGGTCCAGCAGTGATTCGTCATGTGTGCCGCGCATGGCTTTGTCCCGCACATGATGCTGCACATAGCTGCTCCAGCCGGGCAGCGTCATGAGCAGACGGTGAAGATATTCCTCCGCACAGAGGGGGGAGATGCCAAGTATATCTAGCTGCGCGGGGATGGCTTCAGCTGCGTTTTTCGGAAGCCCGGCAGCGAGACTGCGAAATCCATTGAAACCAAGCATTTCAGGTGTGGCGTCGATTTCGGCGGCCTGTTTCCATGCGGTGAAGAGCGGCAGCTTCTTCCAAGGAATGCGCCAGACAGACTGGCCTTCGTCGAAATAAGCGGCGCACCACTTGGAGATCTCCTCAGTGACGAGACCGCTCCAGTCTCGCTGAAACTTTGTGGTGGCGATGTCGGCGATGCTTTGCAGGCGAATGTGCGGCTGTGGCTCGGGATTCTTCAGCCAGGCAAGTAACTGCGTGGTCGTGAGGTCAGACTTTGAGCGCGTGACCGCCTCGGCGAGGTCTTGCGAGGTAAGGCGCCCGCTGGCAAACTGCTGGCGGAAGTATTCAACGCTCATGAGCATGCTCTCACCAGTGACTCTCTGCATGAGATTGCAGACATCGGTGAACGGCTTGCCGACGAGGCCGACAAAGGGATTGACGGCCACAAAGCTTTGCAGCGGCCACAGCGGCGAGATGCGGAGGCAGGCTTGACGGGCGAGCTTGAGAAAATTCGGTGTTTCCAGCGCTGCGACGACGGGTTTCTGGACGATTCTTTCAGGTAACTCGGTGAGGGGAGTGGTCATGAGATGGGAATGCGTGTGATCAGAAGAGAAATTTGCCTGTGATCCGGTTGAAAAGCGTGCCGATATAAAAGCCGTTACTGGCATGCACGTAGAGCCGCGCAAAGGCCGGGCGTGCGGCCCAGGCTGGCAGTTGGGACTGGAAGATGAGCACAGCGAGGAAGAGCAGTGCCACGAGTATCATCACGGCATGCTCTACACCGCTGCGTATCGGCGCATAAGCAGGCAGACTGGCGGCCAGCAGGTGCTCAAACCCGGCATGCACCGCGAAGCAAGCTGTCGTGGCCGCCACGACGATGCCAAGCCCGCGCAGGATAAGCCTTTGCCTCATGCTGCTACTCCACAGTGTCCAGAGCAGATGCGCCATCGCCATGATGAAAACTGCGATGAGCAGCATGGTGCCCGGATCATTTTGCAAAGTGACACCAAGTGCTGCTGCGAAACAAAAACCCATCAGGGTGGAAACTGCGAGTGAGCCGAGCACCACCAGCGGGTGCGCTGACGGTCGCCCAACCGGTGTCCAAGCGGACTTAGCAAGATTCACCACACTGCCACTGCTCAGGAAGGCATGTGCTTTGTAGAGCGAGTGCGCCACGATATGCATCATTGCCAGTGCGAAGGCACCGAGGCCGCATTGCAGCATCATGAAGCCCATTTGCGCCACAGTGGACCATGCGAGCGACTTCTTGATACTCGTCTGCGTCATCATGATCACACTGGCAAAGAGAGCCGTGAAGGCCCCGAACAACGCCAGCGTGTTCAGAGCCGTTGGTGACTGCGTGACGAGCGGGCTCAGCCGCACTATGAGGAAGCCTCCTGCATTGATGATGCCTGCGTGCATCAGAGCGGAGACCGGCGTGGGTGTCTCAAGTGTGTCCGGCAGCCATGAATGGAAGGGGAATTGCGCGGATTTCAGCATCGCCGCGAAGACGAGGAAACCAGCTAGCAAACCTGCATATGGTCCCGCTGGATTAGCAAACAACTCATGAAACTCCCAAGTGCCATGCCCGTGCCACACCAGCACCAGCGCGGTGATCATGGACGCATCCGCAAGTCTGCTGATGACGAATTTTTTCCGTGCCGCCATCACTGCCGCAGGACGCTCGCGGTAAAAGGTGAGCAGTTGATGAAGGCTTAGACTCGTTGCTATCCATGCGGCGGCAAACATTAGCAGATTGCTGGACAGCACCAGTGCCAGCACGCTCGTGAGTGCCAGCACCAACCAGCGTGAGAACCGCGCCTGCCCAGGATCGCCGTCGAGGTAGTTAATCGCGTAACGCGTTACCACAACGCCGAGGAAGCTCACCAGCACGAGCATTAGCGCGGATAGCGGATCGACTAGTAGCGCCAGTCTCGCTGGTCCCCAAGCTGCCAATTCGATGCGCATCGGCCCCGCGAGCATGACGCCGAAAGAGAACATCAATCCAACGGCAAAAAACAGCCTAGCCACCCCGGCTGCGCCCTCCGCTGCCTGTCTTCCATCTCGCAGGAGCATGGAGACTGCGAGCACAGCAAGAAGTAGCAGCGGTGTGATCCATTCATAGGCTTCGAGGAGAGCGGGAGTCGTCAGCGGAAGGTGATTCATAGGGAGAGTGGATTTGACACTCAAAGCTCTGGCTGTTTTCTCACTTCCCTCCAATTCATGTTTTGCCAAGAATCGTTCGCTTTGGTAAAAGCGAGAATTCATGGCATTTTTGAACTACCACCACCTCCGCTACTTTCGCGCTATCGCGCATGAGGGAAGTCTCACAAAGGCAGCGCGGCATTTAAAAATCTCGCAGTCGGCGCTCAGTGTGCAGCTCCGTAGTTTGGAGAAAAATCTTGGTCAGCAGCTCTTCGAACGAAAGCACAAAGCGCTCGTTCTGTCTGAGGCTGGCCGCATAGCTTTGGAGTATGCAGATTCCATCTTCCGCAGCGGTGAGGAGCTCATTGATTTAATGCAAAACCGCGCAGGACACAGCCGTGACTTTCTGCGAGTGGGCGCAGCATCCAATCTCTCGCGGAATTTCCAATTGAACTTTCTGCGTCCGCTCATCAAGCGTGATGATTTAGAACTGATCATCCACTCAGGGACTCTGCGAGAGCTTCTAGCGCAACTCCAGACCCACACGCTTGATGTCGTGCTGTCAAATACGCCTGTACGACGCGATAAGGAAACAGGCTGGCATAGTCATCTGCTGGACGAGCAAGCAGTTAGCCTCGTTGGCCACAAAACACGAGGGATGAAGCCCTTCCGCTTTCCCGATGATCTGCGTACCGTCCCCATCGTGCTCCCAAGCCTCGAAAGTAGTATTCGCGCGGCTTTTGACGTGCTCATGGATCAAACCGGCATCCACCCTATCATCGCCGCCGAAGTGGATGACATGGCGATGCTGCGCCTAATGGCCCGTGAATCGAAAGGAGTAACTCTCGTGCCGCCCGTGGTCGTCAAAGACGAATTGGAAAGCGGTTCTCTGGTGGAAAGGCATAAGTTCCCTGAAATCAAAGAGACCTTCTACGCGATCACCCCAAGTCGCCGCTTCCCTAATGCGATTTTGCGGGAGCTGATGGTTAAGAAGAAGCGATGACGATCTGCATAAAGATCGTCATGTTGTGTTTGCTACAATCGATTTCGTTACTGCTGTGGAACAACTGGAACGACATCAGCGGAGCTGTGAATTTTCTTGGAGGCTATAACGATGTATGTAGGTTTGTCAGTGGCACCCTTTCGTGTCAGGTGGCTTTGCATCCTGGCAGCGCTACCATAACCATTTTTAACGACTTAGTCATTTCATCAAACTGAGCACTTTCATTCACGCCTCCTTTTCGATCTCCGCTTGGCTCTCCAGGACTTTCGCGGTTTGCTTCTCCCGGAAGGCTTTTAATTTTTCGGCCAGTTCGGGCTGTTCGTTAGCGAGCATGGAGATGGCGAAGAGGCCGGCATTGAGGGCTCCAGCGTTGCCGATGGCAAAGGTGGCCACGGGAATGCCGCCGGGCATTTGGACGATGGAATAAAGGCTGTCCACCCCACTGAGGGCCTTGCTCTGCACAGGCACGCCGAGCACGGGCAGGGTGGTCATGCTGGCGGTCATGCCGGGCAGATGGGCGGCACCGCCGGCACCGGCGATGATGCATTTCAACCCGCGCTCCTGGGCGGTGGTGGCATAATCATACAGCAACTGAGGGGTGCGATGGGCGCTGACGACCTTCTTTTCGAAAGGGACGCCAAAGTCTTTCAGCACGCGGGCTGCGTTTTCCAGGGTGGGCCAGTCTGAACTGGATCCCATGATGATGCCGACAAGGGGTGAACTCATCACGCAACTAGCGCGGAGAAAACAAGGCTGCAACCATTTGCCAAAATCGTGTCTTCTTTCCATGATAAGGGGTCATGACTTTTCGCGAGAAACTGGAAAAAAGAATCGCCACTACGGGATCGAACCTGTGCGTGGGCCTAGATGTGCGCATGGATCAGGCGGATGAGAGCACCAAGCGGTTCATTATCAAGGTGATCGAAGAAACAGCAGCCCATGCAGCCGCCTTTAAACCGAACTCCGCTTACTACGAAGCGATGGGCTGGAAGGGTATGCGAATTTTATCCCAGGTGCTCAAAGAGATTCCGAATGACATCCCCGTGATTTTCGATGTGAAGCGTGGGGATATTGGGGAGACCCAGGGCTATTATGCCAAGTCCGCGTATGACGCCTATGGCGTGGATGCCGTGACTTTGAATGCCTACATGGGCAAGGACACGCTGGAACCGTTTTTGAAGTATCCGGATAAGGGTATCTACCTCCTGGGGGTGACCTCCAACCCCGGTGCGGTGGACATCGAACTGCAGCCGACGGGTGACCGCAAGGTCTTCGAACTGGTGGCGGATATGACCCAGGCGAGCCCCCAGGTAGGCTTGGTGATCGGTCTCACGAATGCGGCGGAAAACGTGCTGTCCAAGACGCCGGATGTGCCGCTGCTTATCCCCGGTCTCGGTGCCCAAGGAGGGGACCTTTCAGCCCTCAAAGGCAGTGGGCGCAAGGCACCCCTTCTGGTCAATGTTTCACGGGGGATTATGTATCACCAGGAATCCTGTAGCTTTGGGACCATCGCAGCGGATTGGAAATTGCGGATCCAGGAAGCTCTGGGTTAAAGGTATTCGGTGCTCTTTTGTGACAAGAAGGGCACGAATTCTCTCCTTGCGCAGCCTGATGGCACCGCAAGTTTGGCAGGTATCCCATCTTTAATGATTCTCGATCTTCGTGACTATTTGCGCACACCGCTGCAGCGGAGCGCCTACCGTGTGCTGGGTCCCCTTCTGGACCGGGGACTGGGGTTGCGAGGGCTGGATGAAATTTATAACGGTGCCTGTGATCTACAAAAGACACATCCTGAAGGCCAGACCTGCCACTCGTGGTTTGAATCGGTACTGAAGACGATGAATGCGGCGGGCGATGTGGAGACGGCTGCAGACTTTGAGTTTCCCCAGAGCGGGCCGCTGATCATCATCGCCAATCATCCCTATGGTATTCTGGACCCGGTGCTGGTGGCCCATTATGCCGCTCAGCACCGCCCGGAAGTGAAGGTGATGACGAACTCCATGCTGGCTGCCTTCCCTGCCCTGCGCCCGCACATCATCCCGGTGAATCCCTTTGGCGGCGAAGAGGCTGCGCGCAGCAACCTGGGTGCGATGAAAGAGGCGATCAAGCACCTGAAGGCAGGGGGCGCGCTAGTGATTTTCCCGGCCGGTGAAGTGGCTGGTTACAAACCTGGCACCGGCCTGCAGGAGCCTGTGTGGAGCACCCATGTGGGCTCCCTCGTACGACGCAGCAAGGCCACCGTGCTGCCGGTCTATTTTCCTGGCAGCAACAGCTCCCTTTTCCATGCGGCAGGCCTGCTGCATCCACGTCTGCGCACTGGCCTGCTGCTGAGAGAATTCTGCAACAAACGCAACACCCGTGTGGAGATGCGGGTGGGCAGTCCCATCGCGTTTTCCAAGCTGCGCAAGTTTGAGGACGATGAGGCGCTGACTAAATACCTGCGCATTCATACCTTCATCCTGGCCAACCGCCGCAAAACGGCAGAGACTGCACCGGCTATAGAAAGCCTGGATTCCACCCGTGAAAGCGTGCTGGCAGCCGAGCACCGGGAGCGCATCCTGAATGAGGTAATGTCCCTGCATGAGCGTGGTGGCCGCCTGACAGGCCAGGGAAATCTGAGCGTCTATGCCGCCCATTCCCATGAGATCCCAGACACGTTGCAGGAGATCGGCAGACTGCGTGAGCTGACCTTCCGTGCGGTGGGCGAGGGCACCGGTAACGAGGTGGACCTGGATAAATACGACCGCTACTATCAGCACCTGTTCCTCTGGGATGAGGACAAGCAGCAGATCGCCGGGGCGTATCGGTTAGGCCGGGCAGACATCATCCTGCGTGAGTATGGCCCCAAGGGGCTTTATACGAGCACCCTGTTCAAATTTGAAAAACCCTTCCTGGCTCATCTGGAAAGCGCCGTGGAGATGGGCCGCAGTTTCATCATTAAGGAATACCAGCGTAACCTCTCCTCCCTGCCTCTGCTGTGGAAGGGCATCGCTCACTGGATGGTGAGAAATCCGGGGTATAAAAAGCTCTTCGGGCCGGTGAGCATCAGCCGGGATTACGATAGCCTGAGCCAAAAAATGATGGTGGAGTTTCTCCAGGGAAACTGCCTGCATGAGGACCTGGCCAGTTTTGTGAAACCGCGCAATCCCTTCCGCTACCTGCGCACACGACGACTGATGCGGGAATTCATCAGCGCGAATCTCCAGGATGTGGATGACTGCTCCGCCCTGATCTCCAGCGTGGAGACGGATGGCAAAGGCATCCCTATTTTGCTAAAGCACTACCTGCGCCTCAGCGGAACCATTTTGAGCTTCAATGTGGACAAGGATTTCTCCTCCGTCATTGATGGGCTGATCCTGGTGGATCTGACCGAAACGGACCCCAAGCTGCTGGCGAAGTACATGGGTGAGGAAAACTGCCGGACTTATCTGGCCCGGCATGCGGCGGCTTGAGCCGTGACCTCACCCGGCGGAATAGAGATGCACGGCCGGATAAACTGCCCATACTCTGGGCATGCATTTCCTCCTGACCAATGATGACGGCATCGACGCACCCGGCCTTAAGGCACTGGCTGAAGCGGTCGCCGCAGTGCCCGGCGCGCGTGTTTCCATCGTCGCCCCGGCTGATGAGCAGTCCATGTGCGGGCATTGTGTGACCACGCGAAAGCCCCTGGTGGTGGAGCCACGGGGAGAAGGGCGCTGGGCTGTGCGCGGCCCTTCGGCAGACAGCGTACGCATCGCCCTATTCGGGCTGGATTTGAAGCCAGACTGGGTACTTTCAGGAGTGAATGCCGGGGGAAATCTGGGGCAGGACATCGTTATTTCTGGCACTGTCGCAGCGGCACGGGAGGCCGCCTATCACGGAATCCCGGCGATGGCTTTTTCCCATTATTTGGTCAAAGGAGTGGCGATGGACTGGCCGCGCATCGCCAGTTGGGTCACGGAGATCATGGCGCGGTTATCCGGAGAGCTTTTGCATGATGGCGAGTATTGGAACGTGAACTTTCCCCACCACGCCCCCGGGCTCCTGCCGATGCCTGAAATGGTCCGCTGCATCCCTGAGCGGATGCCGTTGGATGTGAATTACGAAATGACCGCAGAAGGCCAGTATCAATACACGGCGCAGTATTCCAAGAGGCCACGCATCCCCGGCTCCGATGTGGATGAATGCTTCGGCGGCAAAATCACAGTCTCCCGTTTGAAAGTATGAAATCACTGCCGGAGGATCCCCCACGCCAGGGTGGTCTCTGGCAGCCTTTTCTACGCCTGCCCGGCATTCGGCGGCGCCTGCTGCCGTGGTTGCGTCGGCGGTCCCTGGGCTGGCATGTCAGGCTGCGATCTCCCTACCAGCCCATTCTTTTCGGCCATCGCCTGACGTATGCGGAAGTGGGCATCGCAGGAGAAATCCTGGCTGCCAAATGGCTGCGCAGGCGCGGGCGCAAGATCCTGCAACGCAACCACGACAGTCTCTTCGGTGGGGAACTGGACATCGTGGCCCGGCACGGTCAGGTGCTGACTTTTGTGGAGGTGAAAACCCGCTCGCACACCAGCCTTGGACGCCCGGCAGATGCGGTGAATGCGGAAAAACGCCGCCTGCTCCAACGAGGTGCCCTGGCCTGGCTGCGGCTGCTGAAAAACCCCAAGGTGGCCTACCGATTCGACATCGTGGAGGTCGTCCTCACCCCTGGGCAGGTGCCGGCAATCAACGTCATCGAAAACGCCTTCACGATGCCGGATGCGGTGCTGGCCGGGAGATGAGCCCACTTTCCTGCTTTGACATCGCAAAGCCTACCCGCTACACCTTGCGGCCCGAATTCCCACTGCCACCGACCTATGAGCAAAAACACCGCGAAGAAGATCATCAACGATCCCCTGAAATGTGCCGACGAACTCTTCGAGGGCCTCGTGCTGGCTTATGACGGCAAAGCCCGGCGTGTGGGCAAGCGCTCCATCGTCATGAACGATCTGCGCCCGGATGCCCCTGCCCTGCTGATTGGTGGCGGTGCAGGTCACGAACCGATTTATCATGGCCTCGTCGGCAAAGGCATGGGTGATGGCGCGGCTGTGGGTGACATTTTCGCAGCCCCCCCGCCGGACATCGTCCTGGAGGCCACGCAGGCGGTGAACCGTGGCAAAGGCGTGCTCTATCTTTATGGCAACTATGCCGGGGACATCATGAACTTCGACATCGGTGCGGAGGACGCCGAGGACGCAGGCATCACGGTAAAGACCGTCATTATCAATGACGACGTTTGCTCCGCCCCGCCGAATGAAAAACATAAGCGCCGTGGCGTCGGCGGCCTGGTGCCCATCGTCAAGCTGGCCGGTGCCGCCGCCACGCAGGTGGAGACTTTGGATGAACTGGCCCGCATCGCCCAGAAGGCCGTGGACGCAACACGCACGGTCGGCGTTTCCACCAAACCCGGCTCCATCCCGGCGACAGGTGCCCCTACCTTTGAACTGGCGGATGACGTCATCGGCCTGGGCATGGGCATTCACGGTGAAAAAGGCGTGGGCCTCATCCCCATGTGCACGGCAGATGAACTGGCCGTCAAGATGCTGGATCTCCTTTTCGGCGATGACCTGCCACTGAGTGAAGGAGATGAGATCGTCTTCTTCGTCAACAGCCTGGGCAGCACGCATATGATGGAGCTGCTGATCATGCTCCGTGCCGCCCGGCCTATCCTGGATGCCCGTGGCATCAAAATACATCAGACCATCGTGGACAGCATCGTCACCTGCCAGGAAATGGCCGGCGTGAGCTTCAGCATCACCAAGCTGGATGCCGAGCTGAAAGCTCTCTGGGACCTGCCTTGCGAAAGCGTGGGGTATACGAAGCTGTAATCTCTACGGCTGGTGAGGAGGCAGAACGATGGCACAAGCCATATCCGCCTCCTGATCTTTTCTTCTTTCAGCCCCCCCGCACGCGAAGTGAGGGGGCTAGTCCCGCTACAATGCGGGAGATTTGTTCACTTTTTCACAAACCCATCTTTCAGCGCCACAGTGCGGTTAAACACAGGTTTGCCGGGCTGGCTGTCTTTTGGGTCGGCATAGAAATAACCGACGCGTTCAAACTGGAAGTGTGAGCCAGGCTTGGCATCGGCCACGGAGGGCTCGATCTTCGCCGTGATCACTTCCAGAGACTGGGGATTGATGAGCTGCGTAAAGTCACCGTCTTCACCTGCGGCCTCTTCCGGCTGCTCCTGCGTGAAGAGCTTGTCATAGAGGCGTACTTCCACATCCAGAGCATGGGCAGCGCTGACCCAGTGGATCGTGCCTTTCACTTTTGGCCTACCCACAGGTTTCACACCGTGACGCGTCGCGTCATCGTAAGTGCAACGCAGTTCAATGATGTTGCCCGCGTCATCCTTGATGACCTCCTGGCAGATGATGCAGAAGGCGTATTTCAGACGCACTTCGCCGCCGGGGACGAGCCGGTGAAAACCCTGGATCGGGGTTTCCATGAAGTCATCGGCATCAATGTAAAGCTCGCGGCTGAGCGGGACCTGGCGTTTGCCATCGGCCTCGTTTTCCGGATTATTCACCAGCTCCACATGCTCCACCTGGCCTTCGGGGTAATTGGTCAGGACAACCTTGATAGGCCGCAGGACGCCATAGACGCGCTGGGCATGCTTATTCAGGTCTTCACGCACGCAATGCTCCAGCAGGGTGAGTTCGGTCAAAGATGGATACTTGGTTAGGCCAATCGTTTTGCAGAAGGTCCGCACAGCCGCCGGAGTATAACCACGACGGCGAATGCCGCTGATGGTGGGCATGCGGGGATCATCCCAACCATTGACCAGACCTTCCTTCACCAGACGCAGTAGCTTGCGCTTGCTCATCACCGTATTCGTCAGGTTCAGGCGGGCAAATTCGCGCTGATAAGGCTGGCCCGGCAGGCCGCTGACATTGGCGATCAGCCATTCATAAAGGGGACGGTGATGCTCAAACTCCAGCGTGCAAAGGCTGTGCGTGATGCCTTCCAGTGCATCACTGAGCGGGTGTGCGTAGTCATACATCGGGTAGATGCACCAGGCATCGCCCGTGCGGTGATGATGGGCCTTGAGGATGCGGTAGATGGCTGGATCCCGCATGTTCATGTTCGGCGAGGCCATGTCAATTTTGGCCCTCAGGACGCGGCTACCTTCGGCAAATTCACCCGCACGCATGCGCGCAAACAGGTCCAGATTTTCCGCAGCACTGCGATCACGGAACGGGCTGGCCGTGCCGGGACTGGTCAACGTGCCACGGGTGGCGCGCATCTCTTCTGGCGTCTGGTCATCCACATAGGCCAGGCCTTTTTCGATGAGCTGGACGGCGAAGCCATAGAGCTTTTCAAAGTAGTCGCTGGCATAAAAAAGATGGTCGCCCCAGTCAAAGCCCAGCCACTTCACATCCTCCTGGATGCTATCCACATACTCCACCTCTTCCTTCGTCGGGTTCGTGTCATCAAAGCGCAGATGGCAGCGGGCCTTGGGTGCGTTTTCAAGGCTGAGGCCGAAGTTTAGGCAGATGCTCTTGGCATGGCCGATGTGCAGATAGCCGTTCGGCTCTGGCGGAAACCGCGTGATCACCCAGCCATCATTGCGCTGCGCCTCCACATCGGCAGCGATCATTTCGCGGATGAAATCCAGGGAGGCAGGGGCAGCAGCGTTGGCGTCGGACATGGGAGGCGGAGATTTGGGCCGGAAGACTGAAGAGTCAAGCCGGGCGAGGATACAGGACTACTTTCAAGGGAACCGCTGAGCCGTTTACG
Source organism: Prosthecobacter fusiformis (assembly GCF_004364345.1). NCBI lineage: Bacteria > Pseudomonadati > Verrucomicrobiota > Verrucomicrobiia > Verrucomicrobiales > Verrucomicrobiaceae > Prosthecobacter > Prosthecobacter fusiformis. The sequence continues at coordinate 258,056 of NZ_SOCA01000002.1, read as the reverse complement.
CTCATTAGCGGAGCCTCTACTTCTTAAAATACGAACGCTGCTTCTCACTGATCGGCAGCCCGGCCTTTTCCATCACTTGCAGCATGTCTTCCCAGACTTGACGCTTGGCCACCATGCCGCCACCAGCCAGTTTTTCTTCCCGCAGGATGTAGCTGGGGTGAAAGGTCACCATGGCAGGCAGTCCCTGCACTTGGTAAAACTGGCCGCGCAGCTTGCTCACCGGACCACTCAGTCCCAGGCCTTCCGCCGCCGTCTTGCCCAGCGCCACCAGGATCTTCGGCTGGATGATGGCGATCTCCGTAAATATGTACGGCAGACAGGTCTTCATTTCCACCGTTGTCGGCGGCCGGTTGGAGTAACCCTGGTTCTCCATTGCCGGACGGAATTTACAGATGTTACTGATGTAAACCTCGCTCCGGTCCAGACCCATGGCCTTGATGATGCCCGTCAGCTTTTGACCCGCTGGCCCCACGAAGGGCTCCTGCTGGCGCTCTTCCTCAGACCCCGGCGCTTCACCGATGAACATGATCTCTGCCTCTGGACTGCCCACCGCAAAGACCATCGTCTCCCGCAGGGTACCCAGAGCACGCGCCTCAGGCGAATGTTCCGCCATTTGCGCCAGCGCAGCCAGCTTTTCTGCCTTGGTGGCGCCGGGCACTTCGATCACTGTCGGCTCCAAGCGCACTTTTGTCGGGGCACTCGTCACCGCAGCAGGGGCAGGTTTCACGGAAGCTGGAGCCGCCAAGGTTTCGCGTAGCAATGAGGCCGGAGCAGCCACACTTTCGCCAGCAGGTGGTGCCGCACGCACAGGCCGGGGCATCTCCGCCGCAGCCTTGGTCTGTGGCCCGAGGCCACGCCGATGCAACAGCCGGTCCACCATCCCGGGCCTCAGCCCCACATGCGTCTGCCCCGCCACCTGGCGCTGTTCCAGGTAGTGTTTCAGGAGTCCGGCAGCTTCAGCTTGTTGAGACATGGTTAGAGAAAAAGGAATCAGCTAGAGATCCAAACGATCTTATTTTTTACGCCCTGCCTTAGGCTCAGTCCCCGCAAAGATACGGCCAATGTTCGCCCGGTGCCGAAGGATGACCAGCAGCATGATCAGCACCCCGAAACCGAGCATGACAAAATCCCAGCGCTGATCTCGCAGCATGAGCGCCACCATTGTGGCCACCACGCCCACCCCGGCCATCATCGAGGCCAGGGACACGTAACGTGTCATGAAGAAAAACACCAGCCACACCACCAGCCCGCCTAGCATCGCCAGCGGGGCAATCCCCAGCAGCACACCAGCCGTCGTCGCCACGCCTTTTCCGCCTTTAAAACCCAGCCAAAAGGTAAACATGTGCCCCAGCACCGCAGCCAGGCCCGCCACAACTGCCCCGGCAGAGACGATCTCCTGCGCAGCCCCGTTTTTCGCCAAAAAATACCCCGCCAGCCAGGCAGGCAGCCAGCCCTTCAGCGCATCCAGGATAAAAACTGGAATGCCAATCCCCTTCCCCAGCACCCGGATGACGTTTGTCGCCCCGATGTTACCGCTTCCATGCTGCCGAATATCCATGCCCTTGAGCTTGCCTGCCCAATAGCCAAACGGCATCGCGCCACTGATGTAGCCGACGATTGCGGAGATCAAAATTGCCACTGCGGGATTCATTGCCGCTATGTATCCCGAGCATGCCGCCTTGCGCCAAGTAAAAACTCACTCCTTCCACGCGCATCCCAGCTCCACGGCCGCTTCATGCAAACGCCGGTCATGAGTCCACAGCGGCACCTGATGGATCAAACAGCTCGCCAGGAGCTGGATATCATTCCAGCCGATGCCACGCCCGTAGAGCTTACGATTTTCAATGAGCACCAGAGCCTCACTCTCCGTAGCCGGCTCCACACGCTCCAGCTCCCGCAGATCAGTCAGAAACTGGGCGCGATTGGCCACACTCTCTGCTGCCAGCTCGCCTATGACGTTCCAGTGGGTGACGATTTCTCCTGCCCACAGCATCTGCCCCAGCTTTGGGTCGTTGTTCTTTCCATTCAGGAAATAAACCCAGACGTTGGTATCAGCGAGTACCATACGGCTTGGGGTCTTCAGCGGCCTTGAAGGTCAGATGAGCGAGATCCAGGCGCTCCTCCGTCGGACGGGTCCGGGGCGGAACGCTAAGTTCAGGCATGGAGCCCCCCAGGGCGGCCAGACGCCGGGAAGATTCACGGGTGATGAGTGCTTCGAGTCCCATATGCACGAGTTTGGTTTTTTCAGTGATGCCGGTCAGCCTTCCGGCTTTGGCGATGAGTTCTTCATCTAGAAGTAGGGTTGTTCTCATGCACGATTTTATGCTCATTGATATGCATATTCACGTGTTTTCAATTCAAGGCTTTGATTTTCTAAAACCAAATTCTCTGAGGACTTCCGCTTCCTTCACTTTTCTGCTCGAAATTGGTATTTTAGCGCGATTCTATCCGCCGCCTTTTTTATCATGCTCCGTCACGCCCTTTTCGCCCTGCTTTTTGCATCGTCCCTGATCGCCCACGCAGCGACTCCTCAGCCACTCAAAGCACTCCTCATCGCTGGCGGCTGCTGCCATGATTACGCCAAGCAGCATGAAATCCTCAGCCAGGGCATCCAGTCCCGCGCCAATGTGCAGGTGGATGTCGTGTGGACCGATGATAAATCCACCAATCCTCCCCTGCCCCTCTATGACAATCCGGATTGGGCGAAAGGTTACGACATCATCATCCACGACGAATGCGCTGCCGGTCATAAAGACTTCAAGGCGATCAAGCGCATCCTGGATGTCCACAAAACCGTCCCCGCCGTGCACCTGCATTGCGCCATGCACAGCTTCCGCCCCGGTAACGACTCCTGGTATAAGCACCTCGGTCTCCAGTCGAATTCCCACGGCCCACAGGAGCCCATCGCCATCACTTATGTGGACAAAGAGCACCCCATCACCCAGCCCCTGGCGGACTGGACCACGGTCAAGGAAGAGCTCTATAACAACGTCAACATCTTCGATGCCCATCCCCTGGCCATGGGCAAGCAGACCGCTAAACAAAAGGACGGCACCATCAAGGACGTCGAATACATCGTCGCCTGGACCAATGAAAAGCAGGGGGCACGCAGCTTCAGCACCACCATTGGCCACAACAACGACACCGTCGCCGATGCCCGTTACCTTGACCTCCTCACCCGTGGCCTCCTCTGGGCCTGTGACAAACTGACCCCCGACTACCTGACGCCCTTTAAAGGCCAGAACAAAGTCACCTTTGTCAAAGGCAACCCCGCCCCGCCCAAGCCCCAGCCGAAACCGGCCGCAGCCACACCGCCTCCAGCGCCGAAAGACGCCACCCTCGTCACCGCAACGGCCAGCAGTGAGGAAGGTGGCAAAAACAACTTCGCTTGGCGGGCCGTGGATGGCGACGAAGCCACCCGCTGGTGTGCCAGCAACGAGCAGTACCCGCAGTGGCTCCAGCTTGAATTTGAAAAACCGCAGGCCCTCACCGGCATCGCCACCATCTGGGAAAACAAAGGCGTCTATCGTTACAAAGTCGAAGGCTCCACCGATGGCAAGACCTGGAGCACACTCGTCGATGCCTCCACCAACAACAAAGGAGCCCCCTACAGCGACGACTTCGCCAAATCGGATAACATCAAGTTCATCAAAATCCACGCCCTCAGCAAAAACAGCGGCGGCTGGGCCAGCATCAGGGAGGTGAAGCTGAAAGGTGAAAGCATCAAGTCCCTCGCCCCAAAGATGAGCGCCCAGCAGCAGGCCACCGCTGCCAAAGTAGTGAAGGAAGAATCAGATCCCTACAAAAACGAGGGCAACATCCCCCCTTCCATTGTCAAGCTCACCCCACAGCAGGAGGCTGAAATCCTCAAGGATGTCAAGGTGCCCGAAGGCTTCGAAGTCACCCTCTTCGCCAATTCCGCCGCTGCTAACTATCCCGTTTACGTCGCCGCCGCTCCCGATGGCACACTTTACGTTAGCAGTGACGGCAACGGCTCCCTGGGTCGCAGCCCAAAGCGTGGCCGCATCATTCGCCTGCGTGACAAAGACGGCGACGGCAAGGCCGATGAAACAAAGGTTTTTTGCGAAGTGGACAGCCCCCGTGGCCTCGTCTGGGATCACGACCGCCTCTACCTCGTTCATCCTCCGCACCTCAGTGAATTCATCGATGCCGATGGCGATGGCACCGCTGAAAAACAAAACATCTTGGTCAAGGACATCGCCTTCGGTTTCAAAGACCGCCCTGCCGACCACACCACCAACGGCCTCAGCCTGGGCATCGACGGCTGGCTCTACATCGCAGGTGGAGACTTCGGTTTCATGAAAGCCACCGGCACCGATGGCCGCACCCTCCAGCATCGTGGTGGCGGCGTCATCCGCGTCCGTCCTGACGGCACCGGATTGGAAATCTACTCCACCGGCACCCGCAATATCCTGGAGGTCGCCATCAGCCCGCTCATGGACATCTTCGCCCGCGACAACACCAACGACGGCGGCGGCTGGAACGTTCGCTTCCACCACTTCACTGGCCTGGATGACCACGGCTACCCCCGCCTTTACAAGAACTTCAATGACGAGGCCATCCAGCCTCTGGCCGACTACGGCGGCGGCTCCGGATGCGGAGCTGTTTACATTGACGAGCCTGGATTCGGCGAAGCCTGGAACAACGCTCCCTTCACCGCCGACTGGGGCACCAACGCCATCTACAAACATTCCGTTAGGCCCAAAGGTGCCACCTTTGAAGAAGTGAAGGCCCCCGAGCCCTTCATCAAAATGACCCGCCCCACCGATGCCGATGTGGATGGGTTCAGCCGCGTCTATGCCTCAAGCTGGAAAGGTGCCACCTTCAACTGGGCCGGACCTGATGTGGGCTTTATCGTGCAGATGAGACCGAAGGATTACAAAGCCCCTGCCCTGCCGGATTACACCAAAGCCAGTGATGCTGATCTGGTAAAGGAACTCGAGTCGCCGAGCAACCGGCGCAGGATGGAAGCGCAAAGGCAGTTGCTTGGGCGCAAGGAGCTCGCTGGCAGTGATGCCCTCAGCGATTTGATTGTCAAAATAGAAGCAGGTGTCAGTTCTCGAGTCGCCGCTACCCATCTATATTTTCAGCACCCGGGGAGAACCTCGGGCATTGATTTTGGAAGCAGCGAAGACGTGGGGTCCCAATATGCCCTTGAAGCGATGCAGCGAGCTTTCAATGTTCCGGCAAAAGCCGGTTCCCTCAACATCACCATGTCTAGAACTAGTGGTAAAAAGGAATCTGATTACAGCCCCAAGAGAGCAAGTGCCGCAAGTCTGGTCACTGAAGGTTTGACCGGCAAGATGATGAATCCAGCCACAACCATCGATTTCATCGCTGCTCAAAACGATGAAGTTCTTTCTCATCTGGCTGTCAAAGCGGCCAGCAAAGCTGAACCTTCACTGTTACTCTCAAAGTTGAGCTTGAAGCAAACCTCGCATGCTTCCTCAAAACTTCTTCTTCGTGCCCTCGCCATGATGCACAAACCCGAGGTCGTCACCGGACTCATTGAGCAGCTCGACCAGGCTACCGATCCCGCCCTACGCCAGGGCATCCTCGCCGCCATCTGCCGACTGCACTTCACCGAAGGCGAATGGAAAGGCGATTCCTGGGGCACACGCCCGGACACACGCGGCCCTTATTACCAGCCGGAACCCTGGAGCGAAACAACCAAGATCGCCGCCGCTCTCAAAGAAGCCCTGGCCAAAGCCGGTCCCGAAGAAGCCGCCTTCCTGGTGAAGGAGATGAACCGCAATCGCATCCAGTCAGACGATGCCCTCCAGCGCATCCTCACGCTGGCCAAGCAGGACCCGAAAGTCATTCCCGATGCCGTCGCCCAGCTTGCTGTTGCAGAGACCATTCCAGTGGATGCCATCCCGATGCTGGTCAGCGTCTTGAAAAGTACTCCCGAGCTTCAGCTCGCCCAGACACCCAAAGGCCAGACGACTCCCACGCCCGTCACCGACAATCTCGTCGAGCCGGAAGTCTCCAGCACCACCATCTCCCAGGCCATCATCGCCCTCACCAAAACCGACAGCGCGGAGGGCGTCAGCACCACCCTCACCGCGCTCAGTCCTTTGCAAAAAATGCCGGGTGCCTTCAAGGACTACGAAGCCGCCTCAACGGCCTTTTTCACCTCTCCGAAACTCGAAAACCATCACCAGCTCATCGAAAGCATCGCCGAAAAACTTGAAGCGCCCGCCTCCCGTCATGCCGATGCCGCTTTGCTGAACCTCGCCTCCCGCACCACGGGCAGTCCGGAATCCCGCGAGCTTTCCCAAAAAGCCCTCGACCATGGCTGGCAGGATGCCAAGCGTCGCATCCAGATCATTGATGCCATCGCTTCCATCAAGCACATGGCCTCCGCACCGAAAATCCTCGCTGCCACTGACGATCCTGATCCCAAGGTCAAAGCCGCTGCCGAACGCGCCGCCAAAGGCATGAAGCTGACAAAAGTGGCAGACACCACACCCAAGCTAGCCACGATGACACCGGAAGCCGCCATCGCTGCTGTCCTCAAGACCAAGGGTGATCTGGCCCTGGGAGAGCAGGTTTTCACCCGCGCTACTTGCGTGGCCTGCCATACCACGAAGGAATCCGAAGCGCAAAAAGGCCCTTATCTTGGTAACATCGCCCAGACCTACAAACGCCCCGAGCTGGCCCAAAACATCCTCGATCCCAACAAGACCATCGCCCAAGGCTTCGCCAGCGAGATGATCACCCTGAAGGACGGCACCCAGCAGATGGGTTTCATCACCTTAGAAGGTGCTAGCGAGGTGAAACTGCGCAACATCGCCGCTCAGGAGTTCGCCTTTAAAACCACCGACATCAAGGAGCGTCAGAAACTCCCCATGTCCATGATGCCTCCTGGCCTCATGATGAACTTCACCGTCCGCGAATTCGCCTCCCTCCTCGATTACCTGGAAGCTCTCGCCAAGAAGTAACTGAAAGGCACCTCACCCGCATCTTCTTGCTGGAAAAGACCGCACAACTCGCTGAAATGAGCCGTCTTATGACTTCAGGCAACAGGACGATCAGCAGCGCAATTTGGGCAATGGGATGCCTTGGCCTTCTCGCCAGCCCTCTCATCGCCCAGACTGCGCCAGATCTCGTACAGAAAAAAGCTGAGGCTGAAGCTCTCGAAAAACGCCTCCCCGTCCCCAGCCTCACGCCCAAGACGAATTTCGATCTCAGCCCTGCACGCCAGGAGCGCCTGGAAAAATTCCTTCCTAAAACTTACCGCAAGCTCTCCCAGCGCGAGCCCCTCCACCTGCTCGTGCTCGGGGATGCGACGGCTGTCCAGATTAAGGACGCCCCTATCACAGATACCTTTCCAGGCGTCTTCGCCAGCCACCTAGCCACCCAGTTTTTCTATACAGGCGGCGTCCAGGAAACCGGCAAGGTAGTCGCCACCGGCGTGCCGACCATCGTCCTTCGTAGCCTTGCCCGTTCAGACTCTAGCGTCGTGGATGCAGCCCCCATCCTGGAGTCCGCCGCACGCCAGACTGCGGTGGATCTGGTCATCATCTGCTATGGCCAAAACGATGCTGCCATGCAGCCCCCCACCTTCTCACGCGCCATCGGTGCCGCCATCGCCGGGGCACGGGAACTCGGGGCCGAAGTCATCCTTTGCAGTCCCTGGCTGCCGGTAGCTGAGCAGTCTGAAAGTGTCCTCGGCCTTACACGGCCCCTCGCGGATGTGCTGGAAGAAACAGCCTCCGGGCTTGGCATCCTGCATGTGGACCTCGGGGACCTCTCCCGCCTCCTTTCCCTGGCCACCACCCAGCCCCAGGATGAAGGCCAGGTCTTTGATCGCATCGAGCGCACCTACCGCGAGTTCTTCTATCAAGAGGCCGACAGCAGTTTCATCCCCCGCCCTAGCCTCCACCGCCAGCTCGGTTCCCTGATTTATAAGGACCTGCTGGAACCCCGCTCCACGCTCCCTTGGCAAATCTCTAGCGCCAGCGCCCGTGAAACAGAACCCGGCAAACTGGCACTCACCTACAAGCTGAAAAACGTAGGCACCACAGCCTTGGTCCTCAAGGCACTTCCTCTCATCGCTAACGGGTGGAAACCCGTCGAAGCCAGATCATCACTCACACTTGAAGCAGGTACTTCTCAGGCCCTCACCGTCAGCTATACCTGCCAGGGTGAAGCCCCGCCTCTCCAGGAAGCCCTGCTCCGCCAGCCCGTGCTCATCTGCACCGAGACCGCCGCCCGCATTGAGACTCTGCATGCCACCCTGGAACCAGTCTCCATCGTCTGGGGCCTTGAGACCCTTTTTAACCAGGAAGAAGCTTTCCTCGCCGGCTGTCAGATCGTTAATCCCGGCAAGGGCACCATCAAAGGAAGCTGGCAGGCCGAATTCGGTTCCCAGACTTTGGATGACAACTTCAATCTCCCTGGCCAGGCCACCACCCCGCTCAACCTCCGATTTAATCTGCCTAAAAACAGCCCGTCGGTAAGTACGATCCCACTTCGTCTGACCGTCAAAATCGGCTCTCAAACTCTCGTTTCCACAAGAAACGTTACCCTCACCCGCAATCTCGGTCTCGACCAAAGCGTCCCCCTGACTCCGGCCACCTCCGCCCAGTCACTTCCGACCCCCATCACCCTCACACCGAGTGCGGATGCCAATTCCCTGACGCTCACCCTGGACATCCCATCCACCGATCTCCCCCAGGAATCACCCGATGGCGTGGGTCCCGCATGGCAGGTCGAAGTCAACCTGGATGCCCGCAGTTACGGCAAACGTCTTGAGCCGGGCGGCACCTCCCCTCTGCGTGCCACAGGTAAAGCCACCGATGGGCCAGGAAAAGTCCACCCCATTCCCGCCTGGGCCTTTGGAAATGGGTATGCGGCCTCCTTTGACCCCAAGGAATTCAAAGCCGCTCTGAGCAGCACCAAAGAAAAACGCCAGATCACCTTCACCATTCCGCGCACCTATCTGTATCTCCACGAATGGGCGCTGGAAAACGGCAACAGCCAGCTCGGCCTCTCCGTCAGGCTTACCCTCCAGGGGCCGGACGGTTACCTCACCCATTCCCTCCCCCTCACCGCCAAGCCCATTAACGACGTCGAAGCCCTCGTCGTCCTGGAACTCGCCAAACAGCCAACTTCTCGCGTCACCGCCGACGTGGAATAGGGCGCCGTGCCGTATTCAGCCAGCAGTGTCCGGGCTCGGGAGTATAGACCGGGCATCGATACATCTCGATTTTGGAAAATCGAGCCAGGGCACAGCCACTTGCATACGGACGCTTTTATTGATAGTATAAGATAATATTATACACCATCAGCTGACTGTATTCACATTTGGCTGCCATCCAGGGATCACCCCAAAATTTTCCCATGAAATTCCTGTCGCTTTACCAGCATCCCCAACCTTCCAAGAAATCCCCGAAATGTCCCCATGGGGAAAAATCCCCATACAATCCCCATTGGCAATCCCTTGATTCACAACTGATTAACCCCTAAAATCCCCAAATGGGGAAAAAATGAATTTCATCCCCATTCCTGACCACCTGTAGCCGGATATTCAGACATCATCCTCCATTACTCTCAATATTCGTCATTGCCGCCGCCAGCTTTCCCCCTTTACTCCACCCTCCCGTAACACCACTTCGTCCTCATGCCCATCGCTCGCGCTCTTCTTTCTGTCTCCGATAAAACCGGCCTTCTCGACTTTGCCAAAGGTCTGGCCGAGCTCGGCATCGAAATCCTGTCCACTGGCGGCACTGCGAAGCATCTCAAAGACGCAGGCCTGACTGTCATTGATGTTTCCGAACACACCGGTTTCCCCGAGATGTTTGATGGTCGTGTCAAAACTCTCCACCCCAAGGTCCACGGCGGTCTCCTTCAGCGCCGGGACAATGACGAGGACAAAAAGAACGCAGCCAAGCACAACATCCCGGTCATCGACCTGGTGGCCATCAATCTTTATCCCTTTGAGCAGACCATCGCCAAAAAAGATGTCACTCTCGAGGAAGCCATCGAAAACATCGACATCGGCGGCCCTTCCATGCTGCGCAGCGCAGCCAAAAACCACCGCTGGGTGACGGTGATTTCTGATCCTGCTGACTACCCCATTGTCCTCGCTGAACTGAAGGAAAACAAAGGTGAAACCACCCTCGCCACCCGTGAGCGTCTGGCCTGCAAAGTCTTTCAGCGCACCTCCAGCTACGATGCAGCCATCGCCAGCTTCCTGAACAAGGAACAGGTCACCCAAAAGACCTTCTCCCTTAGCCTGCCCCTTCACAGCGAGCTTCGGTACGGTGATAACCCCCACCAGAAGTCCGCCCTTTACGGGAATTTCAGCGATTACTTTGTCAAACTGCACGGCAAAGAACTGAGCTACACCAACATCCTGGACATCCACGGTGCCGCCGGTCTCATCCATGAGTTCCGCCGCCCGACCGTCGCCATCCTGAAGCACACCAATCCCTGCGGCATCGGCTGTGCGGATGAAGATCTGCGTGAAGCCTGGGCCAAAGCCTTTGAGACGGACAAGCAGGCCCCCTTCGGCGGCGTCATCGTCATCAATCGCAGCATGACGCTCGGCCTGGCCCGCATCATCTCGGAAATCTTTACTGACATCATCATCGCACCGGACTTCGATGCCGATGCCCGCGCCCTTCTCCAGAAGAAGAAGAATCTGCGCCTCATCCAGATGCTGCCCGAGGTCACCAAGACCTTCAGCGACCCGATCATCCGCAGCGCCCCCGGTGGAGTGCTCGTGATGGACAGCGATCCACGTGCCCTCGGCCTCGAAGACCTCGAAAACAAGGTCAAAACCCAGCGCCCACCCACCCGCGATGAACTCGAGGCCATGCGCTTCGCTTGGCGCGTGGTCAAGCATGTGAAGTCCAACGCCATCGTCTTCGCCACCCATGACCGTACCCTCGGCATCGGTGCCGGCCAGATGAGCCGCGTGGATTCCTGCCGCATCGCCATCTGGAAAGCCAAGGAAGCCGGCCTCTCCCTGGCCGGCAGTGTCGTCGCCAGCGATGCCATGTTCCCCTTCGCCGACGGCCTCATCGCCTGCGCCGAAGCCGGTGCCACCGCCGCCATCCAGCCCGGCGGATCCATGCGTGACGAAGAAGTCATTGCCGCCGCAGACGAGCGGAAAATGGCCATGGTCTTCACCGGCCACCGCCACTTCCTGCATTGAGAGAACAACCCTTCATTGATGAATCCCAACCTTCTTCTCGGCGTCAATATTGACCACGTCGCCACTCTCCGTCAGGCTCGTTATCGGACCATGCTGGGAGCACATAATGTGGAGCCTTCCATCCTGGAGGCCGCGCTTGAGGCGGAGGCCGCAGGCGCACAGTCCATCACCATCCACCTGCGGGCAGACCGCCGCCACATCGTGGATGCGGACGTCCGCCTGCTGCGCCAAAACATCGGCACCAAGATGAACCTGGAGATGGGCAATACGGCCGAGATCCTGGGCATCGCCCTGGAGGTGAAGCCGGACTTTGTGTGCATGGTTCCAGAGAACCGCGAGGAAGTGACCACCGAAGGCGGGCTGGATGTCGTTGGGCAAAAAGAGGCGCTTCGCTCCAGTGTGTCTCAATTGGAAGCCAATGGCACTCGCGTGAGCATGTTCATCGACCCGGACCTGGACCAAATTCGTGCTTCCGCTGAAATCGGTGCCAGCATGGTGGAGCTGCATACGGGCACCTTTGCCAATGAGCTGGGTGAAAAACGGGCGCAAGAGACTGCGCGCCTCATCGCTGCGGCTGAACTGGGCCACAGCCTGGGCCTGCAAATCAATGCCGGGCATGGCCTTACGACCCTGAACTTGCCTGATCTGTTCCCCGTCCCGCATCTGACCGAACTGAACATCGGCCATAGCATCGTCGCCCGTTCGGTATTCGTTGGTCTGCGTCAGGCCATCGCCGAATTCCTTGAGGTCATGGCCAGGTATACCCGCGCATGAACCCCATCGGCATTGGTATAGACTTGGTCGAGGTAGGGCGTATACGAGACCTCATCGTTAAACATGGGGTCCGATTCAAAGAGAAGACCTTTACGGCTGGAGAGATCACCTACTGTGATGCATGCGCAGATCCAGCCATGCATTATGCGGCTCGGTTTGCTGCCAAAGAAGCTGCGGCCAAAGCCATCGGCACCGGCTTATGGGCCGAAGGCGTGGATTGGAAAGACTTCGAGATCACCCGTGAGGCATCAGGCAAGCCGATACTGAACCTGCATGGAGGGGCTAAGCGCCATGCAGAAGCTCAGGGTGTAACGCGTTTCCTCGTTTCACTCACTCACACCCGCGATCTGGCGCAGGCGCAGGTGATTTTAGTATGAGCCAGCTTTGATTTAAAAGTCCAAGCCCCACTGCATGGGAGTCGGAGTGCGATCCTGATCACGTGGAGGAACATGGCGGAAATTATCAGGGGTCGGGCGCAGCAAAGTGCTGCCGTGCATCATATAACCGAGGGAGCCAGCAGACTGAATCTGACTGCAACTGGTGCCAGCAATGAGCAGGCCCACGGATGCGGCCAGCAGGCCGCGAGAGATATACATCATGTCGGATTTGGTGGGGGGGGTTGCAACTCAGATCCATAGTTGCCAGCCGCCGAAGACAGCTTGGTGAAGATCTGGCGCGGTATCAAAATACGCAACCCGTAGGAAATCTGGATGCCGGAAAGATGCTTTGTTAGTCGCTGTAACTGGACATTGACCTGAAGTGATGACACAGAAGCGCTTTCCATGAAAAAACAGACCATCGTCACCCTGGACCTCGAAGGCGTGCTTGTGCCGGAGATTTGGATCGCCTTTGCTGAAAAGACCGGCATCGCCGAACTACGCCGCACCACCCGTGACGAGCCTGATTACGATGTGCTCATGAAGGGGCGCCTGGACATCCTGGATCAGCATGGGCTGAAGTTGAAGGACATCCAGGAGGTCATCGGCACCCTGTCACCCATGGAAGGAGCCAAGGACTTTTTGGATGAGCTGCGGTCACTGACGCAGGTGATCATCCTCAGCGATACGTTTGAAGAATTCGCCCAGCCGCTTATGCGTCAGCTCGGCTGGCCGACCATCTTCTGCCACTATTTAGAAACGGATGCGGATGGCCGTATTGCAAATTACAAGCTGCGTCAGCCTAACCAAAAGCAGAGAGCCGTCGAAGCATTCAAGAGCCTGAATTACCACCTCATCGCTGCTGGGGATTCGTTTAACGATACGACGATGCTAGGGGAAGCGCATAAAGGTTTCCTTTTCCACAGCCCGGCCAGCATCCAGGCCCAGTTTCCCCAGTTTACACCGTTTGAGCAGTATGAAGACTTGCTCGCGGCGATCAAAGCCGAGCTCTGACTTTGACCAGTGCTAGGATTCAGGGCTGCCGCCTGGAAGGAAGGACATGAAGGCGGCGACCTGTCCGAGGACGCCAAGGACGAAGAGGCCGATGAAAAGGAGGACCATGAGTCGGCGCTTGGTCCTCCAGAAAAAGGCGAGACCACCAGGGATCCCAGAAATGCCGGTGATGATCTGGCTGACGAGTACGCCAAGGATCAGGGCCGAGTGACTATCCGTGGAGGCGGCGCTGGAATCATTGGCCATGAGTGTGCCCATCAGGGACATGGCCACCACCGTGATGGATACAAGGATCCATCCGACGATGAATAAGATGCCCACGACAATGAGTACCGGGGATACCGGAGCAACCTGCGGAACGGAGGACGGCGGCAGTGAAGATTCGCTCATTGTCGTGGATTAAAGGTGCAAGATGGAGAGCGTTACTCGCCCTTGATGGAATTGATGATCTTGGAGATGTCTTCGCCATGAGCCTCAAGAGACTCAAACGGCACCACATTGAAGAGCATGAAAAATTTGTCTGCGCCTTTGGGGGCAAAGATACAGCAGTTCACCGCCATTTTGACGCCTTCCATGGTGGTCTGAGCATTGAGGAAAACGACATGCATGCCATTCAGCTCGCCTTTTTCCGGGGCATCCTTGAACTTCATGCCTTCAAATTCTTCTTCGAGAGATTCCTTGGCGATGTCCACAGCGCTATCGAGAGCCTCAGCATCCAGGGCGAGCAGTTCCATGTTTACCAACTCATCTTCAGAAGAGGCGGAAACGGACTGGTCAGCTTCTTCGACCGTCCATTTATCCGGGAAGGAAATGGAGAAGATAGGGTTCTTGTCAGGATAGTTGATGGTTTGATCAGCCTGGGCTGACAAGGAGACCATCAGAGTTACACAGGAGGCCAAGACTGAATTTATTAGGCGTGATTTCATAGAGTAGCTAAGGACAGGCAGGAACTACGAACTACCTTTATTGCGTGTCAATGCAGATGTTGAGAATTGCACGATCACTGGTTACGCCCCAATTAATGTTTGTTCCCGCCTGCCTAGGCTGGAGACGGGTAATGCAGACTTTTAATTTTAATGAAAGAAGCCACAAAAGTTGGCCTGCTAGCTGCTTAATTCTTTATTCGAAGCGCGAGCTTCACCACAACGAGCTGGACTGTCACTTCATGGTTGGGGACAGCCCGGTCAATTAAGGCCCGGTGGGATTTTGGTTGGGTCCCACCGGGCCGCTTTTGAAAAAAAAGCGGTCCGGCTGCATTAGGGTCGCCGTTCACTTGAGTTGAAAATGAAGCAAGCCATGAACAAGGCTTGACGCTTTCCTGGGGAGCGGTTCCAATGGCGGCTCACACCATGAGCGAAGCTTTTCCAGACATTCAAAAAATCCAGTACGAGGGCCCCAAGTCCAAGAACCCGCTGTCCTTTAAACATTACAATGCGGACGAGGTGATCGCCGGCAAGAAGATGCGGGACCATTTCCGCTTTGGCGTGGCTTACTGGCATGCCATGCGCAACACGCTGGCGGATCCCTTTGGAGCAGGCACGGCGCAGCGGCCTTGGGATGATGGGACGAACTCGGTGGCCAATGCGCAGCGGCGCGTGTGGGCGTGCTTTGAATTCATGGACAAGCTGGGCGTGGATTATTACTGCTTCCATGATCGCGATGTGGCTCCAGAGGGGGAAACCCTGGCGGAGAGCAATGCGAATCTGGATGCTGTGGCGGATGAACTGGAGAAGGCCCAGAAGGCGACGGGCAAAAAGCTTCTTTGGGGTACAGCCTGCCTCTTTGCTCATCCTCGGTATAACCAGGGCGCGGCGACGAGCCCCAATGCGAGTGTGTATGCCTATGCGGCAGCCCAGGTGAAAAAGGCCATTGAGGTGACCCACCGTCTGGGTGGTGAAGGGTATACCTTCTGGGGTGGCCGTGAAGGCTATGCCTCCCTATGGAATACGGATATGAAGAGGGAGCTGGACCACCTGGCGAAGTTTCTGCACATGGCCGTGGCGTATAAAAAAGAGATCGGTTTCAAGGGACCGTTTTATATTGAGCCGAAACCACGTGAGCCGTCCACGCACCAGTATGATAGCGATGCGGCAGCC
Organism: Prosthecobacter fusiformis; assembly: GCF_004364345.1. Taxonomy (NCBI): domain Bacteria; kingdom Pseudomonadati; phylum Verrucomicrobiota; class Verrucomicrobiia; order Verrucomicrobiales; family Verrucomicrobiaceae; genus Prosthecobacter; species Prosthecobacter fusiformis. The sequence goes on along the minus strand of NZ_SOCA01000002.1, from coordinate 242,607 downwards.
TGTCTGAACTTCCTGCGCGAGCATGGGCTGATGGAGCATTTCAAGCTGAACCTGGAAACGAACCATGCCACACTGGCCGGGCATACGATGTGGCATGAGATGGAGGTGGCCGTGGCTGCGGGAGCACTGGGCTCTGTGGATGCGAATACCGGGGATGAACTGATCGGCTGGGATACGGACCAGTTCCCGACGGATATTTATATGACCACGCAGATGATGCTGGTGATGCTGAAGAGCGGTGGCTTCACCACGGGTGGACTTAACTTTGATGCCAAGGTACGCCGTGAATCTTTCGAGCCGGTGGATCTATTCCATGCACACATCGGCGGTATGGATGCCTTCGCCCGTGGCCTTAAAATCGCAGCAGCGATCATTGAAGACGGCCGTCTGGATGCCTTCAAAAAAGCACGTTACAGCACCTTTGATCAGGGCATCGGCGCAAAGATCGAAGCAGGCACAGCAAGCTTTGCAGAGCTGGAGGCTTATACGCTGGAGAATGGCGAGCCGATGATCGGCAGCGGTCGCCAGGAGATGCTGGAGAACCTGGTGAACGATTTTATCTGACTGCCTAACAAGTGATACTCAAGACGTCGGGGATGAAAGTCCCCGGCGTCCGGGTTTCTGAAGAAGGTCATTGCGGTTTATCGGCTTCAGCTGTCAATGGAGCCGGATTGCTCATTAGAGCATTCGAGTTGATGTGCCATCCGAGCAAAGATGCTTTACCGTCCTCAATGCGATAGGTGAAGGTTTCGGTTCCTTGTCCGTGCTCAAACACGGTTGCGTAGCTAAGAACAACGGTGGTTTTGAGGTTGTATGAATTGGCCTTCCAGCCTTTTCTGTCGGATGACTTCACGGTTCCCAATTTTTCGCGAACGGCTTTGATAAAAGCGACCAGCTCTTGTTTGGATTGGGCAGCTTTTAAATCAGGATGAGAAGTATCGTAAATCTTTTCATAATCCTGGGAATCGAACAGCCCATGGAATTCGACGGCTGCCTTTTCAGCCTCGGCAGTGCTCTTGATCGGATTGCAGCCGATCAGCAGAATGGATGCTAAGAGGGTTGCTGCGACAGAAATGATATTCATGCGTTTGAGCTAACGCTAAAACTTGTCAGCACGCAAGACTGGTGAATTCCTGGTTTCATCAAGCGGTGTGGTGAAATCGTATAAGATTCCTTATGGGGTTAACTCGAGGAGGCAGAAGACTTGTCATTATGGGGGGTATAGTCATTTGGTAAATCGAGACGGATCTTGTGCCGCAGGATTGACTCACCGATTTCTCTAGCCCTGGAGGTGCGGACCTGTATGATAAGTTCTTGATTAAAGCCGCGCCGAAAGCCTCGACACGCAAACCGCGGCTCACTAAAGGTGCCGGGGCACTGAAAACGACGCCTGCTATCCAGGGCAGTTTTCCCATTGTGGGTGTGGGGGCCTCAGCCGGGGGATTTGAGGCGTTTCAAGAACTGCTGAAACATCTGCCTGCGGATACGGGCATGGGCTTTGTGCTCGTCCAGCATCTGGACCCGCAGCATGAGAGTGCGCTGGTGCTGCTCCTGCAACGTTGCACGCCGATACCGGTGCTGCAAGTGACCCATGGGATGCAGGTGGAGCGGAATCACATTTACATCATCCCGCCTAATGTGATGATGGAGATCTCCAAAGGCGTGCTGAATCTGACTCCGCGTGGCCGGGTGAGGGGTCCAGCGAGGTCCATCGACTGCTTTTTTGAGTCTTTGGCGGAAGACCAGCGTGAAAATGCTATCGGGGTGGTGCTGTCCGGTACGGCGACAGATGGCACTATGGGCCTGGAATCGGTGAAGGCTGAAGGAGGGCTGACTTTTGCGCAGGATGAAACGGCCAAATACGACTCGATGCCGCACAGTGCCATCGCCGCAGGCTGCGTGGACTTTGTGCTGTCTCCAGAGGCCATAGCGAAGGAGCTGGCGCGCATTGCGAAGCACCCTTTTGTGATGGCAGCCGCCACCGGGCCACAGCCTGGGCGGCTAGCATCTGAGGCGGAGAGGGAGAGCGACCAGAGTGATGATGCAGATACGGCGCTGGCATCCGGCGGACACGGCACTCCACGCACGGACTCACGCCGGGCGCGGACAGAAGCCAGGGATGAGCCAGGCAAGGAAAGCCTGGAAGGCTATGTGAAAATCCTGGGGCTGCTGCGGAAACATTGCGGGGTGGATTTTTCACTCTACAAATCAAGCACGATCCAGCGGCGGGTAGCACGGCGGCTAGTGCTGAACAAGCATGAGACGCTGGCGGCTTACGGGACATTTCTGAATGGCAACACCAAGGAGCTGGATGCTCTCTATTCTGATGTGCTGATCAGTGTGACGAGCTTTTTCCGCAATCCAGAAGCGTTCGAGATTCTCAAGAACAAGGTTTTCCCAAAACTTTTGGCGCAGCCCAAAAGGAATGGTCTCCTGCGCATCTGGGTGCTGGGCTGCTCGACCGGGCAGGAGGCGTATTCGCTGGCCATGACATTTGCTGAGGCAGTCACAGAGAATCCGCATCCAATGAAGTTGCAAATCTTTGCCACGGACCTCAATGAGGCGCTGCTGGACAAGGCACGGGCGGGGCTTTATGCCAAGTCTCTGGCGATGGATATCACGCCTGAAAGACTGAGGCGTTTTTTCACCGAAGAAGAAGGTGGCTACCGGGTGAACAAGGCCCTGCGGGAGCAGGTGGTCTTCGCCCGACAGAATGTGATGAGTGATCCTCCGTTTTCGCGGATGGACCTGATCTCCTGCCGCAATCTGCTGATCTACTTTGAACCAGAGTTGCAGAAAAAGATCTTTCCCGCATTTCATTATGCGCTGAAGCCGGAAGGCTATCTGTTTCTGGGGGCTAGCGAGTCCATCGGTCAGTTCACGGATCTGTTCACGGCCGCTGACAAAAAACAGAAGATCTTTATCCGGAAATCGGCGACGACTCCGTCCTTCCATTCTCCGCAGCCCAAGGAGCCCGCAGCACAACGTCAAGGCCAACGCAGCCTGGCTGAAGGGCAGTTCGCGCATGCTCCAGGTGGCGAATTCAATGCCCAGCGGGAGGCGGACCGAATCTCGGTAAGCCTGTTTGCGCCACCGGGGGTGCTGATCAATGCAGAAGGGCAGATCCTGCAGTTCCGGGGGGCAACAGGAGCCTTTTTGGAACCACCGACGGGCAAGGCCAGCTTTGACCTGCTGAAGATGGCTCCTGAAGGACTGATGCTGCCGCTGCGTGCAGCCATCCAGGTGGCGCGGCGGGACAACACGACGGTCTGCCGGGAAAATGTGCAGATCCGCAAATACGGTGACCAGCGGACTGTGAATCTGCGCGTGATCCCACTGCGAAACCTCAAGGAGCAGTGCCTGCTGGTACTCTTTGAAAATGCTGAGAACGGCCCGGTGGGAAAGGTGAAGCCGCCCACTCCACCTTTCCCCAAGGGGAAGAAAGATGCGGCCAGCCGCATCACGGAACTGGAGCAGGAACTGGCTGAAACGCGGGACTATCTGCTTTCCATCCAGGAGCAAAATGAGTCCGTCACAGACGATTTGCAGGCCTCCAGTGAGGAATTGCAGAGTGCGAATGAAGAGCTGCAAAGCATCAATGAAGAGCTGGAAACCTCCAAGGAGGAGCTGGAATCCACCAATGAAGAGCTGACGACGATCAATGAGGAGCTGGTGCATCGGGACGCTGAACAGAGCCGACTGAATGCGGACCTGAACAACCTGCAAGCCAGCCTGCAAACGGCGATTCTGCTCCTGGGCAGGGATCTTTCGATCCGCCGTTTTTCCGCATCAGCGGAGAAGATATTCAATCTGGTGGCGGCTGATCTGGGGCGGAATTTTGTCAGCCTGAGACATCATCTTAACCTGCCCGGTCTGACTGACATCATCACCGAGGTGATGGAGACCGTTATTCCGCGTGAATTGGAAGTGAAGGATCACGAAGGGTGCTGGTATTCCCTGCATGTGCGTCCCTACATTACGCTGGACAAGAGGATCGACGGCGTGGTGCTGGTGCTCAATGACATTGATGATCTGAAACGCCACCAGCAGCAGATTGTGGCGTCCCGAGACTATGCTGAAGCGATCTTGAGGACGCTGCCGGTGCCTTTCCTAATCCTCCGTGCGGACCTGAGGGTGGACTCCGCCAGCGATGTGTTTTACAAAGCGTTTGATGTGGATGCCAAGGAGAGTGAGGGGCGGCTGATCTATGAACTGGGCAACCGGCAATGGGACATCCCTGATCTGCGCAAGCTGCTGGAGGACATCCTGCCGCAGAAAAACTACTTCAACGGGTATGAGGTAACGCATGAGTTTGAGAGCCTGGGCCGCCGGACGATGCTGCTGAATGCGCGGCAGGTGGATAGCATGGACGGGACGCCGGACCGCATCGTGCTGGCGATCGAGGACATTACGGAACGGACGCAGGCGGAGAAGTCCCTGCGCCGGGCGATGGCTGAGATCGAAAGGTCATCCTGTGCCAAAGATGAATTTCTAGCGGCGCTGAGCCATGAGCTGCGGACGCCGCTGACTCCGGTGCTGATGACGGCAGCCTCCCTGGAAAGTGATACCTGCCTGTCCGAGGATGTGCGCAGCCAGCTAGGTGTGATCCGGCGCAATGTGGAGCTGGAGGCGCGCCTGATCGACGATCTGCTGGACCTGACACGCATCAGTCATGGCAAGTTGAAAATATCCCCGGTGGTTTCAGACATCCATGAGCTGCTGAAGCATACGGCGGAGATCGTCCGCAGTGATGGACAGGGCAAGCAGGTGCGCATCCGTTTCACCCTGGAAGCAGAACACCACCATGTGATGGCGGATCCGGCCAGGCTGCAGCAGGTGTTTTGGAATCTGATCAAGAATGCACTGAAATTCACCCCCACAGGCGGCACCATCACGGTGAATACGCAAACCGATAATGATGGCTCCATCATCGTCTCTGTTGCAGACACGGGCATCGGCATTGCGGGCGATTCACTGACTAGAATCTTCAATGCCTTTGAGCAGATTGAAGCTACAGGGTCACACCATTTTGGCGGGCTGGGGCTGGGCCTGGCGATCTCCAAGGCTATCGTCATGGCACATGGCGGTGAAATTTATGCCGAGAGCCGAGGCGAGGGGCATGGCGCGACTTTCTCCGTGGAAATGGCCTCTGTAAAAGCACCACCCTCTGTGCCCGCAAAGCCGAAAACGCCCGCTCAACCGGACCGTACGCTGCGCCTGCTGGTGGTGGAGGACCATGAGGCGACCCTGGCGGTGCTTTCCCGATTGCTGATACGCCGCGGACACACGGTGACGACGGCGACGAACTCACGCGAAGCGCTGGCCGCGTTTGCGGCGGCGAATTTTGATGCGGTGATCACAGATCTAGGTCTGCCGGATGGCAGCGGCCTGGACCTGATGCGGGAGATCCAGCGGCAGCGGCCAGTTCCAGGCATCGCCCTGAGCGGATACGGGATGGAAGAGGACTTCCGCCAGACGAAGGAGGCAGGGTTCTTTGCCCATCTGGTCAAGCCGGTGAATCTCGACCAGCTAAGGCTGTTGCTGAACCATCTGCCACAAGGGGTGTGACGACTCAGCAGGCACGGGTGTGACCGTTCTCTGCTCCTTAGCCCCTTTGCGGTGAGGCGGGGTGGGTTGGTGATTCGTTTTGGCCGCAGAGGGGCGGAGAGGCAGAGGGGGCAGGAAGAGCAGAGATGGGATTGGGCACGGGGAGTGAATGAGACGGCTTAGCGTCATGGAGTGGTGAAATCGCGGAGGATCGCGCGGCGCGCTGCGACGCAATGAGTGAAGGCGGTGCTGGGGGAGAAACCGCGCCTTAAAAGGCGCGGCTAAAATACGGACACCGCTCTGCAGCTGGGAAAGAGGGATAGGGATGCCGATCAGGCCCAAGAGGACTGAAACTAGGTGCCTTTGCGGTGAGGCGGGCTGGTTTGGTGATTCGTTTTGGCCACAGAGGGGCGGAGAGGCAGAGGGGGCAGGAAGTACAGAGATGGGAGTAGGCTCACAGAAGTATGTGATTGGGGCACGGGGGAGTGAATGAGAGTGAAAGGCGGGGGCGATGGGGCGGGTATTGATTTGACAAGGCTCCCAGGTTTGGGAGCAATGACTCTTCTTCTCATGAAAAAATACAACGTCGGCATCATTGGTTATGGCTGGGCAGCGACTGCCCACATCGAAGCGATCAACGCCAGCAAGCAGGCGCAGGTCACGGCGGTTTACTCCTCCCGCCCGCTGGATGGTGCGGAGCTGAGTGCGAAGCATGGTGGCACGATCACGGCGTATCAGGACCTGGATGCAATGCTGGCCAATCCGGACATCCACATCGTGGACATCACGAGCTATCCAAGCCAGCATCGCAAACAAGCGGTGGCGGCGGCGAATGCGAAGAAGCACATCATTCTGGAAAAGCCGATGGCGAACTCTCTCCAGGAAGTGCGGGAGATCGTGGCGGCGGCGAATGCGAACGGGGTGAAGGGTTGTGTGTGCTTCGAGTGCCGTTTTTCAGGCCAGTTCCAGTCCACCAAGGCGATCCTGGATGAGGGGCTGCTGGGGGAGATCCATTATGGTGAGGTGGATTACTATCATGGCATCGGGCCGTGGTATGGGCAGTTCCGCTGGAACACCGGCAAGAAGGATGGCGGCAGTGCGCTGCTGACGGCGGGCTGCCACGCGCTGGATGCGCTGCTGATGGTGATGCCGGGGGAGGTGGAAAGTGTGACGAGCCTGAGCACGAAATCCAAGAGCACGACCTTCGCCCCGTATGAGTATGACACGACGAGTGTGACGCTGGTGAAATTTAAGAACGGGGCGGTGGGCAAGACGGCGGCGGTGGTGGACTGCCTGCAGCCGTATTACTTCCACACCCATCTGGTGGGCAGTGAGGGCAGCCTGCTGGATAACAAGATCCACTCCAACAAGCTGAAGAGCGACAAGAAGGCCTGGGGCAATCTGTCCATGCACATGCTGGACTCCGGTGATGTGAGCGACCACCCGTATCAGACGCAGTTTCAGGTGTTCTTCGATGCGCTGGATGAGGGCCAGGACATGGCGCTGACGAGCTTTAACGAATCCCTGCGGACCTTTGAGGTGATCTTTGCCTCCGACCGCAGTGCGGAACTGGGTGGGAAGCCGGTGACGATCGCGGAGCTGGGGTGAGGGATTTGATCTGAAGAGAAGCATGAAAGGCCATGGCTCCCACCCGGGCCTTTCTTTTTGAGTGGCATATCCAGACACAAAAAACCCGCGCAGAGCATGCGCGGGTTTTTAGAAATATGAGCTGAGAAGCGAAGCTTATTCAGCGGTCTTTTCTTCAGCAGCAGGAGCGGCTTCCTCAGTGGCAGGAGCGGTCTCTTCAGCGGCTGGAGCAGCTTCTTCGGTTGCCACTTCGGCAGCAGGAGCAGCAGCTTCTTCGACCACCGGTGTGACCACTTCAGGAGCGGCGGCGGTGGTTTCCACGATTTCAGCGGCGGGGGCAGCCTTGGCCTTGGCAGGTGCTTTATCCTTCTTGGGGGCAGCAGCCTTCTTCACAGTCTTCTTGGCGGCCTTGGGCTCACGGACGATGGACTTGCGGCTCAGACCGGACTTCACAAGAGCTTTCTTGCGAGCGGCATAGAGTTTACGACGGCGACGTTTGACGATTTTGTTGAGTTGCTGGCCCATGGTGGCTGGTATTGGAATGCTAAAAGCGGGGGCGGAGAGTGACACCATCACAGGGGGAATCAAGCCCGAATGTCACTCTAAACGCTGAGAACGGTCACAGAAACCGTTTTAAGGCTGTACTTTCGGCTCTTCAGCGGGTGCGGGAGGCGGTGGAGGGGACGATTCGGCCGGTTCGGCTGCGGCCTGCTGGGTGGGAGGAACGCGGAAAAGTTTTCCACTGTAAGGGTCTTTGACGGCTTCCCCTGCGGCCATGCCGGTGACATCGACCAGCTGCTGCTGAGTGGCGAATGGACTATTCACCATGCCGGGGCGACCGGGGACCGGGGTGCCGTAAGGCAGGGAATCCATGGAAGGAGCCGGGGCGGATGCTGGAGGCGGCTTGGGACTGCTGCGAGGTGTGGATGATGCGGTTTTAGACGGCTCCAGAAGAATCTTGGATTCCGGTGCGGGTGCGGGCTTGGGCCGTGAGTAACGCTGGGGCTCTGGCCGTGGGCGTGTGCGATAAGGAACGGTGGAAGTGGAGGCTAAGTAACGGCTTTGATGATAACCGGGGCGGTAGGGTACCTGGGAACTGCGGGCCGGGACGAAGGGCCGACCATTGGACGTGAGATAGCGGCTGGGCAGGATGCTGGGATTGTACTCACGATCCATATACGTGAAAAGACCGTCCCGCTGAATGATGCGCCAGGCCTCACGGGGAGGCATTTCGCAACTGGTCATGGCCAGCAGCAGGCAGGTGGCGCATGCCGCCTGGAGGATGCTGGAAGCAGGCTGGATGGGTGTCTTCATGGCAGTGAGATGGATCCGGTGACCGCAGCAGGGGGCCAAGGCGGTGTATAATCACGCCTAAAAGGGGTGCAGGGCAAGCAGGAAGTCACGGACGGGCGGGGCTTACCGGAATGAGCAGAAAGTGGAAATCATCCTTGCAGCGGTATGGCACGTTCTTTTTTAATCCAGCCGTGTCCGAAGTCCCCCCCAGCCCCCGCCAGCTTTTCCACTTGCTCGATACGGGCAGCATCACCCCTGAGCAGTTTCGTGAGTCCATGGCCTTTCATGCGCGGGAGGTGATCGAGGAGATGGAGGAGGATCACCTCAATCCGGCAGCGGCTTTCGTGGAGCAGATGCTCTGCCGACGGGCGGCTGCCAAGCTGCTGAAACATCACGAAGAAACGCTGGTGCGGGAGGTGCTGCTGGCGCTGTCTGAGCTGAGCGATTTTCCACCCGGACGCTGGCTGTGGAATGCGGGGCATCCGCACATCCCGCTGCATACTTTTTTCCGCATCAAAAGGGAGCCTGTATTCCGGATGGTGAGTCTGGATGCTGCACCGCAGGTGGTGACGGTGGTGGTGGAGTATGGGGCGGCGGGCTATACGCAGCCGAAGAAGGAGGAATTTCGCCTGCGCCGGGACCGCCGAAACCAGCTAGGGCTGGAACGGCGGCGAATGATACTGAATTGAGTCCGCGCCACTCAAAGGCGCGGACTCATTTACAACAGGGGCGTGAGGTGGATCAACGAGAGACGTTGCGATCCCCAAAGCAGATGCCGATGCTGCGGCCTGCGCGGATGATTTCGCTATCTGGCTGCACGAGACGGAGCTGGTTGACGGCTTCCTCGATGCTGACATCGCCGACTTGATAATGCTGGTAGCTGACCATGCGGCCGAATTTGCCTTCTTCGATCAAGTGAACGGCTTTGGCTCCGAAACGGACGCCGAGGATGCGGTCCAGGGCGGTGGGTGCGCCACCACGCTGAAGGTGGCCAAGGGTGCAGGCGCGGGTTTCCTTGCCCGTCATGCCTTCGATCTTTTTGGCCACGTAATCGCCGATGCCACCCAGGCGGTCCTCGCCTTTGCCACCGACGTTTTCTTTTTTCAAAAGCTCCCCGGTCTCCATGCGTGCGCCTTCAGCGACGACGACGAGGGTGCTGTGCAGGCCGCGGGCATCGCGCTGGCGGATGGCATCGGCCACGTGCTCCATGTGGAAGGGGATTTCCGGGAGCAGGATGACATCGGCCCCACCTGCCATGCCGCCATAAAGGGCGATCCAGCCGGCGTGGCGGCCCATGACTTCGAGCACGATGACGCGCTTGTGGCTTTCTGCGGTGGTGTGAAGGCGGTCCAGGGCATCCACCACGGCGTGGCAGGCGGAATCAAAGCCAAAGGTCATGGCTGTGGCCTGGATGTCATTATCAATGGTCTTGGGCACGCCGATGACGGGCACGCCCATGTTGTAAAGCTGCAGGCCGGTGGTCAGGGAGCCGTCTCCGCCGACGACGATGAGTGCGCCGATCTCCAAATGACGGAGGGTGTTTTTGGCTTTTTCGACGATTTCCTTGGGGACTTCAGCGACGTTGCCTTCACCGACTTTGGCGACGAAGTGGCCTTTGTTGGTGGTGCCCAGAATGGTGCCACCGAGCTTCATGATCCCGACAGTGCGGCTGGGGTCCAGCATCATGTAATCCCCCGGAGGCAGCAGGCCTTCGAAACCATCGCGGAAGCCGACGACTTCCCAGCCAAGATTATGAGCAGCGCCAACGACGCCGTGGATGACTGCATTGAGACCGGGGCAATCGCCGCCACTGTTGAGGATACCGATTCGCATGTCGTTCGTATGGGTTGGGTGTGAAAAAGTGTGCGCGGTGGACTACGGAGTTGCAGCCAGATTAGTAGTTATTCAAAAGCTGGCGCTTGTCTGTGATGGGACGGCCTGCGGCCAGCCAGCGATCATAGGCGGCCCAGCTTTGCTGAAGCAGCGCGTGGGCTTCAGCAGCGGGGTTGGAAGAACCTATGACGGTGACGACCATGCGGTGACGATAGATGAGACTGGATCCATCCGGCTGCTTGGTGACGGAAGCGGGGCGCTCTGCGGTGACGACGATGCAGCCACCGGAACGGGGAGTAGAGGTGTATTTGATGCCGTCGATGCTGGATACGCCGAGCAGTTCATTGGTGTTGTTTAACGGCAGGCTAAGCTGGCCGGTGGCACGGTAAACGGTGACTTCACGGGAGCGCTGGTTGGTATAAAAACGCAGGGCCGGACGTGAGATGGCATAAAGCCCCAGGCGGGTCATGTCCGCTGCGGTGGAATAGGGCATGGTGCGGGTATTCTCAAACCCGTGAGGATTGGTGAACCGGGTATTGCTTGCACCTTCGCGGGCAGCGAGCTGATTCATCTGACGGACAAATTCATTGAGCGGATCGCCGCCACGCTGAAGCCGCTGAAGGTGATCGCGCCCGACGAAGTCCCCCAGGGTGATGGCGGCGATGTCATCTGCCGTCATGAGGGTGGCATAAATGAGGTCGCGCAGGGTGAGGCGGTCCCCTGGCTGGAGGCCGAGGGTATTGCTACCGGCGACCTGCGGCGCATAGGCAGGGACGGTGGCGAGGATATTGACGCCGGCTTTGGAGGCCTCCGCCCAATCGAGCGTGACCATGGCGGTGGCGATTTTGGCTAGGCCGCCTACGGGGCGCTTCTCATTGGCCTGATTGGCCACGTGAATCTTACGGTTGAAGCTATCTGCCGCCAGGACTGCGGATTGTGCAGAGGCGGTAGCCGGGGCAAAAACCAACCAGATGCTCCCGAGGGAGAGCATGGCAGAGACGCATTTTGAAAGAGGGAGAGGGCGGAAAAAACGCGGCATAGGGCACTTCCTTCTTAGCACCTCATGGACCAGGGGCAACCGGGGATTGCAGCTCCCCTTCCCTGTTTCCGCCCCGTCTATTCTTTGTCTTCAGCCCCGTGAATTCGGGCCAGGCAGTGCTCGGCTACATGGAATGATTCTGCTCCTGCCATTCACGCAACTGGCGAAGCTGCTGTTTGTTAGGCTTGGTCACCATTTCGTGCTCGTGAGGGGTTTCGAGCTCCTTTTGACGGCGGAGCTCGGCAGCTTTTTCGATCCACTCCTGGGGGGTGAGGTTTTCGTAGAATTCCGATACCTGCGGGGCACTGAGTCGGCGTGGGGCAAAGGCGGTCACCCGCAAGCGCAGGCGCAGGTCTCCACGCACCACCTCAATGACGTCCCCTGCCCGCAAATCGCGCGCGGGTTTTACAGGCTGGTCATCGAGGGTGACGTTGCCTTTCGTACAGGCCTGGGTGGCCAGACTGCGGGTTTTAAAGACGCGCACGTGGTGCAGCCATTTATCGGCCCGCTGGGTCTGGACGGCCTCGCTCATGCCTTCTTGACCAAGCGTGCGGCGAAGGCTCCATCCGTCTGCTCTTTGGGCGGGAAGATGAGGCGGCTTTCGATCAATTCCATATCTGGATGAGCCTCCAGGATGGCTTTGATGACGGACTGATTTTCATCCGGATCAATGCTGCAGGTGCTGTAAACCAGGGAACCGCCAGGCTTGAGGAAACGAAGGGCGGAAGCCACAATGCGGCGCTGGGTATCCGCCAGGACGGCGAATTCTTCCTCCTGGAGGCGCCAGCGTACATCAATGCGACGGCGCATGACGCCTGTATTCGAACACGGAACATCCAGAAGGATGCGGTCAAAGAGCAGATCGCCAAACGGTGGGGGCGCATCCCCTAATAAATCGAAGGTGTGGACGTGGGCGATACGGACCTTCAGACGGGTGAGATTTTCACGCAGGCGGGTGAGCCGGGCGGGAGATGAATCGCAGGCAAAGATGCGGCCTTCATTGCACATGATCTCGGCCAGGAGTGCGGTTTTGCCACCCGGGGCAGCGCAAGCATCGAGCACGGTTTCACCCGGTTTCGGTGCCAGCATGCGCGGGGCATGGGCAGTGCTGGGGTCCTGGGCATAACAAAGGCCATGCTTCAGGGCTTCGCGTGGGGCACTTTCGCATTGGTAAAAGCCTTCACCGATATCGGTGAGCTCGGGCATTTTGGACAGTCGGAGGAAGGCTTCTTCGTGAAGGGCATTCAGGCGCACAAACACGGGTGGGGGTTCCTGATTCCACTGGCAGAGGCTTTCGGCCTTGGTCTTGCCCATGATCTTGATCCAGCGGCGGACCATGAATTCTGGGTGCGAATAACGAACGGTCAGCGGCTGAGCCTCGACGAGAGCATGCAGCCTGGCTTCCTCACGCCCAGCACGGCGCAGGACGGCATTGACGAGAGCCCCGGAACGACCGGCAGCAGCGACAGTTTCATTGACGGCGGCATGGGATGGCACGCCCAAAAGCAGGAGCTGGCAGAGGCCGATGCGCAGCAGCCAGCGGGTGCGATGGTCCAGATGCTTTCCATCAGTCATTTGATCCGCCCAGAAGTCCAGCAGGCTGAGATTCCGCAGCGTCGTAAAGACGATATCGTGAAGGAAAGCAGCATTGGGAGGTGAAAGCACGGCACGGCGGACGCGCTCGTCCAGCAGGTCTGTGGCAAAGCGGCCGGATTTTTGCCAGTCGGTCAAGACGTCCAGGGCGTGGTTGCGGACGCTGGTGGCAGGGGAGGATGAATGGATGGTTTTCAGCGGATTCAGAATGGAAGGCTCAGACTTAACAACAGACAGGCAGGCGGTCTATCCACGCTCAGCCACGATGCCGCGGCCAATGCCACGGTATTGGAAGCCAAAATCGCGAACGGCGACAGGATCAAGCAGATTACGACCGTCAAAGATCAAAGGGGTGCGCATGGTACTGCGCAGTGAGGCGAGGTCCGCCGAGGCAAATTCCGGCCATTCGGTGGCGATGATGAGGACCTCCGCATCTGCGGCAGCATCCAGTGCGCTGCTGGCGAAACGAATTTTAGAAGCCATGGGTAACTCAGCCGCTTTTGGCATCGCCTGGGGATCGTAAGCACTGACCAAAGCGCCTTCCGCCACCAAACGCTCCACCAGATTCACGGCGACAGAAGAGCGGACATCGTCGGTATTCGGCTTGAAGCTGAGTCCCCAGACGGCGATTTTTTTATCCTTCAGCACCCAAAGCGCCTCACGAATGGCATCCAGGAAGCGGTCCACCTGCCGGATGTTGATTTTCTGGACTTCTTTGAGCAGGTCAAAGGGAAGGCCTAACTGCTCAGCGATGGCTATGAAGGCGGAAACATCCTTGGGGAAACAAGAGCCGCCATAGCCCAGGCCGGCATTGAGGAAACCGCGACCGATGCGTTTATCCGCGCCGATGCCTTCGGCGACTTTGAGGACATCCGCACCGCTGACTTCGCAAATTTCCGCCAGGGCATTGATGTAGCTGATCTTCAGCGCCAGAAAGCTGTTGGCTGCGTGTTTGATGAGTTCGGCGCTGTTGATATCAGTGACGAGGACGGGAGCGACAAAGGGCTCGTAAATTTTCTGCATCAAGGCGAGCGCCCTGTCGCTGTTTCCGCCGATGACGATGCGGTCAGGCCGCATGAGATCGGCCACGGCACAGCCTTCGCGCAGAAACTCAGGATTGCTGACCACATCAAACTCTGCCCCTGGCTTGGCATGGCGGCGGATGGTGGAGGCCACGCGTTCACCGGTTTTCACGGGGACGGTGCTCTTGTCCACAATGACGCGGTAACTGGAAAGGTACTGGGCGATTTCGCGGGCCACCTTCTCGATGAAACTGAGATCCACGCTGCCATCGGCCTGAGGAGGTGTGGGGACGGCGATAAAGAGCACCTCCCCATGGTCCACGCCTTCCTCGGTCGAAGTGGTGAATTGAAGTCGGCGTGCGGCCACATTTTTTCTCACGAGAGATTCCAGGCCCGGCTCGAAAATGGGGATTTCTCCGGCCTGTAGGGATTTCACCTTGGCCTCGTCGTTATCCACACAAAGCACTTGATGCCCAACCTCGGCAAAACAAGCCCCTGTGGTGAGACCGACGTATCCAGAACCGATGATGGTGAGCTTCATGAAATATAGGAGAAAACGGCGAGGAAATCCGATGATTACCAGCAGTGGCTGCTGCTGTGAATCACCGGGTCCATTATGAGAGCACAACACTGCGCTCAACGCCATTCACTCTCAAGAGCAAAACTGCCCTACTGATTGCCTCCACGGCCAGATGGGTTGGGGTCGATATCCAGCGGCATGCTGAGCTGAGGGAAGTCCTTCAGAGTCAGGGAGAAGAGAATACCGTAATCTGAGAGGCCATTGCGGTTGTCCCGGACCATGGCACCGACTGAAGCCACCCAACTGGAGAGATCCCGCGAGACGCTGTAGCTTTGAAATTCCATCGTGCCGTCATCCATTTCGAAAATGTGGTTCATGGAGAAGCCCCAATTGTCCGTCAAGCGGGCGTAGATGCGGGAGAAGACCAGGCTGGAATCCGCAAAGTAAGGGCTGTCACTCACATACTGGTGACCCAGAGTCAGCTGCATATTACGCCCTGGCATGAATGTCACGCCCTGGTTGAGTTCTGTGAAGCTGCCTTCACCACTTTCGAGCGGCATCTGCCAGTCCATCCAGAAATTCACCCAAGGAACCGGACGGAAGAACAGTTCGTTGTAAAGGTTGGAGAAATTACGGTCGAATTCAGGGTCTTTGAGGAAGACATCCACATACGTATTCAGACCAGCCCAGGTATAAGTCTGCGGCCCTTCGCTCGTAGCGGAGTAAAAGGTGCCGTTCTTGGTGCTGGTATAATCACGCTTCGTCTGCAGGAGGTTGCGCATCCCGATACGAGCGATGTTCCAGGACTGGAGATCATCCACAGCGGTATAAAGAGGGACGTCAATGGAGCGGGGACGGGTGGTGGGGGAAAGACGGTCCACACCACGGAAACCGGTCGCCTGGGAAGCATCCAAGTAGGAGTAATTCAGGTATGGCTGAAGGACGTGACGCAGGCCGTCCAGGCCCCACTCAGGCTTGTAGTAGTCGCTCCAGGTTTTTGTCACTTTAAAGGAGACATCCAGACCTGCATGGAAAAGGGTCTTCGTCTCCGAGGAAAGCTCAGGTGATGCTCCGTCGATATCCGAATAGTGGGTCACACCACCACCCACGCGAGGGACGACATTCAGCCACCCAAACAAAGTCTTGGGGTAGAGGAGTTCCTGGTAAGTGTGGACTCGGGCGAAACCTGCACCTTCAAGCTGTGCCGAGAAGAGATCCACCCCGCGGGCAATATCTCCTGCACCCAAAACTGAGCCAGTGCCAAGGCCGAGGATATCCTGATAACGACGGGTAGAATCCGCACTGAGGACACCGCCCCTGCCTTCTGTGATAAGGCCGGCAAAGTCGCGCTCCTGTTCATCACCAAGTTCATCCTTGAGGATGCCTGCGCTGAATGTGCCCTGATGATAAATGCCGGTGTGCCAAAGCTGGCGGCGGGTCCAGTCGATGGCGAGCTCTGGAAGCTTGGTACCAACGGTATAAAAGTCATTGGCCTGAAACCGGGCCATCAAAGTGGCGAGGTAGGCGGGGTTATTGTGGACGAGGGAGATCTGGTTTTCTGGCTCAGGTGTCTCACGGAAGTCATTGAAGTAAAAGTCTTCGTAGAAGTGGGCATCGGAGACCTTATTGATGTCAAAATCCAGGTACCAGGTGCTCTTTTCAGGTCCAGGCAGATAGATGCGATGCTGGAAATTAATGCGGTAACGGTCCTCACCCACCGGGCCACGGGCCACGCCGGTGCGGTTTTTATCCGGATCCGAGTCTTTCAGATAGTAGAGCTTCAGGTTACCGAAATTGTTGCGGTTCTCTTTGTGGCGAAGAGACAGGAAATCAGCCCCGACACCGACACCGCGTGCTGAGCGCAGGTCCAGGCGATATTTGGCCAGGGTGTGGTCGCCATGGATGACGCCATACTGGGCCAGGAGGAAAGCGCCCCAGCGGCTCTGGAAACCAGGGGTGAAACGGTAGCCCACCTCATCCTCCAAGGGCTGTGAAATGTAGGGAAAGTAAAAGACAGGGGTATTGCCAGCCAGGACGGTGACATTGCGCATGACGATGCGATTCCCGGGATAAATGGTCAGCTTACGGGCACGCAGGCGGAAGTTTGGATTCTGCACGTCATGCGTGGTGAAGTAAGTGTCCTCCCCCTCCACTTTCTGAATCAGTTTAGTCTCGGTCTCAAACTTGGTGGTTTCGTAAAAGAAGTTCCCCATGTCCATGGGCATGGCGCTACGGACGGCATCACCGCTGAGTTCGCCGGAATTGGCATTGTAGATGATGTTGTCACCGCGGTAGGTGGTGCCAGCCTTCCAGATGACGACATTGTCTCTGGCGATGACTTCCCCAGTGGTGGCATTGTAACTGGCCGTGCCGCAGCGAATCTCGACATCGGTGTAGCTAATGCGCACGTCACCGTTGGCAGTGGCCAGGCCTGTTTCAGGGTCATAGGTGGTTTCCAGCCCCTCAATGTTGAGGTTGCTGGTCAGAGAGTCGAGCAGAGCCTGGCCGCGAACGCCAGGAGCGACCATCAGAGCTGCAAAGCCGAGAACGACGCACAGTCGGGAGAATGTCATGATGCCGTAGAGATTGAGAAAAAAGCCAGGAACAGGGAAACTAAACCGGGAACTGATCCAAGCAGGCCATTCAATAGGCCACCGCCTCAAAGGTGACAAGAAAAAGCAGGTGGAAAAATTCCTGCTTATTCTCAATCCTCCCCTTCCCTGCCACCTTGGAGCGCACAAATGCCTCTTTTGGAGGGGGTGGCGACAAAATCCAGGAGGCGCTGTGCAGGCTCAGACCACTCCTTTTCACGCGCTGCGGCGACTGCCTGGGAGAGGTTTCTTCCAGAACTAAAGAGCAGGTGGAACATTTGTTTGATGCTGGCGCGCTGTTCTGAGCTGAAGCCCTGACGCCTGAGACCGATGACATTGAGCCCCATGAGGCGATTGATGCGATGAGCGGCACAGAAGTGGGGGATGTCCTTGCCAAAACCTCCATTCCCCTGAATCACACAGTAATCCCCGATGCGGATGAACTGGTGGAAAACGGCACCGCCACCAATGAAGGTATGGCTGCCCACGGTGATATGACCGGCCAGCAAGCAGGCATTGGCCAGGATGTTTTTATTCCCCAGAACAACGTCATGCGCCAGATGGGCGCTGGCCATGATGAAATTGCCATCGCCTATGCGGGTGAAGCTGCCGGGCTTGCTGCCACGGTGGATGGTGACGTGTTCCCGGATGACATTCGCCTCCCCCAGGATGACGCCGCTCTCTGTTTCAGTCTTGAATCCCAGATCCTGGGGATCTCCGCCGATGATGGCGGCACGTCCGATCACGGTCCCTGCCCCCATTTTAACCTGGCCGACGATCTGGGAATGAGCTTCCAAGCGGCAGCCTGGGCCAATTTCAGCCGGTCCGTCCACAATCACATAGGGACCAATTTCCGCAGTGGAATCAATCTGGGCAGAAGGGTGGATCAGGGCTGTGGGATGGATCATTGGGCTTAGCAATGGCAGAATCCGTGAGAGGAATCAACCGAGCAGAGACAAGGTCCGCTTTTGTTGAGCGCTCTGGAAGGCTGTATCCACGATTTGCTGTCCCAAGCGGCTGATTTGCAGTGTGAGCGGGCCGATCAGTGGAGTGCCCGTTTCCAGCGAATGGATTAAATGCTCCACAGGATTGCGATTCGGAGAGGCGATCACATCCACAGGCACTGCGTAGCCTTCAGGGCGGGTCCGCGTCTGCACCCACAGGGTTTTTTCATAGTCGTAGCAGGAAAGGGTGCCGTCTGTGCCGCGCAGGACGAATCCGCATTTGGGCTGGGGCTGGTGGGTCCAGGGATCTGTAAAGGTGCCCCAGCGGGTTTCGGTTTTGCTAAGTCCAGTCGCATAGCGGATGACCGTGACGCTGTGCTCATCCACCTCCAAGCCACTGGGGTGGTCCCAGGTGCAAGTCACCTCCAGGGGTACCTGACCACTCATGTGCCAGGAGCCGAGGGTGGTGCCATAGCCCATATAATCCAGCAGCGATCCCCCGCCCTGCGCCTGACTGTAAAACCAGCTTTCAGCCTTTTCGGCGGCGGTAGGAATGTGGTCAGCTTTGTCCGCTCCATGAAAAAGAGGGCCACGGTTTCCGCCATGGTGATGAAACTCAACAATCTGGCCAATCAGCCCCTCCTGCACTAAGCGATGAGCGGTCTGCTGCCCTGCATCCCAAACCAGTGGCCAGTTCACCGCCAGGACTTTGCCATGGGGTTTCATGGCAGTGACCATGGCATCCGCCTCGGCCAATGAGGCAGCGAAAGGCTTTTCTATCATGATGTGCGTGCCGAAAGGGGCCACTTTGTGCACCCATTCTCCATGCTTGCTAGCGGCGGGGCACATGATGACGATGTCCGGGCGAGTGAATTCCAGACATGAGCGAAAGTCTGTGAAGACCTGACCGTCATGCAATCCGAACTGCCGTGCCGCCTCGACCATCCGCTGGGGCTGCTCATCACAGATCCCCACGATGTCAGCCAAGGGATGCTCAAAAACCTGACGCAGCAGGTCACCCATGTGAAAATGTTCAAAATTAATTCCTGCGATGCGCCAGCGTTTCATGGTTCAGTTTCAACAATTTCGGAAGATTACCTCAATTCAAGCCAGCTTCTTTTTCTCAAAAACTGGATGGGTTAGCCACATCAATTCACAAGTTATTCACAATCACTCTGAAGAACTGATCGCAACTCTTTTTGCACCCATTTTTGCAGCCATTCATGAGGCTAGTTTACGACTGGGAAAAGAGACTCAGAGCTGTGGAACATGCAGATCTTCAGAGAGGAACTGCAAGCTGTTACCAGGCACCCTTCCACCTGCATTGGTTAGACTTGCGTCAAACCTCGGAAATAGAAACCTCATAATGTATTGAAAATGAACGTATTACGATACATTATTCGAAGACATATTAACTTCCGCGAAATATTTTTCTACTCTCAGTGTTACAGTGACAGGAATGTGACAATGCTTAAACTGCATTTTAATGCATATTGCACGTCATGTGAGCCTTTGGGAAATTGATCCTGTGATGCATATTTCACGGTAACTTTTGCAACCGAAAAAGGTAGATAAAAATGCTCAAAAAGGGTGGTTGACAGCAGTTTCTTCACAAGGTGCTTTCGCAGTCATTGTCAGACATCCCTGACATAATTTTACAATAATGGAATGAGGATCAAATCTTGGTTTCTTTGTGAAAAAATCAGATTTGCAAGCGGGCGGTCAAGCCAACAAGCTTTCGAAGCCTGGTCGTTCGTCATTCCCCGCCTCAGGGCGTGTTGGGGATGAATTCAATCGTGCCGGACTGAAGCTGGGGGGTTTTGGGGAGCCAGCCTTCCTCATCGAGCACGGGCAGGAGGAAGAAGCCGCGCGCGGGGCCGCGGGTGGTAAAGGCGCCTTCAAAGGGGATGTCCACGGCCTTGGGAGGCAGGTCGGGGCCAGGCAGGGCATAGAGGCGGAAGCTGCCTTTGAAGAGACCCGTGGTGGTGGAGATGCTCAGCTTCTGCATGATGTTGCCGGAGATCTTCAGCGGCAGGGTCACGCGGTAGGCGGTGCTGATGCCGGCATATTGCAGGACACCCTCCTCCGACAGGCCCGGGCCAGAGAGGTTGATCTTCAGGTTGTAGCCGATGTATTGGAGATCCCAGAAAAAATTATACCGGTCCGGTTTGGACCAGACGGAGCCGTCGGCATTGAGGCGGTGGAGGAGGATGCCGTCCGCGTAGCTGCGGCTTTGGTGCGGGGCCTTCATCCAGCTCAGGGAGCTCCTGCTGGGATTGATGCTGCCGGAGGCGGGGGTCAGATAGCCGTGCAGGGAGCCAGTCTCCTTATTGACGGGGGAGTGAAGGAAAACCTGCGGACGGGAGGCCGAGACGATGGGGCAAGTGCCGGTGACGGCGGTGCCATCGGCCAGTTTACCCTTCCAGGTGGCGGTGCCGGATTTAGCGACATTGACGACCAGATAGCCGGTCCCGCCGGGCACCTGGGGGCCGACGGGGGGTGTGGGATCGCTGTCCTCTGGCTGGGCAGGGCGGGGGCTGAGGAGGACGTTGTAGATGCCAGAGGCATGGACCATCTCGGTGGAGGTGCGGGTTACCTGGAGTTCCAGCATTCCAAAGGTGCTATGGCCCTCGGCATCCATGAGGGTGGCGACCAAGTCGGGGCCGCCGGAACCGCTGAGGATGAGCCGCAGCGGTGGCAGCTTGCGGTCGGGGATGATGGGGACTTCATACTCCACGGCAGCCCCCAGTTGAGTGACCTCGGTCGCCAGACTAGGGCGGGTGAAGCGATAAGTTTTGCCGCCGTGGACGAGCTGGCCGCTGAAGCCGCCTGCTGCGGCGACGGTCATGGTGACCCTGCCACCGAGGTTTTTGCCACCGGCCACTTCGGTGCTGCGCGCGATGAGGCCATGGTAGGTGCCGGGAAGGGCGACCGACATGACGACCATGGGCACGATCCCGGGCTGGCCGATCCCCGCGGCATTGCGGGCGATGACGCTGACTTTGTAAGGACGCGGAAACCCGGTTGCCGGATCCAGGGGCAGTGACTTGGTCGGGCGACCGGTGATCAGGCCGGAGGCGCTGGCGGTCAGGCCGGGAGGCAGGCCTTTGAAGGTAAAGCTATCCGCTGGCTGGCTGGTCGGCACCTGATATTGCATGGCCTGGCCGATGTAATAATACGTGTCCCCGCCCACGAGGATCTCCGGCGGCAGCAGTCGGGTGACCTCGGTACGGCCATGGCTGAGGGTGACGCTGCGATCCGGGGCGTGGAGGGTGACGAGGCACTCATAAGAACCGATATCGTCAGGGCTCAGGGTTTCGATGTGCAGGCGGGCGGTCTGGCTGCCCTGGATGCGGCCACCGGAGCGCAGGGGATGGTTCTTAAAAGTCCACTGATAGCTCAGAGTGCTGCCGGGGGGAGCCTGGGCGGTGCAGCTCAGTACAAACCCGGTGTCGAGGGTCACCCGGAGCAAGGGAATGGCCGCTGCGACCACGCCGAGACTGGCAGGCCGAGTGGTCACCTCTCCGGCCGGGGTGCTGACGTGGTAGGTGTAAACGCCCACATCCTCCGCCTGCACGGCGGGCAAGGTGAGGACAGGACCGGTTTCGGCCAAAGCGGTGCCGGGAGTGCGCTGCCAGCCCGCCGTGGTGATGCCCGCCGGGGCGAGGATGTCTGCCGCAAAGGTCACGGACTGCCCGGCCAGGACGAGGCGGGAGCTGGGCGCAGTTAGGTTCTCCGGGGCGGCATCTTGAGCCAATCCGCGACCGCGCAGGTGCAGGGTGCGGGTGAAAGAGGAGGCGCCGAGGGTGCTGCTGAACTGGACGGTCGTCTCCCGCAAGCCGGTCTGCTGCGGGGTGAAGGTGATCTGGACCTCCGCCACCGCGCCCGGGGCCAGTGAGGCGATGCTGGCAGGAGCGATCTCAAAGTCCGTCAGACTGGGGGCTGAAAAAGTGATGTCCGTGAGCGCCTGCAGGCCGGTATTGCGCAGATGCAGGGTGCGCACACGCGGCTGATGCAGGACCTGCGGAGGCAGCTCGATGAGGTCATCCTCACCAATCTCCAGAGACGGTTGCCCGGCACTCTGGCCGAGTATCAGTGCAGGCGGGCCGTCGATGGCCAGCTTGTGCAGTTCCTGGCCTGCGGCGGGGTCATTGGCGGCCAGGAAAACCAGGCTGCCTGCCCGAACCATGCCGCCCCAGTTGGGCGCACTGATGAAACCGGACTGGCGGGTGCTCTCCAGAGTGCCGCTGGTTTCCACCAGGAGCTGATCCGCCACCGTCTGACTGTAAGCTTTCGATAGCTGTCTCCGGAAGATCACATGCTCGCCCTCGATGAGCTCCGGGTAAAAGACATCGCCCGGATCCGCCGGATGCAGCACGGTGCGGTCGCTGCCGTCCGGGCGGATGCACTCCAGATTCAGCCGTCCGCCGGCATCTGTGCAGGTGTAGTAAAGGCGCTGCGCGGTGCTGGCCAGGAGAGGGTTCGTCACCAGCACAGGCAGGAGCTGCTGCCTGCTCCCGGCGGTGCCATCGCTGGACCAGAGGCTGCAGAGGCCGCCTCCCAGAGGGGCCTCCGTATAGACGATCCGGTCCCCGCATAACAGGATGCTCGCGGCACCGGCCTGACAGATCTCCACGGCGGCGGTTTCGTCATTGCTGCAGCGACACAGCTTGCCGTTGCTGAGGAAGAAGACGACGTGCTGGTCTGGCGAGACGGAGGCCCCCGGCATGGGCGGGCGGACGAGCAGAGACGAAATGTCAAAGTTAGTGGAAGTGAGGGTGGTGCGCGTGCCCGGGGTGCCGTCTGTCCGGTAGAGACTGCCGCCCTCGATCCAGTAGAGGAACTCACCCGCAGCTCTGAGCACAGCGGTGCTTGAGACCTGGAACTGGCTAAAGCCCTGGTCATTCAGAGACAGTGGCAAGGTCCCCTGCGGAGTGCCGTCGGTGGACCAGATGTCCCGGCCATGAGAGCCTGATCCGACGAAATAGAGGCGTCCTTGGAACAACGTGAACTGGCTGGGAGCCTCGTTGCTGTAGTGGGAGGCAATGTTGGTCGCCTGCCGGGTCCCGGCCACGGTGCCATCCGTCCGCCAGATCTGGAAGCCGGCCCCAGGAGCCTTGAAATACACCACACCGTCCATGACCGTGAACTCGGAGGGATCGGCTGAACTGAGCCAGGAGCTGACCTCCTTTAGCATGAAGGTGCCTGCCTCTGTGCCATCCGTGCGCCAGAGCTGCTTGTTTTGAGCTGAGATCGCAGCGGTGAAGTAAAGCAGGCCCGCATAGGTGCCATGGATGGTCAGCGGGGTGGAGTCAGTTTCGGGGATGATGTCCTTCAGCATGAAGGTCCCCGCCTCCGTGCCGTCGCTACGCCAGAGTTCACGTCCATGGGTGGCATCCTCCGCCGTGAAGATGGCCAGATCTCCCAGACGGGCCTTCAGGAAAGGGAAGGAGTTCGCGTCCGCAGCGGCAGGAAGCTGAGCCGCGACGGTGCCCTCAACCGTGCCATCGGTCTTCCAGAGTGTGATGCGGTCGTCCTGCGCGGCATCTGGACCCATGAACCACACCGTGTCATCGGTCGTCAGGATGGACCTGGCCAGATTGGCAGGGATCTCCGCCAGGACGCGGGTCCCGGCAGCCGTGCCATCGGTGATCTGAAGAACGATTTCCGCAGTGGCTGAGGCTGACGTGCGGTAACTGAACATCGCATGGATGGGCGATTGCCAGAGCCACGTAAAATAAGTCACTGAGCCTCTGAAGAGATTCTCCGTCGTCCCCGTGCTCGGATCATGACTGATCAGATCCACCGGAATATCGGTACGGTAGCTGTCGATCTCACCGTGCGGGATCAGCACCTTCCCATTTACCTGAACCGGACGCACGGCCCCCCGGGGACTGAAGGGCGAGATATCCGCCAAAAGAGGCTGAATGCCGCCGGGAGTGCCATCCTCACTGAGCCAGACCTGCATCGGCTGGTCATCCCCTTGGTTAGGCTGACTGACAAAGGACAAGCGGCCTTTCTGAACACTTAGCTCACTCGGATTGATGTAATTCCGCTCTGGGAAAAAGCTCGCCGCCGGGACCGTCCCGGCCATCGTGCCGTCCGTGGTCCAGAGATCATACTGCAGACCATTCGAGGCCGTGAAGTAGAGATGATCACCAGCGGCAACGTGCTGCCAACCGATGTTGGCGTCGCCTTTACCGGGATGGATGTCCTTCATCTCCGTGCCCCCCGGCGTCCCATCGGTGAGCCAAAACTCCTTGCCGTAGGCCTTGGTCCTGGCCGTGAAGCAGAGGCTGTTCCCCAGAGTGCCGAGCAGCGTGATGTCCGCATCCGCTCGCCCTGGAGCCAGGTTTTTCACGATGCCTGTACCGCCTGCGGTGCCATCGGTGCTCCACAATTCCAGACCGTCCTTCTTAGTCACCGCCGTGAAGAAAAGGCGGTTCGCTGTCGCCATTGCTTGAACGATCTGCGGCGCATCCGGCCCGCGATCCAGGACACCGAGGCTGCGGGTGCCCTCAGGCGTGCCGTCCGTGCACCAGATCTGCCAGCCCTTTTTGGCATCTCCTGCGGTGAAATACAGGCGGTCGCCGAGCATGTGAAACAGCGCCGACGAAGCCCAGGGAAAGACCCCGACCCGCCAGGTGCCAGCGGTGGTGCCATCTGTCCGCCAAAGCTCGGAGTCGGTCCCGCCCTGAGTCCAGAGGTAGCAGACCTCTCCGTCGATCAGACAATTGACCTGCCTGTAGGGGGAAGGCAGGACCACCAGTGGCCGGGTGCCGACGACGGTGCCGTCGGAAAACCACAGCGCCGTCTGGTTGCCATCATAGAGCGAATGAAACAGGACGCCGTCCCGAAAGGCCCGGATGTCGCTCGGCCAGACGCCCTTCCCGGCGGCGTTGATCGGGTCCGTCAGCCGCAGAGTGCCCGCCTCCGTGCCATCCGTCACCCATAGGTTCCTGCCGTTCAGGATATCCGCCGCCGAGAAAAACACCCTGCTGCCCTCGGCATTGGGCGTGAAGGAGTGGGGACTCGACGAGGTGGGGCCGGGGGAGATGTCTGCCAGCAGGTGCATGCCTGCCGGGGTGTCATCGGAGACCCACAGTTCCTGCCCATAACCCAGACTCGGCATCGTAACTAGGCAGCGGTCGTTTACCCAGGCGGTGACATAGGAGTCCGATTGCAGGGCGCGTCGCGATGCTGCACCTGTGTGGATATTTTTCACCAACTCCGGCTCAAGCGGCGTTGTTGAAGCGGTGGCGGCAGGGAGCTGTAGCAACGCCAGAAGCGAAACTGTCGCGATGAAGATCCTCAGGGCGCTGAGGATGGAGGTGTGATGAAAACCTGGATGGCAGGGGAACATGGCGACCACTGACCTGTAGCCGCTCACAGAACAATGTCACCCGACAATGGATGAAATCCGAGGAAATATCCGATCAGCACAAAGCATTATGCCGGGACTTTGGCCCCAGCTCTGGCTTAGGCGGTGACGAAAATACGGACGCCGTTCGGTTTTGTGGCTCGCTTTATCTGAAGACACAAAAAACGGCAACCCACGTGAAGCAGGTTGCCGTTAGGATAATGAAGCGTTGAGGGCGAATCAGTTTTTTTCTGGAATCACAGGGGCAGCCTCTGGATCTGCCTCGGGTTTAATTTCAGGGGCGGGGACCGCGGGAATCTGAACGGCCGGGGTGCTGACTGAAGCTGGTTTCGGGTTGAGCTCAGGTGGGGTTGAAGGTGCAGGCGGTGCTGGGGCAGGTGCGGGTGCCGAGGGTTCTGCGGCAGGCGCTGGTGAAGCGGCTGGGGCAGAATCGGGGACCGGTGTGGCTGTGGCGACGACCTTAACGATCTCACTGCGCTTTTTGAGCAGGTTGTTGATGGTGTATTCAGACACTTCAAATCCCCAGCCAGAGAAAGCTTTCTCTTTGGCGAGCTTTTCTTCAGCGGTCTTCTTTTTGGCGGCGAATTCTTCATCTGCTGCCTTTTTGTCCGCTTCTTTTTCATCCTTCACAGGAGGCCGCGTGGCTGGAATATCCGCACTCACATCCACCGTCAGGTAATAACGGTCAGAGCCATCTTTTGACTTTTTAACGATCTGAAGGTCGTAGGTGAACCCGTCGTAGGTCAC
Organism: Prosthecobacter fusiformis; assembly: GCF_004364345.1. Lineage (NCBI taxonomy): Bacteria > Pseudomonadati > Verrucomicrobiota > Verrucomicrobiia > Verrucomicrobiales > Verrucomicrobiaceae > Prosthecobacter > Prosthecobacter fusiformis. The sequence continues at coordinate 216,510 of NZ_SOCA01000002.1, read as the reverse complement.
GAGCTTGGCTTTGGAGGCGCCTTTGAAGATTTCGGCCATCTGTTCTTTAGGGAAGACGTCATTGAAGACCGGAGTGGAAAGCAGGCTGTTGATGGTCACTTTGGTGGCGTCCAGACCTTCTCCGGTCTTGGCGTCCACAAGTTCATAATCCGGAATGTTTTCCACTTTTCTACTCACCTTCCAGCTTTCTTCAGGCTGGGGATGGGTAACGGAGGCTTCCTTGATACTGCCGACATTGAAGAAGGCTTTATCCAGCCAGCCATCGGGATTGGGCTCCAGATCCATGAAGCTGTTGGAGATGACCCAGATGGTATCCCCATCCTCCGGGATACGCACAAAACGCTGGGTGCCACCATCAAACTGAGTGCTGCTGCGGCCACCCATGACCTCGATCTGCTTGCCGAGAACCAGAGAACGGATAACCTTGCCTTCGTCTCCGATGAGTTCCACGAGGGTGCCGGTGCCTTCTTTACCATCACCGGGAGGGTGGACCTGAATTTCAGCCCAGGCACCTTTGCGGACTTCCTGCTTGCTGGCGATGAACTGCTCATACAGCTCACTCAGGATGCTTTTGACACGGCTGACGCTGGCGGGATAACCGCTGCGCTCTACCACCTTGGCCCCTTTGCCATCATTGTTGATGGCGATGGTGGCCTCGGATTTGGCATCCACGATGCGGATTTTTTTAACGGCGGCAACGTTGAGGTCAGGCAGGAGGCGTTCACGTAATTTGACCCCCTGGCTGGCGGTGCCGTTGAGCATGGCATTCTGCTGGCCTTGATAGACGACGGCTGTCGCGATCAGTCCGCCAAGGATGATGAGAAGGATCAGTATCTTCTTCATGAGTGTGAATGGAGAATTGAAGAGGTAAGAAGGGATTAGACGGCAGCCGTGGAGACCCGGCGCCGGATGGCCAGGAAGATACCCACCGAGACGACCAGGAGCGGCACAACCAGGCAGTTGAGCGCGACGATCATGGATTCCGTGAAATTGATCTCCTTATTCTGGCTCTTTTTGATTTCACGGATCTGGCGATTGATGTCCACCTGGGTTTTTTTCAGCTCATCCAGTTCCTTGATCTGTCTCTGGTCAGCAACGATCTGCCCGTCTTTGAGACGGAGGGGTCCCATCTTTTGAGCGGTGTCATTGAGTTTGTTTTGAAGGGCCTGGAGCTTTGGACGGTAGTCCCTTTCCACTTTTTCACGCAGTTCATCCATCTTGGCGAACGGGCGCTTGGTGGAGGCGCGGCTGCGGACCTGGAGCAGATCGCCACCGCCGCTGAGTGCCTCAATGGAGTTCAGCAGGAGGGGAAGGTTGGAGTTGGCGGCCACCAGTTCACCGGTGGTGCGGTCCTGCTCCACGCAGAGGGCATCATACATCATGTCAGCATCTGCAAAGAGGATGACCACGCCTTCGTCATTGACGGATTCTTTGATGGTGCCGTCACTGATGTTAAACGCTTCCGCTTTTTCCTCCGTTTTAGGAGTTGCCGCGTCTGCCACAGGCTGTGCAGGCGCTTCAGGTTTAGGGGCGGTGGCATCGTCTTCAGGACCGCCTGTTTCCGGGCTGGCCGTAGGTGTCTTGGGTCTGCCCCCAGGGAAGGCGGTCTTGAATTTACCGCTCAATTGCAGGCCCATGATCTGGCTACGACCGCTGGGGGTGAAATTGGTAAGCCGATCCCGAATCAGTTTTTCGGCCTCGGTGGCATCAATCATTTCGCTGGCTTCCGAACTGCTGAAAAGTGTCGTGGCGGTGATTCCAGCCTGATTTTCCACCTTGAAAGAACCCGCCATGTACAAGCGCAGGGATTGCAGCTTGGCCGTGATGCTTTCCTTGTCGTTGAGGGCTTCACGGGGAAGCTGCAACTCCACTGGGTTCTGGCCTGCCTGGGCCATGCCACGGTAGTTTACATCGGCGACGACCTGGGATTTGTTGTATGTGATGCCCCAGGCCTTGAACAGGTTAGTGAGATCTGAAGTGGGATTGACGACACCACCGGGCTGGCCAGTCGCGGGGTTTTGCTGATTGCTATACACGCGCTGGGCTACGACACTGAAAGGATCCACCAGTGCGATGACTTTGCCACCTTTCATCAAGTATTGGTCGATGGCGTATTCGGCCGATTCAATGATGTCCGCCGGATGGATGAGCAGGAGGGTGCTGATATCGGAATCAATTTTCTCGGTGCCCATCGGGATGTCCCGCACTTCATAATCCATGCGCAGGCGCTGAATGACGATCCAGGGATCCTGCCCAGCCTGACGCTGGTAAGGAAACATGGGAGAACCCATGATGGGCATGGCACTCATGACGCCGATGACGGTCTTCTTCTCCTGAGAGACCTTTTGGATGGCGCGTGCAATGTTGTATTCCATGCTGGTTTCACTGTCTGGGCTGATGAATGGCAGCACTTCCTTTTGAGCGGCGCTCTGGATGGCCATGCCCAGGTAGATGTTGTCACCATTTTGGTTGACGGTCATGCCTTGGAGGTCGTCCTCGCGAGCGCGGTCTTCTTCCTCTGTGTTGGGATTCGGATTCAGCTTTTCCAGGATGATTTTGCCCTGGGAAGCTTTTTGGAATTCCACAAGGAGGTCCTGGACGGTGCCGGCCAATGTTTTGAGCACAGGCGGCATGACCCGGTCCTCTGTCGTGACATAATAACGGATGGTGACTGGCTTATCGGCGTTCAGGCGTTCCAGGATCCGCTTGGTTCCAGGGGTCAGTGTATAAAGACCGTCCTGGGTGAGGTCCATGCGGAAGTTGCCCAAGCCGAGGCCGCCAACGAGGAAGTTCACGGCGAATACGATGGCGATGACGAGCAGGGCCGTGATGCCTGCGCTGCCTTCTTTGCTATTTAAATTCATAAAAGGATTCTCAGGGTGTGTGGATGTCCGTGGGAAATCAGGCGCGTTTAGAACGCAGGCCCATGTGGGTGACAACGAGCGCCACGACGATCACCGAAAGGAAGTAAAGCACGTCGCGGAAGACGAAGATGCCCTTGGTCATTTCATAAAAATGATCCATGAAGCTGAGGTAGCTGATGAAACGCACGATGAATTCCAGGGAGGAAGGCAGGGTGCGGACCACCGTTTCCACAATGCCGGGATTCCCAATTAGGGTGAGGCCAGCGCATACGGTCACGGAGACGATGAAACAAACGACTTGGCTGCGGGTATACGCACTCACTGCGCTGGTGACGGCCAGGCAGCCGAGAGCATACAGGTAGCTGGCAGCATAACCGGTGATGATGGGACCGGAATCCGGAGTACCCAGCCAGTAAACGGTGACGACGACGGGAAACGTGAGCGCCAGCGCAATCAGCCAGACCAGGGCAGCGGCGACGAATTTGCCAACAATGGCCTGCCAGGGGGAGATGGGCATGGTCATGAGCAATTCAAAGGTGCCCAAACGATGCTCTTCCGACCAGAGGCGCATCCCGACGGCAGGAGCCAGGACCATGTAGATCCACGGATGCCAGATGAAGAATGGCTGTGCCAGGGAGGCATTGTCACTCATCAGCAACTGGCCAAAGATGAACGTAAAGCTCATCGAGACGAGAAGGAAGATCACGACGATGACATAGAGCACCGGTGAATTGAAGTAGGAGAGGAACTCCCGCTTAAAAATCGCGAGGGTGTTTTCCAGATCTCTGCTTTTCATGAGGTTGTTAGAAATGGGAGTAAAGAGGTTCTGAAGGGGTTATTTCACCGTGTCAGGACGGGTGATGGCGCGGAAGACTTCGTCCAGGGTGTTCACACCCGGCACGAGTTTCTTCAACTGGTCGGGGGTGCCGTCGGCAACGATCTTTCCCCGGTCGATGATGATGGCACGGGAGCAGGCCGCCTCGACTTCCTCCAGAATGTGAGTGGAGAAAATGATCGCCTTGGTTTCACCCATGCGCTTGATGAGGCCGCGCACTTCATGCTTCTGGTTAGGATCCAGGCCGTCGGTCGGCTCATCCAGAATGAGGACCTCGGGGTCGTGGATGATGCTCTGGGCGAAGCAGGTGCGGTGACGGTAACCCTTGGAAAGGGTATCCACGCTCTGGTTGCGCACGCTTTCCAGGAAGCAAAGTTCCAGTACACGATCAATCGCCTTGCTCTTAGCAGCGCCGGTCACCCCGCGCACTTCGGCGCAGAAGCCTAGGAAGCTGGCCACCGTCATATCGGAATAGAGAGGGGCATTTTCAGGAAGGTAGCCGATGGAACGTTTGGCCAGTTCTGGCTCTTCCAGCATATCGACGCCACCGATTTTGATGCTGCCGGACGTGGGGCGGAAATAGCCCGTGACCATGCGCATGGAGGTGGATTTGCCAGCACCGTTCGGGCCAAGGAAGCCGAGGACCTGACCCTTTTCGACAGAGAAGGAGACGTTGTCCACCGCCACCTTGCTGCCGAACACTTTTCGGAGGTTTTGCACTTGGATCATACTGTCACTATCATGGTTGTTTGGGGTTGTCTTGATAAGAGCGCTCTGTGACACAGAGGCACTCTGATGCGTTCAAAAAAGCGCGGGGGCGCTTTATGGTTGCCATCGCTCATTTTGCAAACGGATTTTCCATCCAGAACCTACAGATTTAATCCAGGGCTGCAGCTAATGGCGTGCGAAGACTGTGAATCTGCCAATTCATTCTCGACATAAATGGGCCGAACTGGCTAAAACCACAGACTTCCATGAAACGCGTTCCCCTTTCGTCCCGTCGTCAATTCCTGGCCAAGTCGGCAGGGGTCCTTGGCTTTCCTGCCATCATCCCAGCTTCCGTTCTGGGTGAAAACGCTCCTTCCACCAAAATCACCATGGCTGTGGTCGGCTGGGGCATGATGGGGCCGAGCAATACGAATAAATTTTTGGCGGAGGCGGATTGCCAGATTGTGGCTGCCTGTGACATCGACAAGCAGAACCTGGAAAAAGCCGTCGGCACCGTCAATGCCGCCTATAAAAACACAGATTGCAAAGCCTACCATGATTACCGTGAGGTCATGGCCAGGGATGACATTGACACAGTGATGCTGGCCATCCCGGACAACTGGCACGCGCTTACCTCCATCGAAGCCGCGAAAAACGGCAAAGACATCTATGGTGAAAAGCCCCTGGCGCGCACGATTTCTGAGCAGCAGGCCATCGTCAATGCCGTGAAGCGCTATGGCCGAATCTGGCAAACAGGCTCCTGGCAGCGGAGTGAGGATAACTTCCGCATCGGTGCCGAGATCGTCCGCAACGGATTGATCGGCAAGCTGACGCATGTGGAAGTGGGCCTGCCTTCCGGCCACAACGACTTTGCCAAAACCGGGGATAAGCGGGAAGTCTCCCCTCCCCCGCCAAGCCTGGACTATGAGATGTGGATCGGTCCGGCAGCCATGCAGGATTACATCGAGTGCCGCGTCCATAAGAACTGGCGCTGGGATTATAACATCGGCGGCGGCCAGCTCCTGGACTGGGTTGGCCACCATTGCGACATCGCCCACTGGGGCATGGATATGGACAGCAGCGGCCCTACCCTGATCAAACCCATCCAGGTGGATATGCCACCCCGCACGGACATTTGGAACACAGCCACCCGCTATCGCGCTGAGGCCACCTACCCGGGCGATATCCTGATGACCATCGCTGGCGGTCACGAGGATATTAAAATGGGCACCAAGTGGATCGGCACCGATGGCTGGGTGTATGTGAACCGCAACGGAGCCTATGACGCCTCCAAACCTGAGCTCAAAAAGATCATCAAAAAACGGGATGGAGATCAAATCATTGAAGCGGCGGCGGCCCCAAAACTAGGGGACGACGTCATCAAGACCCGCCTTTACGAGACGCCCGGTCATCACCGCAATTTCCTGGACTGCGTGAAGAGCCGCAAGCCCACTGTGACTCCGGTGGAGACCGCCCACCGCAGCGCGACGCCCGGTCATTTGGCCCTCATCGCCTTCCTGGTCAACCGACCCATCCGATGGGATCCCGTGAATGAAGTGATCATGGATGATCCGGAGGCCTCCAAATTGCTCACGCGGGAATATCGCAGCCCGTGGAAGCTGGAAGGCTGATCTTCTTTGCGGAGGCGCATCCTCACCCGGCTGGGGTTCCAAAGAGAAAATTTAACCGTGACGAGACGGGGCGCAGTCGTTATCTTTGGGTACACTCCCCCAACCGCCCCCCTTCCATACGCAGTGCTTACCAACCAGACGATTGATCCGAACCAGAACGGACAGCCGAAACCCTTTATTCTTTTCCGCCCTTTTCTGATGGTGTGGCACTGGCTGGTGCCTCCGACTCAAGCCCACAAGGATCGTCAGTCGAAGGGGGCGCTATGGGCAGCGCGGATCAGTGTCATCGCGTTTTGCCTTCTTCTGATGGGCCTGGCCATCTATTTCGCCAAGCCCATGCAGGATACTTATCAGGACTGGAAGGCAGACAAGCTGGTCGCTGAATCCCGTCAGATGGCTGAGGACGGTCAGATCGTCAATGCGGTGTTCAAAGCCCAGGAAGCCGTCAGCCTGGCCCCCGACAATGTGAATGCCATCCGGCTAAACACAGAGTTTTTGACCGCGATGCGCCGCCCAGAAGCTCTTTACTTTCTGGACCGCCTGGAAGCCAGTGGTGCCACGGAACTGAAGGACAAACAGACGCGTGTCAAAGCACTGATCAACCTGAACCGGGGCAAAGAAGCGGCGACGCTCCTGGAGCAAGTGCTGGCTGAATCCCCGACGGACCTGGCATCCATGAAACTGGCGGAAGAGGTATGGGACAGCAGCCAGAAAAACAGCATGCTTGTCAAAACGCTGAAAGCCTATGCCGAAAAGCACCCGGACGATGCTGCCCATGGACTGCGACTGGCCAAGATCCAGACGGATTCTGGGGACAGTACCGAAAGCTCTGATGGAATGCGCCGGGCCTGGGCAGTGGCCGAAAGGGAGGATGCGCTGGGCCTTCAAGCCCTGGAGTTTTTGGACAGTTTTGAAAACCTGCCTCCCGACGAGGCGGGGCAGTTGATCAAAAAATTACGCTCACATCCAAAGGCCACTGGCTGGCATCAGGTGGCGGCATTGAAACGCCAACTGCGCCTGAACCCTGCACAACGAGTCGCGCTCATCCAAGAAGCCATTGAACTGGCACGCGGCAAATCGCGCGAGGACTTGGTGCCCATGGTACGCTGGCTGGTGGAGGAGCAGCAATTCCTGCAAGTGCTGGCCCTGGTGAGTGAAGATGAGGCGAAGGGTTATCAGCCTATTTTGGAAAACTACCTCACGGCTCTGACGATGCTGAAACGGTTTGCCGACCTGGAAAGACTGGTCAAAGACCCCAAAGTGGCAGGAATACTGAATCAAAGTGTCAGTGCCTTTTACCGGGCGCATCTGGCCTTCGTTATGAACAAGCCGCCGGAAGAAGTGCGGGCGGCCCTGATTGCGGCCAAGAATGCAGCGGACATCGAACGACGCGGGGAGCTTTGCATGAAAATCGCCGAATACGCCGAGGCCCGGGGACATCCGGACATCGCAGAAGATGCTTATAAAAGTGCTGCCCTAAATCCACGTACAGACCGCCTGGGGTATAAGGGGCTGCTGCGTGCCTCCGAGGCCAATGGCAATACCGAGGGTCTACTTGAAGCCGCCACGGAAGCGGCAAGGCGCTGGCCCGACGACCCTCAATACGTCGAGCGTTTTTTATACGTTAACCTCCTGACGGGTCGACAGATGGAACTGACGCTGACCGAATGCCTGAAGCTATTGGAGCAGCGCCCTCAAGACCAAGTGCGTCGCCTAATGGCTGCTCTGGGCCACTGGCGCCTGATGGATTTCAAAGCCGCTACACCATTCCTACAAGACATGGACGTCAGCCAGCTTTCATCCGGCCAAAAAGCCATCTATGCGGCCATTGCCCGTGACAGCGGGGCTAACAATGCGGAACAAGCGGCACGGGATGTGGTGAATACCATCGAAGCCCAAGCGCGGATGCTGCCGGAGGAGCGGGTCTGCATGGTGAAGGCGACGAGGTAGGGATACCCGGATGCTGATTCAGGCATTTCCTTTTCAATTAATCTGCGGGAAGACCCGAATACGCATTTCTTGCGCAACCTTGGCCGAATACCAGCGTTTTAGCCGCTTACCTCATGGCACTGCTTTCCCTTTCTGATGTCCTTTTCCAAACCGCCAGCCACGCGGGCTGCCGGGATCAGTCGCGGCTGCGCCATGCGCTGGAGGAAGCAACAGACAAACGCCTGCCGCTCATTGATGCGGTCCTGGACGCCAATGTGGTGGATGAGGAGAGCTTCTTTTCCAATCTGGCGGGGCAACTGAGCCTGCCATATGCGAATGAAGAATCCCAGGAGCAAGAAGGGCTGCACAATCGCTTTCCCGCGAAACTGGCGCTGCGCCATCGCATCTTTCCGACGCAAGTGAGTGCCGTAGAAGTGACGGTGCTGACCTATAACCCCTTTGACCTCAGCGCACGCCAGGCGGTGGGACAGGAACTGCAAAAACGCGTGCATTGGCAGATCGCCAGCCGTCATCGCATCTTGGAAGCGCTGCATCAGGGATACGGCGTGGGGGCGGAAAACTTTGAGGAGCTGCTGGAAGGCCGCGATGGCAGCGACCAGGACGATGACATGAAACAGGAGGTCAACGTCCTGGATGAGGCGGACGAGGAAGCCACCGTGATGAACTTTGTGAACCAGGTCTTCCGCGAGGCGCTGAAAGAACGGGCAACGGACATCCATGTGGAGCCGCTGGAACGTGACCTGCGCATCCGCTACCGAGTGGATGGCAAGCTGATCGAGGTGCCCGTGCCGCCGAACATGCGGGTGCTGCAAAATTCGCTCATTTCCCGACTGAAAATCATGGCGCATCTGGATATCGCAGAGCGCCGCATGCCGCAGGATGGCCGTATCAACCTGGAACTGGATGGCGAGCCGATCGACGTCCGTGTAGCGACCATTCCCAGCGTCAATGGAGAATCCGTGGCGCTACGTTTGCTGACCCGTAAAAAGTTCGACATGGGAGCCATTGGCCTGGACCCGGATACGGAGGCGAAATTCCGCAAACTGCTGGCCGCGCCGAATGGCATCATCCTCATCACCGGGCCGACCGGATCTGGCAAAAGCACCACGCTTTATACCCTGCTGAAGGAGCTGAATACGAAGGACCGCCGCATCGTCACCATCGAAGACCCGGTGGAAAACAAGCTGGATGGGATCATCCAGATCGCCGTGAAACCGGAGATTGACCTTACCTTTGCCGCCGGTCTGCGCAGCATTCTGCGTGGTGACCCGAACGTGATCATGGTGGGGGAAATGCGCGACCAGGAGACGGTGGAAATCGCCATTCGTGGTGCCCTTACCGGGCACTTGGTATTCTCCACCCTGCATACCAATGATGCGGTGGGCGGGATCTCCCGTCTTTTGGACATGGGGATCGAGCCGTTCATGGTTTCCTCCTCCGTACGTGCCTTCCAGGCCCAGCGGCTGGTGCGCACCCTGTGCCCGCATTGCAAAGCCCCGGCGCATTATGAGGACAGCCACCTGCGCGCGTGCGGATTCCCCCTGGAATGGAAGGACAAGCTGTTTACTTCCGTCGGCTGCCGCTCCTGCCGCAATACCGGATTCACCGGACGCCTGGCCATCATGGAAATCTGCCTGATGACAGAGACACTCCAGGAGAAGATCAACCAACGCGCGACCAGCATGGAACTGAAAGCCCAGGCGCTAAAGGATGGCATGATCCCCATGCGCCAGTATGGCTTCCGCAAAGCCTTCCAAGGCATCACCACCCTGGAAGAAGTGATGACCGTGACGGCAGCCAGCGAGTAGGATTGCAAAACCGCAGCTAAACCTTATCCTCAGACCATGATCTTTTCTGCAAATCCCCCTATTGATCTGCCCATTGAGAAGCTGACGGCAGCTCAGAAATGGGAGCTTTTTCAATTTCTATGGCAAGATGTGGTTGAGGATCATGAAAACGATATTGCACCTCCATCATGGCATGAACCCATTCTTCGCCAACGCCTTGAAAAAATCGAAAGTGGCAAAGCTGTATGGCAGGATCTGGATCAGGCTTTTGATGACTTGCGAAACGAACTGAAATGAAAGTCGTCCTCGAAGAAGATGCCAAGCAAGACCTGCGGGAAAGTTTTCACTTTTATGAGGAAAATGAAACCGGTGCAGGATGGTATTTTCTCGAAAAGATTCAGGAGGAGATTCGTTCCCTAGGTCAGATCGGAGGTATTCATCGCAAACGCCATGGCTTTCATTTCTATGCATCCCGGCGTTTTCCACACGGCGTGTTTTATCAAGTTGAACATGATACCGTTAAAATAGCGGCCATTCTAGACAGCCGTCGCCATCCCAGCCTGCTTCAAGACATTCTCCGCACTCGCTAACTTCCTCATGCCTTCCTTCTCCTATACTGCTTTAAACGCCACCGGCCAGACCGTTACGGGTAGCCTTGCTGTGGGGTCCAAGGCGGAGGCCTTTCGCAAGCTTGAAGCGCAGGCACTGACGCCGGTGAAGGTGGCGGAGGAAGCGAAATCCGCAAAGTCGGCGGCGGAGACGGCGGCCAAAACTTTGGATAATCAGCCAGTACGACTGAAACGAGCGCAGATCATTCTTTTCACCGAAGAGCTGGCAGACATGCTCGATGGCGGGTTGCAGATCGACCAAGCGCTGAGGGTCATTGCGGAGCGCCAAGAAGACGTGGGCCTGCGCCGTGTCTCGGCCATTTTGCGGGACCAGTTGCGTGAGGGTTCCTCAGTGTCCAAGGCGTTGAAGAAAGCCTCGCCCAGTTTTGACGAGTTGTATTGCAACCTCGTCGCGGCCGGTGAAGTGAGCGGCTCGCTTCCCGAAATCCTGCGACGGCTAGCGCAGAACCTTGTGGTCATGGCGGAGCTTCAGGCCAAGGTGACTTCGGCCATGATCTATCCGGCCTTCCTTATCGGTGCATGCATTGTCCTGATGATTGTATTCATGACGGTGATGGTTCCGCAGATCACGGACCTGCTGGCCAAGAGCGGTCAAAAGCTGCCGTTTGCCACGCAGATGCTCATCAGCTTTAACAACTTTTTGGCTCAGTGGTGGTGGTTGATGCTGACGGTGATCATCACTGTTTCGCTTTCGTTTAAAGCGTATGTGGCTACTCCGAAGGGGCTGATGTGGTGGCATGAGACGCGTTTGAAGCTGCCACTTTTTGGACCGGTGATCGCCACCCGGTTTTATGCCCAGTTCGCCCACTCCATGGGCAGCTTGGTGGGGAATGGAGTTCCGCTGCTTAACAGCATCCGTCTGGTATCGAAAATCTCCGCGAATGTGTATATTCAGTCCCTGCTGGCCAAGGTAACAGGCTTGGTGGCCGAAGGCGGTGCGCTTTCAAATTCCCTCAAAAAGGTATCCCACTTTCCCATGACACTCATTGACATGATCGCCGTGGGTGAGCAGACCGGGATGCTGGGCCGTTCCCTGGAGAAGGCCGCTGCGCGTTACGACAAAGAGCTGGATAAGCGTATCAAGCGTATGACTGCGCTCATCTCCCCCATCATCATTGTCTTCATGGCCGTCATTGTCGGGGTGGTGGCATACTCCATCATTTCGGCCGTTTTCCAATCTGTAAACGGCATCAAGAGCCGGGTGTGAGGTCCTACACTCAACGGTTTCATCTTTTTAAAGTCTCATATCTCATTCAGTTTCATCCAATACCATGAACATCCCACGCCAACTCCAACGCCTCCCGCGCCACGCCTTCACCCTGATCGAGATCGTTATCGTGCTGACGATCATTTCTATCCTGGCCGCCGGTTCCATCTACATGCTGAAAGGTAACGTGGATGTGGCCAAGGAAACCCGGGTGGACGGAGATCTGCAAAACATCATGACCCAGATCCAGCTTTATGAAGCCCGCAATATGCGCCCGCCGACCACGGACCAGGGGCTGAAAGCGCTCGTGGAAAAACCCACCACTGAGCCGCTTCCAGAAAAATGGACGGCACTCATGGAAGAAGTGCCCAAAGATCCATGGGGACAGGAATACAAGTATCGCTATCCAGCCCAGAAATCCAAAAAGGCTTATGACGTCTGGTCCGTTGGCAAAGACGGAGTGGACGGCAATGAAGACGATGTGGGTAACTGGAAGGCTGGCGCGACGAAGTGAGTTAAGCCGATCCCCGTGCCCGACAAATTGGATGAAACCGATGATGATGTACGGGGTTGGAAGTAATGGCCCCAGAACCATCCAGAATGAAGAATGGCAAATCCAGGATCAAGAACTGCACAAAGCCGGATCATTCCGGGGCTTTGCCGTGCCTTGTTCGCCATTCCTCATTCAACCGTGGTTTCACCCTGGTTGAAATCGTCATCTCGTTGACGATCATCATCGTCATTGCGGCAGGTGCGGTGCCGATGTTCAAGGGGTTGCGGGAGGAGCAACAGGCGCGGGAGCCGATCATTGAACTGGCTCGGCTGGCCAAGGAGGCGCGTATCCGGGCCATGAGGGAGAAGCGACCTTATCAGGTGGCTTTTTACCCGGGCGGGTTTGTGGCCTCGCGCTATTTCAGCCCGTATTTGCAACTGGCGGAACTGACGACTTTTCTCCAGCAAGGCGAAAGCGGGGTGTATCGGCTCAATCCGAATGCAGACGATAATGATGCCGACCTGGATGCCGGGGCTGGCGAAACCAGCAAGACTGACCTGCCCCTGGCACCTGCGGGACCCAAACTGGACGATAACTGGGAGGAGCACTATAGTCTGGCACCAGATGTGCAATACCGGCTCAAATTTTGGCAGGATCTAGAAGAGACCTTCGTTGAGGGGGAGATGGTGAAACTGTGGGTCTTTCAACCAAGCGGTATTTGCCAGCCGCTGAAGCTGCATCTGGAGCAACCAAGTGCCGTCTTTGATGTGGAGTTCGGCGCACTGACGGCTGACATCATCAGGGAGGCCATTGATCTGCGATGAAACGGAGTTTTAGCGTGCGCCGATCTGACGCTCAAGTGCGAGTTCCAGGGGGCTATATCCTGCTTGAACTGGTGATTGCTCTATCGATGTTTGCCATCGGTGTCCTGGGGCTGGCACGGGCACTGAATACCTCCATGGAGGTGGCCAATATCCTGAACAAGGACCAACGGGTGCGCATCGGCATGAGATCCTTTTTGGAGGAAGTGAGGCGGAAGCCGCTCAATGAGATGTCCACTACTTACACGGACGTCGCCATAGGCGTGACGTATACAAGCGCTGTGGAACGGGTGGCCCTGACCACAACACGGGGAGAGATTTTGGAAGATTTATACAACCTCAAAATCGTGGCCACCTTTGTGGCTGGCAACGACCAACAGGAGGAAAGTGTGGACGTGTATGTTTATAAACCTGCCACCAAATAAAAACTGTCCTGGAAGCCTCCTGCCGGGATTCAGCCTGATGGAAGTGGTCATCGCCCTGACCATCCTCGGGATGATCACCGGGACACTTTTTTCCATTATCCAAGGAAGCGTGCGTGCGGCGAGCCAGGTGGAGCAGCTCCAGCGGGAGAATGATTCCATCAACCGTTTCCTGGACATCTGCCGCAAGGCTTTTACCACCCTTCCCAGTACGGCAACCCTGACGCTGACAGCACTGGATCCGAACAATCCCACCTCCTCGGGACAGGAACTGACGATCAGTGGATCCACTCACTGTTTCAGCTTTGGGATCAACCCCATTTCTTATGAGGATACCATCCTGGGACTGCGGCCTGACCCGAACGGTGCCACGGATGCCAACGGCCTCCTGCTCCAATACCTGAGCCTTTCCCGCGACGACCTGATCCCCCAGAGTGACAGCGGCATGGCTCTGCGCCAGGAGACATCCGGTTTGAGTGCACCGGATGAGCAGGGCCGCTACTGGATGCCGCTGCTGCCGGATGTGGTGCAGCTCAAATGGCGCTTTTACAAGGAGGATGACGATACTTGGCTGGAGGAATGGGACGACAGCGAGTGGCCGGCGCTCATTGAGGTGCAGCTTGTGATGAAGGACCGAACCACTCCCATCCGCATGGTGTACAGCGTGCCGACGATCACCATCATCGCAGCCAGCACGCGCAGCAGCAGCACTAGCACTTCATCTGCAAATCAAAGCACTCAAAGCAATCAAAACAACCGGGGCGGCGGCAATCAGGCTGGCGGACGCGGTGAACAAGATGGCGGAGGGGAGGAGAAGAAATGAAGACGCTTTTGTTTTATGATTCACCTGTGAATGCCGATGGCGTCCATAGCGCGACAAGATTGCCCCATCGTTCAGGCTCAGCACTGATGCTGATGGTGTGGGCGCTGTTGCTTATGTCTGTCACTGTGATGGGGGTGGTGGAATACATCCGCTACAGTGCGGAAGAGGCAGTGCTGGCCTCAGCCGAATTTCGTGCGTTGCATCTGGCGGAAAGCGGGCTGGCGGTGGGACTTCATCCCAATGCCCGGCGCGGGGACAAGGTGCTGAAGCAGAAGATCGGTCCCGACAGCGGCTTCGATGTGGTCATCAATTATGAAGGGGCCCGCATCCCCATCAATTTCATCACGGATGAACGTCTGAGGGAGGCGGTTTATGAGCTCTTTGTCAGGTGGGGACTGAACAGTGATGAAGCCAGCATCGCCAGTGAATCCCTGGCTGACTGGGTGGATAACAATGATGAAGTGCGCAGCAATGGTGCTGAGACTGCCTTTTACGAAAGCCAGGGCGTCTTTGAGCTGCCGCGCCAGAAAGGTTTCATCAACGTGGATGAAATGCTTCTGGTGCGTGGCATGGGCATGGTGGATCGCCTGAAGCCGGACTGGCGTGAATTTTTCAGCGTGTATGGGGATGGAACTATTGATCTGCGCACGGCATTTAAAGAAACGCTCATTGCCGTATCTGGAGCTTCGGAGACAGATGTGGACAGTTACATCAGCCGCCGGGACGGGCCGGATGGCATCGCGGGAACGGAGGATGACCAGCGCATCTCGGATGGTGAAGCATTTCGCATGCTCGGCATCACGGGCGACCAGGCACGCAGCATGGGCAGCATCCTGACCAGTGACGATGATTTACGCCGGATCACCAGCACCGGTTATGTAGGGGAAAAGCGGGCGCAGATCATCATCATCGCGCGGCGTGGTGATGACCGTTCTTTGACCTACCTCGCTCGGTTGGAGGAATAACAAGGTTGGGCGTGGCGGGATGATTCCATCTGTCCCACCGCTGATTTTACGGTATCAACGGAAGATCACTTTCCCCCGCAACTTCCCCTCAAAGCCGACGTTGAAAGAATACCGCATGTCGTTTGCAGCCACCACACTCCTTTTGCCCTCCCCTGATGCCACCTGGCGTGTTTGGAAACCAAGGAGTGCAACCGGTGGCGAGTCTGTGGAAACGCCCGCCTCAGTCTCCAGCCAGGGAAAGCCGCTGATCGTTGGCCTGCCGGCTTCCGCATGCCGCACGGTGGGCTTGGTGCTGCCGAATGCTGACCATGAAATTTTGGAGCAGATCATCATCACCCAGATGGACCGCAAGGGCCTGAAACTGGAGGGCGGAGATCAGCGTAATTTTCGCTGGCATCTGCTCACTCAAAACGCCTCCGTGGCGACGGTCAGTGTAGATATCCTGGCCGAGCCCTTTCCACAGGATCTGGCACTACCGCAGGCCTCGGACTATACGTCTGCCCTGCGTCTGCTGACGCTGCCGAACGGCCATGTGTTGATCACTGAGGAGCATGGTTCTCTGGTGCTGGCTGCCAATTATCAGGGGAAGCTTTATCACAGCCATCTTTTCGCGCCGGCCACTGCCTCCATGGATGAGATTGCGCAGGAAATCCTGATTTCCCGTTTAGCCCTGGAACAGGATCTGGGGGTCGGTGGCATTTCTGGCATCGCTCTGGCAGGTACTTCATGGAACGATGAAACGGCGGAAACGCTCACCAGCCTGACCGGTCTGACTGTGAGGCTAGTACCCCACCTGCCGCCAAATGCAGAATTGGATACCCGCACGTGGCCGCGCCTGTTGCCAACGTCCGTCCGCCTGGCGCAGAACAGTACCGCACGGCGCAGTAAATTGATGCGTTTTGGCATCCTGGGCGTTTTGCTTTTCATCGCCCTGGCGTTTGTTTCCTACGCCTATCTGCGCATGCAGGAAGCCACGGCAGCAGAGCTGGTCGCCGCCGTGGAAGCCACGGCAGAACCTGCCATGCAGGTGAAAAAGACGGTGGACCGATGGAAAGCGCTCGCACCTGCCATCGAGCCAAGACGTTACCCTATGGTCCTGCTGGCCGAGGTCACTAAACTCATGCCGCCGAGTGGGATCGTCATTCGTGAGTTCGAGGTCAAAGACACCGAGATCGATATCCGCGGTGAGGCACGGGACGCGCAGGTCGCCGTTCAGTTTGTGGAAGACCTGCAAAAACACAAAGTTCTGGGCCAATATGTATGGAGCAAGCCCCAACCTACCGTGCGTGAAAAGACTGCCCAGTTCCGCGCCCAGGGAAAGCTCCAGTAATCTGAGCCCGCCCACCCTTAACCTTTCCTACCCATGGCTCAAAAACTAACCCCCCGTGAAAAGAACCTCCTGCTCGGCTGTGTAGGTGTGCTCGTTTTCATGGGGTTCGCCATCCTGGCCAATGAATTCATGCAGCGGCGCAGTACGGCATTGCAAAAAATCTCTGCCTTGCAGGTGCAGAAAAGTGAAAATGATACCTGGATGGCCGACCGTGCCTTTTGGGAAAAACGCCGGGCTTGGTTGATCGAGAAAATGCCAGTGACCGAAAGCCTGGGACGTGCCCAGGGGCAGTTACTGGAAGATCTGCAAAACCAGGCGCTGGAATACGGCATTATCTCTGAGCAACCCACGCTGCCACCACTGGCAGCTCCCAATGAAAACTACCGTGAAGTCACTGTCTCCATGCGGCTGAGAGGGGACCAGATCACGGTTTTGCGCTGGCTTTCTACCATGCAGTCACCGGAGAAATTTCAGGCTATCCGGCTGTTGGATTTGGAGATGGATACCCGCTCCCGCGAAAAGACGCCGCAAGTGGTGTGCAACCTGACCGTTGCACGGTGGTTCAAACCTGAGACAGGCCTTTAACCCCCTTAGCCCATGAAAACTTTCCTTCTCCTGCCTCTTGGCCTTTTGATGCATGCTATGGTGGCTATTTCCGCCGAGCCGGATCCAGACCTGCCTCAGCCGTTCGATCCCAATACGCTCTCCCCTGTCGTCACCAGCTCACCCTTCACGCGGATGGTGAACATGTCGGATAACCTCGTGCTCACGGGGCTAGCCTACTTTGATGGTAAACCCGTGGCCACGGTCTTTAACTTGGAGACGAAAGAATCTCACATCGTCAGCACGGAGCCAAATTTTCAGGGCTGGACTCTTCAGGAGGCCTCACCTGCGCCGGACATCACCCGCAGCCAGGCCCGCATCACCATTGGTGGGGAAACTGTCAGCGTCCGATATGCCGCACTGACAGCTAAAGACATGAAGCCAGACGGCAAGCCTGAAAAGGACCGTGGTGAGCGCGGAGGCCCGCCTGGAGGCGACCGCTACAAAGGCGGGCCACGAGGCCCGTCTGAGGAGGATCGCAAGCGCTATGAATCCCTTTCTGAAAAGGGCCGTGAAAAATTGCGCGAAACCATGCGCTCTAAATTTAGCGACGAAAAATTCCGCAACGCTCCTCCAGAAGAGCGGAGCAATATCATCCGCAAAGAATTCGAACGAATCGAAAAAGAGGACAAAGGCGGCAAGTAACAGCCTCCCAACCAGCCTCCCCCATCCCTTTTCCCAGCCATCCCTTCATGTTTTTTTCCCGGCTCCGCCCTCTCCACATCCTATCACTGAGCACACTCCTGTTCATTCCCTGCTCCATGCGTGCGCAGGATGAGGCGGCTCTACCACCACCTGAAGCCCCCAATAATGCGAGCGCTGAGCCAGCGCCCAGCCCTGATGCCCCTGCCCCGCCGGCAGACGGGGCACGCCCACCAGGTGGCCCAGAAGGGCGCGGCCCAGGTGGATTTGGAGGACGTCGCCGTGGTGGCGAAGGTGGACCCGGATTTGGCGGCCCGGGTTTTGGCGGCACCATGGGTGGTCCCCCTGGAGGCATGGGACCTGGTGGCGAAAACATCCAGAGCACGCTGGCCCAGACCATCCGTATGGAGGGGGACAAGATTGTCCTCCAATTTCCAAATAACCCCGTGGCGGACATGCTCAGCATCTATGAACTGCTGACTAACATCACGCTGATCAAAGACACGAACATCTTCACCGATGGTGCTGCGGTCAGCCTGGCCACGCCCAGAGCCGTCACCAAAGATGAAGCGGTGAAGCTCATCGAGGCCACCTTGTTAACCAATGGTTATGCCATCGTCATGGAGCCGGATGGCAAAAGCGCCCGTATCCTGCCCGCGCGCAACCAGAGCGCCAATGCGGTCCAGTTTTCCCACGGTGTGCGCTTTTATACCTCAGCCCTGGACCTGCCAGATGGGGAGACCATCGTCACCTACTTTATGAAGCTGGACTTCATTGATCCAGAAGAGGCGGCCGCCATGTTCTCCGGTCATGTCGGCCTCAGTGTCTATGGTCGCATCACGCCGGTGCTCACGCCTCCAGGTCTGCTTCTCACGGAGAGCAGCACCGTGATTAAGCAGCTCATCAGCATCCGCGAAGCGATTGATGTGGGGGATACAGGCTCCTCCCTCGTCACTAAATTCATCCCGATTGAATACGCCGAAGCAGCGACCATAGCCCAGATCATCCAGGCCACACTCAATGCCCAGGCCCAGGAGAAGGAGACCAAGGGTGTCAATACCATCCGCGGAAACGTCACCAGCGATGGTCGGGGTAATCGGGAAGAGCGCAAAGAGGAACCCGCACGCCAGCAATCAGCTAACAATCAAAACAATCAGAACGGACAGGTCAGTATGCTGGCACCCGTGCCTTCCGCTCAAGTGGTGGCGGATACCCGGCTCAATCAGATCCTGGTGGTCTCCTCCCCGGCTGATTATGCGTACATCGCCAGCTTGATTTCAGAATTCGACAAGCCCCTCCAGGTGGATGAGCCTTATGAGAGGAAGCTGAAATATGCAGCCGCAGTGGACGTCCTCAGTGCCATCACGGACCTGCTCCAGGACACAAACAGCGGAGGCACCGTCCAGCTCCCTGGTGGTGGCACCATTCAGCAACAGCGCACCCAGCCCCTGGCCTCCAGCAGCAGCCAGCTGCTGACCGGGCGCACCACCACAGGCACCCGTGGTGGCCAGGTGCTGACCACCAGCGGCAGCACCTCCACCGATGAGACCGCCTCAGCCACTAGCGCAGGATCCTCCCGCGCTGACCTGATCCAGGGGCCGAGCGAGGACAATGCACCCATCTCAGTTTTAGTCGGCAAAACGCGTGTAGTTGCAGATCCGATGGCGAATTCCATCCTGGTGATGGGCCGCAAAGAAGCCATCGACAAGGTGAATGGTCTGCTGGACAAGCTCGACCGCAAACCGGCTCAGGTTTACCTTTCCACCGTCATCGGCCAGCTCACGCTGGGTGATGGTTTTGAATTTGGTGTGGATTATCTGAGCGCTCTGACCAACAGAAACGGCACAAATTTCAGCGCGGGCAGCATCTTCACCCGTCAGGACATCTTGGGGACCGCAACCACAGCCGGAGCCATCGGCGACCTGCGAAACAACGTCATCACCAATGCCTTTGGCCCTGCGGCCGGGCTCAATCTCTATGGAGCTATTGGGGACAGCCTGGATATCTTTGTCACCGCCCTGGAGAGCACGAACCGCTTCAAGGTTCTCTCACGCCCCAGCATCTTTGCACTGAACAATAAAAAGGCCACCATCACCTCCGGGCAGCTCATTCCTGTCCCCTCTGAATCCACGACCAACACCAACGGTAACAATAATGGAAACAACGTCACCACAACTGTGGTGTATCGCGATGTGGTGCTGAAACTGGAAGTGGTACCGCTCATCAACGTGGATGGTGAGGTCACACTGACCATCGCCCAGGTCAATGACACCGTCATCGGCACGCAGTTGGTGGAGCCCAACCTTATCCCCATCATCGGCACGGAGCAGATCGTCACTTCAGTGACCGTACCCGACCGCAATACCATCGTGCTGGGGGGCCTCATCTCTGAAAAGAGTGATAAAGCTACCAACGGCGTCCCATTCCTGAGCCGTATCCCTGGCGTCGGCAATCTCTTCAAGGACACGAAGGATAGCAACACGCGCAGCGAATTGATCATCTTCATCCAGCCTCAGGTCGTGCATGACAATGCCCAGTTACGCAGCACCTCTTTGGGTGAGGACTACCGCACGCAGGTGGGTGCCGATGCCGCTGAACGCTTCCCTGAAAGTGTGGACGTAGAAACTGCACGCCTCAGCCATGACAAGGAAGTCCTGGAACTGGAAGCCCAAAGCAAAGGCGGATTTTTCTCACGCATGTTCCGCCGTAGCAATACGCCAAAGGCCATCACCAATCCGCCTCCTGGCGTGAGGAGGTAGGCGTTTCCCGAGCCATTGATTGACTTGCACCGTCCAACAACGGCGCAAGCAGACAGAGGACTTTTTCAGACCAGTTCCTCAGGAACCTGACCGACGAGGCGCGGCTGCAAACCGATGTTGGTAAATACCTCCATGACATCTTTCATGGAGACCTCGGTGGGTTCGTCCAGTTCGAAATAAACGAGTTCATGGTGGGTATCCACCTTGTAACGCACCTGGGGAATCAGGTCCATCTGGCCGCGCAATTCCAGCAGTCTGGACTCCGCACGGAGACCAGGGGCATAAACTTCGATTTCGATCATCATCACCTTTTATCCAAAGGGAGAGAAAACGACCAGCAAAAAGGTAAACCTCTTCACGCTTCCAAAAGCCGCTGAATATCGTCCTGGGTCAGGCGCAGTTTTTCCGTTCGGCCCGATAGCAGGCCTTCAATGAGAGCAGCCTTGGTCTTTTGCATCTCCACGATGCGCTCCTCAATGGTGCCCTGGCAGATGAGCTTGTGAATGAAGACCGGTTTTGTCTGGCCGATACGGTGTGCCCGGTCACTGGCCTGCGCCTCTGCCGCCGGATTCCACCAAGGATCATAGTGGATGACCGTATCCGCAGTGGTGAGGTTCAACCCGGAGCCGCCTGCCTTCAGGCTGATGAGGAATACAGGCACCTGCCCGGCCTGGAAACGGCGCATAGGGGTCTCCCGGTCCTTGGTTTCCCCAGTCAGTTTCACAAAGGGGATCCGTGCCTCCTTCAAGGCAGCCTCAATGATGGCCAGCATCTGGGTAAACTGGGAAAAGATAAGTACCCGATGTCGTTCATCAATGAGCTCCGGTAACAGATCCTCCATCAAAAAGGCGGTCTTGGCCGATTCGGCCAATTTTTGGGCAGCTTCGATTTTAAGGAGCTGCGGGTGGCAACACACCTGCCGGAGCTTCAACAGCGCATCCAGCACGATGATCTGGCTGCGGTCCAACCCCTGGGCATTGATGGCTTCTTTCACCCGCTGGTCCATGGCTGCGCGGATGGTTTCATAAAGATCCGTCTGCGCCTTGCCTAACTCAATGGTGTGCAGGATCTCCGTCTTCGGCGGCAGGTCCTTGGCTACCGCACTTTTGGTTCGGCGTAGGAGCAGCGGTTGCAGACGCGCAGCGAGCTGCTGCTGACGTTCTGAGTCAGCATCCCGCTCAATGGGATTTCGATAAAAGCTGCGGAAGCTATCCGCATCCCCGAGGATGCCCGGCATTAAAAATTGAAACAAGCTCCACAACTCCCCGAGATGATTTTCAATGGGGGTGCCGGTCAGGCACAGGCGATGCCGGCTCTTCAGCGTGCCACAAACTTGGGCCACCTTGCTCTTCGGGTTCTTGATGTGCTGGGCCTCATCCAGCGCCACGATGTGCCATTCGATGGGGCGCAGAGACTCCGCATCCCGCACCAGCAGTGGATAGGAGGTGATGATGAGATCATACCGGCCGATGCGGCGGAATTCACTGCGCCGCTCCTCGCCATGCAGCAAAAGCACACGCAATGCCGGAGCAAACTTGGCGGCCTCACGGGCCCAGTTTCTCAGCACCGAGGTGGGTGCCAGGATCAGGCACGGGCGGTCCATGCGACCAGCCTCCTTTTCCAAAAGCAGATGCGCCAGGGTCTGCAAAGTCTTGCCCAGTCCCATGTCATCCGCCAGGACGCCATGGAGGCCGAATTCGCGTAAAAACTGCAGCCAGCTCAACCCCTCCTGCTGGTAAGGCCGCAAGGAAGCCCGCAGGCCCTCAGGAGGCTGCACCTGGGACATTTCGGTAAAGCCTTGGAGGCGCTCCTTCAGTGCCGCCAGCTCCGCAGGAACACGGATCGGCAGACCATCCAGGCTGGCGAGCTGGGCTGCACGCAGCTTGTCCAGTTGCAGCCGACCGCCTTTTTGCACAGGGCGCGTGGCCAGCAGTTCATCCAGGAAACGAAGCAGTACTAGCAGGCGCCGCGCAGGCACGGCCAGTACCGGATTTCCTACCCCAGGCAAGGCGATGAGGTAGTTTTGATCCAGGTTCGCTTCCAGCACGGCGGGTGTGAGCCCCCGGTCGATGCAGTCCACCAGCAATGGCACCAAGGAAATGCGCTCGCCTTTGACATCCACTCCCAGATCCAGTGAAAACGTATCGCGTCCGGCAATGTCGTCCTCCAGTTCAGTGAACCAAGCCTCCTCCCCCACTTCATGGATGCCAAAGCCGAAGTCCTCAGGGACCTCCACCAGCCAGCCCTCTGCACACAGCAGCGGCACATGATCCCGCAGGAACTGGGACCAGTGCAGGGAATGCTCCCGGTCCCCCATGGAAAACAAGGCCGACAGAGGCTCCGTGGCGCTCACATCCGGCATTGCCTGGGTCAGGGGCAGTAATTTAGTCTGCATCAAATCCGTGAGGAACAGCCTTTCCGTGCGCACATTGCGGGTGAGCGCCCAAGTAGCCCCCTCTGCATCCTTCCAGCGTGAACCTGCATTGCGGCCAGGCAGTTGAAACTGCTGTGAGCAGCCCTCATAGCTAACAAAAAGTTCAGCAACACCAATGCTCATCTGCACCTGAACAGGCTGGCTGCGGCCTATTTTCACCTGTGGCCGCTCCACCATGATGCGGCGCAGGCGCAGGTGCGGCATCGGTCGCTCATTGTCCAGTTGCAGGGCATCATCCGCACCGCTGGCGGTCCCACTGGGCGCCTCAGCCCCTACCGTTCCCTGCCCAGGACGGGCCATTTTTTCGATCAATTCACGGCTGGCTTCCGCTTCACAAAATAGCATCAAGGCAGCCGCATGCTCGCAGAGGGAGCCGGCATGGCAGGTGCACTCCGTCGTCAGATGCAGATCTCCATTTGCCGCCAGGCGCAGTCGCAACCGGGGTTCTTCATGGGTCAGGTCACTGCGCCCCACCACCCCGCTCATTTCGATTTCATCCGCACGGATGAGGGTCACCTCCTTCACCTTCGAATATAGCTTTACCCACTTTGATGCGGCCTCAATCTGTTGCCGCCTGAACAGCCACATCCAGGACTTGCGGCGCACTTGGGACCAAAGCTGGGTAAAAGGGAACGAGTCAGGCACGGGGGCCTTTTGGCTTAGCATGCTGAGGGGCTGTGCCAAGCGGTTTTACAGAAAGGAGCAAAAAACAGGAGACTCATCCGTCTCCTGTGCGGTCACCAGCGAGTGAAAACTACTGCTTCTCCGGTTTATCCATGGTCATGTAGGTCATGCCTTTGCGGTCGCCGTTCAGAGGATTGAACGATTGTACTCGCATTTCCCGCAAGGCACTGGCCTCACCGACCTTCCAGACTTTCATGACTTCAAAACGCTTTACCAATTTACTGGCGGAGTTGTAGGCTTCCATCTTGGCCACGCCACCGCTTTCCTGGTGCACCCAGAGATCCACCGTATAATAAGGGCCGCTCGTATCTGGAGCCGTCACGCGCACCAGCCAGCATTTGATCCGGGCCGCAGTGATGCGGGCATTGGCGTTCATCATCTTCACGTCTTTCCAGTACAAGAACCGCTGAGAAAGATCTTCATAATTGAAGTCCATCTCACGCACGGAATCCGCCGCATTCTTCAAAGGCACTTGGCTGCTGCCACCTGCCTTCACCTGCCATAGCGTGGCGGGGGAGGTGGTGAGATCCAAGTGAATAATTTCTGCAGGGGGATTTGAAAAACGGAACCGCATGACGGATTTTGTCAGGGTCAGCTCTAGCGGCTCCACCTTGCCTGTATCTTCATCCCTCAGCTTGCCGGTCATCTTGTGATCCTGCATGGCGTAGCTGCGTCGAACTAGACCCAGGATTTCAGCCGCAGTCGGTGTGGCTACCGATTGGGCCATACTGGAAGAGGCGACAGTAGCAAGGCAGGCAAGAAGGAGACGGCGTTTCATGGATGATCTATAGACCCAGCAGCGGGGTCATTCATTCAATCGCTGATTTTGTTCAGGGGCAAACACAAAGCCGCATTTGCTCCATCCATATCTTTTAGGCGGTTGTCTTGCGGTCCACATTCAGCCCCATCTTGCGGTAGAGCGTGGCTATGCTGACCCCAAGCATGGAGGCTGTCTTTTCACGAGAGCCATTATTATACTTCAGGGTCTCCTGGATAAACAGGCGCTCCTGGCCACGGATAAAGTCATCCAGGGTGGAGCCAATGGGCAATTGAGTGGTTCCACCGGAAACAGAAGTCGTGGGCACCTCAATCTGCTGAGTCACCTTGGTTGGCAGATCGGCGGGACGAATGCGGTCATTTTCTGCAAAGGCACAGGCACGTTCCACGGCATTGCGCAGTTCAGAGATATTGCCGGGCCACGGATACTTCTCCAGAAACTCCAGAGCATAAGCATCCATCGTCTTGGGACGTGAATCAGTACGATCCGTCAAATCCTTCAAAAAGTGATCCACGAGGGGCTTGATGTCTTCCCGGCGCTCACGCAGCGGTGGAATCTTCAGAGGAACGACGGATAGCTTATAATAGAGGTCTTCACGGAAGATGCCTTTTTTCGAAGCCTCCTCCAGGCAGATGGTGGTGCTGACAACGAGACGGAAATCCGAGCCACTGTTGCTGCTCCAAGCGCTACGGCGAGACTGCATCTCGTCCAAGAAAGTATTGAGCTGGGCCTGGATTCGCGCAGGGAGAACATGCACTTCCGCCAAGTGGACCGTGCCGCCGCTGGCACGGCTAAAAATGCCACCCTGGCCATTTGTATGACCGAAAAGTTCGGATTCCAGAGCCTCTTCAGGCATGGCACTGCATTGCAGTTCTTTATATGGGGCCGAGCTGCGCCGACTGGCTTCATGCAACGCACGGGCGACCATGTGTTTTCCTACGCCAAATTCCCCCTCTAAAAGCACCGGGCTATCATTATCAGCCACCCGGCGAACTATCTCAAAGATGCGTTGGATGGCATCGCTGTGGCCGATCAATTTTGAGGATGCTGCACTTCGCACGCTGGATGTGCTACTCAAAGTGGGCGTCACGGTGCTTGCCGTCGGATTATTGCGATTCAGGGCTTGATTGACCGTCTTGATGAGATCCCCCAGATCAAAGGGTTTCGTCAGGTAATCGAAAGCTCCCAGGCGCATCGCCTCAACCGCAGTCTCCACGGTACCATGACCCGTCACCATGATGACGGCCGTGCTAGGAAACTGGTCCTTGCACATGCTCACCAAGTCTAATCCGTTCACATCGCCAATGCGCAAATCCACAATCACTAGATCTGGCTGCTGGCTGCGGATAGCTGCCATACCATCGATGCCAGTCGTGCATCCAAAGACCGTATGCCCTGCCGCGCGGCAGAGCTTGCTCATCAGTTCAAGGATGGCGGCCTCGTCATCAATGATTACCAGTTTAGCCATAAATAGTTATAAATTGAGAGTCAGAATTGATTATTAAATATGCTAAATGAATATTCTCAACCGTCAATGGCCTTTCATTTCGCATGGCGAGATTCTCTTAGTGCTAATTGCATGATGGCTGGCTCCGCTCAAACAAGGGAGATAGGCTAGTCCTATCATCCGATTTCAACGATGTAGTCTGTAAGACGTCTGGAAGCACTGGATTTTCGTAAGATGACAGACATTTAGCTAAAATTATTGCATTTTGAGCACTGAAGTCTTGCCACTTGGTTTGCCACCTGCTTGCATGACCGCTCGATGGCCATTCCTACCGAATACCAAATCTATGTTCTTGCCACATCCCTGATGGCGGCATTCTTCGTCGCAGCCATGGTTCGCCTGTGGCTTCTACGCTCCGTTGAAGATGAGTTGCTTAAAAACAAGGCCGCCCTTGAAAAACAGGTCGTTCTTCAGCAAAAAGACCTCATGACCGTGCGACAGGAGTCCAGTGCCTGGCGCATCGAAATGCAGCGTCAGTTTGATCTGTTCCGTCACATGGCCAGTGATCAACTGAGTGTGGAGGAAAAGCGATTCAATGACCTGCTGGCAAAATCCACCCGCCGGGAATTCGAATTGCAGGCGGCCTTGGACATCGCCAAACAAATGTGTTCGGAGCTGCCATCCACCCAGGCTCGTGTGCTGCATCTGGAGTCCCTGCTTGCCGCAGCTCCCCCGCCGCCACCGGCCCCCCCGAGCAGCAATGATGGTGGCCTTCCCGCCGCGCCTGTGACTCCGATGCCTGACCTGGGAGGCAATGATACCCCGGCTCCCACTCCAGAAGAAGAAGTCGCTGAAGCTCCACCGCCCCCAGCCTTCGCGATGCCGAAATTCTTCGCCCCGCCACCGCCGCCGCCACCTACTCAAGCAGCCTTTGCTGCTCCTGAGCCGGTCGTCATCGTGGATGAAGAGAAGGTGATGGAACTGGAAGAGAAGCTTGCGGAGGCCGAAAAAAAAAACGCTTCCCTACAAGTGGCTTTAACGACGACGAGACTCCGCTCGCGTTCACGGCCTAACTCCATTCGCAAATACGCCCTTAAAAAGCGCCCCCTCATCAAGGCCATGGCCTAAGAGCAGATATTTCGCAGTCGAAGTAAGACCCGGCCAGTAACGAATCAAAACAACGAAGGCAGAAAAGCTCGAAGGATTTAATCCCGGCTTTTCTGCCTTTGTTTTTTTAACGATGATGTTCTCCGCTCAGGAGAAACTTCTCGAGGCTGCCTCACTTGCGGATTTCATCCAGCGCGGCGATCAAATCGGCCTCCGTCACATCCTTGCTGACAAAAGCCTCACCCAGCTTCGGCAGCAGCACGAAACGGATTTTTCCAGTTTCGAACTTTTTATCCATGCGGGTGATGCGCAGCAGCTCATCCGTATCGAAGCCCTCCGGCAGCCGAGTTGGCAATTCAAACTTTTGAAGCAAGGCGATGATCCGATCACAGTCCGTTTGCAACAGGCCCGCCCGTTTGACCGACAACCAGGCGGCTGCACGCAGGCCTAGGGAGATGGCCTCTCCATGCAGCATGGCTCCATAACCAGCGGCCGCTTCAACAGCATGCCCTAGAGTGTGGCCAAAATTCAGCAGCGCCCTCAAGCCGAGAGTTTCATACTCATCCGCCTCCACAATCGCGGCCTTGATCGCAATATTCCGCCGGATCAGATCCGCCATGTCCCCTGCCCCATCGGCCACGGCATCTATCGCTTCCAGCATGGAGGCATCACGAATGCAGGCGTGTTTAATGATTTCGGCAAACCCCTCGTTCCACTCACGCTTGTGCAGAGAGTCCAGTGTGGCCACATCTGCGATCACATGCAGAGGCTGGTGAAAGGCACCCACCATGTTTTTCGCATCGGGCAGGTTTACACCCGTCTTGCCCCCCACACTGCTGTCCACTTGGCTCAGAACCGTCGTCGGCACCTGCACATAGGGGATGCCACGCTGAAAAATGCTGGCGCAAAAGCCACCCAAATCGCCAATCACACCACCGCCCAGGGCCACCACAAAACTTTTGCGATCCAGCCCCGCACGCACCATTTCACCACACACCGTCTGGGCGCTCAGCAGGGATTTGCTCGCCTCCCCCGCAGGCACTGTGATCAGATGTGCATTCTTGCCTACGGCACGCAGACTTTCCAGTACCGCATCTGCATACAGCGGTCCCACGTTCGAGTCGGTGATGACGGCGCAGCTTTTCCGCTCACCCATCTTTTCCGCGACTTCTGTGCCGATCCCTGACAGCAGCCCGCTCCCCACCTGCACAGTATAGCTGCGTGGACCTAGGTTGACGGGGACGGATTGGAGAGCGGGGACAGCAGCCATGGAAAACGGTCAATAAGTTGAGTGAGCGCTGACTCTGCCGTGGACTGTGAATCCAGGCAAATCGTTTGCAGCCAAGTCTCACGGCGAAACCACGTCATCTGCCGCTTCGCATAACGTCGCGTCGTCTGCTGCATGGATTCAATGGCATCCACCATGGGCAGCTCCCCTGCCAGATGCGCCCGCATTTCCCGCAGACCGATGGCCTTTTTCGCCGTCAGGCCCAGCTCGGGAAGGTCCGTCACCTCCTTTAGTAGTCCTGCCTCCAGCATGGCCTCCACACGCTGGTTGATACGCGCATAA
Source organism: Prosthecobacter fusiformis (assembly GCF_004364345.1). NCBI lineage: Bacteria > Pseudomonadati > Verrucomicrobiota > Verrucomicrobiia > Verrucomicrobiales > Verrucomicrobiaceae > Prosthecobacter > Prosthecobacter fusiformis. The sequence goes on along the minus strand of NZ_SOCA01000002.1, from coordinate 188,021 downwards.
AGATCCTCACGTTCCCATTGGAGGACCACGCCACAGCCTGCGGGCTCGGTTTGCGCAAAGGTCTGGCGCAGTTCGGATTGCGGGCGTCCGGTCATCAGGCAGATCTCCAGTGCCCGGCTCACATAGCGGGGGTTGGCCAGCGGCACATTATCCCCGGCCTGCGGATCCAACGTTAGCAGCAAATCCCGTGCATCCTCCGCTGCCATGGCGGCGACGCGCGACCGCACATCCGGATCCGTCGGCGGTAACGATGCCAGACCGTGAGAGAGCGATTTCACATAAAGCCCGGAGCCCCCCACCACCACGGGCAGCTTTCCCCGTGCCGCGATGTCTGCGATGACCGGAAGCGCCATTTCACGATACCTTTGAGCATCGCAGGCTTCCTTCAGAGGTATCACTCCATACAAATGGTGGGGCACTTTTTCGAAATCGGCAGCGGCTGGTTTCGCGGTCAAAATGTCCATGCCGCGATAGAGCTGAAAAGCATCCGCGTTCACAATCTCTCCGCCCACCTTTTCTGCCAGGGCCAGAGCCAGCGCCGATTTTCCGCTGGCCGTGGGGCCAACAATGAAAAAAGGGATACAAAACCGGTTCGACATATCTTCAACTAACTGACGTATTCTCCACTGTCCATGAAACCCATTCGCCCATTCCTTCTAGCTGCCCTTCTTTCTGCCAGCCTCCAGGCACAGGAAGCAGCCCCCGCCCCCCAGGAGCTGATGCAGCGCCTGTTCGACCCCAAGGCCAACGAGGAGCAGCTGATGGAAGCAGTCAAGAAGGCCGGCATGGCGGGTATTCCGCGTCAGCAGCTCATCGAGGCCAAACTCGTCTGGGGCCTGCGCAATCAGGACAGCGCATGGCTTACAAAAATCCTTCCCGAGCTGGAAGTACTCGCCGCCAATTTTGACCGTAGCCAATCCGCAGGACTCAAATCCGCCGATGAGATCCGCTCCTTCATTGCATACACGAAGGCTCTCCAGGCGCAGGATAAAAACGATGAGGCTGGTTTCAAATCACAAATTTTAGAGGCCATCTGGCTAAACCCAGGACAGGCCCAGATCTTCACCCAGATCATCGAAAAGAAACGCATGGAGGCTAAAATGGCCAACCTGAAGGTGGATCTAGCCCTGGTGATTACCACCCATGATGGCGAGGCCACCACCCTCGGGGACCAGCTCAGCGATAAGAAGGCTCTGCTGGTGGACTTTTGGGCCTCCTGGTGCGGCCCGTGCATGCAGCTCATGCCCGAGCTGAAGAAGAAAGCGGCGGAACTTTCCAAGCACGGCATCGTCGTCGCCGGCATGAACAAGGACGACAAAGATGCCCAGGCCGTCACTGCTAAAATCCATGACGAGCAAAGCATCGAATTCCCCTGGTTGATCGAGCCTGCGGAGCGCCCATTCACTAAGCTGCTGGAGATTGAAAGCATCCCCCGCATGGTCCTCATTGCCCCCAATGGACAGGTGCTCTTCAACGGACATCCCCAGGATCCTGCCCTGTGGGTCGCCTTGCAAAAGGTGAATCCAGACATCAAGGCCCCTTGAGGCCAGCGGCCCGCATGAAACCGCTTACTTTCCCACGGCACGTTTGAGCCCATGCTGGGCCTTATTGAAATCCGTGACGGATTTCACACGCCCCTGCCGTGCCCGGGTGAGTTCCTCCCGCGCTAACAAATATTCCAACACGACGCCGAGCTGGCTGGCCTGCCTGTCCTGGGCCAGTTTCACCATCTCTTCAGCCGCGTTCACGGCCTCTTCATTGATGCTGAGCTGATCCTTTGCCGACTGGGCTTTGAGCACCGCATCAACGACCTCGCGACCGATGGCGGCTTTGACCTGACCGGTCTGAAGAGCGGCACCCTGCTCACGCGCCTCGGCGATCTTTTGGCGCTGCCGGTCAAACAGCCCGCCAGGGCCGATCTTCCAGCCGAGCCCAACGAAGAAATCCTGCTGGTCATCGAAGTTGCCAAACTCCCCGGCATATCCGCCACCCAGCCCACCCACGCTGTATCCCGCCTGCACGCTGGGAATGGCAGGCGCAATGCGGGTGCGTGCGCTTTCCAGAGAAGCCGCAACATGGGCGGCACCCACAGCACGCAGCTCAGGCCTGTTCTGCCCTGCCTGAGAGAGAAGAGAAGCCACCCCGGTTGTGGCCATCAGGGACACAGGCACCAGGTCAGCCTTGGCTGGGCGGAGGGCAGTCTCGGGGGCCAAACGCAAGATCTCAGCCAGAGCCGAAGCAGCCAGATCCCTCTTTTCCTGGCCCTGCCGGATGGCGATCCGGGCGCGGCTGACCTGAGTCTTCACCCGCAGCAGATCCGCACGGAAGGCCGTGCCTGCGGTAACGGCCCCATCAAGCTGTTTAGCGTAACCTTCGGTTAGGCGAAGATCATCCTCCATAACGGCCAGATCAGCCTCGGCAGCCAGGAGATCGTAATAACGTTCAATGGCTTCCTGAATGATGTCGCGACGTGATTTTTCCGCCAGGTGCTCAGCGGCCAGGGCCTTTTGTTTCGCAGCAAGCGCATTGTAATAAATGTCGCCTGGAGACCAGTCGATCATGATGGACGTGCCCACTGTATACTGCTGCTTTCGCGCATCAAAGATGGCCCCGCCGATGTCCTGGACATTGCCCTCATGACCGCGATAACCGGCGTTTAAAGAAAGCGTGGGCCAGAAGCGCTGCCAGGCCTGCTTGCTCTCGGCGATGGTTTCCAAGTGCTTGACACTGGCTTGCTCGATCTCGTCATTGTTGGCACCCGCCAGCTTCATGACGGTAGGCAGGCTGACGTGCATGGGAGCGGCGGAGGCAAAGGCGGCCGTCAGGAGAAAGAGGAGGATCTGACGCAGTGTAGATGAGTATTGAACAACCATGTGCATAACAATAAGAGTGAAAGGTAGCTGGCAGGGAATTCACGAATACATGGTGCGGTAGGATCCCCAGCAAATAAACACGATGACTGTCCAGCCTGTCCATGCGACAAGACGACTCTCGAGTCGGGTAGACATGACCCCAAGAATGAGTCCCGGCACTGCCAGCCATGTATGCAATAGGGCGGAGCAAAGCTTCTGAGCTGCTACTGCAGGATTGCACACAATAAAGTCAGGCATCATCAAAAATAACAATATCAGGATCGACAACCAGACGAGGGGAGACGCGATCCGATTGATGCATTGCTGGCTTTTTTCAGTCATCCCTTGTATATAATGTGGAAGTCATTTCACCGTCACATCCTGGCCGTCTGTCAGAATGATTGTTCCTGGCAACAGGATGACATCATCTGCTTTCAACTCGGGCAGTTCGACATTCACGCCATCATTGAAGCCGGGTTTGACAGCCGTCTTCACGGCCTTGCCGTTGACGTGTTTAAAAACAAAGCTGCTGGCCTTTTCCTTCACCAGGCCAGCCACAGGGATAAGGGTGGCCCCGTCATGCTGCTCGACGGCGAGGCGGGCGGTGACGAACATGCCGGGGCGGAGGCGACCATCTTCGTTTTTCAGGTCGGCCTCAACCAGCAAGGTGCGCGTGGCGGGATCCAGGACGGTGGAGGTGCGGGAGATGCTGCCTTTGACCACGCTTCCGCTGAGGGCTTCCAACCGGGCCTCCACTTGCTGGCCGGGCTTGATCAGGGAGCTTTCCATTTCGATGACGGGCACTTGCAGGCGCAGAGTCGTGGCATCCACCAGATGCAGCAGCGTCTCGCCACCGGCCGCAGCATAAGCGCCGGGATCCACCCGGCGGTCACTGATGGTGGCCGCAAAGGGAGCCTTGATCTGGGCGAACTGGAGCAGCGTTTCAGCGCGATCCATGCCTGCCTTGGCGATGGCCAGCCTGGCCTCGGCATCATCTACGGACTGCGGCAGGATGAGGTCGGGGGACTTTTTGCGGGCCTCATGCAGGCGCTTCACTTCCACCTCAGCCGCAGTGACGGTGGCGCGGTGGCTGATGAGATCCGCCTGGAGCTCGGGCACTTCTATTTCGATGAGCGTCTGGCCAGCACTAACAACATCCCCTTTGTCCACAGACACATCTTTGACATACCCGGCCACCCGCGCTTTCAGAGCCACCTGCTGCCACGCAGCGAGGCTGGCAGGCAGGCTTATCCACCGATGGATGGTGCCTTTGTGCGGCTTTGCAGCCGGCAGTTCAATGCCAAGGGCACTGTAGGTGATCGACATCCACAGGAGGGTGATGATTTTATAAACAGGATTCACAGGAAGGAAAGAGATCGGTTTACGGTTATTCAGTGCACAGTTCGGGACCAATGGAGACATGATGATGGAGTGTCAGAATAACAAAAAGGTGGTTTATCAAATTCATCTGAGCACTGCTTACTGAGAACTGAGCACTGGCTCCGCTTTTTCAAAGAGCGCCCCTTCTTCATCATCGGGGTCCAGAGAGGCTGAAGTGGCCTTTTGGCTGGCCAGCATCGCAAAGACCGCAGGCAGGATCAGCAGTGTCGCCACGGTCGCCAGGGCCAGCCCACCCACCACAGCACGGCCCAGGGGTGCTGACTGCGCCCCCCCTTCCCCCAGGCCCAGGGCCATCGGCATCATGCCGGCGATCATCGCAAAGCTGGTCATCACGATCGGCCGCAAGCGGCTGACCGCACCTTCAATGGCACCCCGCCGACGGTCTCCCTGATGCGTGATACGGGCACGATCCGCAAACGTGACCAGCAGGATGGCATTCGCCACCGCCACACCGACCGCCATGATCGCTCCCATGGCGGACTGGATGTTCACCGTTGTTCCCGTAAAGAGCAAAGCCATCACCACGCCTGCAATCACCGCAGGCATGGTGGAGATGACCACGAAGGCCAGACGCAAAGACTGGAAATTCGCACACAGCAGCAGAAAGATCACCACGATGGCAATGACCAGTCCATTGCCGAATCCTTCGTAAAGTTGGTTATACGGAATCACCTGGCCGCGCACATCCACTTTCGTTTTGCCATCCGGTGCAGGCCCCAGATCCGCCAGCACCTGTTTCACTGCCGCGATTGCACGGCCAAAATCCGTATCCACAATGTTCGCCGTGACACTGACGATTCGCACCAGGTTGTAGCGCTCATAGGTTCCGACGGCGGTTCCCTGCTCGATCTTCGCCAGATTGCGAAGCAGCACGGGAGTACCGGTTTTCGACGTCACCGTCATGTTGCCAAGGTCCTCGATGGACTGCGTTTTCTCTTCAGGAATCTGCACCTGGACGTTGAAGCTGATGCCGCTGCCTGGATCCGCCCAGAAGACCGGGGCGGTGAACCGGCTGGAGGTCGTCGCCGCCACCAAGGAGCGGGTGACATCCTCCACATCCACCCCCAGCAGACCGGCACGCTCACGGTCAATTTGTACATTCACCGTCGGCGCATCCAGTGTCTGGGCGATCTGTACATCCCTCATGAAAGGCAGTTCCTTCAGCCTGGCCAAAATCTTCTCAGCATGCTCCTTGCTCGCAGGCAGGCTCGGTCCACTGACAGCGATTTCCACTGGCGTTGGCGAACCAAAGCTCATCACACGGCTGACAATGTCCTGCGGCTCAAAGGATAAGCGAACATCCGGCAGTTCGCGGGCGAAGATCCCACGCAGCCTTTCCTGAAAAGCCTCCACATGAACGCCGGATTCAGGCTTCAATTGCACCGCCAGCCAGCCTTCCTCAGGCCCGCCATTCCAGAGGTGCACTAGGTTCACTGGAAAGCTGGAGTTATGCACTCCCACCATGCCGATGGTCATCTCCACCTTGTCTTCACCCCCAGCCTCAGTCGCGATGGTCTTGAGGATCTGCTGCGCAATCTCTTCCGTGATGCCTACCTGGGTACCGCTCGGCGCACGAAACCGGACGGCAAACTGGCCACTGTCCGTCTTTGGGAAAATCTCTGTGCCGAGGAAGGGAGCGAAGCTCACGATAATCAGCACGGCCCCTGCCAGATAGGCGGGCACGAGGATCCAGCGGATGGCGACGGTGGCTTTGACCAAACTCTGATAACCTTTCGCAAGTCCACGAACGGCATCCGTCGAGGAAGCCGAATGCGGCACGCGGGACGCACGCGCTCCACCAAGAAACCACACCGACAGCACAGGCACCAGTGTGCTCGAAAGAATGAAACTGGCGAACATGGCAAACCCGACCGCCAGGGCCAGCGGCACAAACAAGGCCTGCGCCGCCCCCACCATGAAAAAGGCCGGAATGAACACCGCCAGGATGCACAGCATCGCCAGCAGTCGCGGCAGGGTTGTCTCCAGGGTGCCATCGAGAGCGGCGCGCGCCAGTGACTTGCCCCGGCCCAGATGGGTATGGATGTTTTCCACTGTCACGGTGGCTTCATCCACCAGGATGCCCACTGCCAGCGCCAGCCCGCCTAAGGTCATGAGGTGAATGTTTTGCCCAGTGATCCACAGGCCAAAAAGCGCCGCCAGCAAGGACAGCGGAATATTGATGATGACAATGAAGGCCGTGCGCAGATCCCGCAGGAAAACCAGCACCATGAGTCCGGTCAGCACTGCTCCCAGCGCACCCTCTTTCACCAAGTCCCGGATGGTCCGGTTCACCACCGGTGTCTGATCAAAGGCAAAGTCCACCTTGATCCCATCCGGCAGCAGTTTTTGGAATTCAGGGAGGCTCTCCCTCACCTTTTTCACCACCTCCAGCGTGGAGGCTTCCGCACGTTTTGTCACCGGCAGGTAAACCGTGCGCTTGCCATTGGCCAGGGCGTAAGAGGTCGTCACGTCCGCCCCGTCTGAAACTGTGGCCACATCGCGAATAAACACCGCACCTGCCTCCGTCTTTTTCAGCGGCACCGCCTCCAAATCTTTCACGTTGGAAACGATGGCATTGGTCGGCACAATGGGGTAGCGGCCATCCAGGTTGATGTTTCCTGATGGGCTGATGGGATTTCCCCGCGAGATGGCTTTCACGATGTCATCCGGCGAAAGCCCGTAAGCCCTCATCCGGTCCGGATTCACGTTCACCACAACCGCCCGTGAACTGCCCCCAAAGGGTGGCGGAGCAGACACCCCAGGCAAGGTCGCAAAGGCGGGGCGCACCCGGTTCAGCGCCTGGTCCTGCATTTGATTTAGCGTAATGTTCGGATCATCCGTGGAGAAAACCAGATGCCCCACCGCCACACTGCCCGCATCAAATCGCATGATGAAGGGTGCCACCGTTCCTGGCGGCATGAAGGCACGGGAACGGTTCACCTGAGCCACCGTTTCCGACATCGCCTGGCTCATGTCCGTGCCGGGATGGAACTGCAGCTTCATGATGGAAGCGCCCTGGATGGACTTGCTCTCCACATGCTCAATGTTCGCGATGTAGAGGAAGTGATACTCGTAACGGTAGGTCAGGTATCCTTCCATCTGCAGCGGATCCATGCCGCCATACGGCTGGGCCACATAGATGGTGGGGATGCCCAGAGGCGGAAAAATATCCCGTGTCATTCGTTGCATTCCCAGCCACGCTCCCAGGCACACAGCCACCACGGCGACGATGACGGTCCAGGGATGACGAAGGGCAAAACGGGCAAGGGACATGCGGGATTGAGGGAGATAAAGCAGGATGCTGAATCGACGCCCAATTTAAACGGGCTGCGATTACGGGCACCGTAAAACGACCTCAAGTCGGTTTCTATCCAAAAAAGTAAGCGCCCAAGGAAAAAATTAGCAGCAGCAGACTTCGCCTCGCGTCTCCCCGGGAAAAATGAGCATTGACGTCAGAAAATGACGCGCTATTAAACAAGCGTTTATAAACACTCGTTTAACTCCTATGCCAAAGACTGCTCCATCCGCCGCCAGAGAGCGTGATCCCGACGCCAGAAAAGAGCGCATCATGGCTGCCGCGGGTGAGGTCTTTGCCCGCACCGGTTTTGCAGAAGGCAGTGTGCGTGAGATCAGCAAAAAGGCGGATGTGAACGTGGCCTCCATCAACTATTACTTCGGCAGCAAGGAGGGCCTTTACCGGGAGGTGCTGCTGGCTGCACATGCTCATGCGCTGGAACAGCAAGTGCTTCCAGAGCTTTCCAAAGACCCTGAAGTGGCACTGCGGGAATGGATCCATTTTTGCCTGCGCTTTGTGCTGATGAAACGTAAAGCGCACCCGGTCCTGGGACGCCTCATGGCCCATGAGATGCATCAGCCCACAGCAGCCCTGGGAGAACTGGTTAGACTCGTCATCAAGCCTCGGTTTACTGACCTGATCGGACTGGTGACTGCCGTTGGAGGAACCTCCCGCACACAGACGGAGTGCGAGATGGCTGCCCACCAGATCATCGCCATGTGCGTCCATTTTGACCATAGCCGTGATGTGGTGGGCCTGCTGGGATTCTCCGCCCCAGAAGCTGAAGCTGACTTCTCCCGCCTGGCCAACAGCATCGCCGATATGGCCCTCTACGGCTTGACAGCACGCAGACCGAAGGACGCGAAAACCCGGTCATCTAAATCTCCTTCTAAGACTCCCCCCACCCCATGAAAAGGACCTCCCTCATCCTCCTGCTGGCCGCCGCTTACTGGCTGGTATCCTGCCAAAAGGCCGCTCCAGATCCTGCCGCAGACGCAGTTCCGAAGGCCGCACCTCCTCCGGTCAAAGGCAGCACCGCTACGGCTCAGGAGCACACTTTCCCACGCTTCCTCCGCGTGACCGGTCAGCTCACTGGCCAGCATGATGCCGTGGTCGCGGCAGACTCCACCGGGCGTGTCATGACCGCGCCGGTGGAGCGCGGCTCCATGGTCAAACCTGGCGATGTATTAGCCACCCTGGATGACCGCCAGGCCAGGCTCGCCCTGGATGAAGCCAACGCTTCTGCCGAACTGGCCAAGTCCCGTCTTGCCCTGGCAAAAAACGAGCAGGAGCGCAACAAGCCGTTGGCCGAGAAAAAGGCCGTTGCCGATGCTGACTATCAAAAGCTGCTCACCGAAGTATCCGCCCGTGAGGCTGAACTGGCCGGTGCAGTCTCCCGGCAGGAACAGGCACAAAAGACTCTGGATGACTGTGTAATCCGCGCAGTGACCGGCGGCGTCGTGGCCGAACGCATGGTGGACCCAGGCGAATACGTGCGTGTGGACTCCGCTGTTGCTCGCGTGGTGGACCAGTCCACGATGCGGCTGGTGCTGAATGTTCCCGAGACTGAAGTAGGTGGCCTGAAAATCGGCCAGACGGTGGAATTCACCACCGCAGCTTTTGCCGGAGAGACCTTTACCGGTAAGCTGAAGTTCCTCGGGGCCGCCATGCGCGAAGCCTCTCGTGACCTCGTCATCGAAGCCGCAGTGGACAATGCCGATGGTAAATTGCGCGCCGGGTTTTTCTGCGATGCCCGCATTCAGATGAGAGAAGAAAAAGCCATCGCCGTGCCTTCGGATGCCCTTCGCATTGAGGGCTCTCGCCGCAAAGTTTTCGTCGTCATTCAGGATAGCAACACCTTGTCTGAGCGACTGGTCGAAGTCGGTGAAACACGCGAGGGATTTACGGAAATCCGGCGCGGCGTGAGCAAGGACGAGACCGTGCTCGTGAAACCACCCGCCGAAGCAGCGGACGGCCTGCCATTCCAACCTGCTGCCTGAAGCCCTTTTTCTCAAGCCATGTTACAAGAACGGCAAACACCCAACGATTCAGCATCGTTGATTAGGCTCAACATTCATGTTCTCCAGGACGATCATGAGCCCGCCTCAGAGGGTCTGGATGAGCAGGAGTTCACGCACAACACGCTCCTTCATTTTCTCCTGGGAGGCAGTCTGCTGCCACCCGCTCCACACAGTGAGCTATGGCGGGATCCCGCTGCGAGTCTAACGAGCGCAAGCCCTGGCAACAGTCGGCATCTTTGTGGTCTTTAGATCCTGAATTCCTCCCTGAGCTAAAACCTTATCCCCCGCCTTCCCCCCATGCAATGGCTCGCCGCAATCTCTGTCAAACGCCCGGTCTTCGCCAGCGTTCTCATCCTCGTCTTCGTGGTCGTGGGTGTGCTTGGTTACACGAAACTGCCGGTGGACCGGTTCCCAAAAATTGACTTCCCCACCGTCAGCATCGTCACCCGCCAGGACGGTGCCACGCCCAAGGAAATCGAAACGGAAATCACCGACAAGATCGAAGAGGCAGTCAACACCGTCGCCGGCATTGACGAACTCCGCTCCATCTCCAGCGAGGGCATCTCCCAGGTGCTGGTCACCTTTGTTCTGGAAAAGAACATTGATGTTGCCGCCCAGGAAGTCCGCGACCGCATCGCCCGCATCATCCCGGAACTGCCGGAGGATGTGGATGCCCCGATCATCGAAAAGCTGGATCCCGATGCTGCACCCATTTTGAATATCGCCCTGGTGGCGAACAAACCGGTGCGTGAGATCACTGAATACTCAGACAAGATCCTGCGCCGCCAGCTTGAGAGTGTGCCAGGTGTAGGCCAGATCACGCTTCTTGGCGGACGCCTCCGGCAGATCAACGTTTGGTTAGACCCGATGCGGCTGCGTTCCTACAACCTGACCGCCACAGATGTGCAGCGCGCACTCCGTTCACAAAACGTGCAGATCCCCGCAGGCACGGTGAAAAACGCCGCCAGTGAGGCAGGTTTCCGCGTTCTGGGCAAGGCGCGCAGCATTGATGAAATCAACATGCTGGTGGTGACGGAAAACAGCGGCGGCCTGGTACGCATGCGGGATGTCGCCCGGGTGGAAGACGGGGCTGAAGAACAACTCACCGTCGCGCGAAACAACGGGGTGCCTTCCGTGGTCCTTTCCATCCGCAAGCAAAGCGGCACCAACACCGTGGCGGTGGTGGATGCGGTGAATGAAAAGCTGACCGATGTTAAAAAATTGCTACCTGAGGGTTACAATGTGGAGGTCGTCCGCGATACCTCCACCGTGATCCGCACCAGCGTGCATGCGGTGAAAGAGCACTTGGTGCTGGGGGCCCTTTTTGCTGCCATCGTGGTGCTCGTTTTCCTCGGCAACTCCCGCGCAACCCTCATCTCCGCGCTCGCCATTCCCACGTCCATCATTGCCGCCTTCGGCATCATGTGGGCACAGGGCGTGACCCTGAACGTCATCAGCCTTGTGGCGCTGGCCCTGGCGGTGGGCATCGTGATTGATGATGCCATCATTGTGGTGGAAAACATCTTCCGCCACATGGAGGACAAAAAGGAAGACTCCTACACTGCCTCCATCGAAGGGCCGAAAGAGATCGGGCTCGCCGTCATGGCCACCACGCTTTCCCTGCTGGCTGTGTTTGTGCCAGTGGCCTTCCTCAGCGGCATCGTCGGCATGTTTTTGAAGAGTTTCGGCCTGACCATGGCCTTTGCCATCGCAGTCTCACTTTTGGTTAGCTTCACCCTCACTCCCGCGCTTTCCGCCCGCATGTTTAAGAATGGTCATGGCACCCGCTTTGACCGCTGGTTGGAGCATTTGGTCAACATTTTCTACAAGCCTGTGGAGGCGGTTTACATGGTGCTGCTGCGGTTTTCCATGCGCCATCGCTGGGTCATCGTGCTGGCTTGCATCGGCATCCTGGCCTGCATGCCCATCCTGATGAAGACGGTGCAGAAAAGCTTCCTGCCACCGGTGGAGGAGGCCGAGTTTGTGGTGAACATCCGCACGCCGGAAGGCACCAGCCTGGCCGCCACGGACCTCATGGTGGAGCGCTTCGCCCGTGAGGTGCGTAAGCTGCCCGGTGTGGACGGCACCCTGCTAACCATCGGTGACAATGACCAGCGCACGCCCAACCTCGCCGGCATCTTTGTCCGCCTCAATGATCCCGCCCTGCGCCAGGACCAGCAGACTCTCATGGACCGGGTGCGCCAGGAAATCGTGCCAAATTTCCCCAAAGAATGGCGCATCAGCGTGCTGGCCGTGCCGCCTTTCAACACGGGTGCCTCCAGCGCTAACGTACAGTATTTCATCGCCGGGCCAGACCTGGACGTACTCACCCGCGCCACACAGCAGGTGATGGAAGAAGTAAAAGACCTGCCCGGCCTGCGAGACCTGGACAGCTCCCTCATCGCGGGCAAGCCCGAAATCTCCGGCACCGTCAACCGCAACAAGGCCGGTGAAATGGGTGCCAGTATCGCGGACATTTCCAACACCCTGCGCCTGCTGGTCGGCGGAGTAGATGTGTCCACTTATGATGACAATGGAGAACAATACGACATCCATCTCCAGGCTGAGGAATCGTATCGTAACACGAGTGAAATCCTCAATCTGCTAACCGTTCCTTCCCTGAAGGCTGGCCCGGTGGCCATCTCCAACCTTTTGACCCTGGACAATACGGACAGCCCCTCGCAGATCAACCGCCTCAACCGCCGCCGCCAGGTGACCATCACCGCCAACAATGCGCCAGGAGTGGGTGAAACGCAGATCATGGACGGCATCTCCGCCGCCGTGAACCGCCTTAAATTACCAGCGGATTATGCCAGCGGCAGCGCAGGCAGGTCGAAGGAAATCGCCAAGGCGGGCAAGGCGTTTGGTGTGGCCTTCCTGATGGCCTTTATCTTCATGTATCTCATCCTGGCTGCGCAGTTTGAGAGCTGGGTTCACCCGTTCACCATCCTGCTGGCCCTGCCGCTGACGCTGCCCTTTGCCATCTTGTCACTCATTTTGTTCGGCCAGTCGATCAACATCTTCTCCATGCTGGGCATCCTGGTGCTCTTTGGCATGGTGAAAAAGAACGGCATCCTCCAGATTGACCACACGAACCAATTGCGTGAAAAAGGCATGAACCGCCTGGACGCCATCCTTTTGGCCAACAAGGAACGCCTCCGCCCCATCCTCATGACCACCCTCGCCTTCGTGGCGGGCATGGTGCCTATGATGACAGCCACCGGTGTCGGGGCCGCATACAACAACGCCACCGCCGGCGTCATTCTCGGAGGGCAGAGCCTCTCCCTGCTGCTCACCCTTCTGGCCACCCCCGTCATCTACTCCCTCTTCGATGACATGATCCACTTCCGCCAAAACCGCCGCGAAAAACGCGCCGCGAAAGCAGCCGCCAAATCTCCCCTTCCCGCCCCCAGCACCGCTACCCTCTGATCCCCCCCAGCGCCATGCTCACACGCTCACCTCTCTTCATCGCCGCCCTGGCCCTCAGCGCCTGCACCGTCGGGCCGGACCACACCGCGCCAGACATCGCAGACATCACCCCCGCCAAGTGGAGCTGGCAGACCGCCGCTCCCCGCGACGACTCCCCACGTGGCGAATGGTGGAAAATCTTCCGCGAGCCCGAGCTCGACCGCCTGGAGGCACTCGCCCTCCAGAGCAGCCCCACCCTGCATGCCGCAGCCGCCCGTGTGGACCAAGCGCGCGCCGCCGCCCGCATCAGCACTGCCGACTGGTTGCCAGACCTGCGCCTCAATGCCGATGGCAAGCGCGAGCAAACCTCCGCCAACCTCCCCACCCCCATCCCCGTGGACATCCCACGTGGCCGTGTCAACAGCTTCAGCACCCTGCTCGATCTCAGCTACGAGATCGACTTCTGGGGCAAAATCCGCCGAGAGGTGGAAAGCGCCCGCGCCACGGCGGACTCCACCTCCGCCAGTTACCACAACGCCATCCTCACCCTCACGGGTGATGTCGCCGCGCAATACTTCTTGTTACGCGCTGCGGATGCTGAGCTCAATGCCCTGCGCCGTACCATCGCCCTGCGCGAGAAGTTCAAAAACCTCCTGGATGACAAGTTCAAAGCCGGAGCCATCCCCGAGACCGATTTTGCCCGCGCTGTCACGGAGGTCGCCACCGCCAAGGCCGAACTGGCCGATGTCAAACGCCAGCGCCAGGAGGCCAGCGATACCCTCGCCCTCCTGTGTGGTCGCCCAGCCAGCAGCTTCATCGTGCGCGAAAATCCCATCGCCGCCAAGGCCCCGCCCGTCATCCCCGCCGGACTCCCCGCCGCCATGTTGGAGCGCCGCCCAGACGTCGCCTCCGCAGAGCGTACCGTCGCCGCCCGCAATGCAGACATCGGCGTCGCCGTCTCCGCTTACTTCCCCGCCGTCAAGCTCACGGGCACCGCCGGTTACCTCAGCAATGAAGTGGATACCCTGCTGGGGGGCGATAGCCGCGTCTGGAGCATCGGCCCCAGCATCAGCCTGCCCATCAGCGGCCTCAGCGTCATTCGTTTCAATGTAAAGCGTCAAAAAGCCGCGCGGGAAGAAGCCATCGCCAATTACCGCCAAGCCGTCCTCTCGGCCATCCGGGATGTGGAAACCAGCCTCGCCCAGACACGTTATTTGCGAGAGCAAGCCAGCGCAGTCAGTGAAGCCCTCGCCGCCTCCACCAAGGCTACCGACCTCGTCCGCGAATCTTACGAGCGCGGCACCCTCAGCTACTTCGAGTATCTCGACGCCGAGCGCACCCGCCTCCAAACCGAGCGCCAAACCGCCCAAATCTCCGCCCAGCGCCACATCTCCACCGTCCGCCTCATCAAGGCCCTCGGCGGCGGTTGGTAAACCCACCGCGTCAGGGTCTCTCTAGCCGTGCTTTCCCACCTCCACCCCCAGCTCCTTGAGCTGCTGGCGGACGATCTTCAGGACCTCCCGGCCATCCTTCGTGATCCGGTAGGCACGCGGTGCCTTCGGTCCGCGCGCTGCATCCACGGTGGATACCAGCCAGCCATTCTTCTCCATGCGTTTGAGCAAAGGATACAGCGTCCCTGGGCTCACTTCATAGCCATGATGCCTCAGCTCCTTGATCATCCATTGGCCGATCACCTCACCATCAGCGGCATGATACAAGATATGCACCTTCCAGAAGGAGAGCAAAATCTCGCGGTTGATCAGTTTCAGGTCCATAGCAGAACTTGAAACATGGTCGCATATACGGCCCCTGCCAAGCGTGGAATCATTCATCCCACACCCCGGTCATAAGATGTCCATGATTTTCGCGGCCTCAGGACAGAGCTTGCAGAGCAGATCTTACTTCGTACCCTTCTTCAGGTATTTTTCCAGGTCCTGAATCAGTTTCTGGACACTGTCACGCGGCTTGAGATCATTGGAGCGTTTCAGCAGCAGGAGTGCATCCGGGAGCTTGCTGTTGGCAATGTTCATCTGCGCCAGGCGGATGAGCGCATCGGGCTCAGTGTCCTTGATTTTGGTAGCACGCTCATAGTAGGCCGTGGCCTTCACCGGATCATTAGTGTCATTGAAATGCTGCCCCAGCAGCATGAGCGCGCTGCCGTCCATGGGGTTCAGTTCCACCACACGCTGCAGGATGGGAGCCGCAGTCTCACCTTTACCCGCCGCCATTTGCAGGCGCGCCTCCACTTTCAGCAGGCGGGATTCCGCTTCCGGGGGCAGCTTGCTGGATGACACCTCCTTCGCTTTGGCCAGTAGGAGAGTCGCCTCGGGCAATGAATTCTGGGCCGATAAATTTTCAGCCACCGTGACGATGTGCGTCACATCTTCAGCCGGGGTTTTATCCGCACGCTCCAGCCAGCGGGTATAGGCGCTCAGAGCCAGAGCCCCTTCCCCGGTGGCCAAATAAATATCCCCCAGGCGACGAATATCGTCCCCCTTCGCCTGCCCTCCGCGCACCAGGATCTCCAGGTTCTGCGTGGCTTTAGAATTTTCCTTCATCGCAATGTACGCCTCCGCTTGCAGGCTCAGCAGTTCCGTCCGCTCAGGATGATCACGCAGGATCTCATCACACAAAGCCGCAGCCTCCGCCGCTTTCAGCTGGGTCAGAACAGCCCGAACCAGGCCCATCTTCCAGTCCAGGGAATCGGGATCAAACATCAATGCTTGACGATAAGCACTCTCGGCCGCTGAAGCTCTCTCCAGAGACAGCAGTGCGTAGCCTAACAAACCGTAGGTGGGTCCATCCTGCACTCCCAGGCCAATGGCAGTGCCCAGGCTTGTCACGGCCTCACGCCATTTTTCCAGCTTCACCTGCACCATTCCCTGACCCCGCCAGGCACGGCGAAAGGTGGGGAACTTCTCCAGTGCAGTTTTGAACCATTCCTCGGAGGAATCCAGCATTCCATTGTCAAAGTACAGGCTGGCCACCTGATAATCGAACACCGCATTCGAATCCTTGTTCACCACTTTTCCGAGGAACTGAATCGCCTCCAAAGGTTTCGGCATCAGGGTCAGCAGATGCTGCAAAATCTGCCGGTCAGCGTCACTCAGCACAGGCTCCACGTCCGGGATATTCCCATAGGTACCCACAAAGTAACGCGCGAAACGTGGGTTGCTCCATAGCTCGAGGGCATAGGGAGCCTTGTGAGTAGGTGCCGCATGGAGTGGCATGCTCCCCAGGAGCAACAGGCAGAAAACAAATCGGTTCATTCGAATCGGAAAGGAAGTTTCAGTTTAAAGGACACAGGTTTTCCCCCGCGCATTCCAGGCTTGAACCGCCACTGGCGGGCCGCCTCCACGCACGGAGCATTGACGGACGGGTCCGGAGTTTCCGTCACCTCCGCTTTGGAAACACTGCCATCAGGCCCCACAATCAATAGCAGCTTCACCACCCCTTTGGCGCGCGCGCGCTGCTCAGCATTCAGTTTCGGCGAGACACGGCTGATGGGCTCCGGCTTGTTATCCAGTTGTCCGCTGGAAAGCATGTCCGCCATGCCGCCCATGCCCCCGGAGCCGCTGCCGCCAATGACCCCGCTGCCAAATCCCACGGAGGGTCCGAAGCCGCCTTCCCCACCCACACCAGACAAGGCGGAGCCAAGATCACTCAAGCTCACCGCCGCCAGCGCCGGCCCCGGAGATGCGGCGGGCGAGGACAGTTCACGAAAATCAGGCATTTCCTGCTCAATGTCAGCCGCAGGCTCATCCATCTTCTCCTTCGGTTCTTCTTCCTCTTTCTTGTCCTCCTCCTTGCTCACATCCACCTCCACCAGGACCTCCTTTTTCTTCCCTTCCCCATCTCCCTTCGGAATCAAAAAGCCGCCAAACAAAAACACGACCGCATGAAGTCCCAGGGCAGCAAGGAGGCCGAAAAGCGCTTGTTTCATGTCGTGGTAAACAGATCCGTGCCCGCACTTACTTACGCTCCACTGAGTGGGCGATCTTGGTGAACCCCGCCTTCCGGGCTTCATCCAGCACCGTCACAATAAATTTGTAGGGCACTTCGCCATCACCATTCACCACCACCTGACCTTCTTTGTTGGCGGATTTGAAATTTTGCAGGCGCAAAGGCAACTGGGCCACATTGATCTTTTCTTTGTTAAAGAAGATTTCGCCCGTCTGGGCCAGGCTCAGCGTCAACGTCTCCTCTTTATTGTCCTTCGGACTCGCCGTGGAGGCCGCCGGGTTGTTCACGGTGATGCCTTCATTCTTTGTCATGGACAGGGAGACCATAACGAATGTGGCCAGGAGGAAGAAGACCACGTCAATCAGGGGCACGACTTCGATCTTCGCGTGTTTTTTAGGACGCTTTTTAAATTTCATGAATTACGCAGGTAAGGGATCCTGACCGATGATTTTGCCAGACTTAGCCGGGCCAGAGATCTGCTGCAGGCCACCTTCAGAGCTCGCCAGCATCTGCTTGTGGCGGTGGCGCAGTTCCTCCTCATGCTTCTTGTTCTTCTCGATGATCAGTTCCAGCTTCGAAGCAGCCACTTCCAGCTCATGCTCGGCATCCTCCACCATGTTGTTGAGGTAGTTGAAGGGAACCAGGCCCGTCATCGCGATGACCAGACCAAAGGCCGTAGCAATCAACGCCTCCGCAATCCCTCCCGTAATGGCAGAAGGCGCGCCCATGTCAGCTCCGATGGCCGCAAAGGAAGCCATCATCCCCGTCACTGTGCCCAAGAGTCCCAAAAGCGGGGCGATGGTCATCCCCGTATCCAGCACGAAGAAACCCCGCTTGAAGCGCTTGATCTCCATGGAGGCAGCCAGGCCCAGCGCATCGCTGATGTTTGTTTCCACATGCTCCAGCGCATGGGAGAGAGCACGCGCCACATAGTCCTGGGATTTCCGGCCCAGACCGATGGCCTTGTCGAAGTCTCCTGCTTCCACAGCTTCCAGCAGTTCATGCACATCACGGGGCTTGCGGCGCTTCTTCTCACGCAGAATGAAAAAGATACGCTCAAGCGCCGTGCCGAAAACCAAAACGCTCACGAGTAAAAGCGGATGCATGATCGGCCCACCATGTTTGTAAGTGTCTAACAAAGTATGCTTCGTCACAAAGTCCTTGATCGCACCGCCCAGCGTTGCATCCAGCGGCAGCAGTCCTTTGCCAGTCTCTACCAGAGATGCAATGGAAGCATTGATTTCCGGCGTGATGCTGCGGATGATCGGCATAGGCGATCCCACCTGGGGCATCGCGATTCCAGATCCCTTCCCGTCAGTGGATGAGAAAAAGGCCATGGGGCCGATCAGTGCAAATTTGCCATCCATCACGAAACCCTGGCTGTCCACCGCCTGGCCCTCAAAGCGAGTGCCGCCGATGACTTCGGACAGGCGCACGATGGCTGAGCGGATCAGCCCCACCTGTGCCATGAAGCGGTCTTTCAATGTCCCCTTTTCATCATCGCTCGCCGCCTTGGCTTTGTTCAGCACCTCACCCAGACGTTGTAGCTCGCTCACATGCACCTTGGACTCATAGCCCTTGGTGAATTCATCCATGATGTTCGTCAGGTAGTTGCTTTCATCGGTGGCCAATTTCACCTGGTTTTTCAGGTTCACCACATTCAGCTCCGCCTGGTCCAGTTCGGATGTCAGCGGGCCGTATCTCTCCTGCAATGCAGCCAGTTCAGCCTCAGCTTCTGCCAGCTCACGGTTCATGGGCTCTTTATCCTTGTCGATTTCAGCCCTCACCCGTGTCAGGTTGGCCAGGCTCTGATCATAATCCTTCTGCGCAGAGGCAGAAGCCGAGTTAAAGACAGACGGCGAAGTTTCCTGTGCACCTGCCGGAGCAAAGGCGAGCCAGGGAGCCAAAAGAATAACAAAACGTTTCATATTAAAAAAGTGCATCGGCTAGCTGGGTTTCAATCAATGGAGGCAGGCAGCTCGACCAGCTTCGGGCTCACCGTTTTTTTCATGACTTCGACGACCTCGATCACCCGCTTTGCGATGCTTGGATCTGTCGTCCATTCCCAATCCTGTGCCCCCGGTGTTCCCACACCACCGATATCACCCGCCGCATTGACAAAATAGGCCTGCCCCAATCCGACATAAAGTGTCTTCACCTCCGCTTTTTTACCATTCCCCACATCATGAATCTCTGGCAGAGAGGCAATCTCCAGATTGGACTTGTTCAGTTCGTTGAGGATACCCAGGACATTTTGATACCGCTCCGCAGCCGTGATGTTCTTCACCTCCGCTCCTTCTTTGGGAATGCGGTCCGCCAGCACCTTCACCTTTTCCTTCACGTTTGCGGGCACTCTGAGGATCAGGCCACGCACACCTGTCTCTAATTCAGTGGCCGCAGTCAGCAGTGCATCACTGGCTTCTTTTGCCTGTGCCTTTTCTACCTCAGCCTCTTCTGTACGCTTCTTTGCATCGGCCAGCTTGGCTTCCGCCTCGGCGATTTTTTTCTTCATCTCGCTGATGGACTGCTTCACAAGGGTGATTCGCCCCTCCAGCAGCGCCTTGCCCTGCTCCCACTCGTGGCGTTCAGCAGCGGTCAGCCTCTCCGTTTCCGCCCATTTTTGCAGCAGGGCGCGCGCATGGTTCATGGACTCGGCAGCATCTTTGGCCGCTGGCACTTCCGCAGCGGAAAGCAGCCCCGTCACAATCATAATGCCCAGCCAGGGCAGGTATCTAAAGACAAAAATATTCATGGATGAGATGAAGGAAAAACACTCAGGCTCAAAGAGCCTTCCGGGTGCATTCTCGCAGTCCCGACAATGTCCTCCCGTCCCAAAAACCAAAGACGATTACGGTGACAAAACAGACACAAAGGCACGCATTCCCCCCTGAAACGCTGTGCTCATGGCCCACTCCAATGACAAAACAAAAAATTCCACTTGGCCCAACTGGCCCTGGCACCCGCTTGCACCCACCACCTCCACGCTGGATACTCATCTCATGACTATGGCCAGTCTCTCGTCGCTATCCCCAGCCGCTGCCAGCCATTCCCCAAGATCCCCCATGGGGAAAATAATCCCCATGAAATCCCCATCACAATCTATTGATAACCAAGGATTTAAGCTATCAAATCCCCAAATGGGGAAAAAATAAAATCTCTCCCCATGCTGGCCATCTGATTCAATTACCTAAATATAATTACCCATTATACACCCTGTCAGCGCCCACCTTCCGGGCGTATAGAATGTGAATTCTTGAAATCCTTTTGCCTGCCTTGGCACTGAATCTGTTTGCTTGCTTGAACCCGCCGATGTGGCGATGAAGGAACAACCCGCCTAATGCCCAACCCATCGTCTGTCTCAATTGAACCTCCGTCGCCATCCGGTGCGACTGCGCGCGCGCCTGCCCTGGAGGCCTGCCTGCTGAATTATCGGCCGGTACCGGGCGTCTTTGACGAAATGGTCATGCCCAGTGGAGAGCTGCGTGCCCATTGGAAGACCTTCGGCAGTTTCCTGGCCCAATGCACGGATGCCGACTTCAAACAACGCGCGGATACCATCCAGCGCCTCCTGGTGGACCATGGTGCCACCTATAATATTTATGATGACGTCCAGGGTGCCAGCCGTCCCTGGATGCTGGACCTCCTCCCCTTCATCGTTGCCGAGCAGGACTGGCGGCGTGTTCAGGAAGGTCTGGACCAGCGTGGCCGCCTTTTAAATGCCATCCTTCTGGACCTCTACGGTCCCCAGCATCTCCTCCGGGACGGCCTGCTCCCCCCTGGCATCGTCCAGGCGAACCCTGGCTTCCTGCGTCCCGTTGTCGGCGTCAATCCCCCCGGCGGCCGTTTCATCTTCTCCCTGGGTTGTGACCTCGTCAGGGATGCAGGTGGCTCCTGGCGCGTCCTCGCGGACCGTGCCCAGGCCCCCAGCGGCCACGGCTACACCCTGGAAAACCGCATCGTCATGTCCAACGTTTATGCGGAGGAGTTCAATGCCTCCCGCGTGCGCCGCCTGGCCAATTACTTTGAGCTGAAGCGTGAGATGCTGCGCTCCCTAGCCCCGAAGCATCGTCATGGGGATGCAGGCATCCTCATGCTCACCCCCGGTCCCTACAATGAGACCTACTTTGAGCACGCCTTCCAGGCCCGTTATCTCGGTTTCCCCCTCGTCGAAGGTGCTGACCTCACCGTCCGTGACCGCCACGCCCACCTGAAGACTTTAGAAGGACTCCGCCGTGTGGAGGTCATGGTGCGCCATGTAGACGATGTTTTTTGCGACCCTCTGGAACTGAATTCCGGCTCCCTGCTCGGTACCCCCGGCCTCATGGAGGCCTGGCGCAGCGGAAACATCGCCCTCGCCAATGGCCTGGGCACGGGCGTGATCGAAACCCCTGCCCTGCACCCTTTCATGCCCGGCCTGTGCCGTCATCTGTTGGGTGAGGAGCTCAAACTTCCCTGCGTTCCCACCTGGTGGTGCGGCCAGCGGCGCGAGCTCGCTATGGTCATGTCCGACCCTGACCGCTGGGTGGTCAAACCTGCCTTCGTCCGCGGCTCGCGTGATCCCGTTTTCATCCGCGATCTGGAAAAGGAGCAGAAAGCCCGTTTGCTGGATACCATCCGCGCCGCTCCCCACGAATGGGTCGCCCAGGAAGTCCTCAGCCTCTCCACCACACCCACCTGGACAGGCACTAAGATGGAACCACGCTCCCTCGTCTGGCGTGCCTTTGCCATCTCCCAAGGAGAACGTTTCGCGACCATGCCTGGTGGCCTCGCCCGTGTCAGCCCGGAGCCAGAGCGCTGGCTCGTCACAATGCGCAGCGGCGGCATCAGCAAGGATACCTGGGTGCTCGGCGACGGCACGGAGGACACCGCCTTTGGCCACCTGGACCAGCAGCCCCTCGTCATCCGCCCTGCCCGTCCGCCCAGCGGCGTGCCCAGCCGTGCGGCAGACCACCTCTTTTGGTTAGGCCGTTATGCGGAGCGCCTTGAGCTCACCGTCCGGATGACCCGTGTCATCATGCAGCGCCTCGCCAGTGAGCGTGGCCTTGTTCAAAGTCGCGAGGCTCAGAGCTGCGTCGCCCTCATGGTTGAAATTGGTCTTCTGCCCAAGGATGCGACGGTGCTCCGCGATCACCTCCAGGCCCTGGTCCAAGATCCCAAGCGTGAAGGCAGCGTGCCCGGCCTGCTCAGCCGCCTTCGTTACAACGCCTCCGCCGCACGAGATCGTCTCTCGGATGACATGTGGCGTCTTTTCAACCGCATTGACCGGGATGCCCGCCTGCCAGCGGGTCCATTCAGCCTCTCCGCAGCCCAAAGCTCCCTCGATACCCTCATCCTGGACCTCGCCGCCCTCAGCGGCATGCAGCAGGAAAACATGACCCGCGGCCACGGCTGGCGTTTCCTCGAAATAGGCCGTCGTCTCGAGCGCGCCACCATCATCCTTACCCTCATCAAAGGAACCATGGAGCAGAAGGCCCAGGATGACAGCCTCCTTAGCCCTCTGCTGGAAATTTGCGATAGCACCATGACCTATCGCCGCCTCCACTTTGCCCTTCCTGTCCTGGCCCCGGTGATGGACCTGCTGCTGCTCAATGACATCAATCCCCGTTCCGTAGCTCACCAACTCCTGGTTTTAAAACGCCAGGCGGCCGAGCTACCGACCGATCCCACTCTTGAATCCCTCATGCCGGAAAAGCAGCAGACCGATGTCCTGCTCTCCGACCTTCATTCCCTGAATATCCCCGCGCTAGCCCGCACTCCAGACCAGCTCGTCCATTCAGTCTCTGCCATCTGTGACACCCTCACTGAAGGCCTCGAAAAACTTTCCGACATCATCACGGAGCACTACTTCAGCCACGCCATCCGGCGGACCGAATGAATGGATCAGTTTAAAGCACGGAACCTCTGAGCCATCATGCGCTACAACATTATTCATCGCACCACCTACACGTATGAAAGTGCGGTCACCGTCGGTCATTACATGGCTCGCCTGGAGCCGCGCGCGCTGCCCTTTCAGGAGTGCCCGTGGCATGAGCTGACTATCCGCCCGACGCCCATGCAGCGGTCTGAACGCTCAGACTACTATGGCAATACCAATGTCTATTTTGAGATTGAAGGCTCTCACCAGAAATTGGAAGTCATCGCCCGCAGCCTGGTCGAGGTGGAGCGTGCTGAACCCTTCGATCCAGCCAAAACTCCCGCCTGGGAATCCATCCGCGACGCCTGCCGCAGTGATGTCTTCAACCCTGCCACTGCGGCTGGCGAGCTCACTTTTGCATCCACTCTTATTCCTATCGGCCCGCTGTTTGCCGAGTATGCACGGCCTTCTTTCCCCCCCAAGCGTCCCATCCTTGAAGCTGTGAGCGACCTCAACCGCCGCATCAACACGGACTTCATTTTCGACCCCAAGGCCACCGATGTCGCCACCCCCGTTGAGAAAGTTTTGAAGCAGCGGCGTGGTGTCTGCCAGGACTTCGCCCAGGTCATGATCGCCTGCATCCGCTCCCTCGGTCTGCCTGCCCGCTACGTCAGCGGTTACCTCGAAACCATGCCTCCTCCCGGAGTTGTGAAACTCGTCGGTGCCGATGCCTCCCATGCCTGGGTCTCCGTCTATTGCGGTGAGACCTGCGGCTGGATGGATGCCGACCCCACCAACAACGTACTGCCTTCCGAGCGCCACATCACCGTCGCCTGGGGGCGTGATTTCAGCGATGTCAGCCCCCTGCGCGGCGTCACCATCGGTGCTGGCAAACAACATCTCGCGGTCGCCGTGGATGTGCTGCCAGACCTTGAGTAGCAAGCCGTCCTGTTCCATGCAGCTTCACCGCCATCCCTGCGGTTTTTATTACTCGCAACCCTTCGCCGATTTTCTTAACCAAAAGCATGAAAGGGAAAGCTCTGAGCATCCCGGTGAACTTTTGGCCCTCGATTACATCCGCTGCCGGGAAGGCAGCCAGGCGGGCAATGCCTGGTGGCAGCTCGACTGGATTTCCCTTCACACGGTTCCTTCGCAGAACCGCTTTGAGATTGGCAGCACCGAGATCGCCCTCTCACGCCAGACCTTGAAGGGGCTTGCGCGGCACCTTCTCCATTATGCTGACGGACAGGTGCTGGTGAAAAAGTAGCATTAGCCGGGTGCGGCGATAGTTTGTCCCCGCCAGCAGAGTTTATCCGTCATGAAACGCCGTACCCTCCTCGCCGCCGCCGGCACCGTCTTGAGTGCCCCTTTTATCAAGGCTCAAAGCAAGACCTCCCTCCAGGGTGCCATCATCGGCCATGGAGCCCATCGTTATCAGGTGGACCTGGAATGGTGCAAGGCAAAGCGGGAGACACACCCCGTCAAGGACTGTCACGAAATGGTCATGGACGCCCAGAAGCGCCTGATCATGATCACCAACGAGGCCCGCAATAACATCCTGATTTTCGACAAAGAGGGCCACGTCCTCGATGCCTGGACACTCCGCCTTAAAGCGGGCCATGGCCTTTCACTCGATACCCGCGATGGCCAGGAATACTTGTGGTTATGCGATTCCTCAGGCGCATCCGTCATCAAGACCAGCCTCAAGGGGGAGGTGCTCCTCAAACTCCCGCATGCCAAGGACTGCGGAGCCTATGATGCAACCAGCAAATACGCCCCGACTGAGGCTGCCGTCGCTCCCAATGGCGATGTCTATGTGGCGGACGGTTATGGCTCACAGTTCATCCTTCAGTTCGATGCCCAGGGGAAGTTTATCCGCAAGTTCGGCGGTCTCAGCAGCCAGGCCATGAACCCCGGCAAGTTCATGCAGGCCCATGGCGTCACCATCGACCTTCGTGGCCCGGAACCCCTGGTGCTTTGCACGGAGCGTATCCGCAATGAGTTCCATTGGTTTACCCTGGCGGGGGAATACGTGCGCTCGGTCTACCTGCCGGGTGCCTTTATGAGTCGGCCGGTCATCTCTGGCGACCTGTTGCTCTCAGGTGTCTGCTTTGGCATGAAACCGGGGGACTATCGCATGTGGCGGGACCGGGGCTTTATCCTCATTCTGGACAAGGACAACCGCGTCATCTCCGCCCCCGGTGGCCAGGCTCCTGAATACGAGGGAGACCAGGTGAAGCTGCTGCTCCAAGACCAGCCCGTCTTCCGCAATGTCCACGATGTATGCGTGGATGATGCCGGTGACCTGTATGGCTGCCAGTGGAATGCGGACAAGGCCTATCCTTATAAGCTCAGGAAAGTATAACCCGATCAGCATCAGGCCAGCTTCCGTGCCTTCAGCAATTGAAGCAGATGGCCCAGCGGCCCCACCGCGCGACCTTTCTGGCAGGCAAAGACATGGGTGATCTTCGGGCTGCCCTTCAACGGGATGGCATGAACGGAGGTCTTCATGAACTGAGCCAGTGCGGCAGGCAGCAAGGCCACCCCGGAGCCTGCTGCCACCATCAGCGCCACCGCCTGTGCACGAGGGGATTCCAGAATGATGCGCGGGCGGAAACCTGCCGCTTTGCAAAGCTCCTGCATATGGCTTGCGAAGGCCGGAGCGGACTCATGCGAGACTGCGATGAAGGACTCCTCCGCCAACGCTTTTAAAGCCACGCTTTGGGAACCTGCCAGCCGATGTCCCGAGGGTACAAAGCAGACCAACGGCTCCTGATGCCAGGCCATGAACTGGATGCCCGGCGGCCTAACCGGAGGGATGATTCCGACAAAACCGCCGTCTAGCCGCCCCTCGGCGATCGCCTTGAGCTGGTCGTTGGGAGAGCTGTCATGCAGCATGATCTGCACCCCCGGATGGCGCTCGCGGTAGCGGCGAAAGCTGTCCACCAGTTCATCATTCATCACCGCACTCACAAAACCCAGCCTCAGCCTTGCAGTCTCCCCGGCAGAGCATCGCCGGGCCGCCTCCCCTGCCCTGTTTAACAGGCGGGGCACATTGCGGATGTCATCATAGAACAGACTGCCCGCGGCGGTGAGGGAGACACGCCTGGGTTCACGCGAGAAAAGTTGCGCCCCAATCTTCTCCTCGAGCGTGCGGATGTGCCGGGACAAAGGCGGCTGGGCCATGTTCAGGCGTTTGGCCGCACGGGTGAAGGACAGGGCCTCGGCCACAGCGATGAAGCACTCAATTTCGCGAAGGGAATAACTCATACCGATTTGATATCACTAATGAGCAAAAGCAGTCATTCTATCATGCATCTTCATGAGGGATTCTGGTGGGCACAGTTAACCACCCACCCTTATGGCCATCAGCGACACCATCAAAAAAGGGGCGATGCGCGCCCCGCACCGCAGCCTCCTCCGCGCCACCGGCGTGATCCAGTCCGAAGACGATTGGGACAAGCCTTTCATTGCCATCGCCAATTCCTTTGTCCAGATCATTCCGGGGCATGCGCACCTGGATGTGGTGGGCCGCAAGGTGCGCGAAGCAGTGCGGGAAGCGGGCGGCGTGCCATTTGAGTTCAACTGCATCGGTGTGGATGACGGCATCGCCATGGGGCATGGCGGCATGAAGTATTCCCTGGCTTCACGAGAGCTCATTGCCGATTGCATCGAGACCATGCTGAGGGCGCATTGCTTCGATGGTGTGGTGTGCATCCCGAACTGCGACAAGATCGTGCCAGGCATGATGATGGGAGCAGCCCGGGTGAACATCCCCTCCATCTTCGTTTCCGGCGGCCCGATGAAGTCAGGCACAGATCCGGTGACCGGCCGATCCCTGAATCTGGCCTCGGTGTTCGAGGCCGTGGGGCAGCTATCCTCCAATACCATCACCGAACAGCAGCTCACGACGATCGAAAAGAATGCCTGTCCCACCTGCGGTTCGTGCTCGGGCATGTTCACGGCGAATTCAATGAACTGCCTGTGCGAGGCCCTGGGTTGGGCGCTGCCTGGCAATGGTTCCATCCTGGCCACCGATCCGGCACGCGATGCCCTTTTCCAACGGGCAGGCCGGACCATCGTGCGTCTGGTGCGGGACAATGTGAGGCCATCGGATCTGCTGACCCGTGAATCCTTTGAGAATGCCCTGGCTCTGGACATGGCCATGGGCGGCTCCTCAAATACAGTTCTGCACACCATCGCCATTGCCCATGAAGCAGGGGTGCCGCTGAGCATGGCCGACTTCAATACCCTGGCCGAACGGGTGCCGCATATCTGCAAGGTCGCCCCTTCCGGTTCCTATTACATGGAGGATGTGGACCGCGCAGGGGGGATATCGGCCATCTTAAAATCCCTGGCTACCAGACCGGGCCTTATCCATCCAGACAGCATGACGGTGAGCGGCCTAACTTTGGGTGAAACCATCTCCACGGCTGAAGTGAAGGATGAGGATGTGATCCGCTCGCTCGACAAAGCTTATTCGCCCAAGGGCGGGCTGGCCGTGCTCTTTGGAAACCTGGCACCGGATGGCTGCGTGGTGAAGACCGCAGGCGTGAGCCCTGGGATGATGCAGTTCACCGGCACCGCCGTCATCTTTGAATCCCAGGAAGCGGCCAACCTGGGGATTCTGGGCGGACAGGTGAAGGCGGGTGATGTGGTGGTGATCCGTTATGAAGGCCCGCGCGGAGGGCCCGGCATGCAGGAGATGCTGGCTCCCACCGCAGCCATCGCGGGACGCGGGCTCGGAGATTCCGTGGCCCTCATCACCGATGGCCGTTTCTCTGGTGCCACCCGTGGCGGAGCCATCGGTCATGTGTCCCCGGAAGCGGCAGCCGGGGGCCCCATCGCCCTCATCGAAGCGGGTGACCGCATTGAGATCGACATTCCCGCGCGCGGTTTGAATCTGCTGGTTTCCGCCGAGGTGCTGAGCGAGCGCCGGCAACGCTGGACACCGCCTGCCCCGAAAGCCCGCAGCGGTTATCTGGCTCGTTATGCGGCCATGGTCACCAGCGCCGATCAGGGAGCGATCCTGAAGGTGGGAGGATGATAACGCTGACTTTTTGCAGTCAGTTCAAACTCATATCAAACTCCCACTTCACCTCTGGAAACCAGCGTTTCTTATCAGCCTGCTGGGCCAGGGGTACGTTTGGATTTCGCCGGACGAGGGCTTTGTAAAAGCGGTCCGCCGCTTTCGGGTCGCGGTTTTGCAGCCAGTTGCCAGCGATGCAGAGCACCTCCGCCGTTTTCGGATCATCATCCGGCATCAGCGCAGCCGCCTGCCAGGCCATCTCTGCCGCGACGTACCGATAATGGAAACGCTTGTCCACCTTTGGTCCATAGTGGCGTGCCCGCCAGACCTCGTCCGGCGTTGCGGCAAAGGTGGGCACCTGCTGCCCGGCAACCAGGGTATTTTCATCATGCTCCCACTCGTCCAACCAGACCTTCTGGCGGCGAAAGGCCGCCATGTCCCGGAGTTCAAAAGAACCGCCTGCTGCATAATAGTCCGGCCCCGTTTCAAATCCAACCAGCTCCATGCCTAACATACGATGAAGCTGGGCCGCCTGCCAAAGGGCCTCTGCTCGCTGCGCCTTCGGCAGCTTGCGATCATGCCCATCCCGGCAGGCTTTTGCATAGACCTTGCTGGCAGAAGACAGCTCCCCGGGCAGGACAAGATGGGCATTCTTAAAATATTGCTCCCTCAAGAGCCTCCGGCCCAGCAGGTGCCTCATCACAGGAGCATCCGTGGGACGTCCCCAGCCACCGAACTTCTCACTCAGGCCGCGGATCGTTTTGACCTCGCCCTTCGGTTCGCTCTCTTCCTCGACCCTCCAGGTCTTGACCGCTTCAGCCATGGGTTCGGCCCGCTGCATGGCCAGCAACTCTTCCACCGACAGCAGGCGCTCCGCGATGTAGGCCGTGTCCACCCAGAAATCCGTTTTGGAAAAAGTCCTGAGCGCTCCGGTGAAGTCGTTCGTCGCCAGTTGTGCCCGGCCATAATCAGCCAGGAAATGATGGCGCCGCACTTTCAGATAGTTATCCGCACTCAACGGAGTGATTTCCCTTTGTGCCGCGTCCTCCATCATGGCACGCTCCTCGTCTTCATCATTCGGCAGCAGCTTGGCCATTGCCTCCAGGGACTTCACGGCCTCCGTTTTTCGTCCATCCATGGCCGCCAGCTTACCCTTGAGAGAGAGGACAATGACGTCATCGGACTGGGCCAGTTTCAGCCAGCGTTTTGCCTCGTCAAACTTGGCCGCATTGTAATAGATCCAGGCAATCAGACCAGCCTCACGCTGTTCCTTGAGACCGGATTTCTCAAAGCTCTGCAGCCACAGCTCCAGATCCCCCACTGGAAATTCTGGGGTGTCCGTCCGGTTGCCAAACTGCCAGTCCAGCGCATTTTGGGCGACTTCGATCAGGTGAAGAAGCTGCGCCTGCCGCAGGAAAGGGTCCGCCAGAGTTTCTTGCGCCAGTTCCTCACTCCACGTGCCATATTTCCAGCGATCATGACGGAGGTCACGCATGCCCCAGCCCATGCCGAGGATGGCCCGCAGAAACGCAGCCCGCTTCCAGGCAGCCTCACTGACCAGCGATTTCTCCGGCAGATCACTGGCGGGCCTTCCGAGGATATAAGTGGCCTCGGTGCCGAGATACAGGCAGTCCGCAAAGCCTTCCAGGCTCAGCTTTCGAGTCTCCGCCAGCCATTGGCCACAGGCCGCATCGTCAGCAGGATCGCTTGTGCGAAAAAGCATCCAGGCTGCCCAAGTGGAGCGCCACTGCCGCTGGGCCGCTGGTAAGGCCAGGACCTGCTGCCACTTTTCCCGGGCCTGAGTCACCACGGCGGCGGTGTCATCCTCAGCCGAGAGATACAGCAGCGCACCTTCCAGGTACAGGCGCACATCTTCTGGCATGTCCGGCATCAGCTTTTCAGCCTTCGGTTTCGCCGTTTCAATACCGGCAATGCCCTCGCGGTCCTGGGTTGTCAGCGAAGAGGCTGACCGGTCGCTGTGATGGATCATAGTCCGGCGCAACTCTCGATACGCCGTCAGCCAGACTTTACGTGCCGCCTCATCCGGCAGGCGGGGCTGCATGACGGTTTCCATCTCCGCCATCTCCAAATCCAGAGTGTAAGCGGGCGAGCCCGGTTTCCTGGCCGCCAGCTTTTCGCCTAACCAAGGATCCTTCAACTGATAC
This sequence comes from Prosthecobacter fusiformis, assembly GCF_004364345.1. Lineage (NCBI taxonomy): Bacteria > Pseudomonadati > Verrucomicrobiota > Verrucomicrobiia > Verrucomicrobiales > Verrucomicrobiaceae > Prosthecobacter > Prosthecobacter fusiformis. The sequence goes on along the minus strand of NZ_SOCA01000002.1, from coordinate 158,033 downwards.
AGCTCCCCGGAGAATTCAAACAGGGGCGGCTGCAGGATGCCCTTCGGCTTGTCCAACGCGTTTTCAGGAAAGAAAGGACCGCAGGCAAACACGGGCACAAGGCCCAAAAGAACCGTCCAGCCAATCAATGGTCGCCATGCATGCATGGGACCAGATTATCACTCAAGTCCTCAACCTGACAAGGATCACTGCGCAGCTTTTAAAGATACATTCATCTCTTTCGCCTCCCTTTCCAACCGCAGCCAGCCGATCACCATTTCAGTCCCCGGAGCCGCCCTGGGCAACCGCCCAGGATCTTCCAGCTCCAATCCCAGATAGCCTGGGCCGGAGCCGATCATGCGATACCCCCGCAATGCATCTGCGGCGGCTGGCTCAGCGCCTCTCCAGGTCACAACGGCCACCAGAGGCAGATCATCCGGCGCATCGCCAGCCTGACGCAGGCGGATCTCATGGACGCCGCTGTCATTGGCCTTGCATTCAGCTTTCCACCCGCGTTTCAAAGGCGTCCCCTCAACGACCTGCTTCATTACATCCAGGCTCCAGTTCAGTCGGTCCCCCGCCACTGGCAGGCGATACCAGACCACCGATTTCATCAGTGGTGATGCCTCATTTCTCCATTTAGAAACGAGGGTGGTCATCCCATAGGCATCCGCATCCAGCACCAGATAATTCGAGCTCTGCAGAGGCAGTGCCTGAGGCACATCTTCAGCATAGACCTCCCGCACCTTGCCGGCCGCATCAAACTCGACCACACAAGAATAAGTCGGCAGGGCCACGCGGAAAGGAACCCCGATTTTAACCGCCCTGGCCACCGCTTCATCCGTCTCTTCCAAATCAACCAGGGCGACTCTCTTGCCTCGCGAATCTGGCAAATGCAGCGAGTGCACCTGCAAGACGTAACCCGGGGCAACGGCCGCGAGGTCGGCAAACTCTTTCTCCCTCAACCAGGAGGGCAAGGCCGTGCAGGAAACGGGCAAAGGAGAAACAGCTTCTTTCACAGCGGTCAGCAGACGGGTAAAATCGGGCAGTTTTGAGTCCGGGCAGTCGTAGTCCAGTTGCACCTCCGCCAGACTGCCCTCCGGCCATTCGGCCACCAGGGATTTGACCAGATCCACGACTTCCACCACCGCCTTCACATCCCAGCCGGTTTTGGCCGCCGAGGGAAAAATGCGGATGACCAGGCCCACTCGCAGCCCGGCCATGGCCGCTTTGTCTGGCTGGATCCTGGTGGTCTTCACCTCCCCTTTTTCAAAACGGACTTCTGCCGCCAGCAAATGATAAGCCTGCAGCCAGCCCTTGGAGTTGCTGACACTGGCCGTGATCTCCGGCTTCCACGACCGCTGCCAGACATACACTTCCGATGGAAGCGCAGCGGTGCGTTTTACCAGGGCAGGCTTGCAACCCAGGAAGCTGATCGCGAACACAGCGCAGAGAGCCATTCGCAAAACGTGTCGTAGCATGGGGCAATTTATCAGCGTCCCGGCCACGCGTCACGTTGGAAGCCTGGAATTTCAGGGTGCATAAATTTTCCCCTGCCGTTGTGCTCCCCGGCGGAGGCTGCTAGGCTGACGGCAATGTCGAAACGTCTCTTTCTGCTTGATGGCATGGCCCTGCTTTACCGGGCGCACTTTGCATTTATCAAAAACCCGATCCGCACCAGCGACGGGTTGAATACGTCCGCCTTGTACGGGTTCACCAATACGCTGCTGGACATCATCAAGAGCTGGCAGCCGACGCATCTGGCGGTGGTGCTGGATACTTCCGCGCCGACACCGCGGCATGAAATCTTCCCGGAGTACAAGGCGCAGCGGGAGGAAATGCCGGAGGACCTGGTGACGGCGATCCCGCAGATCCACCGGTTATGCGCGGCGATGAACATCCCGCTGCTGACCCGCGATGGGTATGAGGCGGATGACATCATCGGCATCCTGGCGAAGCGGTCTGAAGGCAAAGATTTCGAGACCTTCATGGTGACGCCGGACAAGGACTTCGGCCAGTTGGTGTCGGAATCGGTGAAGATTTATAAACCAGGCCGTCAGGGCAGTGATGTGGAAATCCTGGGCGTGGCGGAAGTGTGCGCCCGGTGGGGCATCGAGCGGCCAGAGCAGGTGGTGGACATCCTCTCCCTGATGGGAGATGCGGTGGACAACATTCCGGGCATCCCCGGCTTTGGTGAAAAGACGGCCACGAGCCTGATCCAGCAGTTTGGCAGCCTGGAAAATCTCATCGCCAATGCAGCGCAGTTAAAGGGCAAGCAAAAGGAGAAAGTGGAGCAGAACAAGGACAAGGCGATTCTTTCCAAACAACTGGCCACCATCATGCACGATGCGCCCCTGGAGGTGGAGCTGGACGGGCTGGCGGTGCGCCCGCATGACGATGAACTGCTGAAGGGGCTGTTCACGGAATTTGAATTCAACGCGCTGGGCAAGCGCATGTTTGGAGATGAGTTCAAGGCCGGGCGCGGACGTCAGCTCGCCAAGGATGCTGCACCCCCGACGGAGACCGCCGCAGCCATGCCAGGCGATCTTTTTTCCATGGAGGAAACGACGCAGCAGACGGCCCACAACATGCGCAGCATCGCCGACACCGAGCATGCTTATCATCTGATCCGCACCCCGGAGGAACGCAGGAACTTCATCGTCGAACTGCAGGCGCAGCCGCAGTTCTGCTTTGACCTGGAGACGACTTCTCTGGACCCACGCGATACACAGATCGTGGGCATCGCTTTTTCATGGAAGGATGGTGAGGGCTGGTTTGTCCTGTTTCCACGGGACAAGGCTGAAGCGGCAGCGGTGCTGGAAGAATTCCGAGGTGTCTTCACCAATACCTCCCCTGCACCGGAAAGCCTTTCCGCCCCCTGGGACGGAGGCGATACCGTGCTGCCCGCCGGAGCTGCGGAGGGCATTGAGAAAATCGGGCATAACTTGAAGTTCGACCTCAGTGTGATGCTGGCACACGGGCTGGAGGTCGTGGGGCCGTTTTTCGACACCATGCTGGCACATTCGCTGATCGAGCCGGATCAGCGGCACGGCATGGACTATCTGGCGGAGTCCATGCTGGGATATACCCCGGTGCCGATCACGGCCCTGATTGGCACGGAGAAGAATGATCTTTTCAGCCAGAGCACGATGGCAGATGTGGCAGAGGCGGATCCCCAAAAGATCACGGACTATGCGGCCGAGGATGCGGATGTGACCTGGCAATTGGCGGCAAAGTTGCGCCCGCTGCTGCCCAAGCATGGGGCGGAGCGTGTGTTTTACGACATCGAATGTCCGCTGCTGCCCGTGCTGACAAAGATGGAAAACACGGGGGTGGCGATTGATGTGCAGGCCCTGCGTGAATTCGGTCTGGAGCTGGAAAAACGCGCCAACGAAATGCACCGCCGCATCCAGGAGGTGGCGGGCGGGCCCTTCAACCTGAACAGCCCGAAGCAGCTCGGTGAGGTGCTTTTCGAAAGACTGAAGCTGACGGACAAACCGAAGAAGACCTCCACCGGACAGTACCAGACGAATGAGCAGGTGCTGCAATCCCTGGCAGGTCTGCATCCGATCATTGCCGACATCCTGGAGTATCGTGAGGTGACGAAGCTGAAGAACACGTACGTGGACACCCTGCCGGGCACGGTTTCCAAAGTGACAGGCCGGGTGCACACAACCTTCCATCAACTGATGGCGGCAACGGGGCGCATGGCCTCCAGCAACCCGAACCTGCAAAACATCCCCATCCGGTCCGATTCCGGCAAGGAAATCCGCAAGGCCTTTGTGCCTGGCCAGGAAGGCTGGGTGCTGCTGAGCGCGGACTACAGCCAGGTGGAGCTGCGGGTGATGGCGGCGCTGAGCGAGGATGCGGCGATGATCGAGGCCTTCCAAAACGGTCACGACATCCATCAGGCCACAGCAGCCCGTGTCTATGGGGTCACTTTAGAAGGGACGCTGCCGGAGATGCGCCGCACGGCGAAGATGGTGAACTTTGGCATCATTTACGGCATCAGCGCCTTTGGCCTGTCCCAGCGACTGGGCATCCCGCGTGGGGAGGCGGCGACGATCATTGAGAACTACTTCAAGCAGTTCCCAGGCATCCATCGCTACATGGAGCAGATCGTCCAGGATGCGAAGCGTTACGGGTATGTGGAGACCATCACCGGCAGGCGGCGGGTGATCCGCGACATCGCCAGCGGCAATGCCAGCATTCGCGGCGGCGCGGAACGGATGGCGATGAATACGCCCATCCAGGGGACAGCGGCGGACATGATCAAGCTGGCGATGATCAACGTGGACAAGGCGCTGACCAATGCGGGTCTGAAGACCAAAATGCTGCTGCAAGTGCACGATGAACTGCTTTTTGAAGTGCCTGTGGATGAAGTCGAGCAGGCCAAGGAGCTCATTCTACGGGAGATGCAGAATGCACTGACGCTGGGGGATGTGCCGGTGGGTGTGGAAGCGGGCACCGGCCTGAACTGGCTGCAGGCGCACTGACAGGATTTGAGAATCGGCAGGATGGGGCTGAGTGGCAGATTTGCCCCAGCCCTCTGCAACTTTACCTAGAGGCCGTTCGTTGACCTGGGGACTCCATGCTTTTTCGTCTGTTCATTCTCGGCCTTGCTCTGGCTTCCACGGCCAGTGCCTGCACCATCCCGGTGTTCCGCTTTGCGCTGGACCGCTGGGAGGCGGATGCCTTCCATCTGGTGCTGCCGCCATCGGTTTCCCAGGATGCGGCGGTGAGTGATCTGCTGCGCCCTTTGCGGGCCAATGGCAAGGCGAACGTGAGCATCACTTCCGCCCCGGAAGCCACGGAGGCAGCGCTGAAATACTCGCGTGAAAGCGATCACTTGGTGTGGTCCGGTGCCCTGAATGCCCAGACGCTGCCGATGCTGCTGGACTCCCCCGCACGCCAGGAACTGCTGAAAAAAATCCTGGCGGGCGATTCGGTGATCTGGGTGATCGTAGAGGGTGGCAGTCAAGAGGACAAGGCGGAGGCGGAGCGCATCGAAAAACGGCTTGGTTTTCTGGAGCAGGTGGCGGCGCTGCCGGTGCAAAATCCGAATGACCCAGACAGCCAGCTCGGGCCCGGGCCGCCACTGAGGCTGAAGTTTGCGACACTGCGGCTGAGGCGTGATGACGCCGCGGAGCAACCGCTCATCCGAATGCTGGCGGGGCCGGAGGGCAAGGTGGATGCCTCCACGACCAGCTTTGCAGCAGCGGTCTTTGGCCGGGGGCGTGTCCTGGGGGCATGGCCGCTAGCGGACCTGGATGATGCCTCGCTGGAAGATGCCTGCATGTTCCTGGTGGGCCGATGCTCCTGCCGACTGAAGAATGAAAATCCGGGCTGGGATATCCTGATGAATGTGGACTGGGAAAAGGCGCTGGCCGCGGTGAAGGCGGACGCGCCGCCAGAACCGGTGATCCCACAAGAACCAGCTGCTTCCAATGCGCCAGTCACTGTGACGGTCACAGCCGATGACCACGTGACCTATGTCGCCGTCAAGTGGCCCTGGCAATGGACCGCTGGCGCGGTCGCCCTTCTATTGAGCATTGCGGCCGTGATGCTCCTGAGAAAAAAGTAGATTCCTTTTATGCCCCGTAAACTCATCGCACTCGTCCTCATCCTGGCCGCCGGAGCCCTGGCCTTTTACGGCTTGCGCCCAGGCAGCCGGTCCACCCAGCAGAGCCTGACGGTGTATTGCGCTGCCGGTTTAAAAAAGCCGGTGGAGGCCGTGGCGGCGCAGTATGAAAAAGAAATGGGGGTGCCGGTGTCCCTGCAATTTGGCGGCACGGGGACGCTGCTGACGCAACTGCGGGTGGCCAACCGGGGCGATCTTTTCATCGCTGCGGACGACGGCTCCCTGGCGGATGCACGCAAGCTGGAGGTGACCCAGGAGTTGCTGCCCATCGCGGTCCAGCATGCGGTGATCGCTGTGGCCAAGGGCAACCCGAAAGGCATTCGCAGCCTGGCGGATCTGGAAAAGCCGGATGTCCGTCTGGCGCTGACGAATCCTGAGGCGGCCAGCATCGGCAAGATCACCCAAAAACTGCTCGGTGACCGCTGGGAGACGCTGGCAAAAACAGCCGCAGTGATGAAACCGACGGTGGCGGAAGTGGCGGCGGACACCCAACTGGGAGCGGTGGATGCATCCATCGTCTGGGACAGTGTCATCGGACAGTTCAAGGGGCTGGAAATGGTGAAAGTGCCTGAGCTTTCCAGTCATGCGGAAAAGGCGAGTGTGGCGGTACTGACCAGTGCCGCATCATCAGCAGAGGCATTGAAATTCGCCCGTTATCTGGCGGCACCGGAAAAGGGTGGAGCGGTGTTTAAAGAGCTGGGTTTTCTGGCAGCGGGAGGGGACAAGTGGTCGGCGAAACCTGAACTCATCCTCTACAGCGGCGGGGTGAACAGGCCTGCCATTGAAAAGCTGGTGCAGGACTTTGCCACCCGGGAAGGCATCAGCATCACAACGGTCTTTAACGGCTGCGGCATCCTGTGTGCGGCGATGAAAACAATGGAGGACAGCAGCAGCCCGAAGTTTCCCGATGTTTATTATGCCTGCGATGTCTGCTTTGTCCCGCCGGTGGCTGAGCATTTCCCGGAGGCAGTGCTGCTGACCGAGGCGCAGATCGTCATCGCTGTCCCAAAGGGCAATCCGAAGAACATTCAGACACTGGCCGATCTGGCTCGTGAGGGGCTGCGGGTGGGCATCTGCAATGCGGAGCAGTCCACCCTGGGCTTCATGACGCAGGGCATCCTGAAATCCATGAACCTCTGGGAAAGCGTGAGCAAAAACGCCTCCAGCCAGGTGCCGACGGGTGACTTTTTGGTGAACCAGCTGCGCACCGGATCCCTGGATGCGGCGGTGGTTTATCAGATCAATATTCAGAACCAGGCGGACCACTTTGACTCCATCCCGCTGCCAGCCGACAAGGCCAAGGCCGTGCAGCCTTTTGCCGTGCGGACAAACTCCCCTAACAAACAGCTCGGCAACCGGATGCTGGCCTATTTGAAGAACCATCAGAAGAGCTTCACAGATGCGGGTTTCGTCTGGAGAGGCGATACCCCTGCGGTGAAGAGCAGCGAGCTGGAAATCCCGGAATGGCTGAAACAGAAGTGAGGATGCCGTTGCGAAGCGCTGGCTTTCCGGGAAAGTGCGGCATCCACATGCGACTGCTCCTGCCCCTGCTCTGCCTGGCCCTTTTCGGCTGCAAACCTGTCCCTGCCACGCAAGTGGAAACGGAGCCGCCCAGTATCGCACTGCCCGCCGGAGTCCAGGAACTGGGACCTGCGGAAGCGGCTGCCTGGATGGCACAGACGCCGGATGCGTTCATCCTGGATCTGCGGATGCCGGAGGAAATTGAGCGTGAGGGGAAACTGACAGGGTCCCAAAACTACGATTATCTACAGCCTGCGACCCAGGAATACCTGGCCACTCTGGACCGTCAAAAACCGGTGCTCGTTTACTGTGCGCTGGGTGGCCGGTCAAAGCTGGCCGCAGTGGAGATGCACCGCATGGGGTTCACCCGGCTGGCGCTGCTCAAAGGCGGGCTCGATGCCTGGCTCAAAGAAGGCAGGCCGGTGGTGAAATAAGCGGCTTTTACTTTCTAAAGATGAAGTAAACGGCACCGCACATGCAAAGGGCGGCCCAGAGGTAGTCCCATTTCAGGGGCTGCTTCATGTAAAAGAAGACGAAGGGGACAAAGACCGTGAGGGTGATGACCTCCTGGATGATCTTGAGCTGGGGGAGGTTCAGCGCGGTGCTGCCGATGCGGTTGGCCGGGACCTGGAGGACGTATTCGAAGAAGGCGATGCCCCAGCTCAGAACCGCCGCGACGAACCACGGCTTGGCCTTCATGTCCTTCAGATGCGCATACCAGGCGAAGGTCATGAAGACATTCGAGGCGGAGAGAAGAAGGACGGCTTTAACGATGGCCCAGTTCATGGTGCGCGACTATTCCACCAAATAAAGAATGCGCCCGCAGCTTTCACATTGGGTGAGCGTTTCACCGGAGCGGAGCTGCTGGATGGTGCCCATGACGACCTTCATGTGGCAGCCTGCGCAGATGCCATTGAGCAGGGCCACGACGGCGGAATCGCCCTTTTTGGTGAAGAGGCGGTTGTAGAGATCCAGCACGGGGGTTTCCACAGGAGTGGCGAGGGCGCTGCGCTCGGCCTCTTCGGCGGCGAGGCGGGCCTTCACTCCTTCGGCGCGGATGGCGAGGGATTTCAGGTCTTCATTCACGCGCCCCTGGGTGATGGCGAGTTTGGCCTGGGCTTCCTTGAGCACCGCCTTAGCGCCTTCGAGGACTTCCATGTGCTCCAGCTCGGTATCTTCCAGGGCGTGGACGTCGGTTTCGTAGCGTTTGATTTCATGCCCCAGAGCCTGAAATTCATCGTTTTTGCGAGTTTCAAACTGCTGGTCGTGGAGACGTTTGATGGAGTTTTGGCGGGTGGCGATGTCCAGCTCCACGCTCTTGATTTTCACTTCGGTCTCCTTGGCGCGCATGCTGGCGGCCTCCACGGCGGCCTGATCCCCGGCGAGCTGCATTTTGGCCATCGCCTCGTTTTTGGGGATGTCCTTGAGTTCTTTCTGAAGGGCGCGGATGCGCTGGTCTCGTTCCTGGAGTTTGAGGAGTTGGGTGATTTCTGGAAGCATCGCCTTCTATGATGGCGCAGAGTCTGGGGCGGGTGCAAGAGGCATCAATCACCAAACTTGGGGGAAACAAGGGGGCTATACCTCTTTTGGCAGGGTAAAGGTTTGCCGTAGCAAGGGGTGGATTCAGGCTGTGAGTGGTGTTTTTGGGACAGAAACTGCTATTTAGGAGTGTTTTTATATCTCCCCCCATCCCCCCGTTTCTTGTGATTTTTAGGACATCCCTTTTCCTGGCTCTGCTATGCACCCATCTCTCGCTCAATGCTGCCACCCTGACGTGGGATGGCAATATATCCACTGGTGGGCTTCAAGACGGAACCGGGAACTGGGATACGACAGTGACCGACCGCTGGTACAACGCTGCGAGTGTGCCACCGGGGTATCAGGCCTGGAATAATGCGAATGGGGATACTGCTGTCTTTGGCGTGGGCAGCGGAGCGGCGGGAACCGTCACGCTGACAACGGCGATCACGGCAGGAGGGCTGACCTTTAACACGCCGGGGTCCGGGACGTATGTGCTGAGTGGGAATACGCTCACACTCGCAGGCACACCTATCATCGCGGCGAATGCGGCGGTGGATATCAAGTCCATCCTGGCGGGTACTGCCGGATTTACTAAAAACGGTACGGGAAACCTGACTTTGAGCGGTGCGGATGGGAATACGCTGACAGGCAAGATCACGGTCTCTGGAGGAACGCTGACGACAGCTAAAAGCGTGAATGTTGATGCGATCAATGACGATATCGAGGTGACGACCGGTGGGACTTTTGTGTGGGGAGCGAATAACCAAATCGATGACGCAGCCGATGTGATTATTTCAGGAGGGACCATTACCTTTGGCAGCCGGAATGAGACCATCGGCAGCTATACCCAGACCTCTGGAGGCATGTCTTCTAACAACAACTCTGGAATAATAGACATCAAAGGAACGCTGGCTATCTCCGGCGGGAATACGCTCACCATTAACAGCCGTGGGCAGTGGTCTGCGCATACGGTGGATTTTACAGGGTATGTAGGTGCCAGTTCGACGACTGCGGTGCTTGTTCTCGGGTCTGACAATGCGAGCACGGTCACCCGACTGAGCGTGGGGGAAGGCGGACTGAAGCTGAGCGGGCAAATTTTGAAACTGAACCGCACCGCCAATTCGACTTTTAAAGGCTCTGAACTGCTGCTAGGAGGCAACGTCACCGCGACAGGAGTCAATTCCATCACCTATAACGAGGCTGTCACGCTGGGAGCTGCTGCGGTCAACCAAGTGAACATGGGTAATGCCACGCGCACCTGGACGATCAACGGTGATGATACGAGCATCACGACCGTGGAGTTGGCGATTGTGGGGGCAGGCGGGTTGACAAAGGCAGGCACAGGCACGCTTGTACTAGGGGGCATTGATCACAATACTTATGCCGGAGTGACCACAGTCAGCGCGGGCAGGCTGACGATGAAAAAAAGTGCGGGTTTCAATGCCACAGGAGACATTCTGGTGAACGGAGGTACGCTGAGTTGGGGAAATTCTGATCAGATTCCAGACACAGCGACGATCACTGTCACCTCCGGGCCGATGTTTATGTTAGGCCGATTCAATGAAGTCTTTGCCAACTATGTACAGACTGGCGGGACAGGTTTTGCCTCAGGCTCCAACAATGCCGGGGTGGTCGAGATCACGGGGACAGCGACGCTGTCAGGAGGGGGAACGCTGACGGTCAACAGTGGTGGGACGATGACGATCAACCAACTGAATGCGACGGGGTTTTCGGGAACGCTGCTGAACATCGGGGGCAACAATACCAGCCGGGTTACTTCTCTCACCATCGGTCCGGGCGGCATGACTTTGAGTGGCCAGAACATCACCATCGCCAAAGGACCCGATAATAACAGCGCTACACTCGGTAGTGAACTTATTCTCAAGGGGACCCTTACCGCCACGGGGAACAACAATTTTAACCTGACATCAGGCAGTTACGGAGTGGCGCAAATCAATCTGGGAACGGGGCAGAGAACCTTTGCCATCAATAGCGGCACGACCACCACCAATCTGCCGATGGTGGGCAGTGGCGGTGTTATTAAAACCGGTGCCGGTATACTCCAGTTCAATGTGGCCAGCACCTATACAGGCAAGACGACGGTGAGCGGGGGAAGCCTGACGCTGGCTGAGACGGGCAGCATCGCCAGCAGCAACTGGATCCAGGTGGATGCAGGGGCGGTTTTTAATGTGGGAAGCCTTACGTCGGGTTTTACTTATGCGCCCACCAGCGGAACAAAGATCATCAGCGGCAGCGGTAGCATTACGGGGGATCTCCACATCGGCGGGGTAGCGCAACTGAGGCCGGGCACGACTTCTGACAATCTAGACATCTCCACGGCAGGGGATGGCATCGGCACCCTGAGCATCAGCGGGGATTTATCCTTTGATGCGGATGCTCCGACGACGGTGGCACAGTTGCAGATCCTTAATGCAAGCGCGGCGGACAAGATCACGATTGGCGGGGATCTGAAGCTGACAGCCGACACTTTCCTTTCGGTCACTTTTGATGATGACTATGTGCCGATGAAGGATCATTCCTGGACATTGATTGACTGGGCAGGGCTTCTGGATGACACGGGTTTCCTGCTGGGTACCAACAACCGCACAGGCCGGGATCTGGATAACAATGAGGGTAATTTAAATCTGCCTGATCTGACTGAATGGGGACTGCTATGGGATATCGGAGCCATCAATGATGGAGGCTCCCTGGTTGTGACCATCGTGCCGGAGCCGAGCCGGGCGCTGCTTCTGGGGCTGGGTTTCTTTTGGCTGGGATGGCGGCGGCGGCGATAGCAGAGCCACGTATGATTTTATAAGGGGCCGAAATGACCGACCTTGACGATGCTAATCCGGTGTCCTTTTTATGAGGCACTGCGAGCAGCTTGGGCACTCAGCGCTTGTGATGTCCCCATATCCGGCTTTGATCCATGATGGCTAAGAAACGACTCCTCTTCGATGCCTTGATCATGGATTCATTTTGGGTCTGCTTCGTGGTCTGGCTTTGCATGACGGCAATACCGGTGATCGGGCAATCCCTCGCTCAAGCGACCGTTGAACCGGGAATGGAGCAGGCCGTGAAATGGCGCTGGGCACCGGAGCCTTCCAATCCTGCTGCATGGGGGCTTTCTTTGGAAATGCAGCCCGAACCTAGCAGCATGGCAAACTCGACTCACGGAGTTGCTGGCAAGGCATCTGTCTCCGCTCCCAACCCGCAGGGACCGCCGGAAAAGACGCTCGAATACGTGGTTCAAAAAGGAGACTCGCTGTCTTTGATTGGCCGACGTCATGGAGTGACGGTGGCTCAGATCAAAGAGTTCAACCGGATGAAGCGTGACATTATCGTGATTGATCAAAAGTTACGCATTCCCAGCATAGCGGACATCCAGGCCATGGCACCTGTGCCCAAACCCGCACCCAAGCCCAAGGTGGCGCAAAAGCCGGAAACCAAAGCAGAATCCGTGAAGACCAAAGAAGTGGCGGCGGAAACCAAATCCCGGCTCAAGCGACCGCTGCCCTCAGCCGCCAGCAGTGTGGCGCGGGTGGTGCTGATGCAGGCGTATCTGGACCGGAAGGGATTCTCTGCGGGACCTATCGATGGGACGGACGGCCCTTTGTACGATGCCGCTCTGCGGTCCTATGAGGCAGCGTATCCAGGTGAACTCCGGTCTGAAATGGGGCAAATACCTGAAGCATTGCAAAACATGGGCGGTGCCTATGCGGAGTATCAATTGCGTCGCGAAGATTTCCGCTGGATCGCACCTGAGCCGCCTAAAATTTCGGCCACCCGCAAATCTGGGAATTCAGCGTCACCGGAGCCTGGCATCACTTTGGAACAACTCACAGCGGCCAGCTTTCTGCCCTATCGAAATGTGTGGGAATTTGTGGCTGAGCGTTATCACTGCTCCGAGTCGTTTCTGCGCCGGATCAACCCGGGCCTGAAATCTTCCGTGACGGTGGGTGCGCTTTTTTTCGTGCCCAATGTGCATCCCTTTGAGATCGAAAATGCCCTGGCGGAACCGTTGCAACCCGCAGCCGACCCTGCGACACCAGTCACTGCGACCATCGTCAGCAATTCGCGGCTGGAGATCCGTCGCAGTGGCAAACTCGTGGCCAACTTGCCTGTCGCGGTCGCCCGCCCAGGACTGCGTGGTCGTGGGACATGGAAGATTCTGGACGCGATTCCGCGTCCCCAAATGGTGAGCCCTGGAGACCCCGTCATGCCTGCCAGTGTACCTCAAGTCCTGCCTCCAGGGCCTAATAACCCCGTGGGATTTATCTGGATCAATCTGGCCAAAGGCAGTGACGCCACTCCCCTGCCCTACGGTCTGCACGGCACCAGCATCCCCGGATACATGCGGCGGCAGGAGAGCATCGGCGGCTTCCGCATGACCAACTGGAACATCGCATTTGCCGTCCGCCTACTGCCTGCGGGCACCCCGCTGACATGGCAGTGAGCCGGAAACCGATGATTGCATTTCGCATCTGTACTTGTGGCTTCCTAAAGTTCGTTGTTACGTACGGAGAGTGGTTTACGTTTTAAACGGCCTCTCCTCATGCCCATGAAGTGTTTCCTTTCTGTCTTGTTCCTCCTGACCAGCCTTCCGGTGCTGGCTGATGTCACCCTGCCTGCGATCTTCACGGATGGCCTTGTGCTTCAGCAGAAAAAATCCGTGGCCATCTGGGGAAAAGCCGAGGCGGATGAAAATGTGACGATCACTTTTGCCGGTCAGGCGAAGGTCACACAGGCAGATTTGGATGGGGAATGGCGCGTCTTGCTGGACCCCATGCCAGCGAATGCCACGCCTGCAGACATGACCGTGGCTGGAAAAAATACGATAACCCTGAAGGACATCCTGGTCGGTGAAGTGTGGATCTGCTCCGGCCAGTCGAACATGCAGTGGACGGTCAGCCAGGCGGCCAATGCTGAGCAGGAAATCCCAGCCGCGCAATTTCCGCAGATCCGCATGTTCAATGTGGAGCGTGCGACTGCGATGGAGCCTGCCACGGATGTGAAGGGTAGCTGGAAGGAAGCCAGGCCAGCCAATGTGGGCCAGTTTTCCGCTGTGGCCTATTACTTTGGCCGTCACCTGCACCAGGTACTGAAAGTGCCGGTGGGCCTGATCAACACCTCCTGGGGCGGCACCCGAGTGGAGGCCTGGACCAGCCACGAATCCCTGAGAGAGAGACCTTGCGCGGCCCAGCTCCTCAGTGACTGGGATGGCATTCGCAGTAGTTGGGATGCGGCTGCGGAGAATGCACGTTTTGAAACCGCCAAGGCCGAATGGCAGGCACAGGTGAAGGCGATCAATGAAGAGAATGCGAAACTGGCCAAGGGCGAAAAGAAGAAAGCTCCCGCTGCGCCACGTCCGCCCGATGATCCGAATAAAACCCCGCATCACCCAGCCGTGCTTTTTAATGCGATGGTTGCCCCGCTGATTCCTTATACCCTGCAAGGAGCGATCTGGTATCAGGGCGAGTCTAACCAAAACCGCGCTTTTCAATATCAGGAACTGCTGCCTAACATGATCAATGACTGGCGCACGCGCTGGAATGACGAGTTTAGCTTTTACATTGTGCAACTGGCCAGCTACGGCAACCGGCTGCCGGTGACGAAAGAAGCAGGCGTGGCGGATACCTGGGCGGAGCTTCAGGAGGCCCAGTATTTGACTGCGATCACTTTGCCAAAGACCGGACTCGCGGTCATCAATGACATCGGTGAGGAAAACGACATCCATCCGAAGAACAAACAGGAAGTGGGCCGCCGCCTGGCGCTGTGGGCACTGACCAAAGACTATGGCCGCAGCAGCACCATACCCAGCGGTCCGTTGTTCAAAAACAGCATGGTCGAAGGCGGGCAGGTGCGCATCCAGTTCGACTACGTGGGAGGCGGACTGAAAACCCGCGATGGGGGAGAGCTGAAGCATTTCCAAATCGCCGGAGAAGACCAGAAATGGGTCTGGGCGAAGGCGAAGATCGAAGGCAACGAAGTCGTCGTTTCCAGTCCAGAAGTACCCGCTCCCGTCGGTGTCCGTTATGCCTGGGCAGCCTGGCCGGAAGGTGCCAATCTCATCAATGCTGAAGGTCTGCCCGCCAGTTCCTTCCGCACGGACGAATTTATCCTGAGCACGATGGGTGTGACCTCGCCGTTTCAGGAAGTGATGAAGGCTGGGCGGTGAGCGGTGACCAGTTTAGATATCCTTTACCATCTCAGGAGTGATGGGGCAACACCTCTGGAAACGATGAAACCATTCCGCGTGACCGGATTTTGATTGGTGGGTGATGGCGTGGATGCATTCATGGGCAATGAACGCCTCAGAAGCCGGTTTATGGCAGAGCTTAGAGTGCAGGCGTCTGACTTCGCTAAAGATTTGGCAATCGTGCAGATGTCTGTGTCCAAATTACAGTCAGTCTCATGGCTTATTCTGGTGCTGATGTGTCAATTGACGACCATTTTTCTCTCAGGGCCTGGAGTAGATCGCAAAAACGCATTCCCATTTGCCCCGGCGCGTATGCTTTTTAAAAGTATCTGTTCCATAAGCCATGCCCACCCCTCCCTTTCATTACCAGGAACTGTTTGAACTCGGCCAGGACGAGACTGAATACCGGCTGCTGACGAAGGAGCATGTCAGCGTGAATGAATTCGGCGGGAAGGAAGTCCTGTGTGTGGAGCCGCAGGCGCTGACTTTGCTGGCGAACCAGGCGTTTCATGACATCAATTTTTTCCTGCGGCCGAAGCATCTCAAGCAGGTGGCGGCGATCCTGGACGATCCAGAGGCGAGTGAGAATGACCGCATGGTGGCGCTGACTTTGCTGAAGAATGCGGATGTGTCCTCAGCAGGTCTCCTGCCCTTCTGCCAGGATACAGGCACTGCCATCATCATGGGCAAAAAAGGCCAGCAGGTCTGGACAGGCAGCAGTGATGAAGCGGCCCTTTCTAAAGGGGTGTATGAAGCCTACACGGAGAACAATCTGCGGTATTCTCAGAATGCGCCGCTGGACATGTTTACGGAGAAGAATACGGGCACCAATCTGCCGGCGCAGTTCGACCTGTATGCCACGGAGGGGGATGCGTACAAGTTTCTCTTCATCTCCAAAGGCGGCGGCTCAGCCAACAAGTCCTACCTGTATCAAGAGACACGTGCGGTGCTGAATCCGAAGAGTATCGTGCCTTTCCTGACAGAGAAGATGCTGTCCCTGGGGACGGCGGCCTGCCCGCCTTATCACCTGAGTTTTGTCATTGGCGGCACGTCCGCTGAAGCGACGATGAAACATGTCAAGCTGGCCTCCACCAAGTATTATGACAACCTGCCGACCACGGGCAATGAGCATGGCCGCGCTTTCCGGGATGTCGAGCTGGAAGCCCAGATGCTGGAAGCGGCACGCACCTGCGGCATCGGTGCGCAGTTTGGCGGCAAATACTTCGCCCTGGATGTGCGGGTGATCCGGCTGCCCCGGCATGGTGCATCCCTGCCCATCGGCATCGGAGTGTCCTGTTCCGCTGACCGTCAGGCGAAGGGTAAGATCACTCGCGACGGTGTTTTCATCGAAAAACTGGAGACCCATCCGCTGCAATACATTCCTGAAGAGCTGCGCCACCGCAAAGACACCAACGCGGTACGAATCGACCTCAACCAGCCAATGGCGGCCATCCGGGAGGAACTGAGCAAACATCCGGTGACGACACGGCTGCTGCTCAACGGACCTATCGTGGTGGCCCGCGACATCGCCCATGCCAAGCTGAAGGAGCGCCTGGATGCAGGGGAAGACCTGCCGGAATACTTCAAGGAGCACCCTGTCTATTACGCAGGCCCGGCCAAGACACCGGTCGGGATGCCCAGCGGCAGCTTCGGCCCCACGACAGCAGGTCGCATGGACAGTTATGTGGACCTTTTCCAAAGCCGTGGAGGCAGCATGGTGATGATCGCCAAAGGCAATCGCGGCCAGCAGGTGACGGATGCCTGCAAAAAACACGGTGGTTTTTACCTGGGCAGCATCGGCGGTCCGGCTGCGATCCTGGCCAAGGAGAACATCAAGAAAGTGGAAGTCGTGGAGTTCCCGGAACTGGGCATGGAGGCCATCTGGAAGATCGAGGTCCAGGACTTCCCTGCCTTCATCCTGGTGGATGACAAAGGGACGGACTTCTTTCAGAGCGTGGGCACGGGCTGCTCCGTGCATCATTAAAGCGGCCACAGGTCTTCGTGATTGAGGAACGTGCTTGGAAGTTGGCGCTTCTGGCTACACTGCAATCATGAAGATCGAACCGCTCGCCCGATTGGAACGCCATGCGAAACGCCTGGGCGAAATCGCCACCGTGCTGGGCAAGTACGGACTGGCCGATCTCTTCGGCGGCTTTGATTATCCCTGGCTGATCAACCGTCTGCGCAGTGCGGACGGACAGGTGCTTTCCGACCTGACGACGCCCGCCCGTGTGCGCATGGCGATGACGGAACTGGGCACCACCTTTATCAAGCTGGGCCAGATGTTGAGCACCCGGCCAGACCTGGTGGGAGCAGAGATGGCGACCGAACTCTCCGAGCTTCAATCCAATGTGCCAGCAGAGTCTGTGGAATCTGCCCGGGCCATCCTGCTGGCGGATCTGGGCCTGCCGCTGGAGGAGCTGTATGCGGAATTTGATACGGTTCCGCTGGCGGCGGCTTCCATCGCCCAGGTCTATGCAGCGCGATTGCATAGCGGGGAACAGGTGGTGGTCAAGATCCGCCGGGGAGGCATTGAGGCGAAGAGCACGACAGATTTGGAAATCGTCCAAGCGATGGCGGAGCTGCTGGAAAAGCATTCTCCTGCCCTTCGACCGTACCAGCCGGTGGCCATCGTGCGGCAGTTCCGCAAGGCGCTGCTGCGGGAGATGGACTTCACGTATGAGAAGCGGAACATTGATGAATTCACCCAGCACTTTTTGGATGAACCGAATGTGCGCATCCCGAGGGTTTACGCGGATCTGTGCTCACATCAGATCATCACGATGGAACGGCTGGATGGCATCTCCGGCACGGATATCGTGGCAATGAAAGCCTCCGGGGAAAACCTGGACGAATTCGCCCGACGCGGAGCCAACATGTATCTGGAGATGGTTTTTCGCGATGGTTTCTACCATGCGGATCCGCATCCCGGAAACCTCATGCTGCTGCCCGGCTGCGTGGTGGGAGTGATCGACTGTGGGCAGGTGGGACGCATTGATGATGAGTTGCGCGATGAGGTGGAGACGCTGCTGCTCGCTATCGTAGAACATGATTCCACCCAGGTGACCGAGCAGGTGCTGAGGCTGGGCTCCGTACCGCCGGACTTTAACCGCGAACGGCTGCGCACGGATCTGGATGATTTCATGGCGGATTACGTGGGTCACCCGCTCAGCGAGATCAATGTGGGCCATGCACTGACTTCCCTGATCGAGATCATCCGCCGTTATCACATCACCCTGCCGCCACCGCTGGCGGTGCTGCTGAAGACGATCATTGTGCTGGAGGGAACAAGCCGCCGCTTTAGCCCGGATGTGAGCCTGGCGGAGCTGATGCAGCCCTTCTGCCAGCGCATGATCCTGCGTCGTCTCTCCCCTAAACGCCTGGTTAGGCGGGCCCGCCGCACTTACCGTGACTGGGACCGGCTGCTGAGCTCCCTGCCCCGGGACATGGCGGATCTGCTGGCGCGTTTTCGTGATGGTACGCTAACGGTGCACCTGGATCACCGGCACCTAGATCCGATCATTAACCGGCTGGTGCTGGGAGTGCTCACGGCGGCGATTTTTCTGGGTTCCTCGCAGCTCTGGAGCAGTGAGGCCAAGCCACTGCTGTGGGGGGTGTCCATCTTCGGCGCGCTGGGGTATGTGATCAGCGTTTACCTAGGCTGGCGGTTGATGCGGGCGATCCGAAAATCTGGCAACATCAGCTCCAAGGACTGAGGCGGGCCTCTGTCGAATTCGTTGCACGAAGCTGCCTGCCAAATGGCCCGGCACAGGTTTGTGTATGGGCCATGGTCGTACGCACCCCTCCCAAAACCCATCTGACACAACGGGCTCATGATGCCATCTTCAGCCGGGTCCATGGTGGCAATCTAGTTTACAACACCTGCTGGGAGGATCCACGGCTGGACCGCGAGATGCTGGATCTGAAGGCGGACAGCCGAATGGTGATGATCACCAGCGCGGGCTGCAATGCGCTGGATTATCTGCTGGATGGCCCGGCGGAGATCCATGCGGTGGACATGAACCCCCGCCAGAATGCGCTGCTACAATTGAAGATCGCCATGATCCGGCGTGGGGATCAGGAGGATCTATTTCGTCTCTTTGGCGAGGGTTCACATCCGGGATTCAAAGGCTTGCTGAACGAACTGGATGGGCAGATGCATCCCTTTGCCAGCGAGTATTGGAAGGCGAAGCATTATTACTTTCAGAGTTCGCCCCTGAACCCTTCGTTTTATTATCGTGGCACTGCCGGGCAGATGGCGTGGATCGCTTTGCAGACCTTCCTGCGCAGCCCACGTGTGCGGGACTATGTGGACGCGATGCTGCATGTGCAGAATCTGGATGAGCAAAAACGCCTGTATGAACATGTGAAACCGGCGCTGTGGAATGGCCTGGTATCCTGGCTGGTGCGGCAGCCGATGGCGATGACGATGCTGGGGGTGCCGAGGGCGCAGATCCGCCTCATTGAGACGCAGTTCCCAGGCGGACTCACGGGTTTCATTCAATCAAAGCTGGCCCATGTGCTGACGGAGGTGCCGTTTCAAGATAACTACTTTTGGCGGGCCTACCTAACCGGACATTATACACGGTCCTGCTGTCCAAACTATCTGAAAGAGGAGCATCAGCCGATGCTGCAATCCCTCAGCAGCCGCATCACCACGCACAGCACCACGGTGGCCAATTTCCTGCGCGAAAACCCGGCTGCTTATTCTCACTATGTGCTGCTGGATCATCAGGACTGGCTGGCGGCGCACAAGCCCCAAGCGCTGGCGGAGGAGTGGCAGCTCATTCTGGAAAACAGCCGTCCAGGGACACGCATCCTCATGCGCTCGGCCAGCCCAGTGATCGATTTCATCCCGGAGAGCGCGCTTCAGCGCCTGCGCCTGAACCAACCCCTGGCGGATGCCCTGCACCTGCAGGACCGCGTGGGCACTTATGGATGCACCCTTTTGGCAGACGTTATCGCATGAGCACCGGACAACCTAACCAACAATCACTCACTGGCTATTACCGCTGGCATGCACGCATCTATGACCTCACACGCTGGGCGTTCCTGTTTGGCAGGCGCAGGCTGGTGCAGCGTGCGGCAGGGCATGTGAAGAAGCCGGGGCGCATTCTGGAGATCGGCTGCGGCACGGGGAAAAACCTGGTGCATCTGGCGGAGGCGTTTCCGCAGGCGGAGGTCATCGGGCTGGATCTGTCCCAGGATATGCTGGACCGTGCGCGGCCCAAAATGGAGCGTTTTGGGAAGCGGGTTTCGCTTTTGCATCAGGCCTATGATGCGCCTGTGGCGGGAGAAGTGAAGTTTGACCTCATCGTCTTCAGTTACTCGCTGTCCATGATCAACCCTGGCTATGATGAAGTACTGAAAATTTGCCAGCAGGATCTCAGCCCACAAGGTGTGGTGGCGGTGGTGGATTTCCATGAAAGCCGGTGGGCCTGGTTCCGCCGCTGGATGGGGGTGAACCATGTGCGCATGGAGGGCCAGGTGCTGGCATGTCTGCGCCGTGACTTCCCTGCCCTGCTCTGCCAGGTGCACCATGGGTATGGTGACCTGTGGCGGTATGTGCTGTTTCTGGGCAGGCCGGTGATTTAGTCAGCGTGGTTCAACCCGGCTGCACTAAGGGGACTCGGCTTCGCCTTCTTCAGGGAAGCGTTCCACGAAGCGCATGGCGTAGTCGATGAAGCGCAGGGGCACGTCATCGGTGGGGCCGTTTCGGTTTTTGGCGAGGATGAGGACGGCCTGGCCTTTTTTGCGCTCCTCTTCTTCCTCGGTGCCCACTTCCATCTTGCCGCCGGCGTAGTCTTCACGGCTGAGGAGGCCCACCATGTCGGCATCCTGCTCGATGGAGCCGGACTCACGAAGATCTGAAAGCACTGGGCGCTGGCCTTTACGGGACTCCACGGAACGGTTGAGCTGGGCGAGAACGATGACGGGCACGTTCAGCTCTTTGGCGATGCCTTTGATACCGGCGGAAATTTCCGCGATTTCAATCTGGCGGTTGTCCTGTGCACGACGGCTGCTGGAGGTCATGAGCTGGAGATAATCGATCATGATCATCTCGATGTTATGCTGCTTCTTCATGCGCCGTGCCTTGGCGCGCATTTCCAGCACGTCCAGGCCGGGAGTGTCATCAATAAGGATGTTTGCCTTTTGCAGTTCTCGGGTGGCCTTCGTCAGCGCATCCATTTGCGCACGGGACATGAGGCCGCGCGAGAGGTCCTGCATGGAGAGCTGGGCGCGGGAGACAAGGAGACGTCGCACCAGCATGGTGGCGCTCATTTCCAGACTGAAAACGGCACAGGCCTTATCACAATCCACGGCCACGTGCTCCACCAGGTTCATGGCCAGGGAGGTCTTGCCCATGGAGGGACGGGCGGCGATGACGAACATTTCCCCGCCTTGCAGGCCGCTGCTCATGCTGTCCAGCTTGCTGTAACCGGTGGAGAGACCGCGTAACTGGCCGGGATGCTCCAGCATGTACTGGATGGAATCAATGGCCTCAGCGACATGAGCGGAGAGGCTTTTCACGCCATCGCTTTTGCCAGACATGGTTTCACGCACGGCCAGGATGCGCTGCTCACTGTGGTCAATGAGGGTATTGATGTCCGCCTCCAGTTCGCTACGCCCGTGCTCATAAGAAGCCTCGATGTTAAGGGAGCAGGCATGGATCATCTGCCGCAGGATGTGCTTGTCCTGGACGATTTTTTTGTAGTAACTGTAATGCGAAGGGACCGGGACGAAGGTGAACAGCTCCGTGATCATCGCTGGGCCGCCCACACGATCCAGCAGGCCCTGGTCGCGCAGGGCATTGGTGACCATCACCGGATCCACCGGCAAGTTTTTATCGTAGAACGATAGAAGCATTTCATACACCGTCCGGTTCGCCTCGTGATAAAAGGCAGCCGCCGGGAGGGTTACGCGGCTTTCGCTCAGACGCTCGTTGGGATCCTGCAGCAGACTGGAAATGACGCCTTTTTCAGCTTCGTCACTGAAAGGGAGGGCGCGGTTGATGTTGGCCAGGAGTTCCTCAGCCGTGGGTATTTCATTGCGCTTGCGGCCAAAGGGATTGGCCTGCGGCTTCGGGGCAGCTTTTTCGGGGAGTTCTCCCAAAGCTGCGGCGGCCTGGACAAGGTTGGAAACGGATTCTGCCATGTCACCTTACCAATGGCGGAGGCCCTCCACGATGCAATGGGAGCAACCTGTGTATACGTCTGTGAACAACTTAGTTCGGTTTGTGAAAAACTCTGGGCTGGTCACGATCTTGTGCCACGGCGTAAGATGAGGGGGAAATTGCTCGTTGAAACCGCCCCCATGCTCCGACCCACCACCGCCCTAGCCCTCCTCGCCGTTGTGACGGTGACTGCTTTCGCTGCGAAGCCTGAAAAGCCTGCCCGCCCGGAAAAGCCTGTACGTCCCGTCAAGGAATTCGTCCCAGCCAAGCCTGCCTTCACGGCGGATCCTGCGGTGCCTGCGTTTGACGAAAAAGCAGCAGTGCCCGTGCATCTGGATACGAGTATGTTCAAAGTGCCGGAGGGACTGGAGATCTCCGTCTGGGCAACATCGCCGATGCTTTTTAACCCGGCCAATATGGATGTGGACCACGCGGGCCGCATCTGGGTGGCTGAGGGGATCAACTACCGCCGTAATAGCGGCCGCAGCCGCGAAGGGGATGCTATCCGCGTTCTGCAGGATACCGATGGGGATGGAAAAGCGGATGAATCGCATGTCTTCGTCCGGGAAAAGGAGCTGGAATGTCCGCTGGGGGTGGCGGTGTTCGATAACGTCATCGTGGTCTCGAATACGCCGAACATCATCGTTTATACCGATGTGGACCGGGACCTGAAATTCGACCCCTCCGTGGACAAGCGCGAGGTGCTTCTGTCCGGCTTTGAGCAGCCGCAGCATGATCACAGCCTGCACTCCGTCTATGCCGGTCCAGATGGCCGCTGGTATTTCAGCAATGGCAATTGCGGTGCGCAGTTTACTGACAAAAGCGGGAACACGTTTCGCATCGGTAGCGGTTACCTTAACAACACTTACGTTGGTGAAAAGAGCGACGACGGCCACGTCTATGTGGGCGGTTTCACGGCCAGCATGGAACCCAATGGGCATAATGCGCGCGTCCTGGGCTTCAATTATCGCAACAGCTATGAGGGCGTGAAGAACTCCTTTGGAAACATGTTTCTGAATGACAATGACGATCCGCCGGCTTGCCGGGTCAGCCACCTCATCGAAGGCGGCAGCTTTGGTTTCTTCTCGCGTGATGGCAAACGCCAGTGGCGGGCAGACAAGCGGCCTGGGCAGACCACAGCCATCGCCGAATGGCGGCAGGAAGATCCGGGCAGCATCCCTGCGGGTGACGTCTATGGCGGCGGCGCACCTACCGGCATGTGCTATTATGAAAACGGTGCGCTGGGTGACAAATGGAAGGGCCTGCTGCTGAGCTGTGAAACCGGCCGCAACGTCGTCTTTGGCTACCTGCCAAAACTAGATGGCGCGGGCTTCAAGCTGGAGCGTTTTGATTTCTGCACCACCAACACAACCGGTGTCTTCAAGGGCAGCGACTTCGTGGGCGGCAAGGATAACATGTCCGATGAAAGCCACACACTCTTCCGTCCGAGTGATGTGTGCGTGGGTGCAGACGGGGCCATCTACGTGAGTGACTGGTTCGACAAACGCACCGGCGGGCACATGGACACGGATGAAACCTGCAGCGGCACCATTTACCGCATCGCTCCAAAGGGATTCAAAGCCCAGCAGCCGAAGATCAGCTATGACACGACGGAAGGCCAGATCGCCGCGCTGAAGTCCCCGGCCACGAATGTGCGCCACAGCGGATTTGTGAAACTGAAGGAGCAGGGTGAAAAATCACTGCCTGCGGTGACGGCGCTGCTGAACGACGAGAATCCGTACATCGCTGCGCGTGCTGTGTGGCTGCTGGCGCAGATGGGTGAAAAGGCTAGCCTGCGTATCCGCCCATGGCTGGAGTCTGATGATGCAGACAAGCGGCTCGTGGCCTTCCGTGCCCTGCGGGCTGCCGGTGGGGATCTGCTGGACCTTTACAACAGCATGGCCGCGGATGGCTCTGCCGCAGTGCGCAGCGAAGTGGCCGTGGCGATGCGTGATGTGCCCTTTGCCCAAAGCGGTAAAATTTTAGTGGAACTGGCCAAGCGGTACAATGGCAAGGACCGCTCCTACCTGGAAGCCTGGGGCATCGGCTGCACAGGCAAAGAAGCTGAAGTGTGGGCCGCCCTCAAAAAAGCAGGCAATGGAACAGCCGCAGAAGACTGGTCCGATGCCTTCGCCCAGGCAACCTGGCGTCTGCATCCGGTGGCGGCCGTCGAAGATGTGAAAGCACGGGCGCTTTCTGCCAAACTTTCCGCTCCACAGCGCAAGCTGGCGCTGGATACGCTGGCCTTTACCCAGGACCCAAGTGCTGCCAATGCCATGCTGGCCGTGGCCAAAGACAAGGAATCCCCGATCCATGGCGATGCCATGTGGTGGCTGATCAACCGCAGCACCAATGACTGGAATGAATACAACATCGCCGGAGAGCTGAAAGCCCAGGGCATCTTCGATCCCGATGCCATCAAGCTGGTGACCATTGAGATCCCACCTGCAGGTGAAAGTCTGGTGAAACTTGAAGATGTGCTCAAGCTCAAAGGCGACGCCAAAAACGGGTCATCCCTGGTCGTGCGCTGTGTGATGTGTCACCAGATCAATGGGCAAGGCGTCGAATTCGGCCCAAGCCTTCAGGGATGGGGGCTCAGCCAGCCGACCGATATCATTGCCCAGGCCATCATTGATCCCAGCAAGGACATCGCCCACGGCTTCGATGGCGTGGAGATCCTGACCAAGGACGGCCTGAAAATCCATGGCATGGTCTTGGCTGAGGGGGATGTGTTCATCGTCCGCAGCATGGGCGGGCAGACGCAGTTTGTGCCGCGCAAGAGGATCGCCAACCGCACCAAGATGACTCGCTCCCTCATGCTCAGCGGATCGCAATTGGGCCTAACGGCGCAGGATATTGCGGACATTGTGGCCTATATGCGCCAGGCGGAGTAAGCCCTAAATCATGCCTTATGAAACGTGGCAGCAGACTGTTGCCGCGTTTTTTACAGGTTCCTTGGGTGAATAAAGAGCCTATTAACATGTCAGGGAGACACGCAATCCCAAGACTTTCACTTTTCATCCGCCGGATTGCCCCCATAATCGCGCGCTCAGACTTACATGGAACGCCGCACCCCCAAAACCTCCCCCTGGACCATCAACGACAGCGCCGACCTTTACGGCATTCGTGAGTGGGGTCATGGTTATTTCGATGTGTCCGCCAAGGGCGAGGTCGTCGTGAACCTGAAAGATGGCAAAAAACCGAAGCCGGTTTCTCTTTCTGAAATCGTCAAGGGTCTGCGTGAGCGCGGCACCCAGCTTCCGGTGCTGATCCGTTTTGGTGATCTGCTGCGCTGGCGCATTGATGAGCTGAATGAAGGTTTTCACTCCGCCATCAAGGAGGCCAAATATCAGGGGCTTTATCGCGGGGTGTATCCGATCAAGGTGAACCAGCAGCAGGAGGTCATCGAAGAGATCACCCGCTATGGCCGCAAGTATCATTACGGTCTCGAAGCTGGCAGCAAACCGGAGCTCATCGCTGCGCTGGCCTACATGCATGACCCGGAAGCTTACATTGTCTGCAATGGTTACAAGGATGAGGAGTTCATCGACCTGGCGCTCAATGCCCAAAAGATGGGCCTGCAGGTCATCCTGGTGCTGGAGATGCCCAGCGAACTGGCCCTGATCCTGGAGCGATCCAAAAAAATGGGCGTTCGCCCCACCCTCGGCGTTCGGTTTCGCCTGAGTGCAGAAAGCGCCGGTTACTGGAGCGGCTCCGGCGGTGACGCCAGCGTCTTTGGCCTGAACATCAGCCAGCTCATGGGCGTGGTGGATCATCTGCGCGACCAGGGCATGCTGGATTGCCTGCGCATGCTGCATTATCACCAGGGCTCGCAGATCCCCAACATCCGTGCCATCCGCCAGGCGGTGACGGAAGCTACGCGCGTTTATTGCGGCCTTGTACACGAAGGTGCCCGCATGGGCATTCTGGATCTGGGCGGCGGTCTGGCCATCAGCTATGACGGATTCAAGGGTGCCACCTCTGCATCGAGCAATTACGGCACCAAGGAATACTGCGCGGACGTCATTGAGGCCATTTCGGAAGTTACCGCTGAAGCAGGCGTGCCGCATCCGGACATCATCACTGAATCTGGCCGTGCAGTGGTGGCTTATTACTCGGTCTTGGTGATCAACATCCTGGACGTCAACCGCTTCGAGCCAGGACGTGGCCCTATTGAGCTGAAAAAAGATTCCCCCCAACTCCTGCGCAATCTGGCAGAACTGCGGGAAGAATTTGGCAAAGACGCCTCCAAGCTGACCCGTGACCGCGTGCAGGAAATCTACAACGATGCGGTCTATTACCGCGACAAACTGCGGAGCGAATTCAACTACGGCAAAGTGGGCCTGCGCGAGCGCTCCCAAGGCGAAGAAATGTACTGGTCCATCATGACATGGATTTCCGGCAAGCTGGAATCTGTGGGCCATGACGGCAGCCAGATGGAGCGCATGAGCACCGTGATGACGGATTACTATTACGGGAATTTCAGCGTCTTCCAGAGCCTGCCTGACCTTTGGGCCATCGACCAGATTTTCCCGGTGATGCCCATTCACCGGCTGAAAGAGAAGCCCACGCGCAATGCCGTGCTTTCCGACATCACTTGTGACAGTGACGGTAAGATTGACAAATTTGCCCATGGTGGTGAGATCTGCGGCAGCTTGCCGCTGCATGATCCTGATTTCGAAAAAGGTGAGGATTACATGCTGGGCATCTTCCTCGTCGGTGCCTACCAGGAGACCCTGGGGGATCTGCACAATTTGTTAGGCGACACCAATGTCGTCAGCATCAGCATCGAAAACGGCAAGCTCAAATACCGCCGTGAGCAGGAAGGCGACAGCGTCTCCGAAGTGCTCAGCTATGTGGAGTATGATCCGAAGGACCTGGCCACCCGCTTCCGCAATCTGGCTGAAAGCGCGGTCGTTTCCAAGCGTATCACAGCTGCTGAGCGCCGCGAGATCATGGGAGCCTATGACGCCGGTCTGAGAGGTTACACCTACTTCGAAACCTAGCCGCCAGATTCAAGACGACTTTCATGCTTCCCAGTGAAGCTGTCAGCAGGCTTGCTTGATGCAATGCTTTGGTTTAGAGCTATTTAGCATGGTTCACATCTCCATCCGCGACTTAACCAAACGCTTTGGTAACCAGACGGTGCTGGACCGTGTGAGCCTGGACATTGGTGAGGGAGAGCTGTTCTTTTTGCTGGGGCCCAGCGGATGTGGAAAGACCACACTGCTGCGCCATCTGGCCGGATTTTATCAGCCGAATGAAGGTCAGATTTTATTTGATGGCGATGATGTGACCCGCCTGCCTGCGCACAAGCGTGGGACTGGCATGATGTTTCAAAGCTATGCCCTGTGGCCCCATTTAAACGTGGCCCAAAACATCGCCTTCGGTCTGGAAGAAAGGAACCGGCCCAGGCCTGAGATCGAGCACCGAGTGGCTGAAGCTCTGGAAGTGGTGAAACTGGATGGACTGGGCACGCGCAAGATCGCCCAGCTTTCAGGTGGGCAGCAGCAGAGAGTGGCGCTGGCCCGTGCACTGGTCGTGCGCCCGCGCTGCCTGCTCCTGGATGAGCCGCTTTCCAATTTGGATGCGAAACTGCGCCACGAAATGCGGTCTGAGATCCGACGTATCTGCAAGGAATTTGGTCTGACGGCCATTTACGTGACCCATGACCGGGATGAAGCCTTGAGCATGGCAGACCGCCTAGCCATCATGGATGTGGGCCGTGTGGTGCAATCCGGCACACCTGAGGAAGTCTATCGAAATCCAGCTTCACGCATGGTGGCGGAATTTATTGGCGAGTCTTGTTTTATTCCAGGGACCGTTCAGGCCCATGCAGCGGACGGGCTCTATGAAGTGCAAACATCGTTCGCCACATTGCGGGCGCGTCTTTCCAGCCCGGATTGGCAGCCGCTGCATGGGGAAAAGACCCTGCTATCCATTCGCCCGGAGGCATTGACCTTTGGCCACCTGCTGAATTCCCCCAACCATTTTCCGGGTCATATTGTGGACACCACTTACCTCGGCTCCACAGCCCAGTACAAGCTGCGCATTCAGAATGGACCGGAGATCATGGTGAGTGAAGTGAATCCATCTCCTGTCCGCCAGCCGTCCGACATACCTGTACGTGCCATGGCCATGCCGCAAGACATTGTGATGCTGAGAGGGGAATGACCATTCCACGGTTTCAAGGCGCATTATCTGCCCTTTTTTCAGCGTTATATCTGCGCACCTGGAATCCCCAGTGGACCTTTGTTCACTCCACGGCAGTCAGTTTGGTGAATCAATGAACGAGCGCTATCACATCATCTCCACCCTCGCCTCCGGAGGCAGCGGCAGTATCCAGCAGGCCTGGGACAGGACTGAAAACCGCGATGTGGCGATCAAACGCCTGAACCACCTCAATACCGCCCATCAAGCGGCGCTGGTACGGGAGGCACGCACTCTTTATGCCCTGCGCCATCCTTACATCGTTACGGTTTACGATTACGGCAGTGATGACCAAGGGGCCTATCTGGTGATGGAACTGATCAAGGGAGAATCCCTGGACAAGCGACTGTCCCGAGGGCCCCTGGACCTCGCGGCCTTTAAGCTGCTGGTAACCCAAACCCTGGAAGCCGTTGGTGCGGCCCATGATGCAGGGCTGATCCACCGGGATCTGAAACCAGAGAACATCATGCTGCCATGGAATCAGCATGGGCACCTGGAGGTGAAGCTGATTGATTTTGGCCTGGCTCAGGAACTGCCCGCTGACGGCGGATTGCAGGATTCCATGGCCGGATCCATTTATTTTATGGCACCGGAGCAGTTCGGGAGCGGTTATGTGGATGTGCGGACGGATCTGTATGCTCTGGGCTGTGTGTATTACTTTGCCCTCACGGGCCAGCTTCCTTTTCCAGGGGAAGAGAAGGCGCAGGTGATCACCTCCCATCTGTATCCGCCGCGCCAGCCACTAGGAGAGCTGCGGCCAGATCTCAGCGATGCTTTGTGCCTGTGGGTGGAGCAATTGATCCGTGTCAAACCGACCGACCGCCCCCCGAGTGCAGCGGCAGCCCTGGCCGCCTTCCGCAGGCTGGGCACGAATCTGCAAGTGCAGGCAGCGACAAGCGTCACCGAAGCAGCAGTCATGGTTCTGGAAGATGAGGAACTGCCTGCGGTGCTTCCGGACGATGAGCCCGACGAAGAGCCAGTCTTGCTCACTTTGGATGAAGAGGAGACATCGGTCCTTTCAGTGCTGGCCGATGAGCCAGAAACATCTCCTGAACCACCCGTTACAACTGTTTATGGAGAGGAGGAGGAATCGCCCATGGTGGATGTTTCTTCTGAGCCTGAAACATCTTCCGCTTTGGAGCCGAAATCCTTCCGCACAGAGGAGCCCGCGCTGCTTCCCGCCGCAGTTTCTGCTACCCATGCAGAGCCAGCAAAGCCGACGAGCCGGGCAGAGACTGCGCGCCGTCCTGCACAGGCATCCATGCGGCCCGGGACGAAACGCCGATCCAGCTTGGTGATGATCTTCACTGCGTTTGGATTCGTCCTTTTGGCCCAGCTTGCCATAGTCAGCTATTTCAAATACGCAGGTCGGGAGGCGCGTGAGCAACGTCTGCTGCAATTGAGTGAAAGTGATCAGCCAGAGGGGTCGGATGTGGATATCCGGATGTTACTGGAATTTCTGCAAGATCCTGCCCACCAGGACCAAGCGGCCAAAGCTCTGACCCAGATTCGTGGTGGCAGCTACATTGACGACATCCTTAGCGAGCACCTGGAGGAAATTAAAAACCACCGAGCGGCAGCACGTCTGGTGCAGATCACTGGCCAGCGTCGTAGCATTGCGGCTGTCGAACCCCTGCTGCGCATGACGAATGATCCGCGCACCGATGTGCGGGAGGCCGTTTGGTTAGCCTTAGGTCGTATTACTCCAGAGGAAAAACTGCCTCAGGTGCTGGCCCAAGCGCGCAAAAGCAGCGGCAGTGACCTGAAGATGGTCGAACAATCTCTGATCGCCGCGATCCGAGGAGCCTTGGACCCGAAGGTGGCCACCCAGCACGTACTGCGTGCCTACCGTCAATCCACAGGCCAGGCAGAAAACCGAACCCTCTTTTTCAATGTGCTGACGCATGTGGGTGGAGATGAAACCTTGGACATCGTCACCGAAGCAATCGCAGATCCATCGCAAAAGCTGCGATTGGCTGCCATTACGACCTTGGCACAATATCCCACGCATGAACCGCTGGCCATCATCACGACCCGCTTTTTAAAAGAGGAGGATGAAGCCTGCCGCATTTATCTGCTCCTGGCGGCCCGAGAGTTGGTCGGCAATCCTGGCCCCAGCTCCCAGCAGACTCTTTTTCTCCAGGTGCAAAGCCTCTATAGCAACACCCGTGACACTGAGGAGAAGCGCTATGTAGCTGGCATCATGAGCCGCGTCATCGCCCCGGGGACTGCCGCCTTTTTTGAAGAATTCGCCAATGAGGCGGATGATTCCCTGAAAGCTGAGGCCCGTGACCTCGCCGAGATCTTTCGCAATAAACTGACCCAGGTCCTTCCTGTTGCACCAAACGGCACAGCCCAGTTGCCGGCGGAAAAGGCGGATTACCGGTCCGATAGCTCCATAGCCTTAGAAAAGGATATTTTGATCAACTGGACTCAAGAGGGGGACTGGGCCTCCTGGCTGGTGGAGTTCCCGCAAAGTGGCCCGTATGAAATCGCCATTTATCAATCCCATACCAGTGACCAGCTCGGCACGTATGAGGTTCTGCTGGCTGGCCAAACACTGCTGACTGCCGCAGTCAAAACTGGCGGCGCATCAGATTTTAAAGGCTTCGTTGTGGGCAATGTGCAGGTGGAGCAACCTGGCATCTACCGGCTGCGTGTGCGGGCCAAAACAATCCCCCATGAAGGTGAACTCTTCCGCGTGCAAAAAATGGTGGTCAAAGCCCTGCCTAAATAACCGCTGCGGCATTCCGTTCAGCCATTGCTAACGCTCCGCCCAGGAGACTAGCGTCACCTCGCGGCGGTTGGCTGGAAGCTGACGGGTATAAACTGGCCCTGGTGCCCAGTGGCGGACCTTTTGTATTAGCGGGGGAAGCTCCTGCTCCACTTTGGCGGAGTTCAGCTTCAGTGTCAGAATCAGCCCGAGAGGTGGCAGGCGGGAGGCAAATTTTTCCACATACTGGCAGATGATGCGAGGCTCCAGATTGATGTCGGAAACCAGGACGTCCACTTGGTCCGGCAGCATGGAGGGCTGGAGATCCCCGGCAGAAACACGCAGGTGATGGAACTGAGGATGCGCCAGCACCCGCTCATCCATCGCCCCGGTATCCACGCCGTAAACGGTGGCTCCACGATTGAGCAGCGATAAGGTGGCACCGCCAGGAGCGGAACCCAGCTCCAGGACCACACGGCCTTTCAGTTCATTTTCAACGCCTAGCCAGATCAGTGACTGCTCCATCTTCAGCCACGCACGTGACGGGGATTCCGGGGGCAGTTGCATGCGGGACAAGCCACCTGCGGTTTTAAATTCCCCAGGCTGGTACTGGTGAAGGCC
Source organism: Prosthecobacter fusiformis (assembly GCF_004364345.1). Taxonomy (NCBI): domain Bacteria; kingdom Pseudomonadati; phylum Verrucomicrobiota; class Verrucomicrobiia; order Verrucomicrobiales; family Verrucomicrobiaceae; genus Prosthecobacter; species Prosthecobacter fusiformis. Next base: position 126,454 of record NZ_SOCA01000002.1, on the reverse strand, counting down.
CACCAGCATGGGCTCACCCGGAGCACCGACAATCACATCCAGGATGTATTCCGCAGGACGCGGAGCGGAGGCGGTAGGCAGATCCAGAAGTGCAGTCAATTCCGCCTCCAGGGCATCCACCCGTGCCCAGGTTTCCTCAGGAACGCCATCTTCCGGCACTTCCCGGGGGAAAACATGGAGCAGTGCTGGCCGCTGGGAAAGGGTGGACAACAAGGCTGGCACCTCCGCCGCAGACTCCGCCATGCCCAGGGATATGCCCGCCACCTGGGCAAAAAGACCTCCAAAACGGAAATCTGGCGGCAATTCCCCCTGAATCTTCCAAGTAATGAGCTGAGGGCGCATGAAGGCCGGTGTCAGCAGTCCCGCATATCGGGCGGCCACCTCCCGTTTGAGCGCGGGCTCAGAACCGAAACGGCAGGTAGCAAAAAGGAAGGTTGGAAGCATGTAGCCCCCTCCTATGCCACAGAAAATCCGCTCATGCGAGCCGTAAACGGCACTCCCGGCGCCCACCTCACCTCAAAATCCCCTGCCCCGCACTCAGGATTGCGGCTTGCCAGCTACGCGCGGGCCTGCTAAATCCTCTGACGCTATGGCAAAAATTCAGTACACTACCCCCGAAGGCACCACTGGCGAAGTCGAGTTGACCGCTGAGCGCATGTCGCTCGGCCGCGCCGATGACAACATGATCGTCATCGCCCACGACTCCGTCTCCAGCCATCATGGCGAAGTGGCCATCGAGGGTGACTCCTGGGTGCTGACCGACCTCGGCTCCACCAACGGCACCAAGATCGGTGGTGAGCGCATCGAGCGCGTGGAACTGGGACACGGCGGCACCTTTACCCTGGGTCATGTGGATTGCGTCTTCATTGGCGACTTCGAGGAAGCCCCTGCCTACAGCGCCCCGACCCGCACTGTGTCCAGCAGTGGTTACGGCGCTACCCCGCTCGACCGCAGCCACCGCTCCGGCTTCGGCACCAAGGCCAAGCCCAAGAGCAATGGTTATGCCCCGCTCATCGGCCTGGGAGTCCTGGCGCTGCTGGTCTGTGCTTATGCCGTCTTTTCATTCAGCCAAATGACTGCTTAACTACCGGGTCCGGTGATCGCCTTTTTTAGCGATCCCCTGGCGGCAGCCACCTGCCCGCTGGCGTGACTCATTTGTCCAAAAAAAACAAACCAAGGAAGCGGCCTCCCTGCGCCGCAAAGAAGCTCAAGTAAATGTCCAATACCATTGTTGTCGGTGCCCAGTGGGGCGATGAAGGAAAAGGTAAGATCGTTGACTACCTCACAGAACACACAGACGTCGTCGTACGCGCTGCAGGCGGGAACAACGCCGGGCACACCGTCATCAACAACGGCACCAAATACATCCTGCACCTGATCCCGAGCGGCATCCTGTGGGAAGACAAGATGTGCGTCATCGGCAATGGCGTGGTGATGGACATCCTGGGCCTGCTGGAAGAAATGGCCAAGCTGCGCGCCCAGGGCGTGAAGATCACCCCGGAGAACCTCAAGATCAGCGAGACGGCCCACCTGGTGCTGCCTTATCACAAAGGTCTGGATCAGGCCCGCGAGGCCCGGCTGGGCGATAAAAAGATCGGCACCACAGGTCGCGGCATCGGCCCGGCTTATGCGGATAAGGTGGAGCGCAGTGGCCTGCGTGCCATTCTGCTAACCCGCCCTGAGCAGCTTGAAAGTGAGCTGCGCAGCCGCCTGCTCATGCACAATGAGACTTTCCGCGCTGTCGGCGTGGCTGAAGTGCCCGTGGAAGAAACCATCACCAGTGTCCTGGCCGCAGCCAAGGTCCTGGCTCCCCATATCACGAATACGGCCGTCTATTGCCACGAGGCGATCCGTGCCGGCAAGAGCCTCCTTTTTGAAGGAGCCCAGGGGACTTACCTGGACATCGACCACGGCACCTATCCTTTTGTCACCAGTTCCAACACCACCTCCGGCGGAGCCTGCACAGGCTCCGGCGTGCCTCCACGCATGATCGATAAAGTGGTGGCGGTGGCCAAGGCTTACACCACCCGTGTCGGCTCAGGCCCCTTCATCACAGAGAATGAAGACATCGGCGACATGCTGCACAACATGGGCCGTGAATACGGTGCCACCACGGGTCGTGCCCGCCGCTGCGGCTGGCTGGATGCAGTGCTGGTGCGCTATGCGGTCATGATCAATGGTGCCGATGAACTGGCCATCACTAACCTGGACGGCCTGGACGGTCTGGATACCATCCAGATCTGCACCGCCTACACATTGCGTGGTGAGACCATCCACTATCCGCCGAGCACGATCGAGGACATCGAGGAATGTGTGCCTGTTTACGAAACCCACCAGGGCTGGAAACAGGACCTCAGCCAGATCAAAAACTTCGCTGACCTTCCTGACCTGGCCAAGGCCTACCTGAAGCGTCTGGAAGAATTGACCGGGGCACGCGTCAGCCTCCTCGGCGTCGGGCCTTCTCGTGACCAGACTCTCGTGGCCTAACCGCACACGCGTTCATGACCTTCTTGCGCCCCGCCTGCCTCCTGGCATGCGGGGCGTTTTGTTTCTGGGCGGCTCACGCCCGAGCTGAGTCCCCTGCCCTCCAGAGGCATGATTTCAGCGGGCCAGGCATGGCCACCACCTTCCGCATCTCTTGTTATACGGATGACCGGGCCAAGGCTGAAAAGGCAGCGGATGCCTGCTTCGCCCGCATTGCGGTATTAAACCAGATTTTCACGGATTACGACCCGACCAGTGAGCTGATGCGGCTTTGTGCTCCTGACGCCACTTATCCCATGGCCGTCAGCACGCCCATGCGGGACTTATTGGACCGCTCCATCGAGTTCGCCCGAATTACTGATGGGGCATTTGACCCCACCTGCGGCCATTTATCCCAGCTCTGGCGGAGGGCGCGGCGTCAGGGCAGGCTGCCCCCGGCGGACCGGCTGCGATCCGCCATCGCAGCCACTGACTGGCGGCGGATCACACAGGAGAAAGACGAGTGCCAAATCACCCTACAGCGCGGGACTTTGCTGGATCTGGGGGGCATCGCGAAAGGCTATGCGGCAGATGAATGCCTGCGCATCATGCGCCAGCATGGCCTGCCCTGCGCCGTCGCCCAGGCGGGTGGGGATACGGCGGTGGGGGATGCGCCCCCCGGCCAAAAAGGCTGGGAGATCAAGCTGCGCACGTTTACACGACCGGGGGATGAGGACAGCCTGAAGACTCTCCTCCTGGCAAACCGTGCTGTTTCTACCTCAGGAGATCTTTACCAATACACCGAAATCGCAGGCATCCGCTATTCACACATCCTATCTCCCAAGACCGGACTGGGGCTCACGGAAAGGATCGCCTGCTCAGTCATCGCGCCGGATTGCACGACGAGTGATGCGCTGGCCACGGCGATGTGTGTGCTCGGGAAGGAGAAGGGAGAGAAACTGGCGGATAGACTGCCAGGCATTGAAGTGCTTTTCTCCACCGCTCCCTGAACGGGAGCTGCTTACTCCAGCATTTCCTTTGCCAGCTGGATTTGCTCGGCACTGCCGATGAGTAGCACGGAATCCCCAGGGCGGATCTCCTCAGAGATACCAGGGTTGATGATGTTGTCACCCCCGCGCTCAATGCCGACGATGCTCGCCCCTGTGCGGCTGCGGAGTTGCAGTTCAGAAATGACTTTTCCTGCGGCCATGGAGGTCGGGGAAATACTGAGTGTCAGCAATTCGGCATGGCGCAGCAGCGGGGGAATGTCCAAAGCATCCGGCGCATGATGCGGCAGCGGGGCCTCATTCAGCGTTTCATAGAGGGCGAACTGGGCCTTTGTATGCACCCGCACGAAGACCCGCCAGAGCAGAATGGTGAGTGCGACCAGCAGGAGCCCCAGCACGATGAGCAGATTCCGTGAAGGCAGGATAGCTGAACTGAGAACCAAGATGATGAGGAATAAGGCAGCGCAGCCGGCGGTAAGGACGACGTTCGAAATGATGCCGCGCAGGGGCATGGTGTTGTCCTTGGCGACCGCGCTGGACACGCTCATTTCACTCACCAGCATGCCAAAGGCCTGCCACTTCCTGACGATGGCGATCAGCATGGGGAGGCTGAGAATCATGGCCCCAAGCCAGAGCATGCCCTTGATGCCATTGTATCCGCCAGGGGCATCAGGCCACCATTTTTCCACATGATCCTTCATGAAGGCAGCGGTGATAAAAACGCCGGCGATGAGGATGATGTTCACCACGATCTGCCAGCCCCATTTGCGCAGGAACTTGGCCGGGGTCTTGCGGTTGCTGCCTGAACTGAGACTGCCAACCCACTTCGTGTAGGCATCCAGGGCATTCATCAGTCCCGTCGGTGTGATATGGCTGATGCCTTTCACCGTGGCATCCGAGCTGCGAATGAGATAAGGCGTCAGCAGCGTGGTCAGGGCAGATACGGCAACGGCGATGGGATAAAGGAAGTCACTGGTCACCTTCAGCGAAAGCCCCAGAGCGGCGATGATGAATGAAAATTCACCAATCTGCGCCAGCCCCATGCCCACGCGCATGGAAGATTTCAGGTCATTTCCGGCCACAAAGGTGCCCAGCCCACAGGTCAATACCTTGCCCACGACGACCACCGCCGTGATGATCAGGATGGGCCCCCATTGTTCCTTCAGAACCTGAGGATCGATCAGCAGGCCGATGGAGACGAAAAACACGGCACTGAAGAGATCCCGCACCGGATGCATCAGTGTCTCGATGTGTGCGATGTGACGTGCCTCCGCAATGATGGCGCCGATGATGAACGCGCCCAGAGCCACGCTATAGCCCAGTTTCACCGCCAGCAGGGATACGCCAAAACACAGCCCCACGACTGTCACCAGCAGCATCTCATTGCTCTTAAACTTGGCCACCCAGTTCAAGAGACGCGGCACCAAGATCAGGCCAAAAATCAGCAGCACACCCAAAAAGGTGACCAGCTTTCCCACTGTGAGTGCCACATCCTCCACGGCCAGTGATCCAGTCGTGGCAAAACCGGACAGCATGGCGATCATGAGGATGGCCAGGATGTCCTCCACGATGAGGATACCAAAAATCATCTGGGCGAAGCGCTCCTTCGTCTTCCCGATCTCCTCCAGGGCCTTGATGATGATGGTGGTGGACGAGATGGAAAGGATGGCCCCCAGGAACACGCTGTCCATGGTGCCCCAGCCAAAGGTCCGCCCCAGATGGTATCCGGCCCAGATCATCAGCACGATTTCCGCAGAAGCTGCAATCAGGGCTGTGGAACCGACTTTGGTCAGCTTCTTTAAACTGAACTCCAACCCCAGGGCGAACATGAGGAAGATCACTCCCAGCTCTGAAAGCGTCTCAATGGTATGCTCATCTTCGATCAAAGCATACGGGGGGGTATGCGGACCAATGATCACCCCCGCCAGGATGTAACCCAGGACAACGGGCTGCTTCATCTGCCGGAACAAGATAGTCACCACCGCCGCGATGATCATCACGACCGACAGATCCTGGAGAAAGTCAATATGGTGCATAGGCGTCAGCTCACTGGAAGACAAAGTACACACTTGTCCGGCAGGCTTGGCCACCTGCCGCCATATCACTTACTGCACACAGATGGCAAAGGGGTCAACCCTTCATGTGCCGATAGGTGGATTACCGGGTGGTGAGCCATCCCTGAATCCCAGCTTTTCACCTGCTTCACTGAGCGATTGCAAGGTATGGAGGAGGCGGTCCAGACGCGAGGGAGTATAACCCGCCAGATTCTCCTGCTGGATTTGGAAAGCCGCCTGTGCCAGCGCTTCACGGGCTGCCTGCCTCATTTCTTCAGACATCCCGCCAGCCATCATGCCGTCATCTAAAAATCCGGCCAAAAAGTGAGGTTGGAAAGCGCGATACATGCGGCAGCCAAAGTGAAACATCTCTTCACGGATCTGCTGAAAATGGGGATCAGCCTGGGTCAGTCGCATCACATCCTCCACCGCATCCGTAGCCTCCAAGATCCAGGCTTCCGCTTGGTCTGAATCGACAGAAGGAGCCTCCAGCAGACTGGCCAACGCTCGGCAGAGAGTATGCCGCGCCTTGATGCCAGCCTCCCTGCCCACTAAGTCTTTCTCATCAAGATGCCGACAATGATCAAGCGAATGGCGCGCGGCCTCCACAGCGGACAGCCAGGCTGGGAGGCTGCTTTGCAGCAGTTCATTGGCCCGGTTCATCCAGGCACTGGCCTGCACCTGCTGGTAGTCAGCCCGCTCGCTGGATTCGTGGCCATGCATCGTCTCGATAGCTTTGTCAAAACAGCGCAGTGCCCGCTCATGCGCACCCGCCTCTTTTACGGCTTGTTCGGTGACTCCCCGGTTCATCCAGGCAACGCATAACCGCCAGCGAAAAACAGGGTCACGGTCCAAAGGAAGTTGGTGCAGATGTGCAATGGCGATATCGTAACTGCCCAGCGCCTCCTGCAGCCGCTCAGGGCCACCCAGGCGGGTCAATACATCTCCCCGGTTCATCCAGCCAGCCGTCAGTCCCCAACGAAATAACGGATTCTCCTCCAGGGACAGATTTTCACGCAAGGCGATGGCGTGCTCAAAACAGATCTGGGCTTGCTGCAAGGAATCGTGATCCCCCTTTTCCAGCAGAGAGATGCCGTGAAGCGTCCAGCGGCTGGCTTCGGCGTGAATGTCAGAAGGGGTATCAGGCATCAAAGAGGACATGAGACACAAAATGTCATTTTGTGAGATTACGTCGCAATAGACGCTTGACGATCTCTGATCAATCGTCATTATCGAAAACGTATCTCAATTCACTCTCCACCATGTCGCAACTGGCACTTTTAGGATCCCCTGCACTCAGCCTTTCCAAAAAGGCTGAAGCTGTGGCCACGCCTAAGCAGGCGACTGTCTGGCGCTTTCGCTGCCCTGACGATAGCCTGTGCGGTGTCGCTTGGCTGACAGGCATCGCAGGCACCTTTTTGCTCATCGGCATTGTGGGAATGCTGCGGTTTCAGAACTTCGAGCCCATTACCTTTGCCGGGAGAGCCGGACTGGGTGCGGTGGATAATGATTCCACCGATGTCTCCATGGCTGAATTGCTGGCTGAGGTGGAAGAGTCCCAAGAGAATCCCACCGAGGAGGTGGTGGAGGAGACCCTTGAAATACCGGAACCCGTCGAAGTGCAGATCGAGACACTGGAACTACCGGAGATGATGGAACCGCTGGTGACGGAAGATCTTTTCACCGTGCCTGCTGCCCCCAAGATCGAAACGGTGCAAAAGCCGGTGGATCCTGCCAAGCCTAAACCGAAAACCCAGCCGCGCCCTGCGGTGGCAAAACCTGCCAGCCGCCCCGCCACCAGCACCATGACAACCGCTGGCGGTACGGCAGGCAGCGGCGGCGGCGGTGGTGGCACAGGAAGAGCCGGTGCCGGAGCAGGTAAAGGCAGACTGCCCACGCCACCATTCCCCTCTGGAGCGCGCTCACGAGGTGTCACGGGAACAGTGACCTTTAGCCTTCGGGTCAGCCCCGCTGGGAAAGTCGAGTACGCGGCCGTTGTTTCCAGCAATTGCAGCAACGGCGGATTCACCGCTTCAGAGCAGAGCCAGCTTTCATCTTATATCTGCCGCAATTGGTATCTTCCTGGCAGAATGGGCAACCTCAGATTGCCCGTCAGATTCCAGCTCAGGTAGCCAATGCTCCACCCGGCAAGTGCCTTATCAGCTTCCTGAACCCCAGGAAACTGCCTCCCATTCCCCCTTAACCTCCACTCAATGCTCCAGCTCCCCCTCGCCAACGTTGTCATCAAATTCATTCACGATGGTGGTCCCATCATGTATCCCATTCTTGTTGTGGGAGGTTTTGCCATTTGCGTCCTGGTGGAGCGTATCTTTTGGTGGCTGCGTTTCAGCGCCCGCCGCTCAGCCAAACAGCTAGATCAGGTCTATGCAGCTTTGGAGGGCGGAGATCAGGCCAAGGCCATCTCCCTTTCAGAAACAACCACGGATCCGGTGGTGCGCATGATTCATCATGGCCTCAAGCACCAGCATAGCTCCATGCAGGGCGCGCTGGAAGTGGCAGCCGGCCATGAGCTGCAGGCCGCAGGAAGATTCCTCGGAGCCATGGACACCGTCGTCACTCTCGGACCTCTCCTGGGCCTTCTGGGCACCGTCACCGGCATCATGGGTTCCTTCTCCTCCATTGGTGACTCAGAGCTGGCCGTGGAAAAAGTGACCGGGGGCATTGGTGAAGCGCTCATCGCGACAGCCGCCGGTCTGGGTATTGCCATCGCCACCCTGGTGCCGATGAATTACTTCCACAGCAGGCTGGCCAAGCTCCAGTTTGATCTCGAGGCCGCAGCCAACAACGTGCTTATCCTGGCGGCTCAGCACGGCTTTGACCAGGTCCACAAGAAGCATTGATCCCGGGCAACAGCCTAACCATTCCTGTGAAAATTCACTCCCCCATCGCCCATAAAAAAACCCGGCTGGAGATCATCCCTCTCATTGATGTGATGTTCTTCCTCCTGGCCTCCTTCATGATGGTCAGTCTGACGATGACCAAGCAGCAGAACATCAAGGTGAACCTTCCGGTGGCTTCATCTGCCCAGTCGGACTTCAAGCCGGACATGATCAACCTGGGCGTCAACCAGGCTGGTGACCTCTTCCTGGACAAGAATCCCATCTCCCTTCCAGACCTGGAAAACAGGCTTTCGGAGCGATTCAAAAAAGATCCCAATACGCCTGTTTATATCAGTGGTGATTCAGGCACCGTCTGGTCCCAAATGGTCCGCGCTTTGGATACGGTCCGCCGCATGGGTTTCAATAAAGTGGCCATCAATGTCAAACCTTCCGCCAGCGCACCCGCACCGGCTAGCTCCCCTGCCCCCGCTCCCGCTCAATGAAGGCCTTTCTATTCTTTCTGCTAAGCCTCATCGTCCTCGGCCTTTGCGGCATCTGCATCGTTCAATGGAAGCGCGAATTTGTCCTCAATGAACGCATTGAAGAGCTCACGGCCCAGCTCATCGCAGAAAATGAACTGCGCATCCAAGCCGAAGAAAAGGGCCTGCGCCTCGAACAGGAAATAGCACGCATCACCACCCTGCGTGCCGAGACTGAATCCGCCCTGCTCGATGCCACGGAGCAGGTACAGCTCCTCACCGTGGACCAGACTTCACGCGGATACAGCATCGGCATCTGGATGAATGATGCCCGGACGGCTAAGGCTGAGTTGGCAGCCTATAAACAGCTCGCTGGCAAAGGCACGGATGCCCTTAAGGACCGCAACAGCGAAGTCAGCGCCCAGAATACTGCCATCGAGAAAGCGAATGACACCATCAAACAACTGGCTAGCGAACGCGACAGTGCCATCACCAAACTGAATACCCAGGTGAGGGAATACAACGCGCTTGTGGAAAAGTATAACAAGCTGGCCAAGTCCCAATAAGTGTATCCACAAAAAAGCCCTAGCCCGCGCATTGCGGCCAGGGCTTTTTTATAGCAAATCAGCCAAAGAGCTGAGTCAGCGGCTTGCCCTTGTCCGCAATGGTGAAGGGGCGCTTTGTCGGAGAATACAGCACCTGATCCAAAGGCAGGCCAAGGGCATAACCAATGGTTGCATTCAAATCTGGAATGGTCGTGGAACCTTCCACCACCTTATCCCCGTTCTCGTCCGTGGCCCCATAAATCTGGCCACCACGGATACCACCACCGGCCATCACACAGCTAAATCCGGCAGGGTGATGGTCGCGTCCATCATTGGCATTGATCTCGGGCGTGCGGCCGAATTCGGTGGCTAGCACCACGAGCGTTTCATTCAGCATGCCACGGGCTTCCAGATCGCCAATCAGGGCGCTCATGGCGGAGTCCAGTTCATCGCAGAGTTCCGGCACACGGGTAAAGTTGGCATTGTGGGTATCCCAGTTGCCAAAGCTCACCTCCACATGCCGCACCCCATGCTCCACCAGGCGGCGGGCCAGCAGGCAGCCCTGGCCGAAGCTGTCACGCCCATACTTTTCACGCAGAGCATCCGGCTCGGCATCCAGGTCAAAGGCCTTCAGTTCCTCGCTCTTCATCATCTTCACCGCATCATCGTACATGTCGCTATAGGCGCGCACGTTCTTGACGTCGTAAGTGGAGGCGAATTTCTGGTCTAGCTTTTTGGCCAGGCTCAGACGGCTGGCGAAGCGATCCTCCGTGAACCAATCCAGCGGACGCACGTTATTGATGCCGCTGGCGGGATCATTGATCATCAGCGGGGAGAAGCGGGATTCAAAAAAGCCTGCTCCCGGATGGCGGCTGTCATTACCGATCATCACACTGCCCGGCAATGTTGGGTTACCCCGGTCCTGAAATTTCTGCAACCACGCGCCCATGGAGGGATGGCGGATGCTGCTCCGCTGCGTGTAGCTGGTGTGCATGTAGTAGTTTCCCTGCTCATGCGCACCCTGGGTGGAATTCATGCCGCGAAGGATGGCCAGCTTGTCCGCATGACGCGCCAGCAGGGGGATGTTTTCACTCAGGCGGATGCCGTCCACCTTGGTTTTGATGGTTTTTGTCAATCCCATCACATCGCTCTCCGGCTTTGGATCCCATGTATCCAGGTGACTCATGCCCCCAGTCATGTACAAATAGATCACATTGCGAGCCGTCGGCACCTGCTTCAACGGGCTTGTGTTTTCCCCGGCAGCAAAGGCTTTCGTACCTAGCTGGCTGAGCGCCGTCACGCCAAGAAAGGACTGCGCCGCGCCTGCGACGAACTGGCGGCGACCAAAGGAGGTGGAAGTGGGGTTCATAAACAGGGGGTATTTACAGTTACGCCCGCCGAAACGATGGGGCCGGGCGTGACCTTTCAGGAAAAGATCAGCGCAAAATCTGTTTCTCCCCGCAAAATGGGCAGGCCGAGATCGCCTGATGCCTCGCCCGGCGGCATTTCTGGCACAGGTTAATCTCCCTTGGAATATCCCTGCCTATCTGCCGAAACTTCAGCCGCCCTCCCGATTTTTTCAGAGATTCAGCCGCTTCGTCCGAAATCGAAGCCCCCACCAGATAGCCAGTAAAAAGGCGGCCTGGCTGTTTCAAAAGCACCCGGTATCGCTTCATCTGCGCCAATGCAGCTAGGTCGATGACGCCGCGTTTGATCTCTACCAGCACTGTCTGTTCCTCATCCTCAAACAGCAAGTCCACCCTGCTGCCAGCAAACGACACTTGCCGCCGTGGCGGTGGCAGATTTGGGGACAAGAGTTCTGGATGCGCAAAAAGAAGATCCTCCACCCACGCCTCAGTGCGGGTGTATCGCAGGATCTCCAGAGCGGTGCGTGCCATTTCTCAGGTCAATTGGTGACTGGCCACACGGAGGGAGATACGTCGCAGCTCTCGTACTAACCAGGCTTTCTCCACCGCTTTGGGCACAGGCAGCGCATTCGCCTTGGCCAGACTCTTCAGGTCCGTCAGTTTTTTGTAGCGCACATCCAATTCGTCCGCAAAGCCCCCCTCATCCAGCCGACCCAAGCGTAGAAGCTCCGCCTGTAGGGATTCCTTATCCTTCGGTGGCGGCTCGACCGGTAGCTGAGCTTTGCTCACGGCACTACGGACAGCCGCCAAAGCCAGTTCACCCGCCCCATTCTCTTTGACCAGTTTCAAAAACAGCTTGTGCTGCGCAGGCAGTTTGGCATCCGCCGGAGGCTTTGTCTGCAGCACCTCTTGAAACAGCTTTTTCATCACAGGCTCCTTCAGCGCTTTTTTATCTGGACTCGCCAGAAGTTTCTCCAGTTCATGCAGCCCTGGAGCCAACCCGCTGAGTGCTTCCGCTGTGGCGCTTTCAAAGCCGGTCAGGGCTTTGCTGAACGTCACCGCCTTTTTGACAAAGGCCGCGCTGTCCAGATTTGGGGCGTGTTTCTCAAGGCTGCCAGCCAGAGCACGCAGACGTTGGGCAAGGTCGTTCATGGATTCAGAGAGATTGGAAATGCTGGTGAAAGGATTTGGCGAGCTTGCTATAGTCCTCCGCACCCAACCCGTTAGGCTTGTGGAGAATCACGGGCAGATGCTCATTGGTGGATTCAGACACATCCGCCAGATGGCGGATGGGTGGAAGCAACAACTTCGCCTCATGATGCGTCAACCCCTCAGATTTCAGGCGGCCCAGCGTCACCTCCAGTTCATTCAGCCCCTGGTCATGGGTTTTGCTGGCTTTGTAATGACTGGCCAGCAAGCCAACGATCGAAGCTCTTCTGCGCAGTCCTTTAAAACCGCTGATCCGGTCATTGAACTGCTCGATCTGCTCGGCCAGAAGCTGGAAACCCGAGAGTGAGAGAAAGTCCGGCACGTAAGGCACTACGCAGTTCTCAGCAGCATAGAGTGCATTTTTTGAAATGGAGTACACGTTCGGTGGGCAATCGAAGAAAATGTAGTCGTAATCCTTGTAATGCGGTTTTAGAGCCTTGTACAGAAACTCAAAAAAACGCGCATACTTGTTCTGGTGGATGCGGTCTTCAATAGTGATCAACTGCACCGCCGCAGGCAGGATGTCCAGACGGGAGATCATCGAAATACCGCCCTTGCGCGGCACAGCCCTGACCACCGCCTTGTCGAAATCAAAGCGGTGCGTCCCCATGATTTCATCCTGAAAAATCTGGAAGCTCGAATGCCTGCCGCCATCCACATGCGCTTTCCAGTCCGCCGGTGGCATCAGCCAGAAGCTGGCATTACACTGAGGATCCAGATCCACAATCAGCACCCTTTGCTGGTGATAATGCGCCAGCGCAGCCGCTAGATTCACTGTCGTGGCTGTCTTGCCGACACCGCCTTTGAAATTCAGGAACGCGATTGTGGTAGCACTCATAGTTGCTCAGGACAGATCACGACAGTGGGCAGTCTCTTCACTTAGGCAAGTCCATTGCGCAAATTTCGTTAGAATCTCCTTCATAGCCAGGAATAGGCACCCGCTTGGCTTGCTTCTTGAACTGCGGTCCGGAAACTGCTCAAGCATTCCGCCTCACTACCCTTACCGAATAAATGCCGGAGGCGCGGATGGACAGTGGGACCGGCTTAGCTGATGCGACGAGGGGATCCTGGACGAGGTATTCATATCCATCCTTACCCACCACCACCACCCAATGGGGAATGCCTGCCGGGAGGATGAATTTGATGACTGGATATTCTCCACGCTCTAAGGCCCGATCCATCGCCGAATGGGAGGGGGTGGCTAAGCACGGTAACCTCGATGCGCTTTTCAAAAATCTTCGAGACAGCTGACCATACCAGCCAGCCCTGCTCAGTATATCCTCCAGCAGCAATCAGTTGGCGATTGAATGTGGCGGGATCTGTTGTTTCTCCGAGGTACTGGGCGGCACTGGCCACGCTGCACATCGCACATCCCACACTTCGGATCGTCTCCTCCGAGCCACCTATTTTCTCCTTCGCCCAACGAGTATCGTTTTGCATGAAGTGAGTGCCATTCGCGGGCAAAAGGATGGATAGTGGACGCCCTCCTGTGACTGCAATGTGCGGTGTGCTGCGTGTTTTCCAGATGTAAAAGCCCCATAGCAGGAATCCGCCCGCGATGAGAGAGCTGATGGAGATTATAACAAGACGTTTCATGAGATGACTCTCGGCATATCTATAGCGACCCAAAGAAGCAAAGCAAAACCAACTGACAAAGCATCACCTGCCGCATCAAGCTGAGCTTCAATTTATCATATTTCATTGGTTAGGCCATCTTATCACCGCTTGACTCAAAATCAGAATAGAATCAGCGGCATATCTGCCAAAACCTGGCTTCTCGATCAGGCTTTTTCTCAACCAAACCTTTACCCATTCCTCATACCTCCAAAAGAGATAACCATTCTTGACCTATACACGGCTAACTTCCGCTTATGGCCGAAAGGATAAACCGCCGAATTGAAATAATTCTTTTTCGTATTAACAGACGTTGTTTATACCTGAAATTCCATTAATTTCGCTGAAAATGAAGCCGTTAAGGCGAAAATTCACAAAAAGAAGATGGTTTAATTATTAACACGAACCATATTTTCCATATGTGTCGTTTTTCGCTCCCCCGGCGTTCCTTTAGTCTTGAGAGAGTTCAAAGCTCCTTGTGGCTACTTGGATCCTTTATCGGGATTTTGGGCTTTTTTGCGCCCGAAGTGCAGGCTAGCGGCATTGACCGAAATGGCATAGGCGCACGCAGCATGGGCATGGCGGGAGCTACCTTGGCGGATGACCTGGATGCGGTGACTTCGGCAGCGCAGAACCCTGCCGCACTCGGTTTCCTGGAAAAGTCCGACGTCTCTCTGGGCATCGCGGGAGCGTGGGCAAGTGGCAGATATGACAACGCTCAAAATGAGGGTGGGAAACTTACGGATACATGGGGTCTTCTGCCGGAAATCGTCTATCGCCAGCCTTTGGCAGACAGACTGGCTATGAGCATGAGCCTGATTACGGATTCCACCCGCCTAGCGGACTGGTACTTTCGTGATCCTGCTGGCGGAGCCACCGGCACCACCAGCTATGGCCAGCAGCATCACCGCTCCTCCATCATCAATATGCGCGCTGCCCTGGGCTTGGGCTGGCGGCTGACGGATCAATTAGCCCTCGGGGCGAGTGTCGGCCTTGTTTACAACCGTAACGAACTGACCACCCCCTACACGTTCCAGACGCAGCCCGCGCTTAAAGGCTTTAAAACACTGCTGGATCTGGAAACGGAAGGCTTTGGGGCGAATGGTGATCTGGCTCTGCACTGGAAACCCACCAAGGACTTCGCCATGGCTTTCAGCTACCGCACCGCCACCCAGTTCAATACCGAGGGCACGGCGCGAGGAGATGTGACCCGCCAGCTAGTGGATGCGGGCCTGGTGGGTGTACCTGGAGAATTCAAATACGATGCCAAAGTGGCCACCCACCTGCCGCAGAAAGCCGCCGTGGGGATGACCTGGCAGGCCCTCAAAAAATTGCGTGTCGGCGGTCAGGCGGAATGGGTGGATTGGAGCAATGCCTACGATGTGCTGGAGGTGCGGCTGGCCAATGGATCCAATCCGGCCGTGAATGCCACCACAGGTTCCAAATCGCTTGATGACGACATTGATCTCAACTGGAAAGACAGCTTTGTCTTCCGTCTTGGTTTCGAATACGAACTCACCGAATCCCTGTCCCTGCGTATGGGGTATGCCTATGGCAGCAACCCGGTCTCCACGGATACATTGCTGCCCACGACGGCCGCCATTTCCGAGCATACGCTTGCTCTCGGTCTTGGTTATACTCGCGGTCGTTACCAGATCGACCTCGCCTACCAGTATGACCTTCCTGCGGTGCAGCATTCCAGTGCCCGCTCCATCCAGGGGCCGGAATACAAAGACAGCCGTGTAAAATTGCAGTCTCACTGGATTGGACTGACCACCAAGATTGCATTCTGACAAAACGTCCACCCATGATGATTGTCCCCCCCAGTCTCACTACCCCGATGATCCCGTCCAGGGGGTTAAAGTTATGGGATACTTACCTCCCGACGGAGTTGAGCCAGGATCCAGAAATCCTGCGCCGCAGCCGCCTACAGCTCCGTTTTGGCTGGATGGGAGCTCTTTTTGGCCTCGCTTACGCCTCTTTTTACATGCTGGCGGATCATCTGTGGGGAGCCGCCATTATCATCATCTGCAGCATGTGCTTTGCGATGATTCCGGTGATTCTCCGGCGTGGGAGGAACCTCCGCCTCACGGGCCACCTTTTTGCTCTCATCCTCTTTTGTGGCTTTACAGGACTCTGCGCCATTGAGGGTGGGCTTTACGGGCATGCCATTGCCTGGCTCGCATCCATCCCGCTCTGTGTGCTCTTGCTACTCGAGATCAAGGATGCTCTCATTTGGTCAGGCCTATGCTTCCTGGCAGCAGGGGCTTTCGGCCTCCTGGGAGTCTTTGGCATCGAGGTCGTCCATACCTATGACATGAGCTGGGAGCCGTACATCAGCTTCGCAGGCTATTGCGGGCTGATCTGTTTCATGACCCTGCTGGGATGCATCTTCGAGCTAACCCGCAAACGTGCTTTCCAACAAATGCAGCTGGCTCTGGACCAGCTTTCCACCGCCAATCAAAGGCTGCTGAAGTTGCACCATGAGAAGGACGAGTTTCTCAACATCGCCGCGCATGACCTGAAGAACCCTCTTTGCGGCATCAGTGGTTATGCGGAACTGCTGGGGTATTATACCAACCCCACCCCGGAGAAAATTGCCGAGACGTCCACGGTCATCCAAAAGCAATGCAAGCGCATGCTGGAAATCATTTCCAATCTTCTCGATGTCCAGCGCATCGAGGAAGGCTCCATCAAGATGAAAATCGTCGGCTGTCCAGTGGAGCCGGTTTTGACAAAAATGATCGCCACCTATCAGCTCCGGGCGCAGAACAAAAACATCCGCCTGCTGCTGGAAGGGGACACGGCCCGCACCTGTGTCATGGCGGATGAAAATGCCATGGACCAGATCCTGGACAACCTGATCTCCAATGCCATCAAGTATTCTCCCCAAGGCACCGTGGTGCGCTGCGTCTGCACTACCTCCAAGGATTCAGTCGCTATTCAAATTTGTGATGAAGGCCCTGGACTGAGCGAGGCGGATCAAGCCAACCTATTCAAGAAATTTTCCAAACTCACCCCACGACCCACCGGGGGCGAAAGCTCCAACGGCCTCGGCCTTTGGATCGTGCATCGCATGGCCCAAGGCATGAACGGCAGCGTGGAATGCCACAGCCAACTTGGCAAAGGCACCACCTTCACTCTCAGCCTTCCTCTAGGTGCCCCCGAAGACCTCCAGCCTAAAATTTTCCGCTCACTCACCCGTCCCCTAGCCAGCCCTCCTTTGCCGCAGGCACCGCCCTGGAAACTGGCTGGGAGCCAGACGCCTGTTTAATGGGAACAACTCAGATCTCCACGACCAACCGTGGGAGGAAATCAATATTCGGATAATTTGGATACCCTTGGGGATTAGCAATGACTCGGGTGGTGCCAATGCAGTAATCTTGGCTGTGATGAATATGCCCATGAATCCAGAGGTAGGGTTGATGGTTTTCGATGAAACCATCCAAATGTGAAGCATAAGCACTACTGATCAACTCAGCTCGACGACTTTCTGGGAGAGACCGGGCAGAAGGCGCGTGGTGCGTGACAATGATAGTGCGTTGCGGATCGTGAGTGGAAAGGAATTCGCTAAGACGTTGGACGGATTCCAGATGAATGGCACGAGTGTCCCGAGGCAACAGCTTGCGGTAGCCTTGGCTTGAGGTTCGAATGCGTTTGTAATCGTTCATTCGATCACCAGCCTCGTTGGCTCCCTCGCTCCATTCTCCATGCAGGGCCAGATCCGTCCACAAGGTGCATCCATAAATGTGCCATCCATCCACCTCAAAGGCCTCGTTTTCTAAAACATGAATGTGAGAGCCCGCCGTTTGCTCCTTCAGCCGTTCGGTGACGCGGGGTAGCTTGTCTCCATAGAATTCATGGTTACCGCATACATAAACGGTTGGCGTGTTGCCTGTGACTTCATGAATCCAAGGCAAGGCATTCTGCTTTGTCCCAATGTCTCCGGCTAGGATAACAACATCTGCATCCATCGCTGGGATGGATGTTGGGCCGAACTCACGATGCAAATCACTGAGAATACGGAGACGCATAAAGGCTTAGGATATGGACTCCATCGCTCCAGAATCCAGCTCATAATACGTTTAGCGCCACCCTAGCCTCAGTTCCTCCCACAGAATGGAGAAAACCGAGGCTCTATTCGACAAGATCTCACGGGGCATGCCGACTCAGTGTTTTATATGTGCATCAAGCGGCTGAAGTCTTGTTCTTACGCTTGAAGAACCTGCGCCAGGCAAGGGCAAATCCGGTCCAGACGAGCATGGCCCCAGCGAGGGTGCAAAGAGCAGCCACAGTCTGCCCCCAGAAGCCGAAGAGCTCACCCGTATGCAGATAGCGGGAATACATGCGCAGGCGACGTCCCAGATTTTGATTGCTCAGATTGTCGGGGCTTTCGATCACTTTTTGTTGGGCCACATCCAGATTAAACATGGTGCGCAAATGCACCTGGCCGCGACCACCCCGATCCACCATGAGCGGAAAGGGATCTCCAGGTTTCAGCGGCATGCGCAGGCTCATGCTTGTCCAGTCGGCGACTTGCGCCCGGGCCTGGGCTAGCAAAGGAGCTAGACCTGTCAATGATGGGGGTGGACCGGCGGGCCGCTCACCACGCATGCCCATTCCTGGCGCACCGGCCGGGCGCTCACCTTCACGGCGTGGTGCACCTTCGGAGCGACGTTCGCCACCTTCGCCGCGAGTTCCACCTTCGGAGCGACGCTCGCCACCTTCACCACGGGGTCCGCCTTCGGGCCGAGAACCGCTTTGGGCCATGCCACCTTGAGGGGCTCCGCCGAAGGTTCCCATCGTGCGGGTGCGTGGTGGCGGCGGTTCATTACCTGTAGCTCTGTAAAGCAGGTTGTTGGCCCAAGAGTAAGACATGATGAGCCCGGTGAGGATGATGAAGAGCATGGGAAATGCGCTCCAGAAACCAATGACGTTGTGCCAGTTCCAATCACGAGCGCGGCCTTTCAACTTACGGTTGAAGAGAGTGACCGCACGCAAGTTGCTCCAGCGCCAGTGCTTTGGCCACCAGAGATAGATGCCGCTAACCAAAAGGATGCCAAAAACCAGAGTGCCCGCACCCGTGAGCATCTTGCCCACATCCCGCGACAGCCCGGTGCCAGAGAGGAAACGATGCCAGTCTGTGGCCGCATGAAAAAAGTCATGCCAGGTGTGGTTCCCTTCCCCGAGCACTTCCCCCGTATAAGGATTGATGAAAAAAGCGCCTTCACGGCCGAGGCTGAGCGTCATCGGTGCTTCCGGATCCCCTTTCCAAGTGATGCCGCTGGGATTGAAACCCGGCTTGGTTTCACGCACTTTGGCCAGCAGGGTTTCCACATCCAGATGCACCGCATTGGCGGCAGGCGGTGTCACGCGCAGGTCCCGGTTTACCCATTCCATAAGCTGGGTTTCATAGGCAATAAGCAGTCCGGTGACGGACATGGACATGATGACAATACCGGCAATGAGGCCGCTGATGAGGTGGACCCAAAAGATTGTACGATGGAAGGTGAGATGCATTGAGGGGAGCTGACGTAGGAAACTTGGAGAAAGCGTTTGAGCGCGCTAGTTGTTAGGCTGGATTGTTTTTTGTGAGAATCACATCTCAGCCCACTGGCGAAGGAGGTTGTGATATACACCCGTGAGCTGAACGCCGGTTTTTTCAGCCACATCGTTACCGGCCAGTTCCTGGCCGAGGCGCTGGATAGAGAGATCAAGATCAAAGAGGAGGGACCTCTGGCCATTGTCGCGGATCATGCTTTGCAGCCAGAAAAACGAACTCACACGGGCACCGCGAGTAACTGGTGTAACGTGATGCAGACTGGTGGAAGGATAAAGCACCATGTGACCAGGAGGCAGCTTTATGGCCTTCGCGCCATAGAGGTCTTCGATGCAGAGCTCGCCGCCCTCATACTCTTCCGGGTCTGAAAAAAAGAGTGTCGCGCTGAGGTCGGTGCGGATGCGAATAGGCGCATTGGGAAATTGGCGGATGGCATTGTCCACATGTGTGCCGAAGGATTGCCCTCCGGCATAGCGATTGAACATGGGCGGCAGGATGCGCAGAGGCAAGGCAGCGGCAACAAAGAGCGGGTTTTGTGAAAGGGCGGCCAAAATCATGTCTCCCAATTCCCTCGCCACGGGACTGTTTTCAGGAAGCTGCATGTTGTCCTTGGCCTTGGCGGATTGGTAGCCAGTCGTGGCCTTGCCATCTATCCAGTCTGTGGCATCCAGCAATTGCCTTGCATGGGCGACCTGGCCTGGCGTGAGGACATCTGGAATGGTGAGGAGCATAGGTAATGAAAAGAGAAGAGGCCGGGAGCGATGCACACAGTCTTCACGTGTCATCGCCCCCGGCCGGTTGCACGGCAGAGAAGGCTTAGAATTTATAGCTGGCCGTAAGGGCGGCCGAACGGCCTGCACCTGGGATGAAGTGACCGCCACCGACACGGTCGATGTAACGTTCGTCCGCGATGTTATAAACATTCAGACGGACATTGAACTTGTCATTGACCTGATAGTTCAGCATGGCATCGCATGTCCAGTAGCCTGGAGCGGTGCGGGCCGTGTTGGTGTTACCATTCTGGCGATCACCCACATATTGGGCACCAAAGCCGACCTGTACGCGGAAGGGCAGATTGTAGGTGGTCCAAATGTTGAAGGAATGGTCTGGCGTGTTGCCAAGAGACTGGCCCAACTCTGCAGCGTTGCCCGACTCTTCGATTTCACTCTGCATGTAGGCATAACCAGCAAAAATCTGCCAATCCTTGGTGATGGAACCCGCGACTCCGAATTCCACACCATCTACCAACTGATTTCCGGCGAGGACAGTTGCGCCGCCGACGTCAGTGGTGCGGGCATTGGTCTTTTCTGAGCGGAAGAGCGCGGCGGTGAACGAGAGCCGCTCGTCCAGGAAGTCCCACTTCGTGCCCAGTTCCATGTTGCGGTTTTCCTCAGGCTCCAGGCTCACTTGTGCGGTGCTCAGGCCGAGACCGGTATTGGTGTCAATGGAGGGGTTGAAGGACGTGCCATAGCCAAAGTAGATGCTGCCGTATTCCACCGGCTTCAGCACGATGCCAACCTTCCAGCTCAGCATGTCATCCCGGCGGAACTGGTCAGGGGTTGCACCCACACCACGGACATCTGCCTCAATGTGATCAAAGCGCAGGCCGCCGTTCAGTTCCACAAAACGGGTGATGTTAATCGTATCAAAGAGATAGAAGGCGACGGTGTCCAAGTGGGATTCCGCAGGCGTCGGCAATAGTGGGCGACCGGTGTAGGCGTCATCGTTAAAGTTCGGATCCAGAACATCTCCACGCGATCCGGCATCAGCACGGGCAGCGTTGGCATTGACCTGGCGTTCCATCGAGATCTCCATCCCCGCCACCAGGGCGTGTTTAAGAAGGCCTGTTTCAAAGTTGGCGTTCAGGTTTGTCTGGTTGGAAATGATTTCCTGGGTCTGCTCACGGGCCTGCATCTGGCGGTTGATGCGGCTGGTGTATTGGTTGCCTACGGTAGTTGGATCATCGATGAATCCCCCTGGATTGAGGGGATCAGGGATTTGTGCGGTTGGAACGGTGTCAAAGAAGCGTGGCGCGGTAATGACGGAGTTGCGGTGGGTGCGGCCATAACGCAGCACATTGCGCAGTTTCAGATTGTCTGAAAAGTCGTGTTCGATGATGGCGGTAATGACATCGCTTTGCACGTCTTCGAAGTCGGTGTTTTCACGTCCGTAAAAGCTGTCAAAGCTGACGGGCGGCGGTCCGTCCTCATGTCCAGCCAGACTGGCACCGCTGCCGCTAAACGTGCCGTTGTTAGGCACCCAAGGAATACCGTAGTCCGGGATGTTGTTTTCCGTCAGGTGCTGATAGTTCAGGAACACACGAGTGTCGGTGCCCAGACCGAAGGCCAAGGAGGCAGCTATGCCGTAACGCTCCTGATTGGTGATGTCACGTCCTGGGGTATCGGCAGAATGGTACAGGGCATTGATACGCAGGGCGGAATGCTCAGAAATTGTCTGATTGTAGTCCAGTGTGCTGCGGTAGAGGTTATCCGTGCCAAAGGACTGGGATATCGCGCCGCCCTGTTCCAGATTGGCCATCTTGGTGGCAAGGTTAATGGATCCTCCAGTGGATCCGCGTCCGGCGTTAGTGGAAGCTGGACCCTTGGTCACTTCCACCTGCTCGGTGTTGAAAGGGTCACGATTGTAAGAGCCGATGTCGCGAACACCGTCTAGATAAAAGTCGCTTCGGGAGCTAAAGCCACGGATGGTCAGGTTGTCACCGGGCAGGCCACCACCACCTTCACCAGCCTGCATGGAAATGCCTGGGGTATTGCGCAACACATCGCGCAAGCTGAATGCGCCGCGGTCTTCGATCACCGTTTTCGGGATCACGGTGATGGTCTGAGCAACATCACGCAATGGCTCTGTATATTTAGGGGACTGTAGGCGCTCTGGTTTATAGACCTTTTCCGTCTCAGCCGTGACGACCACTTCAGGAAGTTCGTCGCTATCTTCAGCTGTTGCAGTAGGTTTAGGTGTGATAGGCGCAGGTGCGACTGTTTGGGCGGCCAAGCTGCCGAGGAAGCCCAGAGTGGACGTCCAGGCGAGTCCCTGAGGCAGGGATCGGATCGAGGATGTGTTGAGTTTCATGTATGGGAGTCAATCGTCTCGTGGGTGGAAACGGAATGAGTTTCAGTCGCAATAGAGATTGCATTGTGCGATTAAGTCTCAGAAGCATTACAGTCAATTTCTTTTTGAGAATTTGTCGCGTCAGCGCAAAATTAGAGCGATTAAGACCAAATTTCGCTCAGCTACGCGCGGGAAGTCACCCTCAACGTTGTCCATAGCTTAGCGCCGTGCATAGTGCTGCTGATTGTGACCCGACTGTTTCTCATTGCCTTTCTCTGCCTGCCGCTGCTCAGTTCCTGCGTCGCCACCGGCTTTCAGCGCGTCTCTAAATCCCCTCCCCCGGTGCAGACACCGGCCTTTGCCCAGGAGCTGTCCCACATCGCCAAAACCCCGTGGACCGAGGGTAATGCGATCCTGACTTTGGAAAATGGGGGTAACTATTTTCCCGCGATGCTCAAAGCCATGCGCGAGGCGAAAAAGACCCTCACCTTCGAGTCCTACGTCTGTGTGGACAGTGAGCCCACCCAGCGCTTCAGCCAGATGTTTGCCGAGCGCGCCCGGGCTGGTGTCCGAGTGCATGTGCTCCTGGATGCCTTCGGCTGTTCCAAGTATGGAGAGGCCAATCTCAAAGTCATGCGGGATGCCGGGGTGCAGCTTCACCTGTACCGCCCCATGAATCTGCTGGTGCCGTGGAAGTTCATCCATCGCACCCACCGCAGAGCTCTCGTCGCCGATGGAAAGGTGGGCTTTATGGGCGGTGCTGGCTGGGCCTACTGCTGGGATGGCCATGCGGAAAACGTGCACCGCTGGCGAGATACCCAGTATGAGCTGCGCGGCCCCGTGGTCGCTCAACTTCAAGATAACTTCAATGACAACTGGGAAGAGCTTACCGGTCACAGGCTCACTGGCCCGGACTACTATCCTCCCCTGGCCAAAGCAGGAAACTTGAAAGCCCAGATGGCCCTGGGTTCACCCGAAAAACTCGGGGATACCCTGGGCAGCACTTACCTTCTCGCCTTCCGCGCCGCGCAGAAATCCATCGTCATCGCTCATGCCTACTTCATCCCCAATGCCCCCCTGCGGGATGCACTGAAGGACGCCCTCAAACGTGGCGTGAAGGTCCAGATCATCATCCCCGGAAAGCACATTGATTTCCCCGCCTCACGCTCCGTGAATACCCGCTACCTGCGCCAGCTTGTCGCCGCAGGCGCAGAGCTCTATGAATTCCAGCCCACCATGACCCATGGCAAGCTTGTGATCGTGGACGGCCACCTCAGCATCGCCGGATCCACCAACCTGGATCAGCGCTCCTTTTTCATCAATGACGAGAACAACCTCAACGTGCTCGATGCCGCCTTCAGCGCCCGCCAGCTGGACATGGTGGAGCGGGACAAGCAGCGCAGCAAACGCCTTGAGCGTGCCGATCTGAACCTTTCGTTAGGCCGCCGTTTCCAGGCCGCCTTCTGCCGGATCTTTGAATACCAGATGTGACCCCGCCAGCCCGCATCGGCAGTACCTTCGCGAGCACTACCCATTTTCTCCTGCTAAAAGAACTCCAAAAGTCCTCATGCTCCGTCCCTGGCTCGAACTCGCCCGCATCTCCAACCTGCCCACCGTCTGGACCAACGTCACCGCCGCCTGGCTGCTAGCGGGTGGGGCGTGGCTGCCAGTGAATGCGCAGCTTGGCTGGCTCCTCCTCGCCGGGTCACTCCTCTATACCGGCGGCATGATCCTGAACGATGCCGCCGATGTTCAACATGATCGTGAGCAACGTAAGGAACGCCCCATCCCCAGTGGCAAAGTCAGCCTCGCCGCCGCTTGGACGGTGGGCCTTGGCATGATGCTTAGCGGGGGCCTCATCGGTTTTCTTTTCACATCCGCCAGTGTGCCGATTATCGGCGCGCTCATGCTGGCCATCCTGTTTTATGACCTCTACCACAAGCCCTGGCCGGGCGCAGTATGGGTCATGGGAGCCTGCCGGGTACTGCTTTTTTGCATGGCCGGCTCAGCCGTGATTCCGTTGCTCTTGGATGCTCAGAGGACTGTTTTGGCCTGCCCGGGTTACCCGCAGACACTGGCCATGCTTGCCCACATGCCTCCAGGGGTATGGATCATGGGCCTCACCCTCGGCTCTTACATCGTCGGACTCACCATGGTCGCCCGCATGGAGGCCAGAGGAGCCGTCACCATACCCCTGCGTGCCTTGTTTGCCAAAGGTCTCCTTTATGCACCTGCCCTGGTCGCCCTGTATTTCTGGCTCAGCCGGGCTAACTGGAGATTGATCCCCCTCCTGGCAGACTTCACCCCGCTGGCTCCCCTGCCCTTCATCCTCATCTTCATCGCCATGGTCTTCCATGCCACCCGCCTCATGCGCCGGGGTGGTCCCGCCATCGGCCGCGCCGTCGGCATCCTCCTGGCAGGCATTGCCGTGGTGGATGCCCTGGCCGTCATGCAGGTTTCTCTGTCCCTGGCCTGCGGCTTTGTCTTAACGGCCCCGCTTCTCCGCCTATGGCAGCGCTGGATCGCCGCCACCTGAGGCTGCATTTCCCGCATTCCTGGCTGCATGAAAGCGTGTGAAACCGCGTTCTAGTCTTTCCCTTTGCACGCCTCTGGCGTAAGCTCTCTGTGACCCAACTGCCCATGCTGGAGAAGAAAATCAGGCTCGAATACGCCCATCGCATCCTTTTCACCCGCGATGTGTTTGCCCCTGCAAACACGACCATCCGCGACCTGCTCCTCCTGGATCACCCCAACAAGGTGCCCCGCGTCCTGGTCTTTGTGGATGACCATGTGGCCTCCGCCAATCCACAGCTCATGGACAGCCTGCGCACCTATGCCCGCGCCCATGCCGAGGTACTGGACCTGGCCGGAGATCCCGTCATCCTCCCGGGTGGTGAGTCTTGTAAAAACGACTTCTCCCTCGTTCAACACTGCTGGCAGGCCATCAACGACGCCGGGCTGGACCGCCACAGCTACGTCTTCGTCATCGGCGGTGGTGCTACCCTGGACCTCGTCTGCTTCGCTGCCTCCACCGCCCATCGCGGCATCCGCCACATACGCTTTCCCACCACCACTCTCAGCCAGGGCGATGGCGGAGTCGGTGTGAAAAACGGCGTCAATTTTTTCGAGAAAAAGAACTGGGTCGGCAGCTTCTCCGTCCCTTTTGCCGTCGTCAATGACTTCGCTTTTCTCGAGTCCCTGCCCCAGCGCGAGCGCCGCAACGGCATCATCGAAGCCATCAAGGTCGCCCTCATTCGCGACCGCGCTTTCTTTGAGGAAATGGAGCGCATGGCCGATGCCCTCTCACGCCTGGAGCAGCCTGCCCTGGAGCGCGTCGTCCAGCGCAGCGCCGAGCTCCATGTGGAGCACATCGCCACAGGCGGAGACCCCTTCGAACTCGGCAGCGCCCGCCCCCTGGACTTCGGCCATTGGGCCGCCCATAAGCTGGAGCAGATCACCCACTTTGCCGTCAGCCATGGTGAAGCAGTCGCCATCGGCATCGCCGTGGACCTCGTCTATTCCGTCAAAAAAGGCATCCTCGATGCCGCCACCGCCCGCCGCGTGATTGAACTCATCGAGCGCATCGGCTTCGAGACTTATCACCCCGATCTCCTCGCTGAAGGCAAATCGGGCGACGCCACCATCCTCGAAGGCCTCGAAGAATTCCGCGAGCACCTCGGCGGCGAACTCACCGTCACCCTCGTCCCCAAAATCGGTCAAAAAATCGAAGTCCATGAAATGGACCGCGACCTGATATTGGCGGCGATGGAGGAGCTGAGAGTCAGCGCAGAGGTGCACAGCCTGGCTTCGGTCGGGAGGTAAATCGACGTTCTTTGAATTGAGGTCAGCACGACTGAATCATATGCACCTCACACACCCTTTTATGGCATTTTGTCTTGTTGCGATAGGCGCTTGCAACCCCAAGACACCCAATACGACCTCTAGTTTCGCTGAATCTCCCATCAACTCATCAGGCTCTTCCACCAACTTGCCAAACGTCACAAGGCAAGAACTTTTCAAGAAATCTCCAGCCGAAGTTGCAGATTACTTATATTTCAAAGTTCTGGATACCACGGGTTCTAAAAATACAAGTGGGGAGGAAGAGGCCAAAAATCTTCACAAGCTACCGCAACATTGGCGGGCTGTTTATACCGTTTGCTGGCTGCAAGCCGAGGTGGAAAATGGGGGCCACGACCAGTTTTTTTGGAACAATCGAGGTGAGTTTGATGCTGAGACGGAATCCGATTTACGCTTTATTGGAGCCACTCAGTTCTTGCAGTTATACACCAAGGCACGAGACCTGTACTACAATGCCCCGCCTAACAAGACCGAGAGATTGCCCGAGTTGGAACCAATCGACGACGCCTTCTACCAACAACCTGTGACGCCCTACCACTTGATGGGCGAGTATATTCTCTCCCATCTCGAAGACTACTGTGCCGAATGACCCCATTCATCAAGCACCCATCACGCCCTCATCACCTGGATTGGATAACCAGGGATCACATCATCCCGTGTTACCAGGATCATGTTCTCAATCATGGCCTGAGCCACAAGCAGCCGGTCAAAGGGAGCCGCATGAATGGGAGCCAGGGTCAGGGAGGCTTCAGCATGGGCGCAGGTAATGTCCAAAGGCTCAATGCCATCTACTTTCAGGATCGCCAGCATTCCCTGCGGCATCCTTAGCTTTCCCTTCGCGATGCGGCCCTGAAACTGAATCCCTCCGCAGATCTTCCGAATGCGCCCAGCAGTCCTCAGCTTCCCAAATTTGGCCTCGAAACTGCCCTCCCACACGATTTCCCTGGGGCACCACATCAGGAACAAGACGAACCATGGGCTTGCCTGCTTTTCCCAAAACAATTTCCTCTCCGGCCACTGCGTCTTCAACAAGACGAGAGAGATGAGTCTTGGCCGCCTGAACCTCGTTCATTTTCATACCTTGCTTCTGATTGAGCAAGCATGGCCCCGGATGCGGGATTTTTCATCTTCTTTCTCCTCAAAAACACTTGGCTAGAGCTCCCTCAGATGCGCGTTTAACGACTATGCCCCGCCCCCTCTTCTCTCTCTTCCTGGCGCTCGCCATGACCACTCTCCTCCCCGCTGCCGAACAGACCCCACAGTCCTTCGAAGGCGAAGTGACCTTGAAAGTCGGTTACAAATACCTCCTCACGCTCCCCGAAGGATATGAGGCCGATACCGCTAAAAAATGGCCGCTCCTGGTCTTTCTCCATGGTGCCGGTGAACGGGGAGACGACCTGGAACTCCTCAAAAAGCACGGCCCGCCCAAGCTCATCGCGGCTGGCAAAAAGTTCGAAGCCATCGTGGTCTGTCCCCAGGTGCCGCTGAAAAATATCTGGAACGAGCACGGCGTCAAAGCCCTCACGGACGAGATGGTCCGCACCCATCGGGTGGACACCTCCCGGATCTACCTTACCGGCATTAGCATGGGAGGATTTGGCACATGGGATACCGCACTGGCCTATCCGGATACTTATGCTGCCATCGCGCCCATCTGCGGCGGGGCAGGTGTCGGCCATGTCATGGCTGAGCGTATCAAAGACCTTCCTTGCTGGATCTTCCATGGTGACAACGACCGTGCCGTCACTGTGGACTTCTCCATCAAGATGCATGGGGCCCTGCAAAAAATCGGCAGCTCAGCCAAGCTCACCCTTTACCCTGGCGTGGGCCACGATTCCTGGACCCAGACCTACGACAACGAAGAATTCTGGACCTGGCTCTTTGCCCAAAAGCGTCCGTAAAGTACTCCCGAAAGAAGGTAGGACAACAGTTCCGCATCGCATGAGCTGACAGCCGCTTGCCGATCTGAAGCTCGGGAATACTTTCCGTTCACCTCACAATCACCCGTGAGTCCGGCCTCACCAGCGTCGGCAGCCGGATGGCATCCCAGTTGGCCAGCCGCACACAGCCCGCGCTCTGGCTCCGCCCGATCGTCCTCGGCAGTGCCGTGCCATGCAGGCCGATGCCGGATTTGCTCAATCCGCACCAGATGATGCCCACTGGGCTATTCGGTCCCGGTGGCAGTTGATACGCCTCCTTGCCACGCACGCCGCCCTCCAGGAATTGTTTGTCATAACGGAAGCTCGGCGTCGTCATCATCGTCTTCATACTCCAGGTGCCCACAGGGATGAATTCCGGCTTCCCGGGGGTGATGGGAAAAGCCGCTAGCAAACGCTCATCCGGCGAATACACCGCTGCCATCCGCTCCGTGGTATCCACCACGATCGTATTCGCGCTCAGCTTCACATCCTTGCCAAAGCTCTGCATGGACTTCACCTCCTCAATGCGGAAGGAGCGTACATTGGGCACCACCACCACATCCCCAGGCCTCAACCGCGTGACGTCCAGTTCAGGATTGCACTTGGCCAGAAAACCCTCGTCCGTGTGGAACCGCTCAGCCACCAGCTCCGCATAACTGCGATACGCCATGTATGAATGATGCACCTGCTCCTCCGGTTTTTCCGGCAGCGCGGGGTTCACAAATGTATCCAGGTCCCCGCGAATATTGAAGGCCGCAAAGATCACTGGCACCTCCTCCGCCGCCGCACGCAGGGCAGGTGTCCAGTCATAAAGATCACGATAGCCCATGGCGAAGTTATAGTTCACCACCGCCTTATAAGTGAACTCCCCTGCCGCCCCATCCAGCTTGCCAGGGCCGAATAGATGACGGTCTAAAAAGATCTGCAACTGCAGCACCACGTTCGGATCCGTGGGCACAGCCCCATCCTCAGGAGGCGGCCCTGGATCCTGCGCCCAGCTCCATTGCAGGGAACAGACCATGAGCAGGAAAAAGACGATTGTTCGCATCTCCTGATCATGAATGAAAATCGGCATTTGGCGAGCACACGTTGCTTACACCTCCGCCCTTCCCTTCCCAGGCCTAAGGAAAAAAATCCACTCCCAAAAAACCCATTGGCATCCGTCCCGCTCCATGTAGTTAAGCGTTTACCGTTTTCCCCATGCTCGACACCCTGCTCGCATTTGCCCTGCCTACCTCCGCAGAAATCATTGATGCTATCCCCATCATCATCTCCCTCATCATCATTGAGGGCCTGCTTAGCGTGGACAATGCCCTGGCGATCGCCGCCATGGCTAACCATCTTCCAGAAAAGCAAAAGTATCTTGCCCTCAAGTTTGGCATCATCGGTGCCTATTTCTTCCGCGGTCTCTGCATGGCCTTCGCCTTCTGGATCATCGCCAACCCCTGGCTGAAAATCTGCGGTGCCGCCTATCTCCTCTATCTCATGAGTGAGCACTTCACCGGTGCCGGAGATGAAAACAACGACGGTACCCCAGACAGTCCCAATCAGCGCGGCTTCTGGCCCACTGTCATCGGCATCGAGATCATGGACCTCAGCCTCAGTGTGGACAACGTCGTCGCAGCTGTCGCCATGAGCCCCAAGCTCTGGGTCGTGTGCACAGGCGTCTTCATCGGCATTTTGGCCCTCCGTTTCGTCGCCGGTGCCTGCATCAAGCTGCTGGAAAAATTCCCCATCCTCGCAGACACCGCCTTTATCCTCATCGGCTATGTCGGTGGCATCCTCGTCTTCGAGCTCCTGAGCGATCCAAGCAGTGGTTTCCAGGTCTTCCCGGGTCCCGTCCATGTCGGCACAGGTCGCAAGTTCATCGGCATCCTCCTCATCCTTGGCATCTCTCTCCTCTATGCCAAAGTCCCGAGCGTCCAGGTCGCCCTGCGGCCCCTCTTCAAAGCCCTACGTGTGCCCATGAAGATCGTCGCGATGACTGTCGGACTGGTTCTGAAGATCGTGCTTTTGCCATTCACCCTCATCATTGGACTCTTCAAAAGCAAAGCCTCAGTAGCCCCCACTCCACCTCCTGCGATGTAAGGGGGGAGGGTGGTGCATTGGACTCCGCACGTTCAGGAAACAGCCGGATAGGTTGCGAAGGGGCGAGAGGCGTGGACGATGCGGTGATGCGAGAAACACATCCAGCCTTGCATGTTGAAGCGGGGCCAGCTTACGAGCGCGGACTCAAGTTTCGGAAATCAATTCTGTGATTTCGCTATACCATGCCGACGAAAATCGAGCCGAATTAAAAGCGGGGTTTTGGCGAGCTAAAGCTCTGGAGTACTTCGGTTCCGCCTGCCTCACGCGGCATTCATTTCACCAGATTCATCCACCCTTGGGTATAGATGTGGAGCTACGGCCCTATTCGCATAGGGGAGCTGCGGGCTGCGATAGCTATCGCCATCCCCTGCCCCCTGCTTACCTTCGATCAAGAAAGACTCTTGGGAGGAACGGGCACCGGGCTCTTTTTGCTGGCCACGGGTGTGTAGTAGTAGCTGGCGTAATTGTAATACGTGTACTCTTTGAGGCTGGTGGAGGCGCGATTGAGAATGACGCCACCCACATTGACCTGGCGCTCATAAAGTGAATCCAATGCCTTACTGCTGAGGCGGGCAATGGTGGAGGACATACGGACGACGAATAGAACGGTATCCAGTTTCGGAGCAAAGCTGCCCGTATCATCGGCGACCAATACCGGAGCACTGTCGAAGACGACGTAATCATACTCAGCTCCCATTTCCTTCAATACCTCTTCAGCCTTCTTGGAGAGAAGCATTTCCGAGGTCTGGTCAAAGACTTCACCACGGGCCAAAAGGTGGAGGTTACGTGTACTTGTCTCCTGCACCGCATCACGCCAGTGAAGGCTACCACGAAGAACCTCCGTCAGACCAGGACTGGAAGGCAGCTTGAAAAGCTCGCTGACACCACCACGGCGCAAGTCACAATCCGCCAGGAGTACACGCGCCCCGCCCAGAGCCAGCGTGACAGCCAGATTGGAGGTAACCGTCGTCTTGCCTTCATTGGGGACAGCACTGGTGACCAAGATGGTCTTGGGTGGCTTACCCTGCCAGTTTTTGAAGAGGATGGAGGAACGGATATTGCGGAAGGCCTCCGCATACAGATGCCGTTCGTCATTCGGTTGCAGTAGCTGCACATCGCCGCGCTGGCGCTGGTCTGGCACCTGGCCAAGCACCGCCTCGTTGGGGAACAAGGACTGAAACTCGCTGAAGGAATTCATGCGGTCATCCAAATGGTCAAAGATGAGCAGAATCAGGATACCGAGGCCCAGTCCCAGGATGAATCCGATGGAGAGCGGGGGCACCCATTTTGGCTCTGCTTTGAGGGCCAATGAGGCATGTTCCTGGATGGCCACAAAGTCAGTCTGCACATTCTGCAACTGCTGAAACTCCTGGACGCGCTCAAACATGCGGTCGTAAGCCAGCTTCGTTGCCCTGAACTCTTCCTCGAGACGTTCATGCTGAGCCAGCTTAGATCCCAGCTCGATGGCTTCTTTTTCCTGAGCAATGAGTTGTTGATCGAGGCCACGGATACGGCGCTCTAAATCTGCCTGCTGGCCGCGAAGCTCCTTGATGATCTCCTCCTGGAAATTGGCGAGGAGAGCTTTTTCAGATTCGATCTGCTCGTCCACCTGAACCACACTTGGATGCTGCCCCTTGAAGGATTTCAGCAGCTTAAGACGCTCGTTTTCAAGCCGGAGGATTCCCTTGCGGGTTTCGAGATAATCACGCTCCACCGAGGTCAGTCCCAAGCTGTTTTGAGCGGTTTCAACAGAAGGCGCAGATTTATCTACGGCCGTTGGATTTGAGCCGGCACCTCCTTGTTGGGTGCCGGTGGTCATGCCACGCTCACGATTAATCATCGCCTGATCCACATCCTGAAGGGCCAGGGAGATGTCATTGAGTTCAGTCTCAAGAGACTTCTTTTTGATTTTGAGATTGATGAGAAAAGCTGCGGCCTCGTTGTTGCCGTTCGTCAGGGTGACAATGTTATTGGCCTTGCGAAAGGCCTCCAGCTTGGCCCCGCGTTCTTCGAGTTCTTTGCTCTTGATGACCACGGTTTCCGTGAACGTATTCAGAGCACGTTCCAGCCCCTGTTCACGGATCTGCTGGCGGAAGTTCACAAACTCTTCCAACAAGGATTCCAGGAAAATTTGGGTGTACTTTTGCTCCGGTCCAATGGCGAAAACATTGAAGATGGCCGATCCTCGAGTCTGGCTGACGCGAATCTCCACCTCAGAATCCTTCATCTCGGGATGCAGAGCCTGAATTCGGGTGAGAGCACGTTTCTTCAGGTCTGCACTTTCCAGGGTCTCAATGATGGTCCCATAAAAGTCCTGCATCGTTTCCTGCCAGTTCAGGTCTCCCTGCGCGACCATACGACCACCTGCCACAAGCTTAGCCAGGGAGGTATAGTTTACCGGCTGATTCATGATGTTCAGCGCGGCGATGCAGACACCGATGCTGGCGGTCAGCAGCAAAAACCACCAGCGGCGGGAAAGCAGGATCTTATAGCGCTGAAACTTGGCCGAAGTCTCATGAATCCGGTTCATGTTATTGGACGTCCCCTGGCCAGGCAAAGCCAGATTGGGGTCCATGGGGAAAGGAGGCGGATTATTCACAACAGAAATGGGGTTGGATGCGTGCTGGTGCCACGCAGATGGTCAGGATGCCATGTTGCAGAGCTGCCTGCACTTAAAAAACGATACACGCACAGGTCAGAGGTCTCCCCAAGCCCCTCTTGCGCTTAGAAATTGATTTTCTTCTCGTCCACAATCAGCACGTCATTGTTACGAATATAGACGTCAAAATCAAGATTTCCCTGACGCATGATGCTGTCAAGATTGACCAGAATGGTCTTGTTACCCTGAGGAGTCTTGCGAACCAGCTTCACACGCTGTGGATTAGCGAACTGGGCAAAGCCGCCAGCGCGCAGAATGGCCTGGCTGATGGTGATATCTTCATCCGCTGGCAGTTCGTATTTTCCCTGGCGCAGCACCTGGCCATAGACGGTAAAGAAATCAATTTCTGAGCTGCCGTAACGCACACGAGCGTTTGGATCGTCCTGACGCTTCAAGTCAATGGCCACGACGACGGTCGCGGAATTGTAGTAATTCATTTCGAGACGACGCTTCACCTCGTAGGCGAGCTGTCTGCAAGTACGTCCTGCTGCTTTGACCAACCCAATGTGGGGAGCATTCACTTCTCCTGTCGCACCCACACGCATCTGCTGGGGGGCACCACGATCCTCCACGACGCGCATGCTGATGAGGTCTCCAGACTCAATGACCTGACTGTCATCCAGCACATCCATGGAATTGAGCACAGCCGCAGAACGGGCGACATCCCCCGTCGGAGCGGGTGCCGGAGCGGCAGGACGCCGGTCATCAATTTCACGAAAGCCGGGATCCTGAGCCAGACCGACAGAAGCTGAAGCAATCAGCAAAAAAGCGCATGTGCGTGTAACAAACATGGAGATCTAAATTGAATAACGAACAGGAACGAAAAACGAACTCAGTAAAAATCAGAAGTTGTAATTGAAGCCCAGGATAATGCGATTCTGCTCAAAGTCCTGGTCATCAAACCTCGGCCCAGTGGTGACATCGGTCATGAAAAACCGATACCCGAGCACCATGCTAGACTTGGGAGAAAGAGCATAGGTGATATCGAAATTCAGAGCATGCTGGTCGAAGTTACCACGAATGGCTTTGTCACCCACAGCGTTTGTATCCGTGCGCCCAAAGTGGTAACCGAAACCGGCCGTGATTTTGGAATTGATGCGATGTGACAGATAAGCATCCAGACCATACTGGCTCAATTCCTGAGCATAGACACCCCCGGACCCTTCTGCCTGTTCATAGTATCCACTTAGAGAAACACGGCTGCCTTTCCAAGCGATGATGGACATGCCATAGTTGATGTAGTTCGATGTGATGTAGTTAGACGTCACATTCAGAGAAGATTCGCGACCGAAATTGAGAGACTGGCTCACCCGTGAATTGAGCTGGTTGCTGATGGTGACACCGTAGTAGAAATCACTCAGGTCAGAATTATCTTCGTTGGTCAAAGGAGCAGCCGTGGCGGGAACAGGCCCAATACGAGGGAAGGTCCCATCAGCCAGAGTGGCAATATCTTTGAATTCAAAGTGCTGATATCCACCGGCGAGGCGAATGTAAGTCTTGTCGCCGACAGGTATCACCAGGAAGGCACCGGCATTGAGGAGAGTACCATCATTATTAAAGCGACCGTCATACTTGAGGCTGGTGATACCGCCTTCTGCACCCAGCACCCAGGTGCCGCTGGGGCTGAAAGAAAGGGAACCGTGCAGGGAGTCTGTGGTGCGTCCGAAATTGTTGGTGTCATCCACGGGATCGACTCCGTCATTTTGCTCAGTATCTAGCGGGCTGGCAATGGAATGCATGTAGTTCATCGCCAGAGTCCAGGCGGAATTAATGCGCCAGTTGGCAGCCACACCCGTGTCGTTTTGCAGCACGCCGAAGACTTGGCTGCGAGTCAGAGCAAAGTCATTGCGCGCGGCTGGACGGACCGATGTGCGATTGTAGATGGTGATGTAAACCGGGCCGGCTTTGATATCGAAGGCCAGGGTACTGCCAGGCAGGACGTTCAGGACGAAATCGCCACCACCATACGGAGCCAGATCAGGGTTATTAAAATAGTGGTCGAATCCGATGGCCGTGCTCAGGGACAGACGGTTGTTCTGCGTGATCTGATAGTTCGCATCAATATTCAGAAGAGTGGTGCTGATGAAGTCTTCCTCAGGGTTAGTCCCCGAACGGTTAACGTTGTCATTGTATTCGAATCCCTGGTAGAGGCCAAAACCGACATTGATAGGCCCAAGACGCACGTTGCGGCGGCCGCTCAGGAAAGGATCTGAAATGTAGGTGGGGGCGAAAAAGCCCGTCGGCGAAGTGTACTGCCCCGCGTAGTTCGTATAGTCCCCGACCGTGCGAGCAGCGAAGGCACTGCTGCCACTGCGTACGGAGGGACGGCTGACCTCACGTGCAGATTCATAATCCGTCGTGCGCCGCCCCATGGTGTCTCCACCGTCATCATTGGCACGGTAAACGCCACTGTCGTAATCATACGTCACGTCGCCATCCCGTGTATCGTCAGTCGTGGCTGCTTTTTCCGCCTTTTGGCGTGCGCGCAGATCATCGAAAAACAAGCCGGTCTGTGTAGGTGACGCACCATACTGAGCAAAAACCGAAGACAGGCTCATCAACTGCACCGCACCTAATGCAATGGCGATCAACGACGAACGATGAAGGAAAAGTGGGCGTGCTGTCATACGTAAAGGTGAAGAACGGAGTGGGGGGGCGATAAATTCCGATTCGCTAAAAAGTTTATAAAAGCAACTGCGGCCCCGCTTGTCTATACTAAAAACGACCTAATGAGCCGATGACACATTGCAAATGTCACATTTTTATCACTTGGAGCCACTTTTGCACGCATTCAGAACCCTTCCGCTGGCACTCAGCTTCTTCACCATCAACAAGTTGACGATTCACCGGGGACACCCATTTCCAACCACTTTTGACGGCTCAGCAAAGAACGTCCGTCCCCTAAATCTAGCTCGAGCTGCACATCTCCCTGTCGGCTTGAGAGCAAATCACGGCGGCGAACTAGAGTACCTTCATCTGCATGAATGACATGTTTGAGATGACGAAAGAGGCGGGAGAGTTTGGTCTGGCGCATTTGGTTCATAATATAAGGTGGATGAACAGGATTTAAGTTCATATGAACATATTTATCAAGCACTCAATTGAACACTTGTCATAATTATTCGCCTTTAAGCCTTCTTTATTGACGATTTACACGGACCCGCCTCAGTCAGGCGATGCCCACCTCACGCACCCGTCTCACCATTCCTGAGTACGCGATGGCTCTGGCCCACGTGGCCAGTCTGCGCTCTGAAGACCCTTTTCGAAAAGTCGGGGCTGTGGCGATCGACTTTGATAATCGTGTTATTGGCACGGCGTATAACGGACTGGCTCCGGGCTATGATGCCACACCCGATTTTTGGAGCGACCGAGACGAGCGTCGGAAATACATGCTGCATGCGGAGGTGAATCTGTGCAGCCTTTTCACCCGAGGGAATGTCAGATTGGTGGCCTGTACGACGAAACCCTGCACGAGTTGCATGCAGATGCTCTGCGCTTATGGGGTCAAGCAGGTCTATTACCGGGATGACTATCCTGAATCCGAAGCGGACGCGATTGCCCACCGCTACAGTATCCAATTGGTCCAGTTAACTGATTACCCGCAGATCGTTTCAGCCTTTGAGGAACCCCAGTTTTAGGCGGGAACCGTGCCGGAGGCGGAAACCCATTTGCCACGGGTGACGATGCGGTCCCAAGTAACACCCAAGTCAGAAGCGACAGCCAAGCAAGGTGCAGCCTGGGATTTGAGGATGCCGGAGACCATGAGAGTGCCGCCCGGACGAACAGCCCGGACGATCTGAGGAAAACCTGCTTCTAAAATGTCATAGAAGATATTGGCAATGACGATGTCGTATTGCTCCTTGGCTTTCCACTTGAGTACATCCGTCTCGGTAAACTTAATGTCCGGAGTGCCATTGCGAATGGCGTTCTCTTGGGAAACTTCGACAGCTTTTGGGTCAAAGTCGCAGCCCCAAACTTTGGAGGCTCCCAGCTTAGCTGCCGCGATCGCCAAGATCCCGCTGCCGCAGCCGAGGTCCGCCATTTTCCATTTTGTATCCAGGAGAGGTGAGGCCGCATCTACGAGCATGCGAAGAACTGTAGCCGTCGTCGCGTGGTGCCCGGTGCCGAAAGCCATATCCGCAGGGATAGCAATGACTTGTTTACCCGCATGAAGGCTCTGTGCTTTTTTGTATTCAGCCACAGTACGGGCACTGCAAACGACCAGCTTTCCCCGTACCTGAATGGGTGGAAGCGGCTCCGATGATAGGGCCGCCCAGTTGCGGTTCTTAATCTCCCTAACGCTGCCACCAAACATCTTCTGCACAGCAGTAACATCGCGTCGCTTTTCAGCATAAGCTTCTACCCGAATGGTCGTGCGTCCCGGCACGGTGGTGATGACCAAACTGAGTGCTGGATTTCCGGCGAATCTTTCTTCCCAGGCATCACTCCATTTCTCAGACGACAGCTTGGACCAAACGAACATGGATGAGTATAAAGGGGCTGAGGAGGGCCTCCAGTTCTTTGATTTTAGAACTGGAGCGGGTGACGCGATTCGAACGCGCGACATCTTCCTTGGCAAGGAAGTGCTCTACCACTGAGCTACACCCGCTTTTCGGCGGGCCGTGATTATGGTTCAGAGTCTAAAACCGTGCAAGTTTAAAATTGATATTTTTGCATTTTTTCTGATCCCAAGAGGTCGCACCCGTTCTCTCCCCCTGATAGAAGCATATTCTATTGCAATATTCCCGCTGGCACGTGGACGGAGAGCCGCCATCATAAAGGAGCATGCCCCCCCGCAAAGAAGTCACCCTCTCCCTGGTCGCATTCCTTCTCCTGGTCTTCCTGGCCCTCGGTCTGGCATCTCATTACCGCTTCGCGGGACTGGACCTGAGGCCGATGCATACGGATGAAGCCATCCTCGGGGTTAAGCTGGGCGAGTTTTGGAATACCGGACACTTCCAATATGATCCGAGCGATTTCCACGGCCCTGGTCTCCATCAGACCAGTATGCTGTGGGGAAAGATGACAGGGTGGGGTGCGCCTGAGACCTGGACTGAGGCAGACCTGCGTTTAGTCGCCGTGCTCTGTGGCATGGGGGTTCTGCTGACGACCTTGCTTTTTGCAGATGCCCTGGGGAGGTATGGCACCGCCGTGGCCATGCTGCTGACGGCAGTTTCCCCCATGATGGTTTTTTACAGCCGCTATTTCATCATGGAGATGCAACTGGTGCTGCTGGTCTCGCTCAGCCTCGGTTGTTTTTGGCGATATTCGCAAGGAGGCACCCGGCTTTGGCTGCTGGTGGGCGGCTGTGCTCTGGGTTTTCAGCATGCCACGAAGGAAACGTTTGTTTTGAATGTCGCTGCGGCGTTTGTCGGCTGGGCAGCCGCACGCTCCATGGTGGGCGAATTCGAGCCGCGCAAAAGCAGCAGTTTCCGTATTGGCCCCTCCCGTAGCAAAGGGCGCCCATCCCGCCCCTGGCTCTGGGTGGCTATTCCGGCGGCTGTGGTCTCCGTGGCCGCTTATTCCAATGGCTTCCGCGACTGGCATAACGTACAGGACAGTTTCACCACGTACCTGAATTATTTAGAGCGTAGCGGCGGCAGCGGGCATGAGAAGCCCTGGCACTACTATCTGATGCTGCTTTTT
Organism: Prosthecobacter fusiformis; assembly: GCF_004364345.1. Taxonomy (NCBI): domain Bacteria; kingdom Pseudomonadati; phylum Verrucomicrobiota; class Verrucomicrobiia; order Verrucomicrobiales; family Verrucomicrobiaceae; genus Prosthecobacter; species Prosthecobacter fusiformis. The sequence goes on along the minus strand of NZ_SOCA01000002.1, from coordinate 88,077 downwards.
TGGCACAAGGACACCCTCGTTTGGAGCGAGGCCCTGATCTGCGGCTTAGCCGTCATCGGCATGATTTATTCCGTGGCAGGTGATTTTCAAAAGACCCCAGGTCGGCAGCCCTTTCTCGTCTTTCTCTCTGTTTATACCCTGGCACTGCTGGGAGGTTATTCGATTCTCAGTTACAAGACGCCCTGGTCCATCCTGAGCGCCCAGCATTCGCTGACTCTGCTGGCGGGCGTGGGTGCTGCGGCCATGTGGTCCAGGGTCATGCCCGGCAAGTTCATGCGACTGCTGTTTAATATAGGTCTGCTGGTGGGCATCTGGCATTTGTGCCTGCAAAGCATGCGCCTGACCGGGACTAGCGGGAATCCGCAGTTCGATTATTCAGCCGATGCCCGCAACCCATACGTCTATTCGCATACTCAGAAAAGCCTGCTGAAAATGATGGGCGAGGTGGAGGCCTACGTTAAAAAACAGGACGCCGAGGTGAAGATCCAGGTCATCACTCGGGATTCCGGCTGGCCGCTGCCGTGGTATTGGCGGACTTGGAAAAACGTCGGTTATCAGGAAACCGTCCCTGAAACAGTGGATGCGGATGTCATCGTGGCTGACGCAGAATTTTATGATGAAGTGAAAACGCGGTTACCTGCGGATGCCTATACGGAGCATTACCCCTTCGGCCTGCGCCCGGGAATCATTCTGACTCTCCTGCTCAAGAAACCAGTCGCTCCGGCTCCAGAGCCAGTCCCCGCCCCTGCCCCACTGGATTCTGTCCAGCCTGCCAATAATGCCCCGCCGCCGCTGCCGCCGGAGGGCACGCTTTCTGCCCCGCCGAGCTTTTCCCCTTCCCTCCCAGCGATGCCGGGCAGTACCCTGGTGCCACTTCCGCAGCCATGACGGATTATCATCGCTTCAGCCATGAGGCCATGGCCACCGCTTTTGAGATCATCATTGCGCAGGACGATGTGGATGCAACGTATGCGGCCCAGGCGGCAGAGGCGGTGTTTGCGGAGATCGACCGGTTGGAGGATGAGCTGAGCCGCTTCCGCCCCACCAGTGAAATCTCCCGTCTAAATCGCCTGCGCGCCGGCGAAAGTCTGGCCGTTTCCCTGGCCGCCTGGGATTGCCTGAATCTGGCTAAAAGTGTCCATGCAGAGACGGACGGTGCCTTTGACATCACCATCGGCCCGCTCATGCAGCTTTGGCGCAGCCCGGATGGCAGCCTGCATGAGCCGGAGGCGGAAAGGCTGGCCCTGGCACGCAAGAGCATCGGCAGCGAGCTTTTTGAACTGGAGGAAGATGGCTGCCGAGTGCGCGCACTGGCGGACCACATGGTCTTTGACCTGGGAGCTGTGGGGAAAGGTTACGCGCTGGATCAGGCGGTGCAGATTTTGCAGGATTGGGAAATCAGCCGTGTTTTTCTCAATGCAGGGGACAGCACCCTGCTGGCGCTGGACGGTCCCTCTGGGGAGGAAGCCTGGCCAGTGACACTGGCGGAGGGTGCGCTGGAAAAAACCCTGCGGGATCAGGCGCTAAGCGGCAGCGGATTCATGGTGCAGGGCGCACACCTCATGAACCCGCGGACTCTACGGCCTGTGCCCGTCCAGGAGAAACGCAGTTACGCCCTGGCCCCCACGGCGGCCCTTTCCGATGCGCTTTCGACGGCTTTCATGATTATGAGTCCGGAAGAGATCCACACCCTCTGCACCCGTTATCCCGGAGTCGCCTGGCTGGAGCTGTGAGGACCTTCACTTCTTCACAGCATCCCATACACGGGTATATTTCGCCAGATCCGCGCCCACGTCTTGGATGACCTCGCTTTTAGCCTTGATGTCCTCCGGGATGATGACCGCCGGATTTTGTAAAAACTCGGGACTGACTTTTTTCAGAGCATCTGGGTTGGGGCAGAGGTAGCCCATCCACTCCATGTTTTCCGCCGCGATCTCTGGGTCCAGTAGGAAATTGATGAACGCATGGGCGAGGGCAGGTTTGGGGGCTGATTTCGGGATGACCATTTCATCACAGCTCATGGTCACGCCTTCCTGCGGGATGAGCAGGCCTACCTTGCTGTTTTCCTGCGCTACCTGGAAAAGGTCACCGCTGTAGCCATGCACCAGCAGGAATTCCCCTGAATCCAGTCCGGCTTTGTACCCCTCGTTATCGAATTTGGCGATGTTCTTTTTCCAGCCCAGGAGCACCTGCTGCGCTTCGGCGAGCTGCTTTTCATCACGGGTATTGATGCTGTAGCCGAGGCTTTTTAAAGCTGCGCCGATGGTCTCGCGCATGTCATCTAGCAGGGTCATGCGTCCCGCCAGCGCCGGTTGTGTAAAGGCAGTCCAGGAAGCCGGGGCGGTGGTCACCTTGTCCTTGCGATAGGCGGTGATGGCATAACCTACCGTATAAGGAACACTGTGCTTCATGCCCCCGTTGCCGATTTTCTCCACTACGGCTGGATCCACCTGCTTCATGTTAGGCAGGGCGGCTGCATCCAGGCTGCTGAGCATGCCCTCCGCCACCATGACCTGGATCATATACGTGGTGGGAAAAATAACATCATAACCGGCTGCACCAGCCTTCAGTTTGGCAAACATGGCCTCATTGGAATCGAAGGTGTCAATGACCACGCGGCAATCGTTCTTATCCTCAAACTTCTCCACGATATCTGGCGAGATGTAGTCGGCCCAAGTATAAACATGCAGCGTCTCGGCAGCGGTGAGGGTGAGGGTGGAAAGAAGCAAAAACCAGAGTGCCTTCATAATTGCTGAGGAAACGCCATCCCTGCCACGGGGCAAGGGCAAGCTGTGAGGAATCTCATCCCACTGCACCTGCGGCGTGGGTCATCCGAAAAACGCCCCGCAAGATGCATGCCTGCACCTGCGTAGGTTCAGGCAGTGATGAATGGCCCCCGATACAACTGCGCTGGCGTAGGCCGCCGCGATTTCCTCCAGCTTGGCTTGGGTGCCATTGGGGGTGTGGCCTTTTCAGACATCCTGGCCTTGCGGGCCCAGGCTGCGGCCGCGCGTGGCAAGGCCAGCCCGGACCAGATCAACTGCATCCTTGTGTGGCTGGACGGGGGACCCTCACATTACGAAACCTTCGATCCCAAGCCGGATGCTCCGAAGGAAATCCGGGGCGAGTTTAAATCCATCCCCACTAGCGTCCCTGGTGTGCACTTTTGTGAAACGATGCCGAAACTGGCCAAAAGTTTCGACAAGTTCACCGTGGTGCGTTCGATCTGCCACAAGGATCCCAACCACGGCGGCGGCAATCATTACCTGATGACCGGCACGCCGACTCCGGTGCCGGTCGGTTGCGGTGCCTTCGTCTCCTTTCATCCTTCCTTTGGATCCATGGTCTCCCATGAGCGTGGCGTGCGCGGTGGCTTGCCAGGTTACATGAGCCTGCCGAATGTCTCACGCTCCGGCGGTCCCAATTTCCTGGGTGCGCAGCATGCCCCTTTCGTGATCGGCGGGGACCCTAACAGCAAAACTTTTCGCGTGCGTGATCTGGCGATTCCCCAGGACATCAGCGAGGGCCGTGCGCTCAGCCGCAACAGCCTGCGTGCCTCCCTGGACAAGATGAAACGCATCACCCATCAGGCGGCGGAAGACCCGACTGTGGGATTTGACCAGTTTTACCAGCAAGGCATGGAATTGGTGACTTCGGACACTGCGCAGGCAGCCTTTGAATTGAGCCAGGAACCGGAAGCGACTCGCAAACTTTATGGCGAGCATGACTTCGGTCAGCGCTTGTTGCTGGCACGTCGTCTTGCTGAGGTGGGGGTCTCATTCACCGTCGCCTACTGGGGTGGGTGGGATCATCATCGGGGTTTGTTCAAGACATTTAAAGACAGCTATGCGGCAAAGCTGGACCAGGGTCTCAGCGGCCTGATCACGGATCTGGACCAGCGCGGCATGCTGGATAGCACGCTCGTCATCTGTCTGGGCGAATTTGGCCGGACACCGAAGGTGAATAAAGATGCTGGGCGTGACCACTGGCCAGGCGCGATGAGCGTGGTGATGGCTGGTGCCGGTATCCCTGGCGGACAGATCGTCGGCGCGACCGACCCCAAAGGCTATTATGCTGCGGAGAACATCTATTCGCCGGAGGACTTTGCCGTCTCGCTCTATACCAAGCTGGGCATTGATCCGCATCAGACTCTGCATACCAGCACGGGGCGTCCGGTACAGCTCGTGAACGGCGGCAAGGTGATCAAGGAGCTGTTTGTATAAACCTGCCCTCCCTGTGGGTGTAGCCAATCCCGCTTCCCGCTAGCGAGAAGAGCAGTATCTTCTGTGCCTGTGCCAAGAAGCGGGCATTTTACAGGCTACGGCCACGGTGATCAGAGAAGTCTTTACGAGGTGCGAATCGAAAAAAAAGAGCGAATAATGTTTCCAAGACGATCTCTAATCATCCTCTCATGCCTTTCAGTTTCCCCCTTCTGACTTCGTCCTTGTCCAGGCACTCCCGGATCGCCCTGATGGGTACGGTGATGCTGACAGCCGCCTCTTGTACCGTCGGGCCGGATTATGAAAGGCCGCTGCTGGGGCTTTCCTCACGCTGGAAGCAGACCACGGATATCTCTGACCTGCCCGTGCCGGACCAATGGTGGACACTGTTTAAAGACCGCACTCTCAATGGCCTGGTGGAGCGGGCGCTGGTGAACAACCAGGACCTGCGAGGGAGTGAGGCCCGAGTGGCGCAGGCGCGCGCACTCACGGGTGTGGAGAGGGCGGACTGGTTTCCCCAGCTTAATTTGCAGAGCACTGCCACTTTTAACCGGCTGTCTCAAAACAATCTGATAGGTGGTGGACAGGGGGGAGGGGGAGGCGGAGCCGGGGGCATCGGCGGGGTCGGTGGGGGAGGAGGAGGCATTGATCTGGAGCGGGACAGTTATTCCACTCTGTTAGGCTTGAACTATGAGGTGGATCTTTGGGGCCGAGTCCGGCGCCGGGTGGAGGGTGCACGTGCCCGTGAGGATGCCGCTTTTGACAACCTGACCGCCCAACGGCTGGTCATCGCGGCCGAAGTCGCCCGCAGTTATTTCCTGGGGGCCTCACTAGACAATCAGGAACAGGTACTGCGCGAAACTATCTCCCTGCGTGAAGAGGCCCGCAGCCTGCAACAGTCCCGCTTTGAAGGGGGACTGGCCAATGAAATGGATGTGGCCCGTGCGCGCACGGAGCTGGAACTGGCCAAGAACGACCTCGCGGCTATCGAGCGACAGCGCGGGGCCATCGAGCATTCCCTGGCTGTCCTTTGTGGAGAGATCCCGGCTGAATTTCGCTTGGGTAAAAACCGTCGTTTGCCCGCACCGCCCCGCGTTCCTGCCGGCCTGCCAAGCAGCCTGCTGCAACGCCGCCCGGACATCCGCGCTGCGGAGCAAAACCTCCGCGCTGCCAATGCTGACATCGGCGTGGCCAAAGCCAGCTTTTATCCCGCATTCAGCCTGACCGGCAGCGGCGGTCTCGAAAGCCTGGGCGCTGAAGATTTCCTGGAATGGAACAGCCGCGTGGGAAGCATCGGTCCTCAGGTCACCCTGCCCATCTTTCAAGGGGGTCGCCTGCGCGGAAACTTGCGCGCCAGCCAAGCGAGGTATGACGAGAGCCTCGCCAGCTATAAACAGACTATTTTGACTTCCCTGAGAGAGGTGGAAGATGCCATGCTGGACCTCAAAGGATTCAGCAAACAACGGGCTGCCGTCGCGGCGGCGGTCGCCTCCTCCCAGGAAACCAGCCGCCTGTCACGCCTGCGTTATGAGAAGGGGCTGGCGAGTTATTTTGAAGTGGTGGATGCGGACCGCATTGTCCTGACCACCCGACTGACCCTGGCCCAATTGGATGGTCAGCGTCTCACCGCCACGGTCCAGATGCTGCGCGCCATCGGTGGCGGTTGGGCGGGTGTAAGCAAGTGATGTGCATCCATGAGCCTGGAGACTGCCCCTGCCCTACCCCGGCGTGCTTCACGTGCGGCAGAGGCTGCGGCCTTTCTACGTGAGCGGCTGCTGGCGGGAGCCTGGCCCCGGCTGCTACCGGGGGAGATGGAGCTGGCCCGGCAGCTTCAAGTGGGCCGCAATACCATCCGGGCCGCGCTGGCCCAGCTTGAGGCCGAAAACCTCCTGAAGACCCAGTCCGGCCGCCGCCGCGAAGTCACCGGCACCGTCCATCCACCCACTGACAGCCCGACGCAACTGGCCGTGCTGCTGCTAGGCATCCCCTACCACGCGCTGGCCTCCTCCACTCTTCTGTGGATGGAAGCCCTGCGTATGCGACTGGCCGGAGCTGGATGGAAGATGCAGGTGAGGGTGGAATCCGCTGCCTACCGCCGCTCCCCTGGGCATATACTTGAAGGCCTGACAGCGGAGCAATCCAGTGCTGTGTTTATACTCCACCGCTCCACGGCCAACATGCAGCAATGGTTTGAAAAACAGGGTATGCGTGCCGTGATCGCCGGGACGCGGCATGAGGGCAGCTCCCTACCGCAGGTGGATACGGACTATCGTGCGGCCTCCCGCCATGCCGCAGCCCGACTCGCTGCCCTGGGCCACCGGCACCTTGTCATCCTGACGCCGCGTGCGCAACTGGCCGGGGATGCCGAAAGCATCGCCGGTTTCCGCGAAGGCGCAGGCGAGGCGAGGGTGGAGGTGGCCACGCACAATGATACGACGGAGGGGGTGATCGCCAGCCTGCGCCAGGTCATCACTGCGCAGGCAGCCCCGACGGCCCTGTTTGTGCTGCGCGCGGAGCACTTCGCCACCACGCTGACCTGGTTGCTGCAGCAGGGCGTCAGTATCCCTGGGCAGATGTCCCTGATTTCCCGGGATGATGAGCCTTTCCTCCAGCATTTGCACCCAGAACCGACCCGCTACCGGCGCAGTGCGGAGACCTTTGCCAAGAAGCTGGCCCGGCTGATCACCACCTTTGGTGACGGTGGCCCCGGACGCGCCCCGGCACCTCTGCTAATGCCGGATTTCCTGAAAGGCGGCACCCTGGGGCCAGCAGCCCGCAGCCCCATCAAACACGCTTTTCGTTAGGCATTAGCGTGCCCGCAAATCCAGCCACCGGGCCAGATCCTGCGCCACCTCCTCCCGCTGTACATCATGCAGCAACAGGTGATAGCTGCGGGTGTACCAGAGCAGCCGCTTGCTGGGCGAGCGCACTTGGCTGAAAAGGGTCTGCACCTGATCTGGAGAGGAGAGGATGTCATTCGGCGTGGCCAGGAAGAGCACCGGCATGCGCAGCCGCTTGGCCGCATTCGGGTTCGTATCCAGCAGACCGCCAATTTCCGTCAGCAGGCGCAGGGTGAAGCTGCTGATGTGATGCTCCGTCACCGCCATCTGGGAGCCATGGGTCGTTTTGTTGGTGACCTGGATGTTCTTTTCATCCACGCCGGCCAGATCGCCTAACGAATAACGTGACCGAGGCGACAAAGTGGCTGCGGTTTCCAAAAGGAAGCGTTTGAAACCGGAGACGGTAACCTTAAGCCCGGCCACGGGGGAGGCCAGCACGATGCCTGCGGGATCCTGCCGGGCATTGAGGCGGCTGGCGGCGGTGTGCAGGCAGATGAGGCTGCCCAGGCTCTCGCCATACCAGAAGACGGGCACGCCGGGATGCTGGCGACGTACCAGCAGGTGAAACGTCTCCAGATCCCGCAGCCACTGACGTGATGACTTGATATCCCCACGGTCCGCAATGACGGGGTCCTTCCCCTGCCCGCGAACATTGTAGGCATAGACGGTGTATCCCTTTGCCGGGAGTCGTTCGCCGAGGAGCCAGTAGTCCGATGAGGCCCCGCTGAGGCCATGCACTGCGATGACGATGCCGCGCGGCTTGCTGCCGACCGGCACAGCCCAAGTCTGCGAGGGCATGACCTTGCCATCATAGCTCACCCATTCCTGCGGCCGGAGCTCTGGACGCGGCTGGGCCTGAGGCATGGAGGAGCAGGCACTGAGCAGCATGGCCAGCAGCAGCAGGCACAGGCCCGGCATCCGGCGGACAGGGTTGGTCATGCCGCAGTATTAAAGGATCTGCGCGGCTGACAAGACCGCATTCACAAACTCCACCTGCGCTTGAACCCGGTCATCCAGGCTGAATTCGGAAGGTGTTTCAAAAGTGAGCGTGGTCTCGCAGCCGAGCTGGTGGAGCACGATGGCTTCCGGCAAGCCAGGAAGACGGAGGGGCACTTTCTTACGCCGAATGACACCCAGCACAGCCCGGCTACCATCGATGGACTTGCGGGGATCCGGCGGCAAGGTTCGGAGATTGGCCATGATGTCCTGGCTTAATGCCTGACGGTGGTGGCTGAGCTCATACACATAACAGCCCTGGCCATCATAGTCCTCATGAAGGCAGAGGCCGATGCCGAGTGAGCGGCCGACCATGAGCCTGCGCCAGGGGCCGCAGATATCGTCATCCTCAATATGAAAGCGGCGATTGAGGTCCTGGCCATGATGGTCGGCACGGGTATTGAGCATCAGCCCGAAAGGGTTCAGGCAGGGGAAGATGAGGAAGCGATGCTTGAGCAGGAGGGCTTCGTTTTCCTCCGCCCACAAGAGCAAGCCCCAAGCGGCACCCACCTCATCCCCATGCACGCCGGAGGAAAGGTAAATGACGGGTTCATCCCCGTGGCCTGTTTCCAGCCAGTGGACTTTGACTCCCTGCACCTCGGTGAGGGTCTGAAACTTCACTTTCAGCCGTCCTGCGAGGCCACGCCAGCGGGCCATGAGGGCGCGGTAGTCGTGGGCTTGATGGAGGGGCAGAAGCGGCATTCGAGAGGGGGCTATTTCTGCGCAGCCTGCCAGGCAGGCCAGCCGCCTTTGAGGATATAACAATGCTCCAGGGGCACGAGGGGGAGGAGTTTCTCACGGATGGTGCGGCTGGCTTCGCACTTCTCGCCCCCGCAGTAGATGATGACGGGTTTATCTGTTGTCTGAAGCACATCCAGCAGTTCCAGGAGTTGCTCCTGAAAGCCTTGTTCATTGAGCATCCGCGCTTCTGGAATATGGCCTTTTTCAAAGACCTCCTGCGGACGTGCATCCAGCCAGATGACATCGCCCTGCCAGCGTTCCTGGATCTGTTTTAAACTCACCTCATCCTCCCGCAGCGGGGCCTCGCTCAGATACAGGGCCGGGGCGCGGGGATGAACTGCGTGAGTGATGGCAGCAGCACCTGCGGCGAGTACGACGAGCAGGGCAGCCTGAAGGACAGATGCGCTCATGGCTGGGAGGCGGGCTTTCTATACACGGAGAAGAAGGCCATCTGGCGCTGGTATTTGGGGATGGTGCTATCGGTCTCGATCCTCAAGGCACCGAGCATGACATCCGTGGTGTTCTTGGGCTTGACGGTAACTTCGTATTCGCGGCCGGGGGTGATTTCCTTCCAGCTATACTCCACATTTTCGCGGGTGGAGGTGATGCCCTTGATGGCCATGGGGACCTCGCCAGTCATGATGACCTTGGCGGTCTTCGACTGGGCCTCGTCGCCGATCCACCATTGCAGGGTCTTCGGCTCAATGCGGATGACTTCGGGCACTTCCAGCATAAATGGGACAATCCACTCCGCCTGGTCTGGATCATCGGTCTGGATATGGACAGATTTTTCATGCCTCCCGACGAAACTGGAAACCTGGAATTCTGCGGTCCCCGTGCCTTTTTCACCGGGTTGGTAAATGGCTTTGTCCAGCGCGGCGCTCAAGCAGGAACAGGCGCTGTCAATGGAGAGGACACGCACCGGTTTCGTGCCTTTGTTATGAAAAACAAAGGTGGTGGTGACGGATTCATCCTGGGGCTTGGGCTTCAGCTCAATGAGCGGGACCTCCAGCGCCAGCTCCGCCTGGGAGGCCAAAGGCAGAAAACAGGTGAGCAGGACGAGGATGGAAAGGGTTTTCATATCGATGGCTATGCTAAATGAACGCTTCTCGTGGGCGTCCGTCAACATTTTCAGGGGGGCTAGAGCGCTCCGGGCGGTTTAGTCTGGGAAGACCAGCTTCCTCAACTGCCCCACCGTGCCCGCGATGTTGCCCGTGAAATCTTTAACAAACTTCGACGCTTCAATCAACCCTTCGGCAGACACCGAGTACCACGCGCGGTTGGGCTTGGCGATGGTGACGGCCTTGGTCAGCAGTTCCAGGTTGGTGGCCGCTTCCTCCTGCTTGTCCTCAGGCAGCTTTTCGATCAGCGTTTTGACATCCTTGGTTAGGCTCTCCAGCAGACTTTTCACCTCCCCTGCGGTCTGCTGCTGCACCATGAGGGTGCACTGGCTCAGCGTCTGGCCCACCTGGCTGTTGACGTTTCCTTTGAAGCTGTCGGTGATGCTGGTCTTGCCGGTGCTGTGGTCGTCGTGGATGGTTTTCATGGTGCTTTGATCGTTGTTGTTAATGACGTCTCCGAGATGAACGGAAGTGTGGAACTGGATGCTTCGGCCTCTTTTAAGCTGCCCCAGCCTGGACTCGTCTTTGGGTTTACGACGTTCCCGTTCGGAATTCCGCTGAGGTCGTTGGCTCGCCTGGTTGAGCACGGCAGTCACCTCAATCTCTTCCACCTTTCCGTTTACTTTGACGTGATCGAGAAGAGTGCCGTCCTCTTCCATGAGCAGGTACTTTTCATAGTCCACATAAACCTCCGGGTGCGCTGGCAGGGGCAATTGTTCCTCCACTCCCAGGTGACCCGAGAAAGAGCGGTGGATGTCCTCAAGCGTTCCACGGATGAGCATCAGGAAAGCCTGCCTTTGGCCCTTGCTGCCTCCGCGCACGTAGAGGTCGATTCGTGCGTTTTCCATATCGCTGCGGACCAGGGCTTCGCATGGGCCTTGGTTAAACTTAGCCCCTGTGCGCCACAGACAGTGTTTGGCGATGTGGTGATGCAGCCTCACCATCAGGCGGCTGATGATGCTGCCGGGCAGCACTTCGTATTTGTAGCGAAAGGTCGTGGCACCTTGCCAGTTCCCGGTATCTACCTCATCCTTATGCAGCAGGTCCGGCAGGAACCACTGGTCCCTCTCCCCATCGAAGGCGAAGCAGATCTCAAACCGCCGCATCATGGCAATGATGAAGTCTTTTCTGCTGCCCGGATACTCATGGCCCTTCAGCTTGGCCAGGGAGCTTGCCATGCTGCCACGGTCCATTCGTCCCCCGGCGCGGATGAGATCGGCGTCATTGAGCAGCTTGTAGATGGCGCCGGTGACCCAGCCTGGATCCAGGACATTCAACTCCTCCACATGGGCGGGAGTTGCATCGAGGGCTTTGTCCTTTTCAAAGATGGCGTGCTCACTGAAATGCAGCACGCTGCCGAGCTGATGCATGAGGCTGAGCAGAATCTCCCGATCTTGACGGATCGTGATGCCACGTTTTTCAGCTAACAAATGATACTGATCGAGCGTCAGGTAGGGACGGCCATCGGTTTCCAGCTCGTCTTTCAGATCCAGCCAGGATGTCAAGATGGGTCGGTCCACCTCGGCCACATGGTCTTCGACGGTCTGGGCGATCAGCTGGCTCAGTTCCACAAGGCCCTTGCGGCGGTCTGTACCCTCAAAGTGGTAACAACAGACTTCTCTAGCGAAGCCCTTAATTTGTGGATAGTCCCGCTGCAGGCCAGTCCAGTTGAGTTGCATCACTTCCTGGTCGGCCTTGTTGCAGACGATGATGACGGGGGAATCGCCACCGTACGAGGCAATCAATTTCAGCCAGTAATCCATGCGCGTCTGGCGCTCGTTCTGGCGGCTGTCCAGCACCAGAATATAAAGGCTGCGATGGGTCAGGAAAAACTGATGCGTGGCATGCATGATGTCCTGCCCGCCAAAATCCCAGACATTGAGTCGAACCGCACCTAGACCGCTGCACTGCATGGGAACCCGATGCCTCTCGATGCCATGGGTCTTGTCCTCCTTGGGGTTGTGATTTTCGCCCCGTAGCTGGCGGATGAGCGAGGTCTTGCCCACTTCGCTCTCCCCCACCACTAGCACCTTCACCTCATTGAGGGGGCGGCGGGCCCCACGTTTCTGGGCAAAGTAGAAGGCCAGGATTTCCTGTGGCCGAGCTGGAGGATTTTTTTCCTTATCGGAATCGCCATAATGCGGCCCCAACATCTCAATGGAAAGCTCCAATAAAATGTTATCATGAAGTGTCAGCTCTTGAAGATTCTTCAGATCAAGCAATGAAAGAGGCAGGTCGCGCAAGTCATTTTGCTCAAGAATTAGGCGTTCCAAGTTGCTTAAGAGGCCGATCTCGGCTGGCAGGCTGCTGAGCTGATTGTTAGAGAGGTCAAGCTCTGTCAGCAAGGTGAGCTGGCCAATCTCGGCAGGCAGGCTGCTGACCTCGTTGCCAGAGAGGTAAAGTGATGTCAGCGAGGTGAGCTGACCGATCTCGGCTGGCAGGCTGCTGA